>NZ_JACXSI010000034.1 GCF_014712675.1 Peribacillus faecalis | reverse complement strand
TGCAGCGGCCAGCCCCTCGAGGTCATAAGCCAAATCACTTCAGAAATTTTACAATTTCCTACGTGATTCGTCTTATGCAGGTCGGGGCTGAACGGGCCGCTTCCGCTTTTCTATTCCCGCAAGGCTCCTTTTTCAATGAGGCGATCTAAGTAGTTTAATCATGTTGAAAAAGGACCGGTAACGGTTTTCTTATGAAAAAACTTCTCCAAAAATAGTGCATTTAAAGGAAATCACCTTGACATCCATAGTTTATGCTTGTAAACTATGAAATGTAAAGGTGTTTTACTTAACATAAGGGGGAAGGCAACATGACGCTTGAAAAAACAACGCGAATGAATTATCTGTATGATTTTTATCAATCGTTGTTAACAAAAAAACAGCAAAGCTACATGGCGCTCTATTATTTAGATGATTTCTCCCTTGGTGAAATTGCCGAGGAATATGATGTAAGCAGGCAAGCGGTATATGATAACATTAAAAGAACAGAAGCGATGTTAGAGGAATATGAAACAAAGCTTCTATTATTTGAAAAGTTTCAACAGCGAAGCGCGCTTATTCAAAGGCTGAAGGAGGAAGAACTTTCATCTTCTGGCCAAGAGATCGTAGCGGAGCTCGAGAGATTAGATTAGGAGGCGGCAACGATGGCATTTGAAGGATTAGCCGACCGACTGCAAGGCACGATACAAAAGATTCGTGGCAAAGGAAAAGTAAATGAATCCGATGTAAAAGAAATGATGCGCGAAGTGCGTCTCGCTCTTTTAGAAGCGGATGTTAACTTTAAGGTTGTTAAGGATTTTGTGAAACGCGTAAGCGAGCGCGCAGTAGGTCAAGAAGTGCTTAAAAGCTTAACCCCTGGTCAGCAGGTAATCAAAGTCGTACAAGAAGAATTGACAGCGTTAATGGGTGGAGAGCAAAGCAAAATTGCTGTTGCAAACCGTCCGCCGACAGTCATTCTGATGGTAGGTCTTCAAGGTGCCGGTAAAACGACCACCACTGGGAAGCTTGCAAATCTGCTGCGAAAGAAATATAACCGTAAGCCGTTACTAGTTGCTGCTGATATTTACCGACCGGCGGCGATTAAACAGTTAGAAACTTTAGGGAAACAACTGGACATGCCAGTATTCTCTTTAGGTGATCAAGTGAGTCCTGTTGAAATCGCTAAGCAAGCTATTGCAAAAGCGAAGGAAGAGCACTATGATTATGTTCTGATTGATACAGCCGGCCGTCTGCATATTGATGAAGCGCTAATGACGGAATTGGAAGATGTTAAGGAAGTTGCTAAACCGGATGAAATATTCCTGGTTGTAGACAGCATGACGGGACAAAGTGCCGTTGATGTTGCGGAAAGCTTCAATAATCAGCTTGGACTTACCGGTGTTGTCCTAACGAAGCTGGATGGTGATACACGTGGCGGTGCCGCTCTTTCAATCCGCGCTGTGACAAACACGCCGATTAAATTTGTCGGTATGGGCGAGAAGCTCGATGCTCTTGAGGTATTCCACCCTGAGCGTATGGCTTCACGTATCCTTGGTATGGGCGATGTGCTTACTTTAATTGAAAAAGCGCAATCAAACGTAGACCACGAAAAAGCAAAAGAGCTTGAGAAGAAATTCCGTACACAATCATTTACGTTTGATGATTTCTTAGAGCAGCTTGGTCAAGTTCGTAATATGGGACCATTAGACGATCTTATAAAAATGTTACCTGGTGCTAACAAAATGAAAGGCTTGAACAACATTTCCATTGACGAAAAGCAAATTGGTCATGTTGAAGCAATCATTCAATCTATGACGAAGGCAGAAAAAGATCATCCAGAGATCATTAATGCTAGCCGACGCAAAAGAATTGCGAAAGGAAGCGGTACTTCGATTCAAGAAGTTAACCGTCTTTTGAAGCAATTTGATGAGATGAAAAAGATGATGAAGCAGATGACTTCTATGCAAAAAGGCAAGAAAAAAGGCTTCAAACTACCTTTCATGTAAGGTTTTTTACACTGTTAAGAAAAAATCCTTTACAAACTATAAATAACTTTGATAATATATTATCTTGTTGAAACTAATCGGAAGAGGTGCTTTATAAAATGGCAGTAAAAATTCGTTTAAAACGTATGGGAGCTAAAAAATCTCCTTTCTATCGTATTGTAGTAGCTGATTCTCGTTCACCACGTGATGGACGTTACATCGAAGTAGTAGGAACTTACAACCCAGTTGCTCAACCAGCAAAAGTTGAAATCAACGAAGAGCTTGCTCTTAAATGGTTACAAGACGGTGCAAAACCATCTGATACAGTTCGTAACCTACTTTCTGCACAAGGCATTATGGAAAAATTCCACAATGCAAAAAACAGCAAATAATATCGGTTGAATGATGAGACAACTCATTCATACGATTGTAACGTCACTTGTCGATCACCCCGAGGCTGTCGAAATAGCAGCCAAGGAAGATGATCAATCGATTACTTACACTTTATCAGTCCATAAGGATGATATGGGGAAAGTAATCGGCAAACAAGGACGTGTAGCTAAGGCGATTCGGACTGTAATATATGCAGCAGGATCTACACAGCAAAAAAAAATCTATCTAGAGATTTCCGAATAGGAGGGCTAATACCCCTCCTTTTTTGGTATCATAAAAAGAAAATGGAAACATCATAGAGCTTCGCGTACATGATACATGATACATATGCCATATTGATATACAATAGGGCTAGGAGGAGCTTAAAATGAGAATTCTTCAAACAGTAAATGTTAATCAAGTCTTAACAGAAAACAGCAAGAACCAGTTAATTAATCAATATGCCGAGCAGTCTGCACAATTGCAAAAGGAAATCGAGCAGCTGAAGTTCGAAATGAAAAAGCTGGCTAAAACGAAAAAGATACAGCCTGTCAGTTTGCAATCGCATTTCGAAAGAGAACTGAATAATCGTGCGGAAAAGCTGAAGCTGCTTGCGTTTAAATTAGAGCAATTAGAAAGATTGCCGATTGGCAGTGAACTAAAGGAACGGGAAGTTCAGTCGATTGTCGACGTTGAAGTAGGAGACGATTGGAAAGAACTAACCAAAGTGAAAACCATTGTTGTTAAAGATGGGAAAGTTACAGAAATACGTTAGAGGTGTCGCATTTGGAAAAATGGTTTAATGTAGGTAAAATTGTCAATACTCATGGCATTAGAGGAGAAGTTCGTGTTATATCTAGAACTGACTTCGCGGATGAACGCTATCAAGTCGGGAATTCACTATTCTTGTTTCAAGGAACAAATAATGCACCGATAGAGTTAAAAATTACATCACACCGCAAACATAAAAACTTTGATTTATTGACGTTTGAAGGCTATAACAATGTAAATCAGGTAGAACCATTCAAAGAGGGCGTTTTAAAGGTGCCTGAGTCGTATTTAAGCGAATTGGATGAAGGTGAGTTTTATTATCATGAAATCATCGGCTGCAAGGTTTCTACGACTACTGGAGAAGAAATAGGCACAATTCGTGAAATATTGACGCCGGGCGCAAATGATGTATGGGTAATCCAGGCCAAAAAAGGGAAAGATATCTTAATCCCGTACATCGAGGATGTTGTTAAGGAAATCGATGTTAAAGAGAAATCAATTATTATTGAACCGATGGAAGGGTTGCTGTAATGAAAATTGATGTTTTAACACTGTTTCCTGAAATGTTCACAGGTGTATTCGGATCGTCAATTTTAAAAAAAGCGGAAGAGAAACAGGCGGCAACTTACAATGTCGTCAATTTCCGCGAGTTTTCCGATAATAAGCATGGAACAGTCGATGATTATCCATATGGTGGCGGTGCCGGCATGGTTTTGAAGGCGCAGCCGATTTTTTCCGCGGTCGAGCACTTGCAGGAACAAACGGAAAAGAAGCCGCGTGTGATTCTTTTATGCCCTCAAGGAGAACGTTACACGCAACGCAAGGCCGAAGAGTTGGCTAAAGAAGATCATTTAATCTTCGTTTGCGGACATTATGAAGGCTATGATGAACGAATTCGTGAGCATGTCGTAACGGATGAGATTTCTCTTGGTGATTATGTCTTGACCGGCGGAGAGCTTGGGGCGATGGTTATTATTGACAGTGTGGTGCGACTATTGCCCGGCGTTCTTGGAAATGAAGATTCTCCTATCAAAGACTCTCATTCTTCAGGCTTGCTTGAGCATCCTCATTATACGCGTCCATACGATTTCAGAGGCTATAAAGTACCGGATACATTAATGTCCGGCAATCATAAGCTGATTGAAGAATGGCGCATGAAAGAGAGCCTGAGAAGAACGTGGCAGCGCAGACCGGATATGCTTGAACATATAGAGCTATCACCGCAAGAAAAAAAGTGGTTGGAAGAAATTATTTCCGAAGAATAGCTATTGCACTGCCCTGTTATTTATGTTAAGATACTTTTTGTGGTTCAAAAGAGATTATCTCAATGAATCATTGATAACGATGTTCCGCTGCAATGTATATAAATGACTTGCAAGAGCGTCTGTGGGAGGAGTTGAAAACGATGCAACAATTAATTCATGAAATCACTAAAGAACAATTACGCACAGATCTTCCATCTTTCCGTCCTGGTGACACTGTACGTGTACACGTTAAGGTAGTAGAGGGAACTCGTGAGCGTATCCAGATCTTTGAAGGTGTGGTTATCAAGCGTCGTGGTGGTGGAATTAGCGAAACATTCACAGTTCGTAAAGTATCTTACGGCGTAGGTGTTGAGCGTACATTCCCTGTGCACACACCAAAAATTGCAAACCTAGAAGTAGTTCGTCGCGGTAAAGTACGTCGCGCGAAACTTTACTACCTACGTAGTCTTCGCGGTAAAGCAGCTCGTATTAAAGAGATTCGCTAATTTTTCCGAAACTAACAGCTTAGCTGATTATATTGGAAACAATGAAACACATGAAAAAGAGCTTGTTAATACAAGCTCTTTTTTACACTTTCAAAAAATGAATTAACATTTACATAGCGCAAGTTGGATTACAATCATTTAGACTGTTTGTTTGCTATACTATAGACAGCAGTGAAATAAAAATATACAGTACGGGCTGGTGAGTTTGATGACAACAAAAAAGAAAAGCGAACTGTGGGAGTGGATAAAGGCGTTACTGATCGCGGTCGCGTTAGCAGTAATTATTCGCTTTTTTCTAATAGCCCCAATTGTGGTGGACGGCTATTCGATGATGCCGACATTACACGATCAAGATCGCATGATTGTCAATAAAATTTCCTATACGTTTAGCGACCCTGAACGATTTGATATTGTCGTCTTTCATGCACCCGAGGGAAAAGATTATATTAAGCGTATAATCGGTCTGCCTGGTGATACAGTAGAATATATAGATGACGTCCTCTACATCAATGGTGAGCCAATTGATGAGCCGTATTTGGATGAATATAAGGAGCAAGTATTCGACGGTCCGTTAACTGATTCGTTTACGCTGCTTGACATCCCGGACGGACAGGAAACAGTGCCGGAAGGTTATTTATTCGTAATGGGGGATAATCGCCGTAATTCAAAGGACTCCAGACATATTGGATTTGTATCGATGGATAAAGTTGTCGGAAAAACAAGCATTGTATACTGGCCAATCAGCGATATGCGAATTGTAAAATAAGAAAGGTGGATACCAGTGACGATTCAATGGTTTCCGGGCCATATGGCCAAAGCGAGACGTGAAGTTACAGAAAAACTGAAACTTGTAGATATTATATATGAATTGGTTGATGCGAGATTGCCTTTATCATCTCGAAATCCGATGATTGATGAAATCATTCAGCATAAACCAAGACTTGTTTTATTAAATAAAGCTGATATGGCTGATCCGCAAAAAACAGCACTATGGCTCGAATATTTCTCTTCTAAAGGGATTAATGCCCTGGCGATCAATTCTCAAGCCGGAGAGGGCTTAAAACAAATTGTAGGCACATCGAAAGTGATATTAAAAGACAAGCTTGACCGCCTGAAAGCAAAGGGCGTTAAACCGCGAGCAATCCGGGCGATGATTGTCGGCATACCGAATGTCGGTAAATCAACTTTCATTAATCGTTTGGCGAAGAAAAATATCGCTAAAACCGGAAATATGCCCGGTGTGACAAAGTCTCAGCAATGGATTAAAGTAGGAAAAGAATTAGAACTGCTGGATACACCGGGGATACTTTGGCCGAAGTTCGAAGATCAGGAAATCGGCAAAAGATTGGCTGCTACCGGAGCGATTAAAGATACGCTTCTTAATCAGCAAGACCTAGCTGTATTCGTGTTGCGCTTTATGGAATCGGAATATCCGGATACACTAAAGGAACGATTCAAACTGGATGAGATTCCTGAAGATCTTGTTGAGTTATTTGATCATATCGGACGATATCGCGGTGTTTTAGGCAGCGGTGGAAGCATTGATTACGATAAAACAGCTGAACTGATTGTTAGAGAGCTTCGGGCTGTCAAATTAGGCAGATTCACATTTGAATTGCCTCCTGAGGAAGAAACTGAGTAAAGCTCCGATTTGGAGCTTTTTTTTTGCTCTTAAAAAAATTGCATTTTTGCCGATAAATACAATAGAAAGTGTGGGCGGACAGCATTGGAGAAAAAACTAAGCATTAAAGAAATTAAAGAGAGATTACAGGAAGTCTTGGACGAAACAGATCCATTTCTGCAATTGTGTGTTGACGATGAGCGTAAAGGCGTGCAGCAAGCAGTCAAGGCTTGGAAAAGGTCTTATGCCAAAAAGCTACAGCTTGAGCAAAAGTGGATGCATATGAACAAATATGAAAACGAGTTGCTTCAGCAAGGATATACGCAAATTGTAGGAATTGATGAAGTGGGAAGGGGACCGCTTTGCGGACCGGTTGTTGCAGCTGCGGTAATTTTACCAAGAGAAGTTAAGTTAATTGGTCTCGATGATTCAAAGAAGATGAGCGATATTCAGAAAGATGATATGTATGAACAAATTATGCAATGCGCTGTCGCTGTAGGTATTGGTATTGTTTCAAATGAAATCATTGATAAAATAAATATATATGAAGCTACAAAAGTTGCGATGATGGAGGCAGTGGAGCAACTGTCTGTGCTGCCGGAGTATGCGCTTATTGATGCGATGAGGCTGCCCCTTGACATTCCGCAACAATCGATAATTAAAGGTGATGCAAATAGTGTCTCAATTGCCGCCGCTTCTGTTATAGCCAAAGTGACGCGCGACCGTTTAATGAAGCAATATGACGAAAAGTACCCTCAGTATGGCTTTAAGAACAATATGGGGTATGGCACAAAGGAGCATCTCGAAGCTTTAGATCAATTTGGAATCACTCCATGGCACCGAATGAGTTTTGCGCCGGTTAAGGAATTGGCAAAATAACATTTAAATAATTTAATTAATATATTGATATAGTAATGAAAGGTGTGAACTAAATGCAGGCTTCGGGCATAGCATCAAGCATCATTCCTCAGCATTCAGCTCATAATTCAATAGAATTGAAGGATGGTCAAATGCTGTATGGAAAAGTCCTTAAAATTCATACTAATCAAACGGCTGAAATCAGCATTGGACAACATAAGATAACAGCCCAGTTAGATGCACCGATTGCTGCCGGAGGCCGATACTGGTTTCAGGTACAAGCGACAGGGGAGCAAACAATGCTTAAAGTAATGCCCGGCAACGGAAATAATCAAAGCCTGAAAGATCTCTCTCTACAACTGCTGCAGCATTTTTCGCTTCCGCAAACGAGGGAATCTTTATCGCTTGCGCTTTTCATGGTGAAAAACCAATTGCCGTTTACGAAGGAGCAATTTATTCAATCTCTGCAATGGTTAGGAGGCAGTGGTAATCAAATGAAAAATATGCCATTTTTAAAAGTGATGCACGATTTTTCATTGCCGTTTAGCGAACAAGTATTTCGCTCATTGGCTTCTTTTGATGATGGGATACCTTTGCAAAAGTTATTTATCGGCTTGAATAGTTTGCTGTTTGCTCCCAAAAATGAAACAGAAGCATCTGTTAAGGCTTTGTTAACTCAATTTTTGATGACAGATACGGAAAAATTGGCGGAGAGAGGACTTCAGAAGCTCTTAACCTATTGGTTGAATCCAGGCGGCAATCAGAAGCAGCAGGCAAGCTCTATTCTAAAAGCAATTGGTTTTTTTCCGAAAAATGAAAGTGTTTTTTTACAGCAGGCAATGAAGCAGATTGGCGAAAGTTCATTCTTAAATGGAAATCAAAATGTAAGTAAAATGATTTCATTTCTTAATCAGTTTCAAACAAGTGGTGTTGTCCCCAATGCTGAACAATTAGGCATACAGATGCGGCCATCATCACTAATGGGTGGAGAGACGACACTATGGAATCAGCTGCAAAAAGCGGCGATGCAATTTTCTAAAGCTGCCGCAGCCATCAATATAGCGGGTAAATCAACAGATAATGGGAACGCCTTACAAACTGCCTATCAGCAGCTTGCAAGAGCCATCATTGCCTTTATCGGGGCCGAGAGCAGCAACAGCCCGGTAAAGTTAAATCGGTTTATGCAAATATTACATCAATCAATGCAGCTGCCAGCAGGTTTTGAGCAAATCAGATCGAATATGACTGCGATGATTGGACAAGTGGCGGAGGGCAAACCGCTTCATGGTTTAAGTGCCGATGCTAATCAGTTTTTTCATCAACTAATGCAAACTGAGATTAACGATTTAGCCGTTCCTAAATCATCAGTGATAGCCAATGAAATTAAACAGTTAATCCGGCAATTTGGATTTGGATTTGAAAACTACTTGGCAAGCGCCGATAAAGGTAGGCCTATTAAGGAAACGGAATTAATAACTTTAAAGCCGTTATTGCTCCAGCTAGTCAATGAAACGCAGCAGCAAGCTGTCAGAGAACAAGCAGATCAACTTATTCATAAGATTACAGCGCAGCAAATATTATCACAATCTTCAGGCCCTATGCAGCATTTTGTCTCGCAAATACCGTTGTCTTTTCATGGGTTTCATACGGAAGCAGTGATGCAGTGGAGCGGGAGAAAAGATGAAAATGATCAGATCGACCCTGCTTTTTGCCGAGTTTTATTTTATTTACAGCTGAGTAATCTGGATGAAACCGTGATTGATATGGTTGTGCAAAATCGGGTGTTGAAAGTGACAGTTATTAATGAACATTATAAAGAGCTAAAGGCAGCTGCAGGACCCTTAATAGAGCAAGCGAAAGAAAATTTGGCTCATTTAGGTTATCAAGTTTCAGGCTTCAGTTTTATACCGCCTTCCGGGAAAAATGTGGTGGTTAAATCTAAAACAGAAGTATTGGATAAGGCGCCTTATGCTGGATTGGATATTAAAATATGAGCGAAAAAAGATTAGAAGCAATAGCATTAAAATATGACAAAAGTACTGAAGATGTGCCTAAAGTCATAGGGAAAGGAAAGGGAAAAATAGCAAAATCCATTCTGGAAATAGCGCGGGAGAACAATGTTCCGATACAGGAAGATGCCTCATTGACAGAACTCCTCGGAAAATTAAACATAAATGAGTCGATTCCGCAAGAATTATATGAAGCGGTGGCAGAAATATTTGCCCTCATATACCAGCTTGATAAAAAAGCGAAAATTGAGCAAAAGAGCTCCAAGTAAGCTGCGGTCTTAAAAGTCAGTTTTGTCACTTTGACTTTTAGGGACCATTGCTTATTTGGGCTCTTTTGTTTTGCAGTTATCTTTATAGCAGTTTTGGATAATCGTTATTCAAATAAAATAACGTATAAAACAGAAAAAATACTTACAAAGCAGAAAATTTGCAAATGAAAGGGGAAAAGCATTAAGATGTGTTTAGTGATTATGTTTTGGATTATTTTAACATAAAAGGTAGACAAGTAAATTTAAGTTTAATACAATAAAATCGCAATCTATAAAATAATCAAGCATAATTTCGATAGCGGCTGTGAGAATGGAAAACTACCTAATTTGGACTATTGATAGGAGGATGTAAATGAATATCCATGAGTATCAAGGTAAAGAAGTCCTCAGAAAATATGGAGTAGCTGTGCCGAATGGCAAAGTAGCATTTTCTGTGGAAGAAGCAGTAGAAGCAGCGAAAGAACTAGGAACTCAAGTTTGTGTCGTGAAAGCACAAATCCATGCAGGCGGACGAGGAAAAGCGGGCGGTGTAAAAGTTGCTAAAAATCTTGATGAAGTACGTACATATGCGAGTGAAATTTTAGGCAAGACGTTAGTAACACATCAAACCGGCCCTGAAGGAAAAGAAGTTAAGCGCTTGCTTATTGAAGAAGGTTGCGACATTAAAAAAGAATACTACATTGGTTTAGTTCTGGACCGTGCTACTTCAAGAGTTGTTTTAATGGCTTCCGAAGAAGGTGGCACAGAAATTGAAGAAGTAGCGGCAGAGACCCCAGAGAAAATCTTCAAAGAAATCATCGATCCGGTTGTTGGTCTTACAGGCTATCAAGCGAGAAGAATTGCATTTAATATTAATATCCCAAAAGAATTAGTAGGGCAGGCAGTTAAATTTATGCTGGGTCTGTATACGGCATTTATTGAAAAGGATTGTTCAATTGCTGAAATTAACCCGCTTGTCGTTACAGGCGACGGTAAAGTAATGGCATTGGATGCCAAGCTTAATTTCGATTCAAACGCATTATATCGACAAAAAGATATAGTTGCATACCGTGATTTAGATGAAGAGGATGCTAAAGAAATCGAAGCCTCTAAATATGATTTAAGCTATATTTCTTTGGACGGCAACATTGGCTGTATGGTTAATGGTGCAGGTCTTGCGATGGCAACGATGGATATCATTAAGCATTATGGCGGAGATCCGGCTAATTTCCTGGATGTTGGAGGCGGAGCTACAGCGGAAAAGGTGACGGAAGCTTTCAAAATCATACTTTCCGATCAAAATGTAAAAGGAATATTTGTCAATATTTTTGGGGGCATTATGAAATGCGATGTAATCGCTACAGGTGTTGTCGAAGCAGCAATGCAGGTCGGCTTAAATGTACCGCTCGTTGTGCGTCTTGAAGGGACAAATGTCGAATTAGGCAAGCAAATATTGAACAATTCCGGCATTAATGTTACAGCGGCAGATTCTATGGCGGACGGAGCTCGAAAAATCGTTTCATTAGTAAGCTAAGAGGCGGAGGGGAAACCATGAGTGTATTTATTAATAAAGATACAAAAGTAATCGTTCAAGGAATTACCGGTTCAACAGCTCTTTTTCATACGAAGCAAATGCTTGAATACGGCACGAAAATTGTCGCAGGCGTTACACCTGGTAAAGCCGGTATTGAAGTAGAAGGAGTTCCTGTTTTTAATACAGTAAGCGATGCGGTAAAAGCAACCGGCGCGACAGCATCCGTAATCTATGTTCCGGCTCCGTTTGCAGCTGATGCGATTTTGGAAGCGGTCGATGCACAATTGGACTTGGCTATTTGTATTACTGAGCATATTCCGGTGCTTGATATGGTAAAAGTAAAACGTTATATGGAAGGCAAGAAGACACGTCTGATCGGTCCTAACTGTCCGGGTGTCATTACTGCAGATGAGTGTAAAATCGGCATAATGCCGGGCTATATTCATACGAAAGGGCACGTTGGCGTTGTTTCCCGTTCCGGAACGCTGACTTATGAAGCAGTTCATCAGCTGACGCAAGCAGGAATCGGTCAAACGACAGCAGTCGGGATCGGCGGAGATCCTGTTAATGGAACAGATTTCATTGATGTCCTGAAAGCGTTTAATGAAGATCCAGAGACACATGCTGTCATTATGATTGGCGAGATTGGTGGCACTGCTGAAGAAGAAGCCGCTATATGGGTCAAGCACAATATGAAGAAGCCGGTAGTAGGCTTTATCGGTGGTCGTACTGCACCACCGGGCAAGCGCATGGGGCATGCCGGCGCAATCATTTCAGGAGGAAAAGGAACGGCAGACGAGAAAATTCGCATTATGAATGAATGTGGAATTAATGTTGCCGAGACACCTTCTGTAATGGGCGAGACATTGATTGCTGCGCTGAAAGAGCATGGTTTATACGAAACTTGCAAAACATCTTAATCGATAATATTTTTGAGAAAGCCTGTGTTTTTTTCAGGCTTTCTTGTATTGATTTATTTTGTACAGATGGAGGCATAATAATGGAAGAATTCAGACGGCGTCTTTTATTATTGCAACATTGCCGCGGCATAGGCTGGAAAACGTTTTTTTTGATTTTAAAGGAAGATCCCCTTCTTAAAAGTCTCTTCAAAAAAAAGCGATATGAATGGCAAGCGCTTTTTCCGCAATTAAAACCGAATCAACTTTCCCTCTTTTACGATGATCTTCATTCTATCAATATCATTCAAAAAATAGAGTTGTACGAAGAAAATGATATATTGTTTTTAACGTATTTTGATGAATTATATCCGGACAGGCTAAGACATATCTATAATCCGCCATGGGTGATTTATGCTAAAGGGAGATTAAGCATGCTGCAAAAAGAGAACGCATTGGCGGTAGTCGGTATGAGAGAGGCGACTGTATATGGTCAAGAAGTAATTGATCGCCTGTTGCCTCCGCTCATTAGGAGGGGCTGCTGTATAATCAGCGGACTTGCTGCAGGCATCGATACACTTGCTCATCGCTCTGCGCTCGGGCATGGCGGTTCAACTATTGCTGTTTTAGGAGGAGGCTTATTTCACATTTATCCAAAAGATAATACATCATTAGCTCTAAAAATGATGAAAGAGCAACTCGTAATATCTGAATATACCCCTTTTACAAAGCCTGAACGTTGGATGTTCCCGATGCGGAACCGTCTTATTAGCGGTCTTAGCGACGGTGTATTAGTGGTAGAGGCAAAGATGAAAAGTGGTTCGTTAATAACGGCTCAGCATGCACTGGAACAAGGGAAAAATGTATTCGCTGTGCCAGGCAAAATAACAGACAATACATCAGTAGGGACAAACTTTTTAATTCAGGAAGGAGCTAAGCCCGTAATGCATCATGAAGATATATTATCGGAAATGCGATTTTCTATTCAAAACAGCTGATATCTCACCCGCTTCTCTGTTAAGCGGGGATTATTTTTGCTAAAAAAAACCTTTATAAGTGAAATTTATAAGAAAATTACAAGAAAAATCTTCAAAATAGGTTGAAATATATTTGAATATATTATAAATTGAGCATCAAGCGCATTTATTTATGAAATCGCTTTAACAGAAAATACAATCATAATAGTTTTTTATGTTTAAAAAACTAAATATTCTCGAAAAGTGTGTTTAAGTTAGAAAAAAATGTTAATATTGACAAAATGATTATTTCTATTAATAATAATGAAGATTTATAATAACCTCTTAAGGAGGATTTTGCATGTCAGAATACCTTGTCATTGTGGAATCACCAGCCAAGGCGAAAACGATAGAAAAATACCTTGGGAAAAAATATAAAGTAAAAGCTTCAATGGGACACGTTCGTGATCTGCCAAAAAGCCAAATGGGCGTTGATATAGAACATGACTTCGAACCGAAATATATTACGATACGCGGTAAGGGCCCTGTTTTGAAGGATTTAAAATCAGCTGCTAAAAAAGCAAAGAAAATATATCTCGCGGCTGACCCCGACAGAGAAGGGGAAGCTATTGCATGGCATTTAGCCAATTCGCTAGATTTAGATGTTAACTCGGATTGCCGGGTTGTGTTTAATGAGATTACAAAGGATGCCATTAAAGAATCATTCAAGCATCCGCGACCGGTCAATAAAAATCTTGTTGATGCCCAGCAAGCACGTCGAATATTGGATCGACTTGTAGGTTACAATATCAGTCCGATTCTTTGGAAAAAAGTAAAAAAAGGGTTAAGCGCCGGCCGTGTACAATCGGTAGCGGTTCGCCTGATAATTGAAAGAGAAAAAGAAATTCAGAAGTTCATACCTGAAGAATATTGGACAATCGGAGCAGGTTTCCTGAAAGGGAATGATGTGTTCGAAGGCTCTTTCTTCAGCGTAGACGGCAAGAAGACAGACTTACATTCGGCTGAAGAAGTTGAACAAGTCGTCAAACAAATTACGGGCAATGAGTTTACAGTCAGCAATGTATCGAAGAAAGAAAGAAAACGGAATGCCGCATTGCCTTTCATTACATCATCGCTACAGCAGGAAGCAGCACGAAAGCTAAATTTCCGTGCGAAGAAAACGATGATGCTTGCCCAACAGCTTTATGAAGGTATTGATCTAGGCAAGGAAGGGACAGTCGGTTTAATCACTTATATGAGAACCGATTCAACAAGAATTTCGGATGTTGCTTCAGTTGAATGCTCTCAATATATCGAACAGAATTACGGAAAAGAGTATTTACTGACAGAAAAACGAAAAGAAAAGAAAAATGCTAAAACGCAAGACGCTCACGAAGCAATTCGTCCGACAAGCACTTTTAAAGACCCTTTATCAGTGAAAGAATTTTTATCGCGTGATCAATATCGTCTGTACAAACTGATTTGGGAGCGTTTTGTTGCGAGCCAAATGGCACCAGCGATTTTGGACACAATGAGTGTGGATTTGCAAAATAACGGCATCATATTCAGAGCGAACGGTTCGAAAGTGAAGTTCCCCGGATTTATGAAAGTATACGTTGAGGGTACTGATGATAATGTTGAAGAGAAAGATAATATTCTTCCGGATTTAGCCGAAGGAGATGTTGTTTTCTCAAAAGATATCGAACCGAAACAGCATTTTACCCAGCCTCCTCCGCGATATACGGAAGCACGACTTGTCAAGACATTGGAAGAGCTCGGTATAGGAAGACCTTCTACATACGCTCCTACATTGGATACAATCCAAAAACGCGGCTATGTAACGCTAGATAACAAGCGATTTGTTCCAACTGAGCTTGGAGAGATTGTTGATGAGTCGATGTTTGAATTTTTCCCGGACGTCGTCAATGTGGAGTTCACAGCTAAGATGGAAGAAGAATTTGATAATATTGAAGCCGGTACAGTCAAATGGCGCCGTGTGATTGATGAGTTTTATAAAAACTTTGAAGTCGATTTGAAAAAAGCGGAAGCCGAAATGGAAAAGATTGAAATTAAGGACGAGCCAGCAGGCGAGGATTGCGAGCTTTGCGGAAGTCCAATGGTCTATAAAATGGGTCGATACGGAAAATTTATGGCTTGCAGCAATTTTCCTGACTGCCGAAATACGAAGGCGATTGTAAAAGGCACCGGTGTTCCATGTCCAAAATGCGACAAAGGCGAGATTATCGAAAGAAAGAGCAAAAAGAAACGTATTTTTTATGGCTGTAACTTATATCCGGAATGTGACTTCATTTCATGGGATAAGCCGATTGCCAGAAAATGTCCGAAATGCGAAGGGCTTCTTGTTGAGAAGAAGCTTAAGAAGGGCATTCAAGTTCAATGTGTACAATGTGATTATAAAGAAAGTCAACAAAAGTAGGTGATCTCTCACCTACTTTTGTTTTGTGAAAATAACCTATCATAATTAACAGTATTATTTAAATGAAGGAAATTGTTAAATTGGAAATAAAAATTTAAAATGTTTGTGAAATGTATATGGACAAAACCTGAATATTAACGTTATAATGGCTTCTTGTTAAGGTATGTTACCAAAACATAAATAACTATTGAGATGATGATGCTATAACTAACGTATTATTCTTCATTCGGAGGTAAAACAATGACGAACTTAACAGTAAATGTAATTGGAGCTGGACTTGCCGGCAGTGAAGCGGCATGGCAGTTAGCAAATAGAGGGATAAAAGTAAATCTGTACGAAATGAGACCTGTCAAAATGACGCCTGCTCATCATACAAGCCAATTCGCTGAATTAGTTTGCAGCAATTCATTGCGCGCGAATACATTGACGAATGCTGTAGGTGTGTTAAAGGAAGAAATGAGACAGCTTGACTCACTTATAATGAAAGCTGCAGATGCATGCTCTGTACCAGCAGGAGGAGCTTTAGCTGTAGACCGCCATGAGTTTGCAGGAAAGATTACGGAAACTTTAAAGAATCATGAAAATGTGACAATTGTGAATGAAGAAGTCACATCGCTTCCGGAAGGCATCACAATTATTGCGTCCGGTCCGCTGACAAGCCCGGAGCTTTCAAAAAAAGTGCAAGAGCTGACTGGAGAAGATCATTTGTATTTCTATGATGCTGCTGCTCCAATTATTGAGAAGGATAGTATCGACTTCAACAAAGTATATGTGAAGTCAAGATACGATAAAGGTGAAGCTGCCTATATCAATTGTCCGATGAATGAAGAAGAGTTCAATGCTTTTTATGAAGCATTAATTTCAGCTGAAACAGTGCCATTAAAGGAATTTGAAAAGGAAATTTTCTTTGAAGGCTGCATGCCGATTGAAGTAATGGCATCAAGAGGCAAGAAAACAATGCTATTTGGCCCATTAAAGCCGGTAGGATTGGAAGACCCTAAAACAGGCAAACGCCCATATGCTGTTATTCAATTGCGCCAAGATGATGCAGCGGGTACGCTATACAATCTCGTTGGCTTCCAGACACATTTGAAATGGGGAGCGCAAAAAGAAGTATTGCGACTGATTCCGGGGCTGGAAAATGCAGAGATTGTTCGATACGGTGTTATGCATCGAAACACATTTATCAATTCTCCGAAAGTATTAAAAGCAACTTACCAACTGAAAGAACAGCCAACCATTTTCTTTGCCGGCCAAATGACGGGCGTTGAAGGATATGTTGAAAGTGCTGCTTCGGGATTAATTGCGGGTATTAATGCTGCGCGTCTGGTGAGCGGTGAGGAACCGATTGAGTTTCCTGCTGAAACTGCGATTGGAAGCATGGCGAAGTATATTACTACTACGAATGCGAAAAACTTCCAGCCGATGAATGCGAACTTCGGGTTATTCCCAGAATTACCGGAGAAGATCCGCGGCAAGAAAGAACGTAACGAACAGCATGCTAAAAGAGCATTGAATACAATTCAGAACTTTGTGAAAAGTATATGATATACATTGCAAGGGTCTCTAATTTGTGATAACATTTAGTGACCCTTGTGAGGTGTTAATAATGAAAAACAAAAGTGAATGTTTGCATGCTTTCCTGCAATATTTACAGTTAGAGAAAAATTATTCGGATTATACGATTGAATATTACCATAAAGATATAGATGAATTTTTTATGTTCATGATTGAGCAAAGGGTAGACGACATACATACTGTAACGTATTTTGATGCACGGCTTTACTTAACGAAGTTATACAACAAGAATCTGGCGAAAAAATCAATTGCTCGCAAGACGTCGAGTTTGCGAAGCTTTTATAAATGGTTGATGAGAGAGCAACTGGTAAGTGAAAATCCTTTTGCGCTTGTCTCAATGCCTAAGAAAGATCAAAAACTTCCGCAGTTTCTCTATGAAGAAGAAGTGGCGGTGTTGTTTAAGTCTGTTAATACCGAGAATGCTCTTGGGAAAAGAGATCTCGCGTTGTTGGAATTGTTATATGCTACCGGTATACGGGTAAGTGAATGCAGTGGGCTGCAAATGAAGGATATTGATTTTTCATTGGAAACCATTTTAGTTCACGGCAAAGGAAAAAAAGATCGATATGTGCCTTTTGGGAAATATGCCAAAGCTGCTTTGCATACTTATATTAGTAATGCGAGAAGTAATTTAATTAAGAACCAAAAGCATGATTATGTATTTGTGAATTATCGTGGGGAACCTCTTACCGACAGAGGGATAAGATATATATTAGGAAATTTAATTAATGATGCTTGTAAGGACGGTCATTTGCACCCCCACATGCTTCGTCACAGTTTTGCGACGCATTTGTTGAATAACGGTGCTGATTTGCGTTCCGTCCAAGAATTATTAGGACATTCTAACATATCATCGACGCAAATATACACACATGTTACGAAGGAGCAGCTTCGTAAGGTTTATCAATCTTCACATCCACGGGCATAGAGCCCTATACGAAAGGAAGAAGCATTATGGGAAACTTTCATGCAACAACGATATTTGCCGTAAGACATAACGGAAAATGTGCGATGTCAGGTGATGGGCAAGTAACTTTTGGTAATTCAATTGTGATGAAACATAGCGCAAAAAAGGTTAGAAGATTATTTCATGGAAACGTAATAGCAGGCTTTGCGGGGTCAGTAGCAGATGCTTTTACTTTATATGATATGTTTGAGGGAAAACTGGAGGAATACAATGGCAATCTCCAAAGAGCATCAGTAGAACTGGCGAAAAAATGGAGAAGTGACAAAGTATTGAGACAGCTTGAAGCGATGCTGATTGTAATGGATAAAGACAATATTTTGCTCATATCTGGAACAGGCGAGGTTATCGAGCCGGACGATGATATATTGGCAATCGGCTCTGGAGGAAGTTATGCATTAAGTGCGGGAAGAGCGCTGAAACGATATTCAGGAGATACGTTATCGGCTCGTGAGATTGCGGAAGCAGCGCTTACAATTGCTGGCGAGATATGCGTATACACAAACTCTAATATTATAATTGAAGAATTATAAAGGAGATATGAATAATGAAATCAAAACATGTCCAATTAACTCCGAGACAAATTGTCGAGAAGCTTGATCAATATATTGTCGGCCAAAAAGAAGCAAAAAGAGCGGTTGCCATTGCGCTTCGCAATCGGTATAGAAGAAGTTTGCTGAAAGATCATTTGAGAGATGAAGTTGTACCGAAAAACATTTTAATGATTGGCCCAACGGGTGTCGGAAAAACAGAAATTGCCCGTCGCATTGCAAAATTAGTCAATGCGCCGTTTGTGAAAGTGGAAGCAACGAAATTTACAGAGGTTGGATATGTCGGTCGTGACGTAGAATCTATGGTTAGAGATTTAGCGGAAACGGCTTTTAGGCTTGTGAAAGAAGAAAGAATCCAAAGTGTGAAAGAAGTAGCGGAAGCGAATGCGAATAAGCGTCTTGTCGATCTTCTTGTCCCGTCTATCAAAAAATCCCAACAAATGAAAAATCCATTCGAGATGTTTTTCGGCGGTGGGAACAATGTTGAAGAAGATGATGCGAAACCGACAGCTGAAGAAGAGACAATCTTGAATAAAAAAGCATCGATCCGAGCAAAACTTGCAGCAGGCGAACTGGAAAGCGAGCTTGTAACAGTTGAGATTGAGGAGCAGCCTCCATCTATGTTCGATATGCTTCAAGGTTCAGGCATGGAGCAAATGGGACTGAACATGCAAGATGCGTTAAGTAATTTAATGCCTAAAAAGAAAAAGAAACGTAAAATGAAAGTTTCTGAAGCACGTATTGTCTTGACGAATGATGAAGCTTCTAAATTAATCGATATGGATGAAGTTGCTCAAGAAGCCGTTGTTCGCACGGAACAAATGGGCATTATATTCATTGATGAAATCGACAAAATTGCCAGCAAGTCATCCGGCAGTTCTTCTGCAGACGTTTCGAGAGAGGGAGTACAGCGAGATATCTTGCCGGTAGTTGAGGGGTCAACAGTCGTAACGAAATATGGTGCAGTAAAAACTGATCACATTTTATTCATTGCAGCCGGGGCATTCCATATATCTAAACCTTCTGATTTAATACCGGAGCTGCAAGGACGTTTCCCGATTCGTGTAGAGCTGCAAAAACTGTCTGTCGAAGATTTTCAGCGTATTTTGCATGAACCGGATCACGCTTTGACAAAACAATATATTGCTTTATTAGAAACTGAAGGTATACAAATAGAATTTTCAGACAATGCTATACGTAAGATAGCTGAGGTTGCCTATGAAGTGAACCAAAATACCGATAACATCGGAGCGCGTCGATTGCATACAATCTTAGAAAAACTTTTAGAAGATCTGTCATTTGAAGCACCAGATATTACGATGGAGAAAATTATCATCACACCTCAATATGTTGAAGAAAAATTGGGAAGCATTTCGAAAAATAAAGACTTAAGTCATTATATTCTTTGAATTCAATGACAAATATGTTCTAATACTATAATTAAACGTAACAACGTACCGTTATTATCTAGTGAAAAGACAACCACTTGACATATACCAATAATGGTAGCATCTACTTAGGAGGAACTTTATCAATGAACTTACTTGAAAAAACAAGAAAAATTAATGCTATGCTTCAAAATGCAGCTGGCAAGCCGGTAAACTTTAAAGAAATGGCTGAAACATTAAGCGAAGTAATCGATTCAAATGTTTACGTAGTAAGCAGACGAGG
This sequence comes from Peribacillus faecalis, assembly GCF_014712675.1. Lineage (GTDB taxonomy): Bacteria > Bacillota > Bacilli > Bacillales > DSM-1321 > Bacillus_AD > Bacillus_AD faecalis. Next base: position 113,114 of record NZ_JACXSI010000034.1, on the reverse strand, counting down.
AAAATTACTTGGAATTGGTATTAATCAACAAATCGAAAATGAGCGCATGAAGAAAATGTTCGAAGATCGCCAGTTCCCTGAAAATTACACAAATTCTTTGTTTAATCTGCAGGAAACATCTTCAAACCTTGGCATCGACAGCGAATATACAGCATTCCCTGTTGAAAACAAAGAGTTATTTATCAACGGATTAACAACAATCGTACCAATCATCGGTGGTGGAGAGCGTTTAGGAACATTAATTTTAGCTCGTTTGGAAGAAGAATTCCGTGATGAGCACTTAATCTTGGCTGAATACGGTGCTACAGTAGTTGGTATGGAAATCCTTCGTGAAAAAGCGGAAGAAATTGAAGGCGAAGCAAGAAGCAAAGCAGTTGTTCAAATGGCAATCAGTTCATTATCATACAGTGAACTTGAAGCGATTGAACACATTTTCGAAGAATTAAACGGCCACGAAGGTTTGCTGGTTGCTTCTAAAATTGCTGACCGTGTCGGTATAACACGTTCAGTAATCGTAAATGCATTACGTAAATTAGAGAGCGCTGGTGTAATTGAATCCCGTTCACTTGGTATGAAAGGGACATATATTAAAGTTATGAATGACAAATTCCTTGTTGAATTAGAAAAATTAAAAAATCAATAATAAAAACAATAAAGCGGCATCTATAAAGATGTCGCTTTTTGTTGATTAAAAATGAAAAAGTAGAAAAATTTGTTGAAAATTCTTGAAAATTTGTAACAAAAATAGATACTATATTCCTATTGATATAAAGTTCGTTTTTGCACCTCGTAAGATGAATTTGAGTTAAAATGCGATTTTATCGACAATAAGGAGAGAAAAACACGCTGGAATACATTTTTTTGGTATTTAGATGTAAATTTGTAAAATAGGACAAAAGTTTGCAGTCTTTTTAAAGTTTTTGCCTTATTATGTATAAGTAACGGAAATTATGTCGAAAAAACGCTGGAAAATTAAGAAAATTGACATAATAAGTCGATTAATCGATAGACAATGCCAAATTACTCCTATAAAGTAAGATTTATATGGATATAAAGTATTTCTGTGGTAATTGAGATGTAATTTTCCAAAAATATTGAACAATAGAGGTGAAGAAGATGTCGCTTTTTTCAGGAACCATTACATCTTTAGAATACGCACTAGATTATGCATCACAAAAGCAAAAGGTAATCTCGAATAATATTGCCAATGCTGATACACCCAATTATAAAGCTAAGTCTGTCAGTTTCAGCAAGATGCTCGAATCTGAAATGAACAGTTCATTATCTGCGAATAAAACAGATAACAGGCATTTTGATTTCACTTCAACGACAGGTACAAATGGAGTATATGTGAACAAAAATGTTTCTTACAATCATAATGGCAATAGTGTAGATATTGATCAGGAGATGAGCTCTCTTGCGATGAACCAAATATACTACAACGCAGTTACAGACAGAATAAACGGGAAGTTTCAATCGTTGCAAAATGTCATTAAGGGAGGAAGATAATAATGACAATATTCCATAGTATGAATAATACAGCTTCCGCTTTGACTGCCCAGCGCCTGAGAATGGATGTCATATCGTCGAATATGGCCAATGTAGACACCACTCGGGGAACGTATGAAAATGGTGAATGGGTACCTTATAAACGGAAGTCTGTTGTGTTGCAATCAAAAGAAAACGGATTCTCAAGTTTTCTGAATACAGCAAAGGGTAAAGAGACAGCCGCCGGAAACGGTGTGAAAGTAACTGAAATAGTGGATGATGAGGAAACACCGTTTAAGCTGGTTTATGATCCGACACATGCGGATGCCAATGGGGATGGTTATGTAGAAATGCCGAACGTCGATCCGCTGAGGGAAATGGTAGACTTAATGAGCGCCACACGTTCTTATGAAGCGAATGTCACTGTGTTTAATGCTTCGAAAAGTATGATGATGAAGGCACTTGAAATCGGTAAATAGATAGGGGAATGAATTATGTGGGTATCAGGGATAACTTCCGGCAGTGAGGCTTCAACTATCAGTGCTGCAGGAACAAAACAAATAGCAACAACAGCAGAGGCACATAAAAAATTTTCAAGCTTTTTAAAAGATTCCATTGAACAAGTAAATGCGGCGCAACTTCAGTCAGACGCTGTTACAGAAAAACTTGTGCGCGGTGAAAATGTCGACTTGCACACAGTAATGATTACATCACAAAAAGCAAGCGTTATGATGCAAACAACTTTGGAAATGCGAAATAAAGCAGTGGAAGCATACCAAGAAATTATGAGAATGCAAGTTTAAAGTGCATCATATCCTTTTACATTGACTATTAAACGTACATAACAGAGAGAAAACAAGGTTGCATGGGGGATTATGATGAAAGAAAAATTTACGTCTGCCAAAGACAAATTCGTCGCATTTTGGAACAGCAGGCAGAAAAAACAAAAAATTTTGCTTATCAGTACAGTCAGTATTGCCATTATTATTATTGTTATTGCATCAATCTTTGCATCTAAACCACAGCTAGAGCCTCTGTATTCAAATTTGACTCCTTCTGAAACAGGAACGATTGTTGAAAACTTGACCAGTAGAGGAGTCATAACCGAAATAACAGAAGGAGGAACAGGGATTCTTGTTCCAAAGGAAATGGTAGATACATTGAAGGTTGAACTGGCTGCGGAAGGTATTCCGTCATCAGGCAGTATAGACTATTCATTTTTCAGCCAAAATGCCAGTATTGGAATGACTGATAATGAGTTCAATGTCATTAAACTGGAAGCTATGCAATCTGAGCTTGGCAATTTGATTAAAGGCATACAAGGCGTCAATGATGCAAGGGTGATGATTACATTGCCGGAGACAGGGATTTTTGTAGCAGATACTACAGAACAAGCTTCTGCTTCAATAGTGCTCGATACGGCCCCTGGGTATAAATTTGAGAATGAACAAATTCAATCACTTTATCATTTAGTCTCAAAAAGCGTGCCGAACTTGCCGGTTGAAAACATTGTCATTATGAATCAATTATTTGAATACTACGATTATAAAGGCGAAGAAAACAGTAATGGCACTGTTATAGCCAATCAATTGGACGTAAAGCGAGAAATTGAGAGAGACATACAGCGCCAAGTGCAAAATATGCTTGGAACAATTATCGGAAGAGATAAAGTGGTAGTTTCGGTTACGTCAGATATCGATTTTTCACAGGAGAAAAGCGAACATAGTTTGGTTGAGCCGGTTGATGAGGACAATATGGAAGGCATCACAATTAGCGCTCAGCGTCTTACAGAAACATTCAGCGGAGAAAATGCTGCCGGTGGAGTTCCTCAAGGTGAAGACAATGGAGATTCATTAGATACATATTTAGAAGGCGATACCGGAGACGGCGATTATGAAAGAGTCGAAGAGACTATTAATAATGAAGTCAATCGCATTCGAAAAGAAATTGAAGAAAGCCCTTATCGGGTAAGAGACTTGGGAATTCAAGTAATGGTAGAACCGCCCTCAGCTGATGATCCAAGTTCTTTATCTCAGCAAAGTGTGGATGATATCACGCAAATACTTGGTTCAATCATACGGACAAGCATTGATAAAAAAACTTTAGAAGCTCCGTTGACAGAAGAGGAATTGCAAGAACGTATATCTGTATCTGTTCATGAATTTAATGGGAAACCGGAAACCGTTCCGCAAGAGACAAAATACATCCCATGGTGGGTTTATGTGATTGGTGCCGCTCTTTTATTGGCACTGATAGCCGTATTAATACTTTATATTCGTAACCGTAAAAAACAGCAGCAGGAAGAAGAACTTCGACTTCTTGAAGAAGGGCAACTTGCCGAGCAAGAAATCGATGTTCCAGATGTCACTTCGGAAGTTGAAAATGAAGCGACTGTTAAGAGAAAGCAATTGGAGAAATTGGCAAAAGAAAGACCGGATGAGTTCGCGAAACTATTGCGAACTTGGTTAACAAAGGATTAGGAGGAAATAGAGTTGAAAAAAGAGAAAAAAGGTGAACTGACCGGCAAACAAAAAGCAGCAATTCTTCTCATTTCCTTAGGTCCTGATGTATCTGCTTCTGTCTATAAGCATTTGTCGGAAGAGGAGATAGAAAGGCTAACTCTTGAAATATCAAGTGTGCGCAATGTCGATTCAGCCGAAAAAGAGAGGGTTTTAGATGAATTTCATAATATTGCGCTAGCTCAAGATTATATAACGCAAGGCGGAATCGGCTATGCAAAGGAAGTGTTAGAGAAAGCACTTGGGGCAGAACAGGCTGCAGCCATCATCAATCGCTTAACATCATCGTTGCAAGTAAGGCCATTTGATTTTGCAAGAAAAGCTGATCCGGCACAAATATTAAATTTTATTCAAAATGAGCATCCACAAACAATCGCGCTAATTTTATCGTATTTAGATCCGACACAAGCCGGGCAAATTCTTTCTGAACTTCCTCAAGAAGTTCAGGCTGATATTGCTAGAAGGATTGCGACTATGGACAGCACTTCTCCTGAAATAATTAATGAAGTTGAGCAAATTTTGGAGAGAAAGCTTTCAACAACTGTAACGCAAGACTATACTCTGACCGGCGGCATCGAATCGGTTGTCGATGTTCTAAACGGTGTAGACAGAACGACTGAGAAGACGATACTGGATGCATTAGAAATTCAGGATCCGGAGCTTGCTGAAGAGATCAAGAAGAGAATGTTTGTATTTGAGGATATTGTTACATTGGATGGCCGAGCAATTCAGCGTGTAATTAGAGATTCTGAAAATGAAGATCTGAAACTGGCTCTTAAAGTTGCTAGTGAGGAAGTTAAAGAAATCGTGTTCAAAAATATGTCAAAACGTATGATTGAAACGTTTACAGAAGAAATGGAATATATGGGACCTGTTCGTTTACGTGATGTAGAAGAAGCGCAAACACGCATTGTTTCAGTAATCAGACGTCTGGAAGAAGCTGGAGAGATTATCGTGGCTCGCGGCGGAGGAGATGATATCATTGTCTAGGATCATTAAATCCGCATGGGCGAAATCAGACTTAGTCGAGCAAAAAAAAATTAAAATTAAGACTGTTAAAATGAATACGGATTTTGAAATTACTGAAGAAATCGTTCAGCCGAGCTTCGACCAAGAAGAAATAGACCTTATCTATAAGAATGCACAAGAAGAAGCACAAGCTATTATTCAAAAAGCTATCCGGGAAGCGGAAGCAATTCGTAAACAGGCGGAAGCTGAAAAGGAAAATTGGTTTCAAATAGAAAGAGTCAGCTTGGAAGAGGATGCAAGGCAGATTGGGTACAGTGAAGGTCACGATATGGGAATGCAGCAAGGATATGCAGAGATGCATGAACAAATTTTGCAGGCACAAAAAGTCATTGAGCTAGCAAAAGATGATTATCATCGGTACTTGGATGCATCTGAAAAAACGATTTTAGAACTTTCAGTTGAAATAGCCAATAAAATCTTGAATGCGGAAGTAGAAGAAAAACAAGAACTTTACATCAATTTAGTCAGAAAAGCAATTAAAGAAGTCAAAGAACATAATAATATTCGTCTGCGCATTCATTACTCGAAATATGAATTGATTTTATCGCAAAAGGAAGAGTTAATGAGCATTATGCCAAAAGAAACAGATTTTCACATTTATCCGGATGAAGAGCTAGATGAAACAAGTTGTGTAATTGAATCTTCTAACGGCAGAATAGATGCCAGCATCGATAGTCAAATTCAAGAAATAAAGCGAAAGCTGCTAGAACTGTTGGAAGGGGAATAATGCATTGAAAGTAGAGCAATTATTGCCTTTTATACAAGAGATCGATACATATAAGCGATATGGAAGAGTAAAAAGGGTAGTAGGGCTAATGATTGAGTCACAAGGCCCTGCCAGCTCAATCGGTGACCTATGTTACATACATGTTGGTGTAAAATCATCTAAAAGACTAATCCGTGCGGAAGTAGTAGGTTTTAAAGAAGAAAATGTTTTGTTAATGCCATATACAGCTTTAAATGATATTGCTCCCGGCTGTATCGTCGAAGCAACGATGAGACCATTGGAAATCAAAGTGGGAGCAGATCTGATTGGCAGTGTCGTCGATCCTTTAGGTATGCCTCTTGACGGTTCACCTCTTCCAAAAGGATTGGCGACAATTGGCACAGACCAAAATCCGCCTAACCCGATGAATCGACCGCCCGTTAACGAGCCGATTGAGGTAGGGGTGCGTTTAATTGACAGTTTATTGACTGTCGGCAAAGGGCAACGGGTCGGTATTTTTGCCGGAAGCGGGGTAGGAAAAAGCACCTTGCTTGGCATGGTTGCCAGAAATACGACAGCAGATTTGAATGTTATCGGATTAATTGGGGAACGTGGCCGGGAAGTACGGGAGTTTATTGAGAAGGATTTAGGACCGGAAGGCTTGAAGCGTTCCATCATTGTTGTAGCGACATCTGACCAGCCTGCGTTAATGAGGATTAAAGGTGCTTATACAGCAACAGCAATAGCGGAATATTTTCGCGATAAAGGCTTAAATGTCATGCTGATGATGGACTCGGTAACCCGTGTGGCTATGGCACAAAGGGAAATAGGCTTAGCAGTTGGTGAACCGCCGACTACGAAAGGTTACACTCCGTCTGTTTTTGCAATATTGCCGAAATTGCTTGAAAGAACCGGAACCAACCAGCTCGGATCAATTACAGCATTTTATACTGTGCTGGTTGACGGTGATGATATGAATGAACCGATCGCAGATACAGTACGGGGGATATTGGACGGACATTTTGTATTAGATCGACAGCTTGCCAACAAAGGACAATATCCGGCTGTTAATGTATTGAAGAGCATTTCGAGGATTATGAGCAATATTATAACGTCTGAACATAAGGAAAGTGCCATCAAATTCAGGGAACTGTTGGCGAAATACATCGAAACCGAAGATTTGATTAACATTGGCGCATACAAAAGAGGAACTTCAAAGGAAATTGATGAAGCAATTTGGAAATATCCACAAATCATTGCGTTTTTAAAACAAAGAACAGACGAAGCAGTTACAAGTGAAGAAGGCATTCAAGCGCTGATTAATCTAATAGGAAGTGTGGAATAGATGGGCTCCTTTCAGTATAAATTTGAGAAGATTCTTGCAGTGCGCGAAAAAGAAAAAGCCGATGCGCAAGCAAAGTATAGTGAATCGGTAAACAAATTTGAGGAAGTTGCCAATAAACTATACAAGCTTCTAAAAAAGAAAGAAGACTTGCTTGATTATCAGCAAGAAAAGATGATTGGCGGTTTATCTGTTATCGAATTGCGACAACATCAAGTGTTTTTAGATAATGTCGAAAAAACAATCGCACACTGCCAGCAGCAAGTCATTGTTGCAAGACAACGGATGGAAGCGTACCAAGCTGTTTTGATTGAAAGAAATATAGAAGTAAAGAAATATGTAAAAATAAAAGAAAAGCAGTTTGAAAGATTTGTAAAAGCCAACAAGGCACAAGAGTCGATACAAATGGATGATATTTCAATCCAAACATTTATAAGCAAAGAAGATTAGGTGATTGTATGGGAAAGAAAATAAATGAAGAATATGTAAATGAAGAAAAGCCATACAATAAATTCCAATGGGTGTTGATTGCAGTTATTCCGTTATTTTTTGTAATTTTAGTCACTCTTATTTTAATGACTGTAGCAGGCGTAAATGTTTTTCAATACGGAAAAGAAATAGGCAGTAAAATTCCCGGGATTTCGACGATGGTGCAGGAAGAAGAGGAAGAGAAAAAATCTGTTGTCCAAGATGGACAGAAGATTGTAGATCTGGAAGCGGAATTAGCGGATGCCAATGCTCAAATGGCAAAGATGGAAGAATCAATTGTAAATAAAGATGAAGAAATCCAGAGCTTAAACATACAAAAGCAAAGATTGGAACGGGAAGTCGAAGAGCTGAAGCTGCAACATGAAGATAGTAAGCGGGCTTTTAAGGACATTATCCGTACTTACGAGACCATGTCTCCAAAGAAAGCGGCACCGATTATTACTGCGCTAGAAGAAGATGAAGCGATAAAAATCCTATCGAAAATGAAGGCTGATACTTTATCGGCAATCCTTGAAAAGATGGAGCCGGCTGATGCAGCAAGATTCACACAGAAGCTGAGTGAAAATAGTAACGATGATATTCAATAGATTTGGAAGGGGGTGAATACATGAATGTGTCGATAATCCAAACATTGCAACCGGCTAAAAAAACAGTTGAACAAACTTCCAATGCTGCAGCTAATAAGGGTGTTTTTGGAGCGGTGCTGTCGAAAACAATGGAGACTGCAGGCTCAAAAGAAACTGCTTCTTCTATTAATAGTAATGAAACAGAGACAGCTGCAGAAAAGCGATTGCAGTCTTTGCTGGATATCTTGCAGCTGGAAGACTTGAATCAATTGGAAAATGGCCGACAGCTGGCAGAAGCTTTGTTATTTGCGACGCAAGATCAACAACTGACTGCCATATTTGAGAATGCAGGCGATATATTTAGTTCGGAATCACTTGAACAACTTCAAGGTCTTCTATCTAATCTGACAAATGAATCTGATTTACTGCAGCAGTTAAACAGCATTGTCAATCAAGCAATCAATGAAGGCAACATAACACAGCAACGGATTTTATCTGTTGATGAAGGAATTAAATTGGCGAAAGTATTTGCGTTATTTCAAAATTTTCTCGATTTATCAGAAGAAAATGCAATAAAGTTAGATAAGTTGAAGCAAAACTTAGAGCAATTGGAAGCAAAACTTGAAAGCTTGCTGGTTCCAAAAGAAAAAAACTCACTGGAGCTGACATTGAATAAGAATAGCTCAACAGTTTTTGCTCAATCAGCTTTAACCGGCAATAGTGACTTTGCTCATAATCCATTTATGAATATGTCAAAGCTTGAGCAATTTGTTCTGAATACGCAAATGGGCGATAAAGGTTCGGTTAATAGCGAACAGCTCATAAAGTCTTTTGAAAATATTATTAGTAAAGCTAAATTCACTAATCAAAACGGCATGCAAAAGCTATTCATTAAATTGAATCCGGAACATCTCGGTTCATTGCGTATAGAAATCATTCAGCAAAACGGGACAATGATTGCTAAAATTGTCGCATCGACTCAGCGTGCTAAGGAGATGCTCGACAGTCAGCTGCAAAGCTTAAAGCAGGCATTTATAAATCAAAATATTCAGGTTGAAAAGTTGGAATTATCTCAGCAGTTCGAAAGTTTGTCGCAAGAGCGCAATTTCTTCCGTGACCAAGGTCAGCAGCAAAGCGGTAGAGAGACTGGCTCTGAAAAGTCTGATATAGATGATCAAATGACAGAACAATTTCAAACACAATTCGAAGAGGCATTATTAGAAGCGGAAGTGTAGGTGAAAAGCATGACTTCAATCGATTCGTCCCTTTATTTATCAGCATATCAACAAAAACAGGCTCAAAGTACAAACAGCAATGATTACTTAGGAAAAGACGCTTTCTTAAAAATATTAATGGCACAACTGCAAAACCAAGATCCCATGAACCCGATGGAAGATAAAGATTTCATTGCACAGATGGCCCAGTTTTCTTCTTTAGAGCAAATGACGAATATGGTTACTTCTTTTGAAAAGTTGGCAAATTCACAAGCGCAAAGTCAAATGATTGCATACAGCGATTTTGCGGGAAAAACGGTCAAATGGGACATGCTTGTGGGAAGCGTAGATGGAAAGCATTCAGAGACGCTTTCCGGCAAAGGTGTCATTGAAAAAGTGCAGTTTAAAAATAGTTCTGTAGAATTTGTTTTGAACGATGGAACGGTACTGAAGCCTGAAAATATTTCTGAAGTGTTAAGCATAAATGCTTCTCAATCATCAAGCCAATCAAGTGAAAGTAAAGCGCCGAGTTATGATCAAGATTTAGTGCAAGCAAGTTCGCTAATCGGAAAGACGGTTTCATGGAATCACAATGGTCAGGAAAAGATGGCTATTGTAAATGCTGTATCTATTAAAAACGGCAAAATTGAATTTGAAATTAATGATGATTTGCAGACGAGATTAACGGCTGACCAATTGCTGAAAGTGTCTCAATAAGGAGTGAGTCAAGATGAAAACGAACTTTCATCATTATGCTGTAACTCCATTAATTGCGAACAAGAAGGTTAATCATTCTGCAGCGGCGTATAAAGCGAACGAAACAAAATTTGCTGAAACATTCCGGCAAACACTTGGGCAATCAGATCAATCATTATCAATCAGCAGGCATGCTCAAATGCGAATGCAACAACGGGATATTCACATTGATAGTGAAACGTGGAGATCAATTGAACAAAAGGTCAATCAAGCAAAAGGAATGGGTGTTAAAGATTCGCTCGTACTGCTCGATGAGGCTGCATTAATTGTTAGTGCCAAAAATAATGTTGTTGTAACAGCAATGAGCAGAGAAGAAGCTTCTGCACAAATTTTTACGAATATCAACGGGACCATCATAATGTGAAAAGGCTGGACCTTATAGGAGGCCTTGATGTGCGAATGGACTGCAGCGCATCGGATAAGAAAGGGGAAAACATATGTTACGTTCAATGTATTCAGGAATTAGCGGTTTGAAAAACTTCCAAACGAAACTCGATGTTATCGGCAATAATATCTCGAATGTTAATACATACGGGTTTAAAAAGAGTCGAGTGACGTTTAAGGATATGATTAGTCAAAATGTTGCTGGGGCAAGTGCACCATCTGCTGAATTTGGAAGAGGCGGAGTCAATCCAAAACAAGTTGGATTAGGGTCGCAAATAGCTGCAATTGATACTGTTCATACAGGTGGTAACTTACAATCAACAGGCAGACTTCTAGATTTAGCAATTTCTGGAGATGGGTATTTTGTGTTGCAAAATGAAGATGCTTCAAATACCAGTTTTACCCGTGCCGGTAACTTTTATTTAGATGTTGATGGCCATTTGGTGAATTCAGATGGTTTATATGTAATGTCTACTGACAAAGGAAAAATCACAATAGACCCTGAGAACTCAAAAGATATTTCAATTAGTACAGATGGAACAGTATCATTTATTAATTTAGATGGTGCTACCGAGACTGCTGGTACAATTCAATTAGCTAAGTTTGCCAATACTGCTGGATTGCAAAAAGCAGGGAATAATTTATTCGTTGAGACTACAAACTCAGGTGCTCCAATATATGAAGCGAGAGACACGCTAGGAACAATCGAATCATCCATGCTTGAAATGTCCAACGTTGACCTATCTGAGGAATTCACCGAAATGATTGTAGCCCAACGTGCGTTCCAGGCTAATACTCGTATCATTACGACATCAGATGAAGTGCTGCAAGAGCTAGTTAACTTAAAGCGATAATGTATGTTGGGAGGGAGTGAGCCGGGCTTCTAGACTGTCTCGGCTCGCCGTTGCATGATTAAAGTGACAAAATTGAATGGAAAAAGCTATCATTTGAATGCCATTTATATAGAAATAGTAGAAAGCAATCCTGATACGACGATCACGATGGCAAATGGGAGCAAATATGTTGTGAAAGAATCTGAGCAGGAAGTATTACAAGCGATACATAATTATTATCAATCTATTAAAATCTTGGGCTATTTCGAAAGGGAGGATGGTGACGATGAAAAATAAAGCATTGAGCGCTATGTTAATAATCCTTGTCTCCATAACGTTAGTCGGAGTTATTGCACTTGTTTTGATTTTAAATAAGGATGGTGGGAGTGCGTCAGCAGGTGCTCCTAGTGCAGATGAATTAGTAGAGGCTTCAGTTATTGTTCCTGAAGTAACGACCAATTTGGCGGATAATGATTTTGTCAAGATTGCTTTTACAATTCAGACGAACGATAAGAAGGCGAAGCAAGAGCTGGAAAAACGTATGTTCCAAGTCAATAATATCATCATTTCAGAATTGTCGGAGCTGAATGCTGAACAGCTGCAAGGCAAACAAGGCAAGGAGCAGCTGCAAAACATCATGAAACAAAGTATAAACGGCATCATGCAAGAAGGAACAGTAGAAAAGGTATACATTACCTCCTCGATTATCCAATAAAGAGCTTGCGGTTGACTATATTATTCTTTGCGATATACGGAGGTGAGAAAGTTGTCTAGTGAAATATTATCACAAAATGAGATTGATGCACTGTTGTCCGCATTATCAACTGGAGAAATGGATGCGGAGGAATTAAAGAAAGAAGAGTCTGTCCGTAAAGTGAAGGTGTATGACTTTAAACGGGCATTACGGTTTTCTAAGGACCAGATTCGCAGCTTGACACGCATACATGAAAACTTTGCAAGGCTGATCACAAACTACTTTTCAGCTCAATTGCGCACATTTGTACAAATTACAGTTGCATCTGTCGACCAAGTGCCTTATGAAGAATTTATTCGGTCTATTCCGAATATGACTATTTTAAATGTGTTTGAGGTACCTCCTCTTGACGGCAGAATTGTTATGGAAGTTAACCCGAACATTGCGTATGCGATGCTTGATCGAGTGTTGGGTGGAAGAGGAGCAAGTTTAAATAAGGTTGATAGTTTAACAGAGATTGAAACAAAAATAATGGGCAATTTGTTTGAAAGAGGATTTGAAAACTTGCAGGAAGCATGGGCAACTTTGGAGGATATTGATCCAATATTGACGGAATTTGAAGTGAACCCGCAATTTCTGCAAATGGTATCGCCGAATGAAACGGTTATCGTTATTTCGTTAAATACTCAGATTGGCGAGGCATCAGGGATGATTAATATATGCATTCCCCATGTTGTTCTTGAGCCGATTATTTCAAAATTATCCGTGCATCATTGGATGCAAACAGCTACGAAGGACCGGCTTCCAGAGGAAACCACTATGATTGAAAACCGGGTGAAAACAGCAGATGTGTCTGTTGTCGCTGAAATCGGGAAAGCAGACATCTCTATACAAGACTTCTTATATTTGGATGTCGGAGATGTAATTGATTTGAATGTTCATTTGGGACAGCCGCTTACAGTCAATGTCGGTGGAATACCGAAATTTACCGCTCAGCCTGGAAAGGTTGGCAAGAAAATGGCTATCCAAATTTTAGATACCTTAAAGGGGGGAGACGACGAAGATGTTGAGTGAAGATATGTTATCTCAAGATGAAATTGATGCACTATTAAAAGGAACAGATGATGAAGATGATGATACCTACACTGAAGTTGTAGCGAAAGAACCAATTCTTGATAATTATGTGAACAGCATGGAAAGGGATGCGCTAGGAGAAATCGGAAACATTTCTTTCGGTAGTTCAGCTACAGCCTTATCGACTCTCTTAAACCAAAAAGTAGAGATTACTACGCCAACTGTATCGTTGATTGAGAGAAAGAGATTACAGGAAGAGTTTCCGCATCCGTATGTTGCTATCGAGGTTAAATATACAGTTGGTTTTTCAGGAGCGAATCTGCTTGTCATTAAACAAAGCGATGCTGCTATAATCGCAGATTTAATGCTAGGCGGCGATGGATTAAACACAACTGGTGTTTTAGGGGAAATACAGTTAAGTGCCGTGCAGGAAGCGATGAATCAAATGATGGGTTCAGCAGCAACATCAATGTCGACCATTTTTAATAAGAAAGTAGATATTTCTCCGCCAAGTATCGAGTTATTAAATATTGAAACAGGCGAAGGAGAAGAATCGATTCCGCAGGATGATCCGTTAATTAAAATTTCATTCCGCTTAAAAATAGGCGAATTGATTGATTCAAACATTATGCAGCTGTTGCCGGTACACTTTGCTAAAGAATTAGTGAATGAATTATTAGATCCAGTTGAAGAGCAGGCACCGCAAGCGAAAGCGGCTGAACCGGTAAAGGAACCCGTTTATCAGCCATCTTCTGCTATGGAAAGTGTTTATACACAGCCGCAAGTACAGCAACAGTCAATGTATACAGAACCTGTACCAATGAACACAGCCTACAACCCGCCTCCAAGCGGACCGCAACATTTAGGTTCTGCCTATGGTCAGCCATCGCAGCCTGTAAGCGTACAGCCTGCACAGTTTTCAAGTTTTGAAACGCCTCATCTGCAACCGAATGAAGCAAAAAATTTAAATATGCTGCTTGATATTCCGTTGCAGGTAACAGTTGAGCTGGGTAGAACAAATCGCTCGGTGAAAGATATTTTGGATTTATCGGCAGGTTCAATTATCGAGCTCGATAAGCTGGCAGGTGAACCGGTTGATATTCTGGTGAACAGCCGTCTGGTTGCTAAGGGCGAAGTAGTTGTAATTGATGAAAACTTTGGAGTAAGAGTAACTGACATTTTAAGTCAGGCGGAACGATTGAATAAATTACGTTAATTAATGGAGGTAAACTTAAAATGGCTCATAGAATTTTGATTGTAGACGATGCAGCATTTATGCGCATGATGATTAAGGACATTTTAACAAAGAATGGTTTTGAGGTTGTTGGTGAAGCAGCTGACGGCGCTCAGGCAGTATCTTTATATCAAGAATTAAAACCAGATTTGGTTACGATGGATATTACAATGCCGGAAATGGACGGGATTACAGCTTTAAAAGAAATTAAAGCAGCAAACCCGTCTGCGAAAGTGATTATGTGTTCTGCAATGGGGCAGCAGGCTATGGTTATCGATGCGATTCAAGCAGGAGCGCGTGACTTTATCGTAAAACCGTTCCAGGCGGATCGTGTTACCGAGGCAATCAATAAAGTATTAAATTAATATAATCCAAAGTACCACTAGAAATAACAACAGTTTTGCCTCCGGAGATTATAATACCGGGGGCGGAAGCTGTTCTAAACTCAGAATCATAATTTTAACTGGTAGTTAGAGGTGTAACATATTTTGATTTACCTGAAAAAGATAAGCCGAATTATTAGTTTAATTGCTTTATTGTTATTTCCGGCATACACGATAGTCAGCGCGGAACAGTCAGATAAGATGGTTAATGATTATTTTCAAAAAGAGAAGGGAGAATCGGAAGCAGAAGAGCCGATTGTACAGGAGAATCAAGTACAGAGTTCAGCTTCTGCTGCGGATTTTTCTTTTTTTGATATGTTTCGAATGATTGCAGCCTTTTTATTTGTTGGCGCTCTATTATATTTCTTGCTCAAGTTTTTGAATAAAAAAAATCAAGCTTATCAAAAAGGACATATTGTTTCTAATTTGGGAGGAACGAGTGTCGGAAACAATAAGTCGATTCAAATTGTGAAGATAGGAAATAAGCTGTACATAGTCGGTGTCGGCGAGAATGTTCAATTGTTAAGTGAAATAACCGACCCGGAAGAGATTGAGAAATTGCTGCAAGACCATAATGAGGCGATCGACAGCATGTTGAAACCGGCAGATCTTTTATCAAAAATCAAAAACAAACGTGTAAAAGATGACAGCAGCCATTCATTTGTTGAGCAATTTCAAAAACAGTTAAATGAGATGGCGGCAACAAGGAAGAAATTAAAGAGAGAATTGCAGGAGACGGAGGATCAAAAAGATGAATGAGTTTATGGAATTTTTTAATACAAGTGATCCTTCGAATGTATCCACTTCCGTAAAAATGCTGCTTTTACTGACTGTCTTGTCTTTAGCTCCAAGCATATTGATTATGCTGACTTGCTTCACGAGGGTCATAATCGTGCTTGGGTTTGTCAGAACAGCTTTGGCGACTAACCAAATGCCGCCAACACAAGTGCTAATAGGCATTGCTTTGTTTATTACATTTTTTATTATGGCTCCAGTTTTCCAAGAGGTGAACGACAAGGCGTTGACACCGCTTTTTAATGAAGAAATCAATCTTGAGGAAGCGTATGAAGAAGCGGCAATGCCCTTTAAGGAATTTATGAGTGCCCATACGAGACAAAAGGATTTGGAGCTGTTTCTTTCTTATGGCGATATGGACCGACCGGAATCGGTTGAAGATATTCCCTTGACTGCGCTTGTTCCGGCATTTGCAATCAGTGAATTGAAAACAGCCTTTCAAATCGGCTTTATGATTTTTATTCCTTTTTTGGTTGTCGATATGATTGTCGCCAGTGTCTTAATGTCTATGGGTATGATGATGTTGCCGCCCGTCATGATTTCCTTGCCTTTTAAAATCTTATTATTTGTGTTAGTAGACGGTTGGTATTTGGTTGTTAAATCGTTATTACAATCCTTTTAGTTGGTGAAATGATATGAATCAAGAGTTAGTTGTAAGCATAGCAGAGCGAGGGATTTATACAATATTGATTATGAGCGGGCCGCTTTTGATTTTGGCCTTAGTTGTCGGTTTGATTGTCAGTATCTTTCAGGCGACAACACAAATTCAGGAGCAGACGCTGGCTTTCGTTCCGAAAATTGTCGCGGTATTAGTCGGTCTTGTCTTTTTCGCTCCTTGGATGATCTCGCATATGGTCTCTTATACGGCCGAAATTTTAGGTAACCTTTCTAGGTTTATAGGATAACGGCATGGAAGTTTTAGTACCTTCTTTTTCCGGTTTTCTATTAATTTTAGTGAGAGTGACATCTTTTTTTATTACGATGCCGATTTACTCACATAGAAGTCTTCCTGCCATGCACCGAATAGGAATCGGGGTTTTCCTTTCTTGGATTATGTATTACACGATGGAAATTCCCGTTTTTGAGATTGATGCAAGCTATTATTTATTAATTATAAAGGAAGCGCTTGTCGGACTATTGATTGGTTTTATCGCTTATTTGATGCTATCAGCGATTCAAATTGCCGGAGGTTTCATCGATTTTCAGATGGGGCTGGCAATTGCCAATGTTATTGATCCGCAGACAGGCGTCCAAAGTCCATTGGTCGGTCAATATTTATATATGTTTGCGTTACTGTTTTTGTTGGCGACAAACGGTCATCATTTGTTAATGGACGGGATTTTCTACAGCTATCAGTTTGTACCGATTGATCAATATTTTATTGATTTCAGTCGTGAAGGTTTATTAGAATTCGTCATCATGAGTTTTAATCAAATGTTTATCATCGCCTTTCAAATGGCAATTCCGGTTGTCGGAAGCTTATTTATTGTCGATGTAGCTCTAGGTATTCTTGCGAGAACGATGCCGCAGCTCAATGTCTTTGTTGTCGGCTTGCCCATCAAATTGTTTGTAAGCTTCGTTGTTTTATTAATAGTAATGGGTGTTACGATGACGGTGGTCGGACAATTATTTGAATATACGCTTTTGACAATGAGAGGCTTAATGGACTGGATGGGAGGCGCGTAAATGGAATGGTTGTCGCTTGATCTGCAATACTTCTCCGGTGAAAAAACGGAGAAGGCCACTCCGAAAAAAAAGCAAGATGCCCGTAAAAAGGGGCAGGTGGCGAAAAGTCAGGATATTAATACGGCTTTCGTTTTGTTGGCTGTTTTCTTTCTTTTGTTTTTAATGGGCGACTATATGAAAGGAATTATATTGCAAGTCTATGAAATAGCATTTGTGCAATATATCGGAATGCCGCTGACAGAGGCAAGCATTCAAGTGATTTTTATTCAAATGCTGGAACTATGTGCAAAATTACTCATTCCGGTTATGGCGGCTGCCATGATTGGAGGCGTAGTTGCTAATTATATACAGGTCGGTTTTCTATATACGACAGAAACGCTTCAATTTAAATTAAGTAAAATTAATCCTGTGCAAGGTTTTAAAAGAATTTTCTCTTGGAGAGCGATTGTTGAGTTTTTGAAATCTATTTTAAAAATTTCTTTAGTCGGAGTACTAGTTTTTCTCGTCATTCGTTCGAGAATTACCGAAATATTGATTTTATCACAAAAAAGCATAGGCGCAGCATTGGGGACATTGGCTGATTTAGTAGTAAAAGTAGGTCTATTAGCTTCACTATTATTATTGTTGCTTGGAATTTTAGATTATTTATATCAAAAATATGATCATGAGAAAAACTTACGAATGTCGAAACAGGACATTAAAGATGAATATAAAAATATAGAGGGCGACCCTTTAATTAAGTCGAAAATTAAGCAGCGGCAAAGGGAGATGGCTATGCAACGGATGATGGCGGAAGTTCCGAATGCGGATGTTGTCATTACCAATCCTACACATTATGCAATTGCCATCAAATATGATGAATCTAAAATGGATGCTCCTTTCGTTGTAGCTAAAGGTGTTGACTTTATCGCGCAAAAGATTAAATTCGTCGCAAAGGAAAATGATATTGTGATGGTTGAAAACCGTCCTTTAGCGAGAGCGTTATATGACCAAACAGAATTAGGACAAGGCATTCCAGAAGATTTCTTTAAAGCAATTGCCGAAATACTTGCTTTTGTATATAAATCAAAAGGGAAGATCTAGTTTCGATTACATAAAAATATAGTTGCAAAATGGTTAACATCTTTTGTTGATTTTCATTAGATTACTTGTTAATCTTCGCTGTGGGTGGCGACTCCTGTGGGAGAAGCGTGCAGGCCGATACACCGCAGGAGCGTTTAGCGACGAGGAGGATTGGCGCATGCCCCACGGAAAGCGTCCACCCGCAGCGGAAATCAACGCAGCTGTTTCATATCATTAAAATTAAGAAAAGATTTAAAGGATTGTGCATAAAACAAAGAAGGACCGGTGACGGTTTTAATAATTATAAAGTTTATATTTTTGAACTAAGATGGCAGTCCAACCTTATACCTGCCATGCTCGGTCCTAAGCTGCCTCCCCCAAGAAACCAAAGGCGGGTTTCTCGTGTGGGGCTCTCAGGATGAGAGTCACAGCGACGAAGATATGCGGACGTAGCGCTCTTAGTCGCTGTTCCTGCTTAGAATTTGTCTAGCTGCAGCGGCCAGCCCCTCGAGGTCATAAGCCAAATCACTTCAGAAATTTTACAATTTCCTACGTGATTCGTCTTATGCAGGTCGGGGCTGAACCGGCCGCTTCCGCTTTTCGGTTCCCGCATGGCTCCTTTATCATTGAAGTATTTTCATGAGGTTGATTCAAAAATGAAAAAGGACCGGTAACGGTATCCTAAATAGGAGAGAAAGTTATGTCAGCAAGAGATTTGACGGTTATTTTAAGTGTTGTTGGGATTATCGCTACACTTATTATCCCTATACCTACTTGGCTTTTAAGTATTTTAATATTATGCAATATTTCTCTTGCTCTAATAGTTCTGCTCACAGCAATGAACATGAAAGAGCCGTTAGAATTTGCTATTTTTCCTTCTTTATTATTGCTTTTGACATTATTTCGCTTAGCGCTGAATGTGTCTACAACACGTGCAATTTTGACGACAGGAGATGCAGGGGATGTTGTAAAGACATTTGGTACATTTGTCGTAGGCGGTAATGTGTTAGTCGGTATGGTAGTATTTTTAATTTTGATTATTATTCAGTTTATCGTTATTACAAAGGGTTCTGAACGTGTATCAGAAGTTGCTGCGCGTTTTACGCTGGATGCAATGCCGGGGAAGCAAATGAGTATTGATGCTGACTTGAATGCCGGATTAATTTCAGAAAAAGAAGCTAGAGAACGCCGTGAAAAAATCAGCTCAGAAGCAGATTTTTATGGTTCGATGGATGGTGCCAGCAAGTTTGTAAAAGGGGATGCGATTGCCGGTATCATTATTGTCTTTATTAACTTAATATTCGGTATGATTATCGGAGTTGTGCAATTGGATTATAGCTTCGGTGAAGCAGCAGGGCATTTTGCTTTATTGACAGTTGGTGACGGTATTGTAACTCAGGTGCCGGCGCTGCTTGTATCGACTGCGACAGGTATTGTTGTAACGAGAGCCGCTTCTAAAGGCAATCTTGGATCAGATATTACAAGTCAATTATTCGCATATCCGAAAATGATGTACATAACAGGGGGAACGATTTTACTGCTTGGATTTGTTACACCAATCAATGATTTGTATACAATTCCGCTTGCCGGTGCTTTAATTATCGGCGGATATATAATTAGCCGTCCAAAGCCGGAAGAAGAAAAAGAATTGCAGGAAATCGAAGAAGAATTACATACAGATGAACTGAAAAGTCCCGAGAGTGTGGTTAATCTTTTAAATGTCGATCCAATTGAGTTTGAATTTGGCTACGGGTTGATTCCGCTTGCCGATACGAATCAGGGCGGCGACTTGCTTGATCGGGTTGTAATGATTCGCAGGCAGTTGGCCATCGAGTTAGGATTGGTTATTCCGGTTGTCCGCATTCGCGATAATATCCAACTTAATCCGAATGAATATCGTCTGAAAATAAAGGGCAGTGAAATGGCAAGGGGAGAATTGCTTCTTGATCATTATTTGGCAATGAGCCCGGGTACGGATGATGATAGTATCGAGGGAATCGATACTATAGAGCCGTCATTCGGACTTCCTGCTAAATGGATCAGCGAGGAAATGAAAGACCAGGCGGAAATGCTCGGTTATACGGTTGTCGACCCGCCTAGTGTTGTTTCTACTCATATAACGGAAATCATTAAAAATAATGCGCATTTGCTTATCGGACGTCAAGAGACGAAGCAGCTGATTGATCACTTAGGAGAAACATCGCCAATCTTAGTAGAGGAAGTTACACCGAATCCATTATCAATTGGTGAAATCCAAAAAGTGTTGGCAAAGCTGTTGAAAGAGAAAATTTCGATTCGTAATTTGCCGATTATTTTCGAGACATTAGCCGATTATGGCAAGCTGTCATCTGATACCGATTTATTAACGGAGTATGTCAGACAAAATTTAGCGAGACAAATCACTCAGCAATATTTAAATGGAGCCGCTTCTTTAAAAGTCATTACCGTTTCAGGAAAAGTGGAAAAGATGATTGCTGATAGTGTACAGCAAACCGAACATGGTAACTTTTTATCGATGGATCCGAATGATACGCAAGAGATTTTGTCAACGCTTGCGGGTAAACTTGAAGAGCTGTCAATGATGGATCAAGTGCCAATCGTTCTTTGCTCGCCGGCTGTCCGTATGTATGTCCGTCAAATGACGGAGCGATATTTCCCGAATGTGCCAATTCTTTCTTACAATGAATTGGAAGCGGATGTTGAAATTCAAAGTGTTGGGGTGGTGAATGTTGGCTGATGAAAGTGAAGAAGTTTAATGCTCCAACGATGTCTGATGCACTTGTTAAAATTCGCGCCGAATTAGGGCAAGATGCTGTCATATTAAATTCAAAGGTTTTATATACAGGCGGATTTCTTGGTTTTTTCAAGAAAAAGATTATAGAAGTAGTGGTAGCAGTTGATTCAGATATGCCCAATTTAGAGCTTCCGAAAATAAAACATAAAAAAGTGATGCCGAAACCCCAGCCGGCAAGTACTTCAGAAATAAAACAACCGATTTTCGAACCGGGAAAAATCCTTCCTGTATCCTCGTCCGTAAAGAGTATGCAGGAGGAAATTTCCGAAATTAGAAAAATCGTCAAAAGTCTAAATGCCGGCAAGCAAGGTTTCTTGCATGAATATATCAAAAAAATAATGGATGTTCTGACTGAACAGGAAATATCAGCAGAAATGATTGATGATGTTGTCTTAATATTATCGGACAAATTAGAGAAAGAATCTTTGTCCTATGCTGAATGTCTGGAACTGACAAGAACATTTATGCTATCGAAGCTGCCTTCTTCAGAGCCGGCTTTCTTCCGGAAAAAATATATTAATGTTGTAGGTCCAACCGGAGTCGGCAAGACGACAACTATCGCCAAGTTGGCAGCGGAAAGTGCGATGAAATATGGAAAGAAGATTGCCTTTATTACAACCGATACGTATCGTATTGCAGCCATCGAGCAATTGAAGACGTACGCTACTATTTTAAATGTTCCGATTGAGGTGGCTTATAATTTAGAGGATTTTCAGAAAGCCACTGAAAAATTTGCTCATTACGATTTAGTATTTATCGATACAGCAGGCCGGAATTTCCGTAATGATGAATACGTTAAGGAACTGAAAAACATTATTGACTTTGAAAAAGAGCTGGAAACGTATTTAGTTTTGGCTTTAACGAGTAAACAAAGAGATATGGAAGAGATTGTGAAACAATTCTCACTTATTCCGATTATGCATATTATTTTTACGAAATTAGATGAAACATCATCATTCGGATCGATGTTCAACATGGCAGCCAATTACAATTTAAGTGCTGCTTATGTTACGAATGGACAAAATGTACCGGATGATATTATGAAAATGACATCTGCTGAGATCGTACAATCCATATTAGAGGGTGTTGACAATGGCCGATCAAGCTGAATTATTACGGTTGAAAATTAGACAGCATCAAGGGCTGAATGTTGCTAAGACGGTAGCGGTTATAAGCGGTAAAGGCGGGGTCGGAAAATCGAACTTTTCGTTAAACTTTTCCATTTTATTATCAAAATTAGGTAAACGAGTGTTACTATTTGATATGGATATAGGAATGGGAAATATTGATATTCTTTTGGGAAATGGTTCTGAAAGGACAATTGTTGATTTCTTTCAAAATGGCTATTCCATGAAAGAAGTAATTACAAATGGTCCTGCTGGTCTTTCTTATATTAGCGGAGGGACAGGACTGACGAATCTTTTTTCAATGAGCAGCCGTCAATTTGAAAGATTCACGAATGAATTTGCTAATATTCAAGGGGAGTACGATTACGTTATTTTTGATTTAGGGGCAGGTATTTCCCAAGAGTCGAACAAATTCCTTATGTGTGTAGATGAGATTATTACAATTACGACGCCGGAACCTACGTCAATAATGGATGCTTATTCGATTATAAAGTTTTTGCATTTTCAATGCGAAGACACGCCAATTTTTCTCGTCTGCAATAGGACGGCGAGAGAAAAGCAAGGCAATGCGACGATAAATAAGATTCAAAGTACTTTACAAAGGTTTATTGGTAAAGAAATCATCCCTCTTGGATTATTGCCGGACAGCAAAATTGTTTCGAAAGCCGTCATCCGACATACACCATTCTATATTCTGAATCCAAATGCCGATATTAGTTTGGCATTATATCAATTAACTTCAAATTATTTAACGCATGCTTATGAAGAGACGGAACCTGTTCTTATGAAGCAGTCGTTCATTGGCAAGTTGAAAAATTATTTTATTGGAAGGTAGGATCGTCATATGGAGAAGCCTAAGGTTCTTATTGTCGAGGATTCGGCCTTCATGAGGAAACTTATTACTGATTTTTTAATGGAGGATCAAAGCTTTAATGTCATCGGATATGCAAGAAACGGAAAAGACGCTATTGATAAAATAAAACAACTGCAGCCGGATGTTGTGACTTTAGATGTTGAAATGCCGATTATGGATGGCTTGGAAGCGTTAAAGATTATTATGGCAGAATGTCCTTTACCGGTCATAATGCTTTCAAGCTCCACACAATCTGGTGCGGATAACACGGTTTTATCAATGCAATATGGAGCCTTTGACTTTATTGCGAAGCCTTCAGGGGCCATTTCGCTAGATTTGCATAAGGTGAAAGAAGAGCTGAAAGAAAAAATTACTGCAGCCAGTAAAGCGAAAATATCCCGTTTTCAAAAAAACTTGACAGTCACAAAGCAAAAGCTGTCAGAAACGGTAATATATAGCGAAATAGAATCATCCTATAATAGAACTATAGTTCCAAAGACTTTTAGTCAAACAAGTCAGAAAGTAATTGCAATTGGGACTTCTACAGGAGGACCGAGGGCACTTCAAAGAGTCTTGACCAATCTGCCTGAGACAATTGATGCACCTATTGCAATAGTTCAACATATGCCGGCCGGATTTACAAAATCACTGGCAAATCGTTTAGATTCTTTATCTGCTATTTCTGTAAAAGAGGTCGAGGATAGCGAGGTTTTACATAAAGGAACAGCTTATATCGCTCCGGGAGGTTATCATTTTAGGGTTATTGAGAAGGGGAAAGATTTAGTCGCTAAATTGGGCAGGGAGGAAGCTGTAAATGGGCATAGGCCATCTGTGGATGTGTTATTTAAATCAATCAGTGCATTAGAAAACTATTCTGTAATTTGTGTCATCATGACAGGTATGGGCAATGACGGCTCAAAAGGTTTAATTACTTTAAAGCAGAGAAGGCCGACTATTTCGATTGCGGAATCTGAGGAAACCTCCATTGTATTCGGAATGCCCCGGGCTGCTATTGCAACTAATTTAGTAGATGATGTGGAGAATGTAGAAAATATTGCGCGTACGATAGTGAAATATTGCTAATCATTGAGGGGTGCTGCTGTAATGGATATGAACCAACAATATTTAGAAATGTTTATTGAAGAAAGTAAAGAAAATATTCAAAACTGTAATGATCAATTACTGGAGCTGGAGAAAAACCCGGCAGACTTGACAATCGTCAACGAAATCTTCCGTTCGGCACATACTCTGAAAGGTATGGCTGCAACAATGGGCTATGAGGATATTGCGAATTTAACGCATAAAATGGAAAACATTCTGGATGCGATCCGCAATAATAAGCTTTTTGTTACAGCGGAGATGCTAGACGTAGTTTTTGATGCTACGGAAGATTTGGAAGAAATGGTGTTGGATATTGCAACGGGAGGAAATGGCAAGAAGGACGTAACGAATGTAGTGGAAAGGCTTCTGGCTTTGGAAAAAGGCAAGTCAGTCGGAGAAATCCAAAAGGCAAGAGAACAAGTAGCTGCAGCCGCTTTGGCTATTGAACTCCCTCGTACTGAAATGAAAAGCCATTATGATGAGTTTGAAATCACTGTTTTGGAACAGTCGAAAGAACAAGGATTTTCAAGCTATGAGATCACAGTTATACTTCGTGATGATTGTTTGCTGAAAGCTGCCAGAGTGTTCATGGTTTTTGAATTGTTGGAGAAAATGGGTGAAGTCATAAAATCTACTCCTTCTGCCGAACAATTGGAAGAAGAGCAATTTGATTCCGAGTTTACAATTACTTTCATAACGAAGGAGTCTGCTGAAGAAGTAGAGAGAAAGATTATGAAAGTATCGGAGATTGATAAAGTTTGGCTGCAACCTATTTCTTTTGAAATAATTAAAACGAGTGAAAAGAAGCTTGCAATCGAAGAAGTGCAAGCAAATATTGAGGCTGCCGCTGAAGTAAAGGAAGATACAGCACTTGACTCAGCCGGCAATGAAAAGAAGCAAAGTAATCAAAAAGCACAAAATATGAGCAAAACTATACGTGTCAATATTGAACGCTTAGATATTTTAATGAACCTTTTCGAAGAATTGGTCACAGACCGTGGCAGACTTGAACAAATCTCTAAAGATTTAAATAATCAGGAGCTGCATGAAACGGTTGAAAGAATGTCCAGAACGACAGGAGATTTGCAGAACATTATTTTGAATATGCGAATGGTTCCCGTTGAGACAGTATTTAATCGTTTCCCGCGCATGGTCAGACAATTGGCAAGAGATTTGAACAAAAAGATCAATCTTGAAATCGTTGGTGCAGACACAGAGTTGGACCGTACCGTAATTGATGAGATTGGCGATCCGCTTGTCCATCTAATTAGAAATGCGCTTGATCATGGAATAGAAACACCGGATGTTCGGACGGCAAATGGCAAGGATGAAGAAGGAACGGTGGTGTTGAAGGCATACCACAGCGGCAATCATGTATTTATCGAAATTGAGGATGATGGAGCGGGAATAAGCCGTAAACGCGTTTTACAGAAGGCAATCAGTAAAGGCATTGTCACTGAGCAAATAGCTGCTTCTTTAACAGACCGCCAAGTATATGAGCTTATTTTTTCATCCGGTTTCTCAACAGCTGAAGTTATATCAGATGTATCAGGGCGCGGTGTAGGCCTTGATGTAGTGAAAAATACAATTGAAGCTTTAGGAGGTTCTATTTCAATTGATTCGAAAGAAGGGGAAGGCAGCATTTTCTCTATTCAATTGCCGCTGACATTATCGATTATTTCTGTCATGCTTGTAGAAATACAAAAAGAGAAGTTTGCTATTCCACTATCGTCTATTATTGAAACGGCCATTGTAAAAAAAGAAGAAATCATGAATGCGCATAATCAACAAATTATTGATTTCCGAGGAAAAGTTGTGCCGTTGCTGGATTTAACAAATATATTCGAAGTACCTGTATATGAGAAAGATGATGAATATGTGTCAGTTGTTATCGTCAGAAAAGGAGACAAAATGGCCGGACTTCTCGTCGACTCATTTATTGGGCAGCAAGAAGTTGTTTTAAAAGCATTAGGTAATTATTTATCATCTGTATTTGCCATTTCCGGAGCGACGATTTTAGGTGATGGACAAGTTGCTTTAATTATAGACTGTAACGCTTTGATTAAGTAAAGCTTGTTTAGGGAGATTCCTTCTGCCGAAAATGAAGAAACTCGTAAGTTACTAAACAGTATGCATTATATTTTTTGTAAACATGTCTTTAAATAAGGGGAGAGTAAGCATGACAGCTACTAATCTAGCGGCGATGAAAGTAGTGGTATTTCAATTAAAAGAGAAGGAATATGCGATTCCGATTCAGCAAGTGCGGGGAATCGAGAAGATTTTGCATATTACAAGAGTGCCGAATACTGCTCATTACGTAAAAGGTGTCATCAATTTACGCGGTGTCGTTACACCGATTATTGATCTGAGGGCAAGATTTGACCTAGAAGAATCGCCACTTACGGATGATTCAAGAATTATCATTGTTCATATCGATGAATTGGAAGTGGGGCTAATTGTTGATATTGCTAACGATGTAATTGATATTCCAAGCAGCCATCTTGAGCCGCAGCCGGAAGTAGTAGGCACGGAAGAAGCGGAATATATTACTGGTGTCGCGAAAATTGATAAACGCCTATTAATTTTAATTGATTTGAAAAAGATTCTTGCACCAGCCGACTTGACGGATACAGCAGGAGAAGAATAAGTATGTCTTATTTAGAAAACTTATCAAAAATACATCTCGATATTTTAAAAGAAATAGGAAACATTGGAGCAGGTCATGCTGCTACTGCCTTATCAGTGCTTTTAAATAAAAAAATTGATATGAATGTTCCGGATGTAAGAATAATCTCTTTTAATGAAATGATGGAACTCGCCGGCGGAGCTGAAAATGTGGTAGCTTGCGTGTTCTTTCGGATAGAAGGAGAAGTGCCGGGCAGTATGTATTTCATCCTATCTTTAGAACAAAGTGAACGTTTCATACGTGAAATAACGGGAGATATAAGTTTTTCTATCGAAACTGCTTCTGAAATGGAACTGTCTGCCTTACAGGAATTAGGCAACATTATGGCGGGCTCCTATTTTTCTTCGCTATCTGATTTTACACAATTGAACTTATTATCTACAGTGCCTTCCCTTTCGATTGAGATGGCCGGCGCGGTGCTCAGTGCGGGACTGCTTGAACAGTCTAAAGTTAGTGACTATGCAATTGTCATAGATACGAAACTGATAGAAGGTGAACGGGAACTCAATAGTATTAACGGCCATTTTTTCTTATTGCCTGATCCGGATTCTTTTGAGACGATATTTGCTGCTTTAGGAATCGATTCGAATGAGTGAAACTATAAAAGTGATAAAAGTCGGAATTGCAGATATGAATATTGTAAAGTCTCCATACAGCATCCGGACTGCAGGATTGGGTTCTTGTGTAGGTGTAGTGCTTTTCGAACCATTAAAGCAAGTTGCCGGAATGGTGCATATTATGCTTCCTGACTCTTCTTTAGCGATAGAAGGTATTTTAAATGCAGCAAAGTATGCAGATACGGGAATAAGAGAGCTTGTTCGAAAGTTAGAGACAGAAGGCTTGCGCTGTTCGATGATGAAAGCAAAAATTGCCGGTGGAGCGCAAATGTTTCAATTTTCATCCGGAAACGACCTAATGAGAATCGGCCCGAGGAATGAAGAAGCTGTCAGGAAGACATTGCAACAATTGAATATTGAATTATTGGCTGCTGATTGCGGAGGGAATAATGGAAGAACGATCGAGTTCGATCCAATTACAAAAAAATTGTCCATACGAACGGTTAATAAAGGTGTTAAAGAGCTGTAATCGGCTTTAACGGGGAGAGATTAAAAGAACATGAACAGTCAGCGAGATGGTTATCTTTGCTGACTGTTTTTTAAGATGATATGTTATGTACCTTTTAACTATAGGCGGCAAGGAGGGGTAACATGCTGCAGGTAATGAACGAAGAAGATCAATGCTGGCAAAAGTGGATTGATGGAAGAGATCAGCAGGCCGGTAATTTCCTGGTGAAAAAATATATGTCTCTTGTTTCCTACCATGTGCAAAGAATTTCAGTGGGTTTACCTAAAAGTGTTTCCAGGGATGATATTAGAAGTCTTGGGATGATGGGACTATTTAATGCGCTTGAACGGTTTGAGCCGGACAGGGATTTGAAGTTCGATACATATGCATCATTTCGTATCAGAGGTGCCATTTTGGATGGTCTAAGAAAAGAAGATTGGCTGCCGAGGAGCGTAAGGGAAAAAACAAAAAAAATTGAACATGTTATTGAGAAGCTCGAGCAAGAAAAAATGAGAAATGTGACAGTTGAAGAAGTGGCTTCTGAATTAAAAATACCGGCTGATGAAATTATCCATACCATGAACGAAAATTTCTTTTCGAACGTAATTTCCGTCGATGATCAGCCCCAAGATGTTGAAGAGAAAGAAGGGCAAAGTTTTTTATTTAAGGATGAAAAGACGATTATGCCCGAAGAGAGTTTAGTCCGCGGCGAACTGTATGAGGAATTGGCAAAAGTAATTTCAACTTTAAATGAAAACGAACAGCTAGTTTTGCAACTTTTTTATAAAGAAGAATTGACGTTGACAGAAATAGGGAGAGTAATGGGGTTATCTACCTCCCGAATATCACAAATTCATTCAAAAGCAATATTCAAGCTGAGAACAACACTTTCAAAAATAATATGATTTTAAAAGGAAAGAGGGAATGAAGCATGAGTAGCCTCTTTGATATTAGCGTTTCAAGCGATCGAATAACAGCAATGGTTGTTTTGAAAAAGGATGCTCCAGAAGAAAGTGTCATTACAGCAGAACAAATTAAAGAAGAACTGCAAAATAAGAAGATTACTTTTGGAATAAAAGAAGATGTTTTACATTCCTTGGCTGATGCTAATGAAAAGACAGAGTTTCCGCTTTTGATAGCGGAAGGGAAAGCGGCCTGTATTGGCGAAGATGGTTATATTGTCAATAAAATGATAGTCGAGAAAGCTAAACAAGATCACGGACAGAAAACGTTAAATTTCCGCGATGTAATAAAAATTCCTTCGGTCAGCAACGGACAACTAATCGCCGAAGTGGTACAGCCGTCAATGGGTGTGCCGGGGATTGATGTATATGGCAACACTATCCCTGCAATAAAAGGAAAACCGGTTAAGATGAAAGCCGGTAAAAATGTTATGATTCATGACGATAAATTTTATGCAACACTCGATGGGCAATTATCAGTTACAACTGACAGCATCCATGTTTACCCTATCTTTGAGGTAAATGGAGACCTTGATCTGAATACCGGGAATATTGACTTTATCGGGAATGTTGTCATTCGGGGTAACATCCCTTCCGAATATACAGTAAAGGCGGGTGGGGATATACATGTATATGGACTGGTAGAAGCGGCACATTTAGTTGCCGGTGGTTCAATACATATATCAGGTGGTATTGCCGGCGGTATGCGAGGCTCCGTTGACGCAGCTATTGATATACACGCCAATTATTTAAATCTGGCTGTTTGCAGCGCCGGTCAAAATATTTTTGTCGATCGGTCGATTTTGCACAGCAAAGTAAAAAGCGGAGGCAATATTATTGTACGAAGCGGCCATATTATCGGCGGGGAAATTAATGCAGCTAAAAGTGTGGAAGCTGTCGACTTCGGCAATCATCACTATATGCACACCGTTATAAAAATCGATGCCAATCAAATGCTGATTGAAAAAGAACTTCATTTGAAAAATGAGCTTAGGGCGAATAAAGACTCGCTTATGAAGCTTTACATGCTTTCGCAACGGTTGAATCAACGGCTGGAGATGGCCCGAACGCTGTCGGATGAAGAGAATCGATTGCTGAAAAAGCAAGAATTAACTGTTAAAACGTTAAATAAAAGAAACGCTGAAATAGAAGAGGAAATTTCCTCTATCAAGGAAGAACTTATCACGATGGCTAAAGAATCATTTGTTTTAGCTAAAGGTGAGGTTTTCCCTAACACACAAATTTACTTCGGAGCGTATTCGAAAAATATTAAGACTGTCACAGCTAAAGTGAAAATGACTATTCGCAATGGTGATATTAGTACCTTGCCATTGTAAAGGAGAATGTCAAAATGAGCTTAAAAGCCATTGAATTGCAAGTCGCCTTGCCAAGAACACATGATGCAGGGAAATTGCAAGAGCAAATGCAACAAAAAGGTCAGCTAAATCATGATTTTGCAGCGCGTGAAATGAAGAAAGAAGCAGGAAGAAAAGAAAAAACAGTTGTGAAAAAAAAGCAAAAAGACAATGTGAAATTGAAAAGGGAAGAAAATTCCGTGCATCATGATAGTTCATTAACTTTGCAAGAACAGGAAAGTGAAGTAAATGAAACAATCAATTCCGCAAAACATCCATATAAAGGTAATGCAATTGATTTTTCAGGATAGAGGGTAAAAAATATGACTTTAGTATTAATCATCAGTTTTATTTTGCATGCATTCAGTATTTTTGCCATTATCATTTTATATTTGCGGCAAAATAAATATATACAGGCAGAACAATCAATGGAAAAACTGCAAAAAGATGTAGAAGCTGTTATTCAAAGCTTTTTGCTCGAAATACAGGAAGAAAATAAACAGTTGTCAGCAAGAGTCGAAAATAATAAAAATACCCGTGTTCAAGCAGCAGCAGTTTCGGATTCAGGTTCCGCTGATGCTTCGTCGGACAATGCTTCAGTGATTGAAACTGCAAAGGTTAACCTGGCTGTTTCTACAGTGAAAAAAGCGTATCATTCAGCTTCTGACCAAGAACTAAAAGAGACGTCCAATCATTATGAACCGCCCATGCCGGATGTGGAAGATCAGCTTGAGCTGTCTGTAATAACAGGCGAAAATAAAGAAGAGAAAGATAACAAGCGGTCATTTAAGGAAACTTTTGAACACCAGTTGAAACAGCAATCATCAGAAGAAAGAGCGGTTGAAATGATGAAGAATGGTTATAATATAGAAGATATTGCGAAAGAATTAGGCAAAGGTAAAACAGAAATTGAGTTATTGTTGAAATTTCATTCATAAACTATGAATAAACCTCTTGATAATCATTTTTTACTATGCTATATTAATTCATGGTGTTAATACACACGTTCAAGTATTCAGTTAACAGGTGCTGTGTGAACAGTTTTTAACTGGAGTCGATCTGAACGGAGGATAAAAAAACCTAGGAGGAAATACACATGTCAGTAATTTCAATGAAACAATTGCTTGAAGCTGGTGTACATTTTGGACACCAAACTCGCCGTTGGAACCCAAAAATGAAGAAATACATCTTCATGGAGCGTAACGGTATCTATATCATCGACCTACAAAAAACAGTAAGAAAGATCGAAGAAGCTTATAACTTCGTTAAAGAAGTAGCTGCTAACGGCGGTACTGTTCTTTTCGTTGGTACTAAGAAACAAGCTCAAGATTCAGTTAAAGAAGAAGCAATCCGTGCTGGTCAATACTATGTAAACCAACGCTGGTTAGGTGGTACTTTAACTAACTTCGAAACTATCCAAAAGCGTATTGCACGTCTTAAAGATATCGAAAAAATGGAAGAGAACGGCACATTCGAAGTTCTTCCTAAAAAAGAAGTTATTCAACTTAAAAAAGAGCAAGAGCGCTTAGAGAAGTTCTTAGGCGGAATTAAAGATATGAAGGGTCTTCCAGATGCGATCTTCGTTATCGACCCTCGTAAAGAGCGCATTGCTGTTGCAGAAGCTCACAAATTAAACATCCCTCTAGTAGGTATCGTTGATACTAAC
This sequence comes from Peribacillus faecalis, assembly GCF_014712675.1. Taxonomy (GTDB): domain Bacteria; phylum Bacillota; class Bacilli; order Bacillales; family DSM-1321; genus Bacillus_AD; species Bacillus_AD faecalis. The sequence goes on along the minus strand of NZ_JACXSI010000034.1, from coordinate 81,251 downwards.
TGTGATCCGGATGAAATCGATTATGTAATCCCTGCAAACGATGACGCAATCCGTGCTGTAAAACTTTTAACTGCTAAAATTGCTGATGCAATTCTTGAAGTTAAACAAGGTGAAGACCTATCTGAAGCACCTGCTGCAGAATAACTTAAACAACAAAAGGTGATAAGAGGATAAGGCCTTTTATCACCTTTTTTTGAAAAATAAGCTTTATTTCTGTTTGATAAAGCCAATAATAGTTTTGATAAAAACATTAAAAACCATTGTACGTTAACCGAACGGTTGAAATAAAAGTACATAAAAAACAAGGAGGACCTTCTTAATGGCTATTACTGCACAAATGGTAAAAGAACTACGTGAAAAAACTGGTGCTGGAATGATGGACTGCAAAAAAGCACTAACTGAAACTGATGGAAACATGGATGCTGCAATCGACTACCTTCGTGAAAAAGGTATCGCGAAAGCTGCTAAGAAAGGCGATCGTATCGCTGCTGAAGGTTTAACTTTCATTCAAGTTGAAGGTAATGAAGCTGTAATTCTTGAAGTTAACTCTGAAACTGACTTCGTTGCTAAAAACGAAGGGTTCCAAGTACTAGTTAAAGAATTAGCTGCTCACCTATTAGCAAACAAACCTGCAACTGTTGAAGAAGCATTAGCTCAAACTATGGCTAACGGTTCAACTGTTGAAGCTCATATCAACGAAGCTGTTGCTAAAATCGGTGAAAAACTGACTCTTCGTCGTTTCGAAGTAGTTTCTAAATCAGACGCTGACGCATTCGGCGGATACCTTCACATGGGCGGACGCATCGGTGTTCTAACTGTTCTTGAAGGTTCTACTGATGAAGCTGCTGCAAAAGATGTAGCTATGCACATTGCTGCATTAAAACCTCTATACGTAAGTCGTGACCAAGTATCTGCTGAAGAAATCGATAGAGAGCGTAAAGTTCTTACTGAACAAGCTCTTAACGAAGGTAAACCTGAAGCAATCGTTGCGAAAATGGTGGAAGGCCGTCTTGGCAAATTCTTCGAAGATATTTGCGTACTTGACCAAACTTTCGTTAAAAACCCAGATCAAAAAGTTGGCCAATTCGTTGCTGCAACTGGCGGTAAATTAACTAACTTCGTACGTTTTGAAGTTGGTGAAGGTATCGAGAAAAAAGTTGATAACTTCGCTGAAGAAGTAATGAGCCAAATCAAAAAAGACTAATTAATAGCTGGTTAATCGTAAGAAATCAATAGGGAACACATTGTGTTCCCTATTTTTTGAATGTATATATCGATTAAAGAAGATAAGTTGCCCGCAAAATACATAATTAAAGGGTAATGATCAAGAAGTTGGAGGTTCTAATGAGTAGCGCTAAATATAATCGTGTTGTATTAAAATTAAGTGGAGAAGCATTGGCTGGTTCAGACGGATTCGGAATTAATCCATCTGTAATTAAGTCTATTGCTGAGCAAGTGAAAGATGTAGCTGATCTTGGTGTGGAAGTGACTGTCGTAGTCGGCGGCGGTAACATTTGGAGAGGCAAAATCGGAAGTGAAATGGGCATGGACCGTACAACAGCTGATTACATGGGTATGTTGGCGACAGTCATGAATTCATTAGCTTTACAAGATAGTCTTGAGCAGCTTGGCATAGAGACACGTGTTCAAACATCTATTGAAATGAGACAAATTGCTGAACCGTACATCAGAAGAAGAGCGGTGCGTCACTTAGAGAAAAAACGCATTGTAATTTTTGCGGCTGGAACAGGCAATCCATACTTCTCTACGGATACAACTGCAGCATTAAGAGCAGCAGAGATTGAAGCAGACGTTATTTTAATGGCTAAGAATAATGTTGATGGCGTATACAATGCAGATCCTCGCAAAGTCGAAAGTGCAGTTAAATATGAAGAATTATCTTATTTAGATGTAATTAAAGAAGGTCTGGAAGTAATGGATTCAACAGCTTCTTCATTATGTATGGATAATGATATTCCATTAATCGTCTTCTCTATAACAGAACCAGGAAACATAAAACGTGCTGTTATGGGTGAAAATATCGGAACTACTGTTAGGGGGAAAAAATAAGATGGCTAAACAAGTAATTGCTTCTGCAAAAGAAAGAATGGATAAAGCGGTTCAAGCGCTTTCAAGAGAATTGGCAACAATTCGCGCTGGCAGAGCGAACGCTTCATTACTTGATAAAGTGACAGTTGATTATTATGGAGCTCCAACTCCAATTAACCAATTGGCAGGTGTTTCTGTGCCTGAAGCTCGCCTATTAGTTATCCAACCTTACGATAAAACAATTTTAGGTGAAATCGAGAAAGCAATTTTAAAATCTGATCTAGGTTTGAACCCTTCAAATGACGGATCAATCATTCGTATTGCGATTCCTGCTTTAACAGAGGAGCGCCGTAAAGAATTAGTGAAACAAGTGAAAAAAGAAGCGGAAGAGTCAAAAGTTGCTGTCCGCAACATTCGCCGTGATGCTAATGACGACTTGAAAAAACTTGAAAAAAATAACGAAATTACTGAAGATGAGCACCGCGGCTATTCAGAAGATGTCCAAAAGCTTACTGATGCTCATATTCAAAAAATCGATGAAGTAGCAAAAGAAAAAGAAAAAGACATCATGTCAGTTTAATGTTGTTGAAAAGCCCCTTTGACAGGGGCTTTTTTACAAGAAAGTAGAATTTTGAACTTTGATAGGTGTCTAACCTTACACCTGCCATGCTCGGAGGCCTACAGGAAGTAGCTCACATCGGCGAAGACATGCGGCCGTGGTGTTTTTAGTCGATGTTCATTACTAGCCACTAGCCACCCCGCCCAAGAAAACAAAGGCGGGTTTCTTGTGTGGGGCTCTCACGATGAGAGTCACAGCGACGAAGATATGCGGACGCAGCGCTCATAGTCGCTGTTCCTTTTTAGATTTTGTCTAGCTACAGCGGCCAGCCAGTTTTTATCTTGGATAATCTCCCTTGAGTATCTTGTCAAATTCATGACTGATAAGTGATGAATTTGACAGCTCGGTCATAAGCCAAATCACTCCAGAAATTTTACAATTTCCTACGTGATTCGTCTTATGCAGGTCAGGGCTGAACGGGCCGCATCCGCTTTTCGCTTTCCGCATGGCTCCTTTTGATTTGCAGCATATTTAAGATGGTAATCCTCTGAAGATGGCTGCAAATTTGAGTATATGCTTTACCAAAAGAACCGGTGACAGTTTTTCTTTTACACTGCATTTGCTTTATAATTCAAAGGTATGGGAACGATAAATATAGGTCAATTTCATTAATAAGTAATAATACAGATAGGCTATTTCCTGTTTTTCTGCTATTATTAAGTGGATTCAACTATTTTTAAGTAGTAAGCTATTGGAGGATTTGGATTATGAAAGGATTTTGGAAGCGTTGGTTTAAAAGTAATGCTTCTGCTGATATAGATGATACAAAAATTGATTCTATAAAGAACTCTGCGATTATACCCGAGCATGTAGCGATTATCATGGATGGAAATGGCCGCTGGGCAAAGCAAAGATCGCTTCCGCGAATAGCAGGTCATCGTGAAGGCATAAAAACGCTAAGAAAAACAACTAAATTAGCAAATGAAATTGGTGTTAAAACATTGACTGTATACGCATTTTCCACAGAAAACTGGAAACGTCCTGAAAAAGAAGTAGCATTCCTGATGAAAGCGCCAATCGAGTTTTTGGATACGTTTCTGCCGGAATTGATTGAAGAAAACGTGAAAGTGAACATCATGGGGGATACAGAAGCTTTGCCGCATCATACAAGAAAAGCGGTAGAAAAAGCAATGAAGGATACGGAACATAATGATGGACTTCTATTGAACTTAGCCTTTAATTATGGAAGCCGTGCTGAAATCATCCAAGCTGTCGAGAAAATCGCACATGATGCAAGAACAGGCAAGCTTAAACATGAGGAGATTTCTGAAGAGCTATTCTCTTCTTATTTAATGACTTCTCAAATCGGTGATCCTGATTTGCTGATCAGAACGAGCGGAGAAATTCGCTTGAGCAATTTTATGCTTTGGCAATTGGCATATACAGAATTTTGGTTTACAGATGTTCTGTGGCCGGACTTTTCAGAGAAAGAATTTCTGGAGGCTATTGAAGTGTATCAAAAACGTTCGCGAAGATACGGTGGCTTGTAACGCTTTATAAGCGATAGAAGGTGAGGATTTATAAATCATGAAACAAAGAATTATTACAGCTGTTATAGCTGCAGCTGTATTTTTACCGATTGTCATATATGGAAATCTGCCTTTTCAGATTTTGATTTATTTAATGGCGACTGTCGGTTTGTATGAATTATTGAAGATGCACAAAATTGGACCAGCATCATTCCCGGCTATTATAGCTTTTATTATGTTGTGGGTGATACTTGTTCCCTCAGCATATATAACGACACTTGAAGATTTGAATTTGAACAAAGTTAATGTATTTGCACTCGGTGTTATTGTATTGCTCATGTATACAGTTGTGACGAAAAACCGTTTTACTTTCGACCATGTCGGTTTTGTCGTGATAACTTTAATATATGTAGGTATGGGCTTTTATTACATAGCTGAAACGCGAGAAACAGGTTTAGTGTATGTTTTCTTTGTATTGTTTACTTTATGGGCTACCGATTCCGGGGCGTATTTTGTAGGCCGTTCATTAGGGAAAAATAAGCTTTGGCCGGAAATCAGTCCAAATAAAACAATTGAAGGAGCAATCGGCGGCATTTGCAGTGCACTTATTGTTGCGCTTATTTTTCATTTTGTGACGGATATTGATTTGTCACTTGTTAAAATTTTGGTTATGTCCGTAATCATTGCTATATTCGGTCAAATGGGAGATCTTGTTCAGTCGGCTTTCAAACGCTATTACGGCGTGAAGGATTCAGGAACGATTTTACCGGGCCATGGCGGTATACTAGATCGTACAGACAGCTGGATTTTCGTATTCCCTATTTTACATCTTTTATATTTGTTATAGTTTTGTACTAGATTTGGCAAGCAGTTAAATATACTATAAAGAAAACTTGCCTTAAATTGGCGACTACGTCGAATGTTTCACCTTGTTGCCATTTTATATAACTTTTCTATAGTATAAGAAAAACCTTCACCGGTCCTTTTGTGAGGCGCATACTCTGGTTTTGCAGTCATCTTCAGGTGAATGCCTACCTATTGGCGCTTTCAAATCAAAATAGGAGCCATGCGGGAACAGAAAAGAGGGAGCGGTCCGTAAGTAAGGACCATTGACTAAGGTCGCTACGTCCGCATATCCTCGTCGCTGTGACTCTCATCGTGAGAGCCACGTGCGGGAAACCCGGTTTCGGTTTCGGCCAGGAAAAGGAACAACGGCTAAAGGCGCCACATTTACATGTCTTCGCCGATAAGACCAGCATCCTGTAGGTCTCCAAGCATGGCAGGTGTATGGTTAGACACCTATCTAAGTCAAAAAATAAATATTATCTTTAAAAATAGAATAGACTTTGCAAAAGTCTCGACAGGAGGTCTAACGATTGAAGAAGATTAGTCTTTTAGGGGCCACAGGATCAATTGGTAGACAGACGATGGATGTTGTACGTGAAAATAAAGATCAATTTGAAGTTGTCGCTTTTTCGGCAGGAAACAATATTGAACTGACGAGAAAGTATATCAAGGAATTTTCTCCGGCTCTTGTATCTGTAAAAGAGAAAGAAGATTGCGAGGCATTGCGCACAGAATTCCCGTCTACGAAATTTACATATGGGAATGATGGTTTAGTAGAAGTGGCTGTGTATCCGGAAAGCAGCATCGTATTAAACTCGGTTATTGGAAGTGTTGGACTATATCCGACTTTAAAAGCTATTGAAGCAAAAAAGGATATTGCTTTGGCAAATAAAGAAACGCTCGTAACAGCTGGACATGTTGTTATGGATGCAGCTAAAAAGCACGGCGTTAACATATTGCCGGTAGACAGCGAGCATTCTGCTATTTTTCAGGCATTGCAAGGCGAGCAGGAGAAAAATATCGAGCGATTGATTATTACAGCTTCAGGCGGGAGTTTCCGTGATTATACGAGAGCGGAACTTGAAGGTGTTACTGTTGAGCAAGCATTAAATCATCCAAATTGGTCAATGGGTGCTAAAATAACTATAGACTCAGCTACTATGATGAATAAAGGTCTCGAAGTCATTGAGGCGCATTGGCTTTTTGATATGCCTTATGACAAAATATCAGTACTTATGCATAAAGAGAGCATCATTCATTCAATGGTGGAGTTCCATGACGGCAGCATTATCGCTCAGTTGGGAACACCGGATATGAGAGTGCCGATCTCTTATGCGCTCATGTATCCGGATCGCCTGCAAAATGCATCTAAGGATCGTCTTGATTTAGCAAAAATCGCGACTTTGCATTTCCGGGAAATGAGCTTTGAGAGATTTCCTTGTTTACGCTACGCATATGAAGCGGGGAAAGTCGGTGGCACAATGCCTACAGTGCTAAATGCGGCCAACGAGGTTGCGGTGGATCTATTTTTAAAAGGGAAAATTTCTTTCTTGGAAATTGAAAGTTTGGTTTATCGGGCATTAGAGAAGCATGAAGTAATCAGTAAGCCGAATTTGGCAGCGATTCAACAAACGGATCAGGAAACGAGGAAGCAAGTTCTTTCGTTCCTGTAATTATAAGGTGGTGTATTCGTGCAAACGTTACAAACAGTTGTTTCCTTTATACTTATTTTCGGAACGCTCGTTTTCGTCCATGAATTAGGACATTTGTATTTTGCGAAGCGCGCCGGTATTCTATGCCGTGAATTTGCGATAGGCATGGGACCGAAGGTATTGTCCTTCACTAAAAATGAAACACTTTATACGATACGTCTTTTGCCTATTGGCGGATATGTACGAATGGCAGGAGAAGACCAAGAAATGACCGAAATTAAGCCTGGCTTTCGCGTCGGCTTAAAATTCGGGCAGGACGGAAAAGTTCAAAAAATTATTTTGAACAATAAAGATAAGTATCGTGATATAAAAGTCATTGAAGTAGAAAGTCTGGACCTAGAGCATCGCCTCGAAATCCGAGGTTTTGAAGATGAAGAAGATACAGTCATGCAAACGTTTGAGATTGATCCGAAAGCAGTTATTGTTCAGGACGGTGTAGAAAACCAAATTGCTCCTTACAATCGCCAATTTGTCTCAAAATCATTGTGGCAGCGAACAATGACCATTTTTGCAGGTCCAATGATGAACTTTGTATTAGCGATTATTATTTTTATTGTGATTGCTGCTATACAAGGTATATATGTCGATGATGCCAGAATTGGCCAACTGACTGATGACGGAAGAGCAATTTCTGCCGGACTGCAGGAAAATGATGAAGTTCAGGCAATTGATGGAGCAGAAGTTTCTTCATGGAAGGATATCGAAATTGAAATTCAAAACCATCCGGAAGAGGAAATTGTTTTTACAGTTGTGCGTGACGGGGAAACGCTCGATATTCCGGTCACACCGAAAGAGATTGAAAGAGAAGGGAAACAAATCGGAGTTATCGGTGTTTATCCGCCGACCGATAAATCATTCTTGTCAGTCATTACTTACGGATTCACAGAAACGTATAATTGGACCAAACAAATTTTTGTTATGCTCGGTCAACTGATTACTGGCCAATTCTCGATTGACATGCTTTCCGGTCCGGTTGGGATTTATGTTTCAACTGAGCAGGTTGTCCAGCTTGGGATTTTAACAGTTCTGAAATGGGCAGCTGTGTTAAGCATTAACCTCGGTATTATGAACTTGCTGCCGATTCCGGCGCTCGATGGCGGAAGATTGTTATTCTTCGCGGTTGAAGCTGTACGAGGCAAACCGCTTGATCGTCAAAAAGAAGGTCTTGTTCACTTGATCGGATTTGCGTTGCTGATGTTGCTAATGTTGGTCGTAACGTGGAATGATATTCAAAAGTTCTTTTTGTAGGAGCATGAAGCAAACTGAATAGGAAAAGATGAATAAGCGGAGGAATTTTTCTTTCGCTTATTCCTATTGGGGAATAATGTAGAAGCTTAGTTTTACAACTTGAGGTGAAATGATGAAGCAATCAAATATGTTTATTCCAACCATGAGAGAGATTCCGTCAGATGCGGAGGCCAAGAGTCACCGTCTTTTGCTGAGAGCCGGTTACATACGACAAGTAGCAAGCGGTATATACAGTTTTTTGCCGCTTGGAAAAAGAGTGTTGAAGAAGATTGAAGCGATTATTAGAGAAGAAATGGGCGCTACAGGTGCAAACGAAGTGCTGATGCCGTCATTACAGCAAGTTGAGCTTTGGCAGCAATCAAAGCGCTGGCTCTCTTACGGGTCGGAATTAATGAGGGTACGCGACCGAAACAATCGTGAATTTGCGCTTGGACCGATACATGAAGAAGTTATTACGAGCCTTGTGAGAGACGAACTTAATACTTATAAAAAATTACCGATGATATTTTATCAAGTCCAAACGAAGTTTCGGGATGAAAAACGTCCGCGCTTCGGTCTGTTGCGTGCAAGAGAATTTATTATGAAAGATGCTTATTCTTTTCACGCAACGAAAGAAAGCCTCGATCAAACATATAAGATGCTTTTTAATGTATATGAAACGATATTTAATCGCTTAGGTCTTGATTTCCGTACAGTTATTGCTGATAGTGGTACTATGGGAGGAAAGGACACACATGAATTTATGGCGCTGTCTGAAATTGGTGAAGATACAATTGCTTATAGTGACAGTTCCGAATTTGCTGCTAATATCGAAATGGCACCGGTCATTATGACATATGAAAAAAGCGATGAAATGCTAAAAGCGATAGAGAAAGTTGAAACAATCAATGTGAGAACAATAAAAGAAGTTTCAGATTTCTTTAAGGTCGAAGCGAAGCAATGTATAAAAGCGATCCTTTTTCATATTGATCAAAAACCTGTTCTTGTGCTTGTCCGTGGAGACCACGAAGTGAATACAATAAAGCTTAAAAACTTATTTGATGCGGCTACGATTGATTTAGCTGCCCCTGAAGAAGTGAAGATTGCATTAAACTGCTCGGTTGGTTCAGTCGGCCCTATTGGCGTTGATACAATACAAATAATTGCCGACCATGCTGTTGCCGGTATTGTAAATGGCGTTTGCGGAGCAAATGAAGATGACTACCATTATATAAATGCCAATCCGGGTCGCGATTTTGAAGTGGCTCAGTACTTTGATTTGCGATTTATTCAAGAAGGAGATGCTTCTCCTGATGGTCAAGGTAAAATCCGTTTTGCGAAAGGTATAGAAGTCGGACATATTTTTCAACTTGGAACACGATACAGTGAAGCTATGGATGCCTATTTTCTTGATGAAAAGGGACAGAATCAGCCGCTGATTATGGGATGCTACGGAATTGGAGTTTCAAGGCTTATGGCGGCGGTTGCAGAACAATATAACGATGGAAAAGGCTTAGTATGGCCAAAACAACTTGCTCCTTTTCATGTTCACATTATAGCTATCAACATGAACAATAAAGAACAAGTTGTACTTAGCGGACAATTGTATGCAATGTTGCAAAAACAAGGTTATGAAGTGTTGTTTGATAATCGTCATGAACGTGCAGGCGTCAAATTTAATGATTCGGAATTAATGGGCTTGCCTGTTCGAATAACAGTAGGACAGAAAGCGACCGGAAAAATAGTGGAAGTGAAAAGTCGTTCTACAGGGGAGACGTTTGAGGTACATATGGATGATCTAATTACAATCGTTAATGAAATACTGGGAAGCGAAAGTCAATAATGTATTGAGTTTTATATGTATGTTATAATTACGGCTGATTATGAAATTAGCGCTGATTTAAAAAGATAGAAAGAAGGAGGATCGGCAGTTGACTCAACATTCTAACGAAGGAAGAGAGAGGTTTCAACTTCTACTCCAACAACTGAATTTAACGGAGGATGCAATTGTTTCGTACTTTAACCATGCAGAAATTGCGAAATTATTGATAGAAAGATCCTCGCAAAGATGGCATTTTGAATTTTTATTAGAAGAAATATTGCCGAGCGATGTTCATAAACGATTCTCGACGCAATTGGTTAAAACTTTTGCGCACATCGCTCAGGTGACATATACAATCTCTGTGCGCAATCAAAATATGACAGAAAAACTAATTCACGATTATTGGACAGACTGTCTGTCGGAAATTGATGGGGGATCGCCCGCTTTGCTTTCATTGTTGAATGGACAGAAGCCCAAAGTCGTCGGTCAAAAATTAGTCGTCAATGCCCGTAACGACGCTGAGGCGGGGCAATTAAGAAATAAATATTCAGGAATTATATCCTCTATTTATCAATCGTTCGGTTTCCCACAGCTGTCTCTTGATACGGAAGTTTCAGCTTCTGCAGAAGAGTATACGCAATTCCTTGAGGAAAAGCAGAAGGAAGATGCCCAAAAAGCGATGGCGGCTGTAGTTGAGATGCAGAAGAAAGAACAAGATTCCGGTTCAGTCGAAGTACAGGAAGGACCGGTTAAAATCGGCTATACAATTAAAGATGATGCAGACTTTAAACGTATGGAAGAGATTATTGACGAAGAGCGCCGTATAGCTGTTGAAGGCTATGTCTTCTTTACAGAATTGAAAGAACTGCGTAGCGGCAGAACGTTGCTGACAATTAAAATGACTGACTATACAAGCTCTATTATGGTGAAGATGTTCTCACGCGATAAAGAAGATGCGGCTATTTTAGCTCGTGTAAAAAAAGGAATGTGGGTACGTGCTCAAGGAAGTATCCAAAACGATACGTTCGTGCGTGATTTAGTCATGATCGCCAATGACCTGAATGAAATAAAAGCGCCTGCGCGACTGGATAAAGCTGAGGAGAAAAGGGTCGAGCTTCATTTACACACGCCAATGAGCCAAATGGATGCGGTGAGCTCGGTTTCTGATTTAGTATCGCAAGCGAAAAAATGGGGACATAAAGCGATTGCCATTACCGATCATGCTGTAGCGCAGTCGTTCCCTGAGGCATTTGGAGCCGGAAAGAAAAATGATATAAAAATCTTATATGGATTGGAAGCCAATTTGGTCGATGACGGCGTACCGATTGCTTATAATGTCGAACATCGTCTGCTTGAAGAAGCGACATATGTCGTATTTGACGTCGAGACAACCGGTTTATCAGCTGTTTATGACACGATTATCGAACTTGCGGCAGTGAAGGTGCGCGGAGGAGAAATCATCGATAAATTCGAGTCCTTCGCTAATCCGCATCACCCGTTATCGGCAACAATCATTGATTTGACCGGCATTACAGACGATATGCTTGTCGATGCACCTGAAGTATCAGATGTTCTTACAAGATTTAAAGAATGGGCAGATGACAGTATACTTGTAGCGCATAATGCGAGCTTCGATATGGGCTTCCTTAATGTCGGATACAAACAGATGGGTTCCGAAAAAGCAACGAATCCGGTTATTGATACACTTGAATTAGGGCGCTTCTTATATCCGGAAATGAAGAATCACCGTCTGAACACCTTGGCCAAAAAATTTAACATTGAATTAACGCAGCATCACCGGGCAATTTACGATACGGAAGCAACTGCGCACTTGCTTATTCAAATGTTGAAGGATGCCGCTGAAAAAGAAATTTTCTATCATGATGAATTGAACGAACATATGGGCGAAGGAAAGGCTTACCAACGTTCCCGACCATACCATTGCACGCTGCTTGCGCAAAATGAAGTCGGGTTGAAAAATTTGTTCAAATTGATTTCTTTATCCCATATTTCTTATTTCTACCGGGTTCCGCGTATTCCGAGATCGGTGCTGCAAAAGCATCGTGAAGGTCTTATTGTCGGCTCGGCGTGCGATAAAGGTGAAGTATTTGAAGGAATGATGCAAAAGTCACCGGATGAAGTAGAAAAAACCGCTGAGTTTTATGATTACTTGGAGGTCATGCCTCCGGAAGTTTACGCGCATTTAATCGAGCTTGAATATGTGCGCGATCAGCGTTCACTCGAAAATATCATTTCTAACATCGTCAAGCTGGGCCAAAAGTTAAACAAGCCTGTAGTAGCGACAGGAAATGTGCATTATTTGCATCCTAATGATAAGATTTATCGTAAAATATTGGTGAATTCAATGGGCGGAGCCAATCCGCTGAACCGTCATAAACTGCCTAACGTTCATCTTCGCACGACTGATGAAATGCTTGAGGCCTTCTCTTTTTTAGGGAAAGAAACGGCACATGAAATTGTTGTAACAAACACAAATGCTATAGCAGATCAAATTGAAGTGATTAAACCGATTAAAGACGATTTGTATACGCCGAAAATCGAAGGCGCCGATGAAGAAATGAGGCAAATGAGTTATGATATGGCTCGGAGGATTTATGGAGATGAACTGCCGGAAATTGTCGAAGCCCGTCTTGAGAAAGAATTAAAAAGTATTATCGGACACGGATTTGCCGTTATTTACTTGATTTCTCATAAGCTCGTAAAAAAATCATTGAACGACGGCTATCTGGTAGGTTCGCGTGGTTCCGTCGGTTCTTCTTTTGTTGCGACGATGACGGAAATTACCGAAGTAAACCCGTTGCCGCCGCATTACGTATGTCCGAACTGCAAAAACTCCGAATTCTTTAATGACGGATCGGTCGGTTCAGGATTTGACTTGAAAGATAAAGATTGTCCTAAATGTGGCACACCTTACAAAAAAGACGGCCATGATATTCCGTTCGAAACGTTCCTTGGATTCAAAGGGGATAAAGTACCCGACATCGATCTGAACTTCTCTGGAGAATATCAACCGCGCGCGCATAACTATACAAAAGTGCTGTTCGGTGAGGACTATGTATACCGCGCCGGAACAATCGGTACGGTAGCAGAAAAAACGGCTTACGGATATGTGAAAGGTTATGCGAACGATAATAACCTTCATATTCGCTCAGCTGAGATTGACCGGCTTGTAGCGGGCTGTACAGGCGTTAAACGAACGACTGGTCAGCATCCCGGTGGTATTATCGTAGTTCCGGATTATATGGATATTTACGATTTCTCTCCAATTCAGTATCCGGCAGACAGCCAAACATCTGAATGGAAAACGACACACTTTGATTTCCATTCCATCCATGACAATTTGCTGAAGCTGGATATACTGGGGCACGATGATCCGACTGTAATCAGGATGCTTCAAGACTTGAGCGGAATCGATCCTAAAACGATTCCTACTGATGATCCTGAAGTAATGAAGATTTTCAGCGGTACAGAATCATTGGGCGTTACCGAAGATCAAATTATGTGTAAAACCGGTACACTCGGGATACCTGAGTTCGGTACAAGGTTCGTTCGTCAAATGCTTGAAGATACGAAACCGACTACATTCTCTGAGCTAGTGCAAATTTCCGGTCTTTCTCACGGAACAGACGTATGGCTCGGAAATGCTCAGGAGCTCATCCATAATCGTATATGTACACTGAGCGAAGTAATCGGCTGTCGTGATGATATTATGGTTTACTTGATTTATCAAGGATTGGAACCGTCATTGGCATTTAAAATTATGGAATCTGTCCGAAAAGGGAAAGGGCTGTCCGAGGAATTCGAAGCAGAAATGCGTAAAAATGAAGTGCCGGAATGGTATATAGATTCTTGTAAAAAGATTAAGTATATGTTTCCTAAGGCGCACGCGGCTGCTTACGTTTTAATGGCTGTCCGTATCGCCTATTTCAAAGTGCATCATGCACTATTATATTATGCGGCGTACTTTACTGTTCGTGCCGAAGACTTTGACATTGAAGCGATGGCAAGAGGATCGGCTGCAATCCGGGCTAAAATCGAAGAAATCAATGCTAAAGGTCTCGACGCTTCTCCAAAAGAAAAAAATACATTAACTGTACTGGAGCTGGCATTGGAAATGTGTGAAAGAGGCTATAGCTTCCAAAAAGTTGATTTATACAAATCAAAAGCATCCGAGTTCTTGATTGAAGGGAATACGTTAATTCCTCCATTCGATTCGATTCCCGGCCTTGGAACGAACGCGGCTATCAATATTGTTAATGCAAGGGAAGAAGGAGAATTCCTTTCTAAAGAAGACTTGCAGAAACGCGGTAAAGTATCGAAAACAATTATTGAGTACCTGGATAAACAAGGTTGTCTCGATGCGCTGCCGGACCAAAATCAGCTTTCGCTTTTCTAACGATTTACGGTCAAAAAAGTACTGCGGAACATACAAAAGATTACCATTGTTTGCATCCTTGCTAGTTTTATGGTATATTCTAATTGGAAAGACAGTACTTATAACACATGCCAAGAGCGGGGAAACCCGCTCTTTCGTATTGTTACCGGACAAAAATTAGTGAGTATGAAAGCCATTTTCGTGAAAGTATATACAAAAAAGCTTCTTACATAATAGCTTACAATGGTTATTGCTCTCCGCTTTTGATAGTTTTTGCTCACAGTTGACTAAAGAAATTAACGTCTTAGAATTACTTGAACTGTTAGGAGGGATTATATGAGTAAAAAAGTAACAGAAATAGTTGAAGAATTGCTTACAGATATTCTGGAGCAAGAACAGCTGGAATTAGTGGATATTGAATATGTGAAAGAAGGCAAAAGCTGGTTCCTGCGCGTTTTTATAGATAAGGAAAATGGTGTCGATATCGAAGATTGCGGATTGGTAAGCGAGAAGCTTGGCGAAAAGCTGGATGCAATCGATCCGATACCGCAAAATTATTTCCTGGAAGTGTCATCGCCTGGTGCGGAAAGACCATTGAAAAAGCCACAGGACTTCTTAAGAGCAATCGGCAAGCATGTCAATATTAAAACATACGAGCCAATCGAAGGCAGCAAAGAGTTTGAAGGTACGCTTCTTTCATATGACGAGAAAGAAATAAAACTTTCTATAAAAATTAAAACAAGAACTAAAGAAATCACATTACCTACTGAAAAAATTGCGAAAGCACGTCTTGCTGTTATTTTTTCTTAATGAGAATTTATGTTAGGGGGATTCACTAATGAGCAGTGAACTATTGGATGCTCTAGTTATTTTAGAAAAGGAAAAGGGCATCTCAAGAGATGTATTAATTGAAGCGATTGAGGCAGCATTAGTATCTGCTTACAAAAGAAACTTCAATCAAGCGCAAAATGTGCGTGTTGACCTGAACCTTGAGCGCGGAACAATGCGCGTATTAGCAAGAAAAGATGTAGTAGATGAGGTGTTCGATTCTCGCCTTGAAATCTCTTTAGAGGATGCAAGAAGAATTGATCCGAACTATTCTGTCGAAGATGTAGTAGAATTAGAAGTGACACCGAAAGATTTCGGACGTATTGCAGCGCAAACAGCGAAACAAGTTGTGACACAACGCGTGCGCGAAGCGGAGCGCGGTATCATCTACAATGAATTCATCGACCGCGAAGAAGATATCATGAACGGAATTGTACAGAGAGTAGATTCACGTTATATTTACGTGAGCCTTGGCAAAATTGAAGCATTGCTTCCGGCGAGCGAACAAATGCCTAATGAACAATACAAACCGCATGATCGCATTAAAGTATATATCACGAAAGTGGAAAGAACTTCAAAAGGTCCGCAAATCTATGTTTCAAGAACACATCCTGGTCTTTTGAAACGTCTATTTGAAACAGAGGTTCCTGAAATTTTCGACGGCACAGTTGAAATTAAATCTGTTGCTCGTGAAGCAGGAGACCGTTCAAAGATTTCTGTGCATACAGATATCCCGAATGTTGATCCAGTCGGTGCTTGTGTTGGTCAAAAAGGTCAACGTGTTCAAGTTATCGTTAATGAACTAAAGGGCGAAAAAATCGACATCGTGAAATGGTCAGAAGATCCGGTTGAATTTGTAGCTAATGCATTAAGCCCGTCTAAAGTTCTTGAAGTATTGGTTAATAAAGAAGAAAAAGCAACGACTGTTATCGTTCCTGATTATCAGCTTTCATTAGCAATCGGTAAACGCGGTCAAAATGCTCGTCTTGCAGCGAAGCTTACAAACTGGAAAATCGATATTAAGAGCGAATCTGATGCACGCGAAGCAGGCATCTATCCAGTAGAAAAAATGGAAGAAGAGCATGAAGAAGAGGGATTATTGAGTCAAGCAAGCATTGAGTCAAGCTACGATGACTTATATGACGATGAAGATATCGATTAATTGAGGTGATATAGATGTCAAATCGCAAAAAAATCCCAATGCGCAAATGTATTGCTTCAGGTGAAATGAAGCCGAAGAAAGAGATGATTCGCATCGTCCGTTCTAAAGAAGGCGAAGTATCAATTGATCCGACAGGAAAAAAATCGGGCCGAGGAGCATACTTGACTTTGACTAAAGAAGCAATTTTATCTGCGCAAAAAAAAGATGTATTAGCCCGCCACCTAGACGCAACAATCGATTCCGGTCTATATGAGGAGTTACTCCGATTAGCGGAAGAGGAGAAGTAATGAACAAAGTGAATCAACCAAAATGGTCAAATCTATTAGGATTAGCCTATCGAGCACGGAAAGTAATAGCGGGAGAAGAGCTGGTGATTAAAGAAGTGCGGAGCGGAAACGCGAAGTTAGTTCTTTTGTCAGGCGACGCTTCCTCTAATACAGAAAAAAAGATAACCGATAAATGCACTTATTACAACGTTCCATTACAAAAAGTGGAGAGTAGAGAACAGTTGGGCAATGCCATCGGAAAAGATGCGCGTGTTGTTGTCGCAGTGCTTGATGATGGTTTCGCTAAAAAGCTGAAGACGTTGTTGCATTAATTTATACGGGGGTGTACGTATGACTAAAGTACGTGTGTATGAATACGCAAAGAAACAAAATGTATCAAGCAAAGTGATAATAGAAAAGCTAAAAGAAATGAATATAGAGGTATCAAATCATATGGCAGCAATCGACGATTCGGCAGTAAACAAATTAGATCAATCTTTCCAGCCTAAAAAGGATGAAAAGACAGCAAAAGCAAATACAAACCAAACAGAAGCAGTTGCTTCAGAAAATAAATATGAAGACCGCCATGACGAAAACAGCGTCAGCAAACAAAAACTTGTGAAGAAAAAACCACCGGTAGCGCAAGGCAACAAGAAACCGGGTGGCAACCAGTTCAACAAAGGTAAAAAGCAAAACAGAAACAACAGAAAAGGGCAAACTAATAGAGCCCCACAAATGCATACACCAAGAAAAGAAAGAGAATTACCTGAAAAAATTACATTCTCTGAGTCTTTAACAGTTGGTGAACTAGCTAAAAAACTTCACCGTGAACCATCTGAAATCATCAAGAAGTTATTCTTGTTAGGCGTAATGGCTACAATTAACCAAAGCCTTGACAAAGATGCAATTGAATTGATTTGCAGCGAGTACGGTGTAGAAGTTGAAGAAGAAATCAAAGTTGACTTAACAGACCTTGATGCTTACATCGCAAGTGAAGAAGAAGCAACTGAAAACACAGTAGAGCGTCCGGCTGTAGTTACAATCATGGGTCACGTTGACCATGGTAAAACAACATTGCTTGACTCTATCCGTAACACAAAAGTAACGGAAGGAGAAGCAGGTGGTATTACACAGCATATCGGCGCATACCAAGTTGAAGTTAATGATAAGAAAATTACTTTCCTTGACACTCCAGGTCACGCTGCGTTCACAACGATGCGTGCGCGTGGAGCGAAAGTTACTGATATTGCGATTATCGTAGTAGCGGCTGATGACGGTGTTATGCCGCAAACAGTTGAAGCAATCAACCATGCGAAAGCGGCTGAAGTGCCAATTATCATCGCAGTAAACAAAATGGATAAAGAAGCGGCAAATCCTGACCGTGTTATGCAAGAATTAACAGAGCACAACCTTGTTCCTGAAGCATGGGGCGGAGATACAATTTTCGTACCGATGTCTGCTAAAAAAGGCGAAGGTATCGATGAATTGCTAGAAATGATTCTTCTTGTAAGTGAAGTGGAAGAATATAAAGCAAATCCAAATAAATTAGCTACAGGTACAGTAATCGAAGCGCAACTTGATAAAGGTCGTGGAGCTGTTGCAACATTACTTGTTCAAAACGGTACGCTAAAAGTTGGGGATCCGATTGTTGTCGGTACTACTTTTGGTCGTGTTCGAGCAATGGTAAATGATATGGGACGCCGTGTTAAAGATGCAGGTCCTTCAACTCCAGTTGAAATCACTGGTTTAAATGAAGTGCCTCAAGCAGGCGACTTATTCGTTGTCTTCAAAGATGAGAAAACAGCTCGTCAAGTTGGGGAAGCACGCTCTCAACAACAAGTTCAATCTCAACGTAATGAAAAAGCTGTCGTGACTCTAGACAACTTATTCGAACAAATGAAACAAGGTGAAATGAAAGAAATCAACTTGATTGTTAAAGGTGATGTTCAAGGCTCTGTAGAAGCTTTATCTGCATCACTTCAAAAGATTGAGGTTGAAGGCATTAAAGTTAAAATCATCCACAGTGGCGTAGGGGCAATCAATGAGTATGACATTATGCTTGCTGATGCATCTAGTGCAATTGTAATCGGTTTTAACGTACGTCCGGATGTTAACGCTAAACGTGCAGCAGAATCTGCGAAAGTAGATGTTCGCTTATACAGCATTATTTATAAAGTTATGGAAGAAATTGAATCAGCAATGAAAGGTATGCTTGATCCTGAATACGAAGAAAAAGTAATCGGACAAGCGGAAGTGCGTACAACATTCAAAGTATCAAAAGTTGGTACAATCGCTGGTTCTTACGTAACTGAAGGTAAAATTACTCGCGACAGCAGCATTCGCTTAATCCGTCAAGGTATTGTAATCTTTGAAGGTGAAATCGATGCGCTTAAACGCTTTAAAGATGATGCTAAGGAAGTATCTGCAGGTTATGAATGTGGTATTACAATCAAAAACTATAATGACCTGAAAGAGGGAGACATCATCGAAGCATATGTGATGGAAGAAATCGAACGTAAATGATCGGTTATGTAGAATTCGAAGCGATTATATATGAAGCCCACTCTCTTAAAGAGAAAAGGGCCGTATTGCAGCGAATACTAACAAGACTTTCAAACAAATGCAATGTATCAGTGGCGGAGGTTGGATACCAAGACTTATGGCAGCGCACAAAGCTTGCCGTCGTCACGGTATCTTCCTCGCAAGCCGCTTCAGAAAAAGAAATTCAAAAGGCATTGAAGCTGGTTGATTCATTCCCGGAAATTGAACGAACGATTACGGATTATCAATGGCTTTAATGACAACGAGGTGATAGTATGAGCCTTCGTGCAAATCGTGTTGGTGAGCAAATGAAGAAGGAATTAACCGAAATCATAGGACGCAAATTGAAAGATCCTAGAATCGGTTTCGTAACAGTTACTGATGTAAGGGTAACGGGTGACTTGCAGCAAGCAACAGTATACATATCTGTGCTTGGCAACCAAGAGCAAAAGGAAAATACATTAATCGGACTTGCGAAAGCAAGCGGATTTATCCGCTCAGAAATCGGCAAGCGCATTCGCTTACGTATTACACCTGAGATTTCGTTTGAATGGGACGAATCGTTAGAATATGGTCAACGAATCGAAACATTAATTCATCAAATTCATTCAGAAGAAGAGAATAAGAACGAAGAAGAATAAAAATGGAAGGCCGACTCAAATGCATCGTATTCCTTTCTCCTATAAGGGAGAAAGGGGTATATCGCCTGAGTTGGCCTTTTTTTAAAAGTATATGAATGAAAAGGACCGGTGACGGTTTTTCTAAGAAAGTATATATTTTGGAACTGAGATGGGTGTCTAACCTTACACCTGCCATGCTAGGTCCTAAGCCACCCCGCCCAAGAAACCAAAACCGGGTTTCTCGGTCGGTTCGTCTTAGTCCTGCCGCATGGCTCCTTTTCCATTGAAGTGGATCGAGGAGTAAAAACAAAAATGAAAAAGGACCGGTGACGGTTTTTCTGGATAGGAGTGTTTGTGAGTGGATGGGATTTTGCCTTTAATGAAGCCAAAGGGCATGACATCACATGATTGCGTGTGGAAAATACGGAAACTATATAAAACAAAAAAAGTCGGGCATACAGGTACACTTGACCCGGATGTGACCGGCGTATTGCCGATTTGTATTGAAAGAGCGACTAAAATAGCAGAATATATTACAGATGCAGGCAAGAGTTATGAGGGAGAAGTGACGATTGGCTTTTCGACGACAACTGAAGATGCGAGCGGAGAAGTAGTGGCAAGAGCTGAGGGCGAAAAGAAATTTTCCCGTAAAGAGATAGAAGAAACGTTGCAATCATTTCAAGGAACAATTGTACAAACTCCTCCAATGTATTCTGCTGTCAAAGTAAACGGAAAAAAACTGTATGAATATGCACGTGCCGGTATAGAAGTAGAACGTCCGAGCCGAGAGGTGAATATTTATGAAATTGAACTTTTGGATGACCGCGAGGAGTGGACCGGAGAAACTATTTCTTTCCGATTCCGTGTCAACTGTTCAAAAGGAACGTATATTCGAACATTGGCCGTCATGATTGGAGAAAAACTGGGCTATCCTGCGCATATGTCACACCTTATACGCATTCAATCTTCAAGCTTTACATTGGATGACTGCTATACGCTTGAGCAGCTTGAGGAAATGGACCTTGAGGAGCGCTACGAGCTGTTGCGCCCGTTAGAAGAAGGGCTGTCGCATTTGCCGAAATTGGCTATTAATGATAAAGTAGCAGAGAAAGTAATCAATGGTGTCGCGTTAAAGAAACCGGAGGACTTCTCAATAGAAACAGGCGAACCGTTTGTTCTTGAATTTAACGGGACTGCTTTGGCTATTTATCAAATTAAAGAAAATAATCTTGACATAATGAAACCCGTCAAGGTTTTGAGAATATCTTTAAACTAATACACTAAATTGCAAAATTTTAGGCTTATGTAAAAGAGCCCATATAAATAGATATAATATAGCAGGAAAGAGGAGAAAGAATGTGAAAGTAATCGAGCTAGATTATCCTCATACTTATAAAAAAGAAGATTTCCCGCCGCTGTCTATTGCTTTAGGCTTTTTTGACGGCGTTCATAAAGGTCATCAGCAAGTAATTCAATCGGCTATTGAAACAGCGAAAAAAAACGGTTGGAATTCTGCAGTCATGACATTTTACGAGCATCCGCTGACGGTGTTAGGTAAACAAAAAAAGGTGCAGTACATTACCCCTTTGCAAGACAAAATAAGCTTGATCGATAATTTAGGAGTCGATTATCTTTTTATCGTCCATTTTTCTGAGAGTTTTGCCTCACTTCTTCCTCAGCAATTTGTCGATCAATACTTAATCGGTTTGCACGTGTTGCATGTTACAGCAGGATTTGATTACAGCTATGGAAGGCTGGGTAAAGGGTCAATGGAAACGATGCCGTTTCATTCCAGAGGCGTTTTTTCGCAAATGATTATCGATAAAATTTCCCTCGGCGATGAAAAAGTCAGTTCTACAGCGATTAGAGCGGCGCTTTCAGAGGGGAAAGTGGATGACTTTGTTGATTTGGCAGGACGTAAGTACGTTACTAAAGGAATTGTTGTACACGGAGACAAGAGAGGAAGACAGCTTGGTTTTCCGACTGCCAATGTAGAAATGGATGAAGATTATTTGATTCCGGCTAACGGAGTTTACGCGGTAAAGGCAACTGTTCATAACCGGACTTTTAACGGTATTTGCAATATAGGCTTTAAACCTACCTTTAAAAACGAAAGGCCGGAAAAGCCTTCAGTCGAAGTACATATGCTTCAATTTGATGAAATGATTTACGATGAACAAATTGCGATTGAGTGGCATACGCGGCTTCGGAGCGAAAAGAAATTTTCCGGTATTGATGAGATTATCGCACAATTGACGCAAGATAAACAAAATGCGGAGCGGTATTTTAAGGAAATGTGATTACATTCTTGCTTTTTTGCGAATTACAAGGTATTATATTAAACGTATGAAATGAACCTGTGCTTGGCTAGTCGAGTCACCGACGCTATGCTCGGCAATAGGGGATTTAAAAAAATTATGAGGTGAATTAATAATGGCAATTTCACAAGAACAAAAAAACCAAATCATCGCAGAATACAAAACGCATGCGAACGATACAGGATCTCCTGAAGTTCAAATCGCTGTTTTAACTGCAGAAATCAATGCATTAAACGAGCACTTACGTACTCACAAAAAAGATCACCACTCTCGTCGTGGTCTATTGAAAATGGTAGGTAAACGTCGTAACCTACAAACTTACCTACGTAATAAAGACGTTACTCGTTACCGTGAATTAATTAACAAACTAGGTTTACGTCGATAATTTACGAAGAGATGGGGAGCGTTCCCTATTTGAAAAAGCGGGATTTATCCCGCTTTTTCTTATAGTTTCTGTTTATTACGGGCAATTTAGCATAGTTTATACTGTTAATGACAAAGTTTTTCGTGCATAATAATATTAGTAGTGAAAAAAAATGAAAAGCTTTTACATACATGAAAAAATTTATTTGAATATTTTCGTATATAGTTTGTAGAGAGGGGTTTATAAAACATGGACCAAACAAAAAAAATATTTTCCATAGATTGGGCTGGTCGTAAGTTGACTGTAGAAATCGGACAGTTAGCAAAGCAAGCGAGCGGTGCAGCACTTATTCGCTATGGAGACACAGCTGTTCTTAGTACAGCAGTAGCTTCAAAAGATCCAAAGACAGTTGATTTCTTTCCGCTGACTGTCAATTACGAGGAGCGTTTATACGCAGTAGGTAAAATACCGGGAGGATTCATTAAACGTGAAGGACGTCCTAGCGAAAAAGCTATTTTGGCGAGCCGTTTAATTGACAGACCAATTCGTCCTTTATTCGCTGATGGTTTCCGAAATGAAGTACAAGTAGTAAGCACTGTAATGAGTGTTGATCAAGATTGTTCTTCTGAAATGGCTGCAATGTTTGGTTCTTCATTAGCATTATGCATTTCTGATATTCCTTTCGAAGGTCCGATTGCTGGAGCTATTGTCGGCAGAATCGACGGAGAATTCGTTATTAATCCGAATGTTGAGCAAATGGAGAAAAGCGATATTAACCTGACAGTTGCAGGTACTAAAGATGCAATTAACATGGTAGAAGCAGGCGCGAATGAAGTACCGGAAGAAGTGATGCTAGAAGCAATCATGTTCGGTCATGAAGAAATTAAACGTTTGATTGCATTCCAAGAGGAGATTGTCGCTGAGGTTGGTAAAGAAAATCGCGAAATCGCACTTTATGAATTAGATGCAGAGCTTGTTGCGGAAGTTTCAGCAATGTGTGAAGCAGAAATTAACGAAGCTGTTCAAGTTCAAGAAAAGCATGCGCGTGAAGAAGCGATTACAGCTGTAAAGGAACGCGTTCTTGCTCACTACGAAGAGCAAGCAGCAGAAGATGATACTTTAAAACAAGTAAAAGAAATTTTAGGTAAGCTTGTGAAAAACGAAGTTCGCCGACTTATTACAGAAGAGAAAGTTCGCCCAGACGGTCGTAAACCGGATGAAATTCGTCCGCTGTCATCTGAAACCGGTCTTTTAGCTCGTACACATGGTTCAGGTTTATTTACGCGCGGTCAAACGCAAGCTTTATCAATCTGTACGCTTGGAGCATTAGGAGACGTGCAAATTCTTGACGGATTAGGCGTTGAAGAGTCAAAACGCTTCATGCATCATTACAACTTCCCTCCATATAGTGTCGGTGAAACAGGATTTATGAGAGGGCCTGGACGACGTGAAATCGGTCACGGTGCACTAGGTGAAAGAGCGTTAGAGCCAGTGATTCCATCTGAAAAAGATTTCCCTTACACAATTCGTCTAGTATCGGAAGTATTGGAATCAAACGGTTCAACTTCTCAAGCAAGTATTTGCGCAAGCACATTGGCGATGATGGATGCAGGTGTGCCGATTAAATCGCCGGTTGCAGGTATTGCGATGGGTCTTGTAAAGAAAGACGAGCATTACACAATCTTAACAGATATTCAAGGTATGGAAGATCACCTTGGCGACATGGACTTTAAAGTTGCCGGTACAGCTAAAGGTGTTACTGCGCTGCAAATGGATATCAAAATTGACGGATTATCAAGAGAGATTTTAGAAGAAGCTCTTCAACAAGCAAAAGCAGGCAGAATGCATATTCTTGACTCTATGCTGAAAACAATCCAAGAGCCGCGTACGGAATTATCTCGATACGCTCCGAAAATCTTGACGATGACAATCAATCCAGATAAAATCCGTGATGTTATCGGACCAAGCGGTAAACAAATCAACAAGATTATTGAAGAAACAGGCGTTAAGATCGACATCGAACAAGACGGCACAATCTTCATTTCTTCTACTGTTGAAGAAAACAACCGTAAAGCGAAACAAATCATTGAAGATCTTGTACGTGAAGTAGAAGTGGGTAAAACATATTTAGGTAAAGTAAAACGTATCGAGAAATTCGGTGCATTCGTTGAAATCTTTGCAGGTAAAGATGGATTAGTTCACATTTCTGAGCTTGCTGAAGAGCGTGTCGGCAAAGTGGAAGACGTTCTGGCAATCGGAGACGATGTACTCGTAAAAGTTACTGAAATTGATAAACAAGGCCGTGTAAACTTATCTCGCAAAGCTGTTTTAAAAGAACAAAAAGAAGCAGAGAAAATGAGCTAAGTTAAGGTTCTGTTACAAAGCGTCGGGCAAAAATATTGCCTCGGCGCTTTATTTATGTTCAAAAGTTCAGTATGATTAAATTGTTCAAGCACTTCTATATTACTTAAACTTCTCATAAAACTGTACAAAGCATGTTTTGTATTCGGCAAATTGACAAATGCTATACGAAACATCTCTGTTAGATGAGGAGGATAAGAGAAGTGAGTCAAAAGTGGAAGCTTTATTTAAGTGTAATTTGCATCGGATTATTTTCATGGCTAATCGTACAATCCGCTTATGTTCATACATACATTACTCAATTGAAAGAGCAGCAGGCTGTAACAGTCAGCAAAAAGACGAATCTTTTATTGGAAGAGATTAAACAGAAGGCAGCGCAATATGAAATTGCTCCGAAAGATGCGATGATTGATTCCGTATGGAAAACGGTGCCCGGTTATAATGGTTTGCAGGTTGATATCCAAGCCTCTTACGAGAATATGAGAAAAGAAGGCGTCTTCAATGAGAAAAGATTGATTTATAAGGAAATTTCGCCAAAGAAGCATTTATCCCAGCTTGAGGCAGCTCCAATCTATAGAGCACACCCTGATAAGCCTGTCGTCTCTTTTTTAATCAATGTAGCGTGGGGAAATGAATATATTCCTACAATGTTATTGACATTAAAAGAGCATAATGTGAAGGCTACTTTTTTCCTTGAAGGAAAGTGGGCGAAGAACAACCCTGATTTAGTGAAAATGATTCATGAAGCAGGCCATGAGATCGGAAATCATTCTTATTCGCATCCTGATATGAGCTCATTGCCGGCCGAGCAAACACGACAGCAAATTAGCGAGACAAGTAAAATTATAAAAGCAATTACCGGAGAGTCAGAATCTTTATTTGCCCCACCAAGTGGAGCGTTTCGAGATGAGACAGTAAAAATAGCACATGAATATGGTTTGCATACAATTATGTGGAGTGTCGATACAATTGATTGGCAAAGACCGCCATCTTCTGTTTTAATAGAACGAGTAATGAGTAAAATTCATAAAGGAGCATTTATATTAATGCATCCTACTAAACCGACATCTGAAAGCTTGGAACAGCTGATTATACAAATCAAAAGGAAAGATCTCCATATTAAAACAGTGTCGGATGCACTTTCGGAAGAACGGATCATGCATTAATCAGATTGAACCGTGCATTCAACTTACTTTTGTAAGCTAATGGCTTAGAAGACAGGCTAAATAAAGAAAAAACAATGGAAAACAGCTAGAAGTTAGGGAGGAACAAAATTGATAAAGAAATATACATGTCAAAATGGTGCAACAATCGTATTAGAACAGATTCCTACAGTTCGATCAGTGGCAATCGGTCTTTGGATCAAAGCTGGTTCGTCATATGAGAACGAGAAAAATAACGGGATCTCGCATTTCTTGGAGCATATGTTTTTTAAAGGCACGACAACACGCAATGCGAAAGAAATTGCGGAAGCTTTTGACAGCATTGGCGGACAAGTCAACGCTTTTACCTCAAAGGAATATACATGCTATTATGCGAAAGTACTCGATAACCATGCTTCATATGCACTAAATGTATTGGGAGATATGTTCTTCAACTCCGTATTCGACCAGGAAGAACTGGAAAAAGAGCGTAATGTAGTTTATGAAGAGATTAAAATGTACGAAGATGCTCCAGATGATATCGTTCATGATTTGTTAAGCAAGGCTGTATATGAAAATAACCCGCTTGCTTTTCCAATTTTGGGCCGTGAAGAAACATTGGCGACGTTTACGAGCGATACACTGAAGCAATACATATATGATATGTATACACCTGACCGCTTAGTCATCAGCATTGCCGGCAATGTCGATGAAAGCTTTATTAAAGAGGTAGAGAAGCTGTTCGGAAGTTTTGAAAGAGGAAAAACAGCCGAAACCGTAAATGAAAAGGCAACGTTCCATATGAATACACTGCACAGAAAGAAAGAAACCGAGCAAGCTCATTTATGCCTAGGTTATGAAGGTTTGCCAATCGGCGATCCTGATTCATACAGCTTAATTATTATGAACAATATTTTAGGCGGCAGCATGAGCAGCCGATTGTTCCAAGAAGTCAGGGAACAACGCGGTTTGGCGTATTCCGTTTATTCTTACCACTCAAGCTACAAGGATAGCGGTTTAGTGACAATCTACGGTGGAACAGGCGCAAAACAGATGAATGTGTTATTTGAAACGATTCAGCAAACGTTAGATGTATTTAAACGTGACGGCATTACTAAGAAGGAATTAACAAACAGCAAGGAACAGCTTAAAGGCAATTTAATGCTGAGTCTAGAGAGCACAAACAGCAGAATGAGCCGCAATGGCAAGAATGAATTAATGCTTGGCAAGCATCGCTCATTAGATGAAATTGTCGAACTGATTGATGCTGTTACTGAGGACAGCGTCATGACGATGACAAATAAAGTATTCGGCAATCAGCATTCAATGGCCTATATAAGCCCTATCAATGATTGGGCAAAAATGGCTGGAAGCAAGTAACGCGGAACGCTTTAACAATATCTTATAGAATTTACTTCTAAGAACGTCCAATTTTCTATATGAATGTAATAGGACAATTTAAAAGAGGTGATATTCTAATGAGATTAAGTGAACTTAGCGGGAAAGAAATTGTCGATGTAAAGCGGGCTGAAAGGCTTGGCGTCTTAGGTCAGACAGATTTGGAAATTAACGAAAATGGTCAAATCGTTGCACTGATTATCCCTTCTGTGAAATGGTTCGGATTTAAGCGGAATGGCAACGAAATCAGAGTTCCTTGGCGTCATATTAAAAAAATCGGTACTGATATGATTATTATAGACATTCCCGATTCGCAATTGGATGGAGTGGATCCGTAAAGAGCTTCCTAAAAGCAAATGCTTTTAGGAAGCTCTTTTTTTATTAAAACAATACATAAAAACGACCGGTGACGGTTTTTCTTAAAAGATAAGAAAGTATTAATTTTTGAACTTGGAAAGCTGTCTAACCTTATACCTGCCATGCTCGGTCCTAAGCTGCCTCCCCCGGGAATCCAAGAGGGCGGATTCAAAAATGAAAAAGGACCGGTAACGGTTTTTCTTATCACCTTAGTGCACATTTGTTCATATGATGACAAAGGAATAGGGTGAAAATAGACCTTTAAAGAAGGTGAAACATCATGCTGACAGGTATGCAAATCGCTGTTATAGGCGGAGATGCAAGACAATTAGAGGTTATAAAAAGTTTGACTGAAAATGACGCAAAGCTTTCTCTAGTCGGATTTGAGCAATTAGGCCATTCTTTTTCGGGCGCGACCAAGGAGAAACTGGAAGAATTAGAACTTGATAAATTAGATAGCATTATTTTGCCTGTGCCTGGTACGAACTTAGAAGGGAAAGTTGAAACTATTTTTTCAAATGAAACGGTAATTTTAACAAGTGCGCTATTAACGAAAACGCCGGCTCATTGTACGGTGTATTCTGGAATCAGCAATGCTTATTTGGACGGTATTGCAAAAAAAGCAAACCGTAAGCTGGTCCGTCTTTTTGAAAGAGACGATGTGGCGATTTACAACAGCATTCCGACAGTTGAAGGAACAATTATGATGGCAATTCAGCACACAGACTTCACTATCCATGGCAGCAAGGTGCTTGTTTTAGGGCTTGGCAGAGTAGGCATGAGTGTTGCAAGAGTATTTCATCTGTTAGGAGCTAAAGTTAAGGTAGGAGCAAGAAAAACCGAACATATCGCCCGTATTACCGAAATGGGCCTAGAGCCATGCTATTTGAAAGATTTAGAAGAAGAAGTGAAGGATACGGATATTTGTATTAATACAATCCCAGCCAAAATTGTTACGGCTAAAGTAATTGCCAAGATGCCGGCTCATACATTGATCATTGATTTAGCTTCGAAACCGGGCGGCACGGATTTTCGTTATGCGGAAAAAAGGGGAATTAATGCCTTGCTGGCCCCTGGATTGCCAGGAATTGTTGCGCCAAAAACAGCGGGTAGAATATTGGCGAATGTACTGACGCAGCTGCTGGAAGAAGATTTAATGAAGCGAGAGGGGTAGGAAAATGAGTTTAAAGGGTAAACGTATCGGCTTTGGAGTAACGGGGTCCCATTGTACTTATGATGTTGTTTTTCCGGAAATCGAAAAGCTGGTGGAAGAAGGGGCGGAAGTAATCCCGATTGTCACACATACAGTTACAAATACGAATACACGTTTTGGAAAAGGAGAAGAGTGGGTAGAACGATTCGAAGCTATTACCGGCCATCACATTATTGATTCAATCGTTAAGGCCGAGCCGTTAGGACCGAAGATGCCGCTCGATTGCATGGTAATTGCGCCAATGACAGGCAATTCATTAAGTAAGCTGGCAAATGCTTTGACAGATTCTCCTGTTTTGATGGCTGCCAAGGCGACGATGAGAAATCACCGTCCTGTTGTGCTGGGGATATCAACGAATGACGCATTAGGTTTAAATGGAGTGAATATTATGAAGCTGATGGCTGCAAAAGATATCTACTTTATCCCATATGGTCAGGATGATCCGCAAAAGAAACCAAAATCGATGGTGGCGAATATGTCGCTTATTCGCGACACGATTGTAGCGGCTATCAATAAAGAACAATTGCAGCCGGTTATCATTGAAAAATTCCGTTATGAATAAGCCGTTTATTATAGAAATTAGAAAATTTAGAAAACATATGTTTCTTTTGCAAGTTAATATGTTAAAATCAACTTAATGCTATAGGGAAGAGTAGATTTGAAAAATTAGTATTGTATTTTATCTGTATTTATATTCTAATTAATAAGGAAATAGGTGAAAAAGTTTTAAAATCATACTATTATATTAATTGACTGCATGAAGTATTTGCCGTTCATTGTAAAATATATTAGGTGAGTAGGCGAGAGGCGAATCCTATTTTTGTAATCTTAAATGTCACTCTTATACTAATAGTAATCAAGGCTTTTATGCCTTAAATAACAATTAACACTTAACAAAAGTAGAAAGAAAAGGGGTTTGAATGATGGAAGAGAAACAACAAGGACTGCATGTGGCAGTTGTCGGTGCGACTGGCGCAGTCGGTCAGCAAATGATTAAAACATTAGAGAAAAGAGACTTTCCAATAAAACAGTTAACTCTTTTATCTTCTTCTCGTTCTGCTGGAACAAAAGTCAAATATAAAGGTCAGGAAGTAACTGTTCAAGAAGCTAAGCCTGAATCATTTGAAGGGGTAGATATCGCTTTATTCAGCGCAGGCGGCAGTATTTCGCTTCAATTCGCTCCTGAAGCAGTAAAACGCGGGGCGATTGTCGTTGACAACACTAGCGCATATCGTATGGATGAAAATGTTCCTCTTGTAGTGCCTGAAGTAAACGAGAACGATTTGAAAGAGCATAAAGGCATTATTGCAAACCCGAACT
This sequence comes from Peribacillus faecalis, assembly GCF_014712675.1. GTDB lineage: Bacteria > Bacillota > Bacilli > Bacillales > DSM-1321 > Bacillus_AD > Bacillus_AD faecalis. Next base: position 51,221 of record NZ_JACXSI010000034.1, on the reverse strand, counting down.
GCTCTACAATTCAAATGGTAGCAGCTATGGAGCCTATTCGCCGTGCTTACGGTTTAAATAAAGTGATTGTATCGACTTATCAAGCGGTATCCGGTTCAGGTGCAGCTGCAATTGAAGAACTTCAAACGCAAACGCAGGAGATTCTGAATGGTGAAGAGATTAATCCGCAAGTGTTGCCTGTTAAATCTGACAAAAAACATTACCAAATTGCATTCAATGCAATTCCACAAATTGATAAGTTTCAAGATAACGGCTATACATTTGAAGAGATGAAAATGATCAATGAAACGAAGAAAATTATGCATATGCCTGAGCTTCCAGTAGCGGCTACGTGTGTCCGTATTCCGGTTGTAACAGGTCATTCCGAATCATTATATATTGAAGTGAATGAAGCAGGTGTAAGCGCAGAAGACATTAAAGCTTTAATGAAGGATGCTCCTGGTGTCGTACTTGAAGACGATATTGACAACCAAGTGTATCCGATGCCTGCTCATAGCGTAGGCAAAAATGAAGTATTCGTAGGAAGAATTAGGAAAGATTTAGATAATGATAAAGGCTTTCATATGTGGGTCGTTTCTGATAATCTTTTAAAAGGGGCTGCATGGAACTCTGTTCAAATTGCAGAAAGTCTAATTAAATTAGGTTTAGTAACGCTAAAATAACCTAGGAGTATTCCTTAGTCGATTGAATAAGAAAGCAGGCTGAGGTAATTTGAGGTGTGAAAAGAAAATGAATATTATTGTTCAGAAGTTCGGCGGTACATCTGTCAGAGATGAAGAAAGTAGAGCACATGCAAGAAAACATATAGAGAAAGCAGTTAAAGAAGGCTATAAAGTTGTAGTTGTTGTTTCAGCTATGGGTCGAAAAGGAGAGCCGTATGCAACGGACACCCTTCTGTCATTGGTCGACGGATCTCAAAGCTTAATAACAAAGCGAGAGCAGGATTTATTGCTTTCTGTGGGAGAAACGATTTCATCAGTTGTCTTTGCAAATATGCTCTTACAGCATGGAATTAACGCAACAGCATTCACAGGCGCACAAGCGGGCTTTCGTACAAATAATGATCATACGAATGCGAAAATTATCGATATGAAATGTGATCGTCTACTGAAAGAGTTAGAAAATGTCGATGTCGTAGTAGTGGCAGGTTTCCAAGGTTCGACACGCAATGGTGATATCACAACGATAGGACGCGGCGGCAGCGATACTTCTGCTGCGGCAATCGGAGCAGCGCTGCAAGCTGAATGGGTAGATATCTTTACTGATGTTGAAGGTATCATGACAGCAGATCCTCGCATTGCAGACAATGCACGCGCATTGTCTGTCGTTACTTACAACGAAGTATGTAACATGGCTTATCAGGGAGCTAAAGTCATTCATCCGCGCGCAGTTGAAATTGCGATGGCGGCAAAAGTGCCGATTCGCATCCGTTCTACTTACAGCGATGGCTTAGGCACGCTCGTTACATCAGTGCATCAGCAAAGCCGAGGAAGCGACATTAATGATAACTTAGTAACAGGCATCGCGCATATGAGTAATATTTCTCAAATTCGTGTTAATGCTAAAAAAGATCAGTATGATTTTCAAACAGAGATTTTCAAAGCGATGGCAAATGAATCTATTTCTGTCGACTTTATTAATATTTCTCCTAATGGTGTCGTTTACACAGTCAATGATGAGATGACAGATACGGCAATTGCAGCTCTTGAAAGAATCGGATATGAGCCGAAAGTCATCAAAAATTGCGCGAAAGTTTCCGTTGTCGGTGCCGGAATTGCCGGTGTTCCAGGCGTAACGGCTAAAATCGTGAACGCGCTGTCTGATAAGGGAATTTCAATTTTGCAGGCTGCCGATAGTCATACAACCATTTGGGTGCTTGTAGAAGGAGATCAATTATCACTTGCTGTCAACGCATTGCATGATGCGTTCGAATTGCATGTTGATTATGAAGACTCAATGAAATAAGATGAACATGCTTTATTAAAATCGTTAGGAGTGAAAGAAAGTATGATTTCTTTCGGAAAAGTATTAACTGCGATGGTGACGCCATTTGATCATAAAGGAAATATTGACCTTGCGAAAACGACGCAGCTGGTTAATTACCTTATTGAAAATGGGACAGATTCAATCGTTGTATCAGGAACAACAGGCGAATCACCAACGCTTTCAACAGAAGAAAAATTAGCATTATTCCAGCATGTGGTGAAGGTAGCCGATAAACGTGTAAAAGTAATTGCCGGTACGGGCTCTAATAATACGTATGCATCGATTGAACTATCAAAAAAAGCGGAGAAGATCGGTGTGGATGGTCTTCTGCTTGTTGCTCCGTATTATAACAAACCGAATCAACAAGGCTTATATGAGCATTTTAAAGCAATTGCTGAAAGCACAGAGCTACCGATTATGCTTTACAATATACCTGGAAGAACTGCTGTGAAAATCGATGTCGATACAATTGTTAAGCTTTCGGCTATTCCAAATATTGTCGCTTTAAAAGAATCGACAGGCGATCTTTCGGCAGCAACTGCTATTATTGCTAATACTGATGAAAGCTTCAAATTGTATTCAGGCGATGATTATTTAACACTTCCGATGCTGGCGATCGGTGCGACAGGCGTCGTTTCTGTAGCATCACATATATTCGGCAATGAAATGCAAGAAATGATCAAAGCATACCAATCTGGCGAAACTGAAAAAGCAGCACTTATGCACCAACGATTATTGCCAGTAATGAACGGCATGTTTATTGCTCCTAATCCGACTCCGGTCAAAACGGCTCTTCAAATGAAAGGGATAGACGTTGGATCTGTCCGTTTGCCATTAGTGCCATTAACGGGGCAAGAACGTGAGAAATTAAGCACAATCGTTAATAGTTTTTAAAGGCTGTCTCAAAAGTGACAATCTCACTTTTGAGACGCTTTTTTTATACATAGATTTTCTGAAAAGGTTGATAAGTAAAAAATGTATGCGGTATAATGATAGTAATTGCTTTGAACGGGTGGTATATAATTAGGAGGAAATTTTGTGAAAAATAAAGGAAATAGTAACATTCAAATAGTTGCTCTTGGGGGTCAAGGGGAACTGGGCAAAAACATGTATGTAGTAGAAATTGATCAAAAAATGTTCGTATTGGATGCGGGACTAATGTTCCCAGAAGATGAAATGCTCGGAATCGATGCGGTAATACCGGATGTTTCGTACTTGCTTGAAAATAAGCATAAATTGCAAGGGATTTTCATAAGCCACGGGCATGAGGATCACATTGGGGCATTAGCTTATTTGTTGGACTATATCGATGTTCCGGTGTACGGATCGAAACTTAGCATTGAGTTGATTAAGATCAAACTGAAAGAAGCGAAGTTTAAAGGAAAAGTGAAATTTTTTGAAATTGATAATAATACACTATTAAACTTTGATGGAACGACTATTAAATTTTTTAAGACGAATCATAGTATCCCGGGTTCTTACGGGATTTGCATAGATACGGACCAAGGCAGTATTGTTTACACAGGGGATTTTAAATTCGACCAAGGAGCTTCTCCTCTATATGCAGCTGATTTAGGGAAAATGGCAAAGATAGGTCAGGAAGGCGTTTTAATTTTACTGTCAGACAGTGTAGGTGCTGAAATGCCGGGCTATTTAATGAGTGAAATGATGATTGAAGAGAATATGATGGATGTTTTCCATTCTTCTGAAGGACGAGTCATCATTGCTTCATTCGCTTCTAACATCAATACAATTCAGCATACGATGAATGCCGCTTATAAGAGTAACCGAAAAGTGGCGATTGTCGGCAATGAAATTCGCCAAATCACAGATTTGACGATTTCATCAGGATTTTTACATGTTGAAGAGGATGTCATTATCCCTATTTCGGAGGCGAATGATTTACCGGATCATGAAGTTGTTATTTTAGTTGCAGGAGCAAAAGGAGAGCCGATTTCAGCGCTTGAAAGAATGGCCAGAAAAGCTCATAAACAGGTTGCTTTAACATCGACAGATACAGTTGTTGTTGCTGCTTCACCTGTAAGAGGTGGAGAATTGGCAATGTCAAGAGCAATTGATGCTTTATTCCGCACAGGAGTCAAAGTTGTCGCAGGCAAACGCTCTTTATATGTACCTGGACATGGTGCGCAAGAAGAATTGAAAATGATGCTCAATTTAATGAAGCCAAGATATTTTATGCCTGTTCACGGTGAGTATCGTATGCTGAAAGCTCATGAAAAAATAGCCAAGAAATGCAATCTAGATAAGGATGACATTGTTATCGCCGAAAATGGCGAAGTAGTGGAATTGAAAAAGAATGAGATTCGCATTTCCGGTAAAGTAAGTGCAGGTAATATTTTAATAGACGGAAGCGGAGTCGGCGATGTCGGGAATATCGTGCTTCGCGACCGACGATTATTATCGCAAGACGGGATTTTACTTGTCGTTGTAACTTTAGACCGAGCAACAAAGGCTATTGTAAGCGGTCCGGAGATTATCTCAAGAGGTTTCGTATACGTGAGAGAATCTGAGCATCTTATTGATCGAGCTGTAGAAATTGTTCGTGAATCAGTTGAAGAAAATGTCAGTGGCGCTAACTTTGATTGGTCTAGCTTGAAGCAGGATGTACGTGACCGTTTGAGTTCGCATTTATATGAAGCTACGAAAAGAAGACCAATGATTCTGCCAATCATTATGGAAATTTAATATTTATTATAAAAGCTTGATAATTCCGCTGTTCTTTATTTTAAAGGGCAGCTGATTTATCAAGCTTTTTTTACGTTTGGTGAGACGCATACACAAGATTTGCAGTAAACTTCAGATGAAGTACCGGTGACGGTTTTTCTAAAAAGTATATATTTTTGAACATAGATAGCTGTCTAACCATACACCTGCCATGCTATGTCCTAAGCTGCCTCCCCCAAGAAACCAAAACCGGGTTTCTTGTGTGATTCATCTTAGTCCTGCCACATGTCTCCTTTTTCATTGAAATGAATTCATGTAGCGGATTCAAAAATGAAAAAGGACCGGTGACGGTTTTTCTAAAAGGAATGATTCGGCAAAACTGCGTTCATACTAGTACTATTATTCGTAAAGGGGAGTTCACTATGTTTGAAAATCAGCAATCACCGCCGCAAAATGAGCCACAAGGAGAGAAGCCTCCTTCAATTTTGGATAAAATACAGCAGCTTGGCCAAACGACTGTTCCACAAATGTCCGATTCAAAGATTCATTGTTTGACGATTATCGGTCAAATAGAAGGGCATATGCAATTGCCGACACAAAATAAGACAACGAAATATGAGCATGTTATTCCGCAAATAGTAGCAATCGAGCAAAATCCGAATATAGAGGGTTTACTTGTTATTATGAATACAGTCGGGGGAGATGTAGAGGCCGGGCTAGCTTTAGCTGAAATGTTAGCGTCTTTATCAAAACCGACTGTTTCAATTGTTTTGGGAGGAGGACATTCGATCGGTGTTCCTATTGCTGTAAGCTGCGATTACAGCTTTATTGCAGAGACCGCGACAATGACAGTTCATCCGATCAGGCTGACCGGACTTGTCATTGGTGTTCCGCAAACATTTGAGTATTTGGATAAAATGCAGGACCGTGTTATTCATTTTGTGACGAAGCATTCCAATATAACAGAAGACGACTTTAAGGAGTTAATGTTTGCGAAGGGTAATCTGACGCGCGATATCGGAACGAATGTTGTCGGGACTGATGCGGTGGAGATGGGCCTGATCGATGCTGTAGGCGGGGTCGGGCAAGCGATGAAGAAGTTGAATGAATTGATAGAAAAGAATAAGAGTGATTTATCAAGTGACGAAGGGAAGACGACTTTAAATTGATCTTGTATACGATTGTACCGCATGAAATCATCTATGAATCAGAGCAGGAATTTAAAGCCAGTCAAGAGAATGTTTATTACAATGGTGTACTTGTTACGGTGGAGAGACTCGCAGTAAATCGCTATCAAATTGTAAGCATATTAAGCACTGATCCGAAAGACTATTTAAGAGAAGAACTGCAGCCGGGCAAGATGATTGAAATACCGCTAATTCGAGGCGTCTAATTATGAATTATATGGTATACTGAATAAGAACGTTTATTCTGTAGGGACATATGTGTGAGGTCATAAAAGCAGCCATTTGGCTGCTTTCTCTAGGAACAAAAGAAAGTATGGGTGATGAAATGGCAAAAAGAAAAAGAAGAAGAAAAAGCAAATCGACCTCAGAGATGAAACGCACCCTAAAGTATGAAATAACCGGTCTTATAATGGCTGGTCTGGCTGTAATATCTATAGCAAAACTTGGTGCTTTTGGAGTTGCGCTTTCAATGGTTGCGCGCTTTTTTATGGGAGAATGGGAAATTATTTTATTGATATCTCTATTTTTATTGGCCTTATATTTAATGTGGAAGAGAGACTTTCCGCCGTTTGCCGGACGTCGAATGATTGGAATTTATTTAATAGTTGGAAGTATCCTGCTATTGAGCCATGTAAAGTTGTTTCAATTGTTGTCAGAAGGAGGACCCTTCGAGAAGCCTAGCGTTATTCAAAATACATTTGAATTATTTTGGATGGAGGCAACGAGTGCAGGCGCGAATCCTTCAGATTTGGGAGGCGGTATGCTTGGGGCACTCTTGTTCGCCTTATTCCATTTCTTATTTGCTTCTGCAGGTGCAAGAATAGCAGGCTTAATCACATTAATAGTCGGTTTAATTCTCGTCTCCGGCAAAACATTTGGTGAAGTATTCGGTAAGTTGATCATTGGGTCAAAGGATTTTCTTAAGAAACAATTTGAAGGGTTGAGAAAAGAATTTTCAATCAGTCAAAAGAAAGAGAAAAAGCCTAAGAAAGAAAAGACAGTGAACCCTATTGCGGAGCCGGCACAGGAGATCGAGGAATACATAGAAGCAACACCGATAGACATTAGCTCTTTCTCTGAAAAGGCAAAATATGAACAACCGCAAGAGACTCGCAAAGTTCATGTGATTCCGGATGAAACAACTGTTTTGCAGGAAGAAGCGAAGTTAGAAGAAATAGACGTTAATGAATCGACACAGCCGTTGCCTTTTGTTGAAGTAGAGAATGCGGAGTACCAACTGCCTCCCCTGTCACTTTTACAGATGGCCGGCAAATCAGACCAAACGAAAGAATATAAACGTATTCATGAGAATGCAGCAAAGCTTGAGCGGACATTCAGTAGTTTCGGTGTTAATGCAAAGGTAACCCAAGTACATTTAGGGCCGGCTGTCACAAAGTATGAAGTTCACCCGGCTGTGGGTGTAAAAGTGAGCAAAATTGTTAGTTTATCGGATGATATCGCTTTAGCATTAGCTGCAAAGGGCATCCGGATTGAGGCGCCGATTCCGGGGAAATCAGCGATTGGAATTGAAGTGCCGAATTCTGAGGTTGCTATGGTTTCCTTGCGTGAGGTGCTAGATTCCAAACAATCGCTTGAATCGGATTCAAAGCTATTGATTGGATTAGGCAGAGATGTTGCTGGGGATGCAGTTATGGCTAAGCTTAATAAAATGCCGCACTTGCTTGTTGCCGGAGCAACCGGTTCAGGTAAATCAGTGTGCATAAACGGAATTATAACCAGCATACTAATGAGGGCAAAGCCTCATGAAGTCAAACTCATGATGATTGACCCTAAGATGGTAGAGCTCAATATGTATAATGGAATACCTCATTTATTGGCACCTGTAGTAACTGATGCAAAAAAGGCGTCTCAAGCTTTAAAGAAAGTTGTCAATGAAATGGAAAGAAGATATGAACTTTTTGCACATACAGGAACGAGGAATATTGAAGGCTACAATGACCATATTAAGCTTCATAATATGGAAAGCGAAGCGAAACAGTCGTTATTACCTTATATCGTTGTCATTGTCGATGAGTTAGCTGACCTAATGATGGTGGCATCTTCGGATGTGGAAGATGCCATTACAAGACTTGCGCAAATGGCTCGAGCAGCAGGCATTCATTTAATAATTGCAACGCAAAGACCTTCAGTTGATGTCATTACAGGCGTTATAAAGGCTAATATTCCATCTCGGATTGCGTTTAGCGTTTCTTCAGCAACCGATTCACGTACAATTCTTGATATGGGCGGTGCGGAAAAGCTTTTGGGCAGAGGTGATATGCTTTTCTTACCTGTCGGAGCTTCTAAACCGATCCGAGTACAAGGAGCATTTTTGTCCGACCAGGAAGTCGAAGAGATTGTTGATTATGTTATTTCGCAGCAAAAGGCACAATATCATGAAGATATGATTCCTGATGATACACAGACAGTTACTGAAGAAGTAGCGGATGAACTGTATGATTCAGCTGTTCAGCTGGTGATAGAAATGGAAACAGCCTCTGTATCTATGTTGCAAAGAAGATTCAGAATTGGTTATTCACGGGCAGCGCGCTTAATTGATGAAATGGAAGCAAGAGGTATAGTCGGCCCGTATGAGGGCAGTAAGCCAAGGGTGGTATTAGTAAACAAGGAAGATTTGACTCCTGACGTTAAACATTCATAGTTGTACCGAGGTCCAAGCGGAATTTCAAACTGTTTTGAGTTTCGCTTGGATCTATTACTATCTCCCTAATAGCTGAACACTATAGGGGAATAAGGTTATACTCTTTCGTGATTAAGAGCGGATAAGACAATGATTATGTTGGAAATGTGGTATTAATTGTCAAATAACGAGCCGATTTTATCTTTTTATGCTAAATTCGTTATATTTTTCACACACTTTTGTTAAAAAATTAAATGTTGGCTATTTATTTATTATTTAAAAAGTGATAATCTATTAACGATTAGTAGAAAGATTGCACATCTGAGGTCTGACGTCTTAGGTGTATTAGTTTTGGGGGAATGCTTGATGACGATAAGGCAAGATCACCGTCTTCTTTATCTGCAGGTCATTGATAGGATTAAAAAAGATATAAAAGATGGCGTTTATGCGGATAAAGAGAAACTACCATCAGAATTCGAACTTGCTAAGCAACTCGGTGTTAGTCGAGCTACCCTTAGAGAAGCTTTGCGTATTCTTGAAGAGGAACACATGGTTATTCGCAAACACGGTGTAGGAACATTTGTGAATGCGAAGTCTGTGCTCAGCTCAGGAATTGAACAACTAACAAGCGTAACCGATATGATTACGCAAGCTGGAATGAAGGCAGGTACCATCTTTTTAAGTTCTACAGTTCAATTTCCTTCCGATGAAGCATTGCAAAAGCTCAAATGCGAAAAGGATGATGCACTAGTAGTAATCGAGCGTATTCGAACTGCAGATGGAGAGCCGGTTGTATATTGTTTGGATACTATCCTGGAGAAACATTTGCCCAGCTCTTTTTCACATCAAGAAGAATCTATTTTTCATATATTGGAAAATTATTCGTCCATTAAAGTTACATATGCAGTGTCTGTTATTGAACCGCTTGGTTACCATGAGAAAATATCACCTTTGCTGCAATGCGACCCGGAAACAGCTTTACTTGTATTAAAACAGACACATTATGACGACATGGATCGTCCTATATTGTATTCAATCAATTATTTTAGGGCGGATCAGTTTAGTTTTCATGTGCTAAGAAAACGAATGTAATTTGTTTGATCTACTAATCAAAAAACATCTTGGGAGGTTTACATCATTGAAAAAGCGTAAATTAGGTTTAGCATTATCAGCAGTTTTAGCAGCGGGAACAATTCTTGGAGCTTGCGGAAGCGACGATAAAGGCTCAAATAGCGGAAGTGATTCTAAAGATAACTTCTCTATAGCAATGGTTACTGATGTTGGTGGGGTTGATGACAAATCATTCAACCAATCAGCATGGGAAGGCATCCAAGAATTCGGTAAAGAAAACGGGTTAGAAAAAGGCACTGGCGGATATGATTATCTTCAATCTGCAAGTGATGCAGATTATGCAACTAACCTTAACACTTTAGTTCGCAACAATTTCGACTTGATTTATGGTATCGGCTATAAATTAGCTGAAGACATTAAAGAAGTGGCAGAACAACGTCCTGATTCAAAATTTGCTATTGTTGATGAAGTAGTAGAAGGAGATAACATTGCAAGTATTACATTCCGTGAAGAGCAAGGTTCTTTCTTAGTCGGTGTAGCAGCGGCATTATCTTCTGAGTCAAACAAAATTGGATTTATTGGCGGTATCGATTCTGAACTTATTAACAAGTTTGAAGTAGGTTTCATTGCTGGTGTTAAATCTGTTAAACCTGATGCTGAAGTAAGTGCGCAGTATGCGAATGCTTTTGATAAAGCAGAAATCGGTAAAGAAATTGCTAACTCAATGTACAAACAAGGCGTCGATGTTATTTATCATGCTGCTGGTGCTACTGGTAACGGTGTATTCACAGCTGCGACTGAGCTTAAACAAGCTGATAACAACAAAAATGTATGGGTAATCGGTGTAGACCGTGACCAATATGATGAGGGTGCAGTACCTGGCACTGACTTAAATGTAACATTAACTTCAATGATTAAACGTGTAGACGTTGCGGTTAAAGACTTAGCAACTCAAACTAAAGAAGGAAACTTCCCTGGCGGAAAAACTATCCGTTACGGTTTAGATGAGGAAGCTATTTCAGTTGCAACTACCGGTGATCACATGTCTGAAGAAACACTGGCTGCAATTGAAGAGTGGACTGCGAAAATCAAAGCAGGTGAAGTTGAAATTCCAACAACTCACGAAGAATTAAAAGCAATGAACTTTTAATCATTAAATGAGATAGCCTTTAGTAGACTTGATTCTGTGATTTCTTTTCTGTTTTAACATTCATTCGAACAAAAAATGATATGTAATTAGGGGGAGTTATTTTGAAGAAACGCAAATTCGGTTTGGCATTATCTCTAGTATTAGCAGCAGGAACAATCCTTGGCGCTTGCGGAAGCAGTGACGAGAGCAGCAATGATAAATCATCTGGGGATACAGAAGAAAAATCAAAATTCACTGTTGCCATGGTAACTGATACCGGCGGTGTTGATGACAAATCATTTAACCAATCAGCTTGGGAAGGTTTGCAAGCTTTTGGTGATGAAAATGGAATTGAAGAAGGCAATAGCGGATACACATATTTGCAATCCAAAAGCGATGCAGATTATGCTACTAACTTAAATACGTTAGTACGAAATAATTTTGACTTAGTTTATGGTATTGGATTCTTATTAGAAAAAGATGTAGCAGCAGTTGCACAGCAAAATCCGGATGCTAAATTTGCAATTGTCGATTCAGTTGTAGATGCAGAGAATGTTGCCAGCATCACTTTTAAAGAAGAGCAGGGTTCATTCCTTGTCGGTGTTGTCGCAGCCTACGCTACGCAATCTAATAAAATCGGCTTTATCGGCGGTGTAGATTCTGAACTAATCAATAAGTTTGAGGTTGGCTTCATTGCCGGTGTTAAATCTGTTAAGCCTGATGCTGAAGTAACAGTACAATATGTAAATGACTTTAGTTCAGCTCATATCGGTAAAGAAATTGCTAACTCCATGTACAAACAAGATATTGATGTTGTTTATCATGCTGCCGGCGGTGCGGGTAATGGTGTATTCACAGCGGCTACAGAGCTAAAACAAGCAGATGCTAACGCAAATGTATGGGTTATCGGTGTTGACCGTGACCAAGCAGAAGAAGGTAAAGTGCCAGGCACGGATTTGAACGTTACTTTAACTTCAATGGTTAAACGTGTTGATGTTGCTGTTAAGGACCTTTCTGAAAAAACAATGGCTGGTAACTTCCCGGGCGGAGAAATCATCCAATATGGTCTTGAAGAAGGCGGAGTTGGTATTGCACCAACTACGGACAACGTCCCTGCAGAAGCATTAACTGCTGTTGAAGAGTGGACAGAAAAAATCAAATCAGGTGAGACTAAAGTTCCAACAACTCGTGCTGAGTTAAAGGAAATGGGCTTCTAATTTGATGACATGTAAATGGGGGAATACCGGTTTTGCTAGGTATTCCTTCATTTACGAATATAGAGAAGAATTTCAAATAAAACTAATTTTAATTTTAATATTATTTGTTTCTTTATCACAATTGCTATAGTACAATAACGTAAGGAAAAATTGGTTCTACAGCTATAAAATTGTAAACATGATATATTATTGCAATTAATTAGCTTTTAAAACGCTTACACATTAGAATGAACAGGAAAAATGAACGGGAACCTCGAAATAATAGAAAAAGTAAATGAAAGGGTGTAAGTTGTAGGACTTCTTACAAGTTTTCCTTTGCTTTTTTAAAAAAATAAAGTTGGTAAAGATGTATAGAAAATATGAAAACATCTTTGCTCTGTATATAAGGGAGTGAATAAAAAAGTGGAATACGTTATTGAAATGCTTAACATTAGAAAAGAATTTCCGGGCATTGTAGCGAATGACAATATTACGCTGCAAGTAAAAAAAGGCGAAATTCATGCATTACTTGGGGAAAATGGGGCTGGAAAATCCACTTTGATGAATGTGTTATTTGGTCTTTATCAGCCGGAAAAAGGTGAAATTCGTGTAAATGGGGAGAAAGTACATATTTCAAACCCGAACATAGCGAATGATTTAGGAATCGGGATGGTTCACCAACATTTCATGCTTGTTGATCCATTAACTGTAACTGAAAATATCATCTTAGGACAAGAACCAACAAGATTCGGTAAAATTAACTTAAAAGAAGCAAGTAAAGAAGTTAAAAAAATATCTGATCAATACGGTTTAAGTGTCGACCCGGATGCAAAAATCTCAGACATTACGGTAGGTATGCAGCAACGTGTTGAAATTTTGAAAACTCTATATCGCGGTGCTAATATTCTTATATTTGACGAGCCTACTGCCGTTCTTACGCCTCAGGAAATTAAAGAATTGATTTCCATCATGAAAAAGCTGATTGCAGAAGGCAAATCTATTATTTTGATTACGCATAAGCTGAAAGAAATTATGGAAGTGTGTGACCGTGTTACGGTTATTCGTAAAGGTGAAGGCATCGGCACAGTGGATGTGGCAGATACAAATGAAAATGAACTGGCAAGCTTAATGGTTGGCCGTGAAGTAGTTTTCAAAACTGAGAAAAAAGAAGCTCATCCGAAGCAGGATGTATTAAAAGTCGAAAACCTTGTTGTTAAAGATTCACGTCATGTGAACGTTGTGAACAACTTGAATTTAAATGTCCGTGCAGGTGAGATTGTCGGTATCGCCGGTGTTGACGGCAATGGTCAATCAGAATTGATTGAAGCTATTACAGGACTGAGAAAAATCGAATCCGGTTCAATACTGTTGAATGATAAGAATATAACGAAATTGACTCCACGTAAAGTGACAGAATCTGGAGTAGGCCATATTCCGCAAGACCGTCATAAACACGGGCTTGTATTGGATTATCCTATGAGCGACAATATCGTTCTGCAAACGTATTACAAAGAGCCATATTCTAAATATGGGGTACTAAATCAAACAGAAATCGTAAAAAAAGCGAAAGAAATTATTGCCGAATATGATGTGCGTACGCCTAGTGAAAGCACTCTCGCACGTGCTTTATCTGGCGGTAACCAGCAAAAAGCGATAATCGGTCGTGAAATTGACCGTAATCCGGATTTACTGATTGCGGCACAGCCTACACGCGGATTGGACGTCGGAGCGATTGAATTTATCCATAAGCGTCTGATTGAACAGCGTGACCAAGGAAAAGCGGTTCTTCTTGTTTCATTTGAATTAGATGAAATTATGAATGTAAGTGACCGCATCGCTGTTATGTATGAAGGACAAGTAGTAGCCGTAGTCGATCCTAAAGAAACAAATGAACAAGAACTGGGTCTTCTAATGGCCGGAAGTAAGAGAACGGAAGTGGGGGAAGTAACTAATGTCTAAGCGTACGGTCAATTTATTAGTACCTGTTATAGCCGTATTACTAGGTTTACTGGCAGGTGCGCTGATCATGCTTGTGTCTGGATATAATCCAATTTCAGGTTATCAGGCACTTTTAGAAGGTGTTTTCGGAAATGAATATAATATTGGGGAAACAATCAGACAAGCCACGCCATTAATTTTGGCAGGTCTTGCTGTCGCATTTGCCTTTAAAACTGGATTATTCAATATCGGTGTTGAAGGACAGCTAATTATCGGCTGGTTCGTAGCGGTTTGGGTTGGTACAGCTTTTGATTTACCGGCAGGTGTTCACGTAACGGTAGCAGTTGTTGCAGCAGCTGTAGCTGGTGCATTATGGGCAGCGATTCCGGGTTTATTAAAAGCAAAGCTGCGTGTCCATGAAGTAATTGTTTCAATAATGCTGAACTATACAGCTCTATATGTCACAAACTACTTAATCCGTAACGTGCTGACAGAGAATTCGGATACGACAGAACGCATTGCTGAAACAGCTTCATTACGTTCAGAATTTTTATCAAGCATGACTGATTATTCTCGTCTGCACTGGGGAATTGTCATCGCGATTATCGCTGCGATTATTATGTGGTTCATCTTAGATAAAACAAAAACAGGTTATGAACTTAAAGCAGTTGGTTTCAATGAAGAAGCATCACGCTATGCAGGTATGAATGTAAGCAAAAATATCGTATTCTCAATGGTAATTTCCGGTGCGTTTGCAGGTTTGGCAGGTGCGATGGAAGGTTTGGGAACTTACGAGTTTACTAGTGTAAAAAGCGGCTTCTCCGGTATAGGATTTGATGGGATAGCAGTTGCATTGTTAGGCGGAAACACAGCTATTGGCGTTGTTTTAGCCGGAACACTGTTTGGAGCTTTAAAAATGGGAGCTTTAAATATGCCGTTCGCTGCGGGTGTACCAAATGAATTGGTAGATATCGTGATAGCACTTATTATTTTCTTTGTAGCATCAAGCTATGTCATTCGTGTGTTCTTAGAACGCAAGAAACGTAAGGGGGCGAAATAAATGAGCTTTGTAGAAATTTTGCATATTATCATACCTTCTATGATTGCTTTAGCAGCTCCTCTTATTTTTACAGCAATTGGCGGCGTGTTCTCTGAGCGTGCCGGAGTAGTAAATATCGGTTTAGAAGGTTTAATGGTTTTCGGGGCATTCACATCGATTGTATTTACATTATCATTCGGTGATTCTCTTGGTGCTTGGACACCATGGTTGGCAATTATTGCGGCAATGGCTGTGGGTATGCTGTTTTCATTATTGCATGCAGTTGCATCTATTTCATTCCGCGCCGATCAAACAGTCAGTGGTGTGGCTCTGAACTTCCTTGCAGCTGGTCTATGTTTGTTCTTAGTTAAGTTAATGTATGATAAAGGTCAAACTGACAGAATTTCTGTTCGTTTTGACAAAACGGATATTCCTTTATTAAGCGATATTCCGGTTATCGGAGAAATCTTCTTCCAAAACGTTTATGTGATTTCATATATTGCGATTATAGTTCCTTTCATTGTTTGGTATGTTATATATAAAACACCGTTCGGTCTTCGCATTCGTGCGGTTGGGGAACACCCGATGGCTGCTGATACAATGGGGATCAATGTAACACGCGTTCGTTATATGGGTGTTATTCTATCGGGGGCATTTGCCGGTATCGGGGGAGCAATCCACGCAATTACAGTAACAAATGACTTCAGTCATGCGACAATCAACGGTCAAGGTTTCATGGCGATTGCTGCGATGATTTTCGGGAAATGGCATCCGCTTGGCGCATTAGGCGCAGCGCTATTCTTCGGATTAGCACAAAGTTTGAGCGTAGTTGGTGCTTCGCTTCCATTCTTCAGCGAAATTCCGAAAGTATACTTGGATATCCTTCCATACGTATTAACAATTATCGCATTAGCGGGCTTCATCGGCCGCGCAGATGCGCCAAAAGCTTCCGGTAAGCCTTATATTAAAGGAAACCGCTAATTTAATATTTTTCAAGAAACCCATAAGTCGAGTGCTTATGGGTTTTATTTTGGCAAGGAAGTTTAACTCCTAACTATAACCAAATACGAAAAAAGGAGCGGTAACGGTTTTTCTTTACTAATCAGCCGCATATAAGTAATACAGTACAGTAAGGGATTCCTTTGTTTTGAAAACCACTTATGAAAATAATGGTTTAAATACAAGAGGATAAGGTAAAATAAGCTTGATAAGGTTTTACATAACGGCAAGGGAGGCTTATGTATGTCCCAAGAAAATCAAACCATCTTTGAGAAGAATGGCTATAAATTAAACGTCATACCAACTGATAAATATAAAACGAATACAGTTGTTTGGAAAATGAAAGCGCCGCTGTCAGAGGATACAGTGACGCTGCGGGCTCTTTTGCCGTACGTGCTGCAGAGCAACACAAAGAAATATCCGAGCAATACAGCACTAAGAACATATTTAGAGGAACTGTATGGAGCTGGATTATATGGCAGTGCCGGAAAAAAAGGAGAATATCATATTATTACCTTCACACTGGAAGTCGCAAACGAAAAGTTTCTTTCCGGCGGTGAACCATTGCTTGAAAAAGCAATTCAGCTCCTGTCTGAAGTGATTTTTCATCCGAATGTGGAAAATGGAGCTTTTCAGCAAAAGACAGTTGATGAAGAAAAACGTAATCTGAAGCAGCGCATACAATCACTGAATGACGATAAAATGAAGTACGCTTCTACCCGTTTAATTGAAGAAATGTGTAAAGACGAACCTTATGCAATAGAAGTGAATGGCTTTAGCGATCAAGTAGATGCAATTACGCCCGCTATTTTATTCGATTACTTCACACATGCGGTCGAAACAGATGAAATTGACATATTTGTAGTAGGGGACGTTAATCCCCAACGGGTTGACCGTCTATGTTCGCAATACATTCATTTATCGGAAAGAAAACCGCAAGTGCAGCCTTTTGAACGCAACTTCCATGTTGATGCACCGAAGGAAGTAAAGGAAGTTCAAGATATTACACAAGGAAAATTGAATATCGGCTATCGTTCCGGCATTGTATATGGAGATAAGCAATACTACTCGCTGCAAGTGTTTAATGGTATTTTCGGCGGTTTCCCTCATTCAAAATTGTTTCTGGAAGTCAGGGAAAAAAATAGCTTGGCTTATTATGCAGCCTCAAGATTGGAAAGCCATAAAGGGCTAATCATTGTCATGGCCGGCATCCAACAAGAAAATTATCAAAAGACGGTCAATATCATTAAGGAACAAATGGATGCGATGAAAAAAGGTGAATTCTCGGAACAAATTATTTCGCAAACAAAGGCTGTCATAGAAAATCAGCTTCTGGAGACGATTGACCATCCAATCGGTCTTGTAGAAGTGCTTTACCATGATGTCATTGCAGGCAAAACGGTCAGTATACAGCAATGGCTTGATGGAGTGAAGAAGGTGACGAAAGAAGAAATTGTCGATGTAGCAAATCAAGTTGAGCTCGATACAATTTATTTCTTGGCAGGAACGGAGGTGGCACAATAATGGAAGCAGTAACGTATAAGCAAATTGACGAAGTGCTTTATTATGAAAAACAGAAAAATGGACTTGATGTATATATTTTGCCGAAGAAAGGTTTTAATAAATCATTTGCTACCTTTACGACGAAGTATGGCTCTGTCGATAATTGGTTTATCCCGTTAGGTAAACAAGAATATGACCATGTGCCGGATGGCATTGCTCACTTTTTGGAGCATAAAATGTTTGAAAAAGAAGACGGGGATGTATTTCAGCTGTTTTCTAAGCAAGGTGCCTCTGCGAACGCCTTTACTTCATTTACCAGAACAGCCTATTTGTTTTCTTGTACGTCTAATTTTGAGCAAAACTTAACAACGCTGATTGATTTTGTTCAGGAACCGTATTTCACGGAAGCGACAGTAGAGAAAGAAAAAGGGATTATTGGTCAAGAAATCAATATGTATGATGATAATCCGGATTGGCGATTATATTTTGGGACAATCGCAAATATGTTTCATAATCACCCTGTGAAAATTGATATAGCGGGAACAATCGAAAGTATTGATAAAATAACGAAAGATATGTTGTACGAATGTTATAATACATTTTATCATCCGAGCAATATGTTATTATTCATTGTTGGAGCAGTTGATCCTGAGAAGACGATGGAACTAATCAGAAATAATCAAAATAGTAAAACGTACGAAGAAGCATCCGAAATTAAGAGGAAAAATGATACTGAACCGAACGAGGTCGAAAAACAGAAACATGTTATTCATATGAATGTTTCAACTCCGAAAGTGCTGGTCGGTATAAAACCAGAAAATAAGAGCCTTTCAGGCGCTGAATTGCTGAAAAATGAATTAACCGTAAATCTATTGCTCGATATTTTGTTCGGACGCAGCTCGGATATGTATGAGCACTTATATTCAACAGGTTTAATCGACGGTACTTTTTCATATGATTATACAAGAGAAGAGAATTTCGGGTTTGCGATGATTGGCGGCGATTCCGGAAAACCGGATGAATTGGCTGATCAAATCATCAATTATTTACTGGAGAAAAAAGAGCATGATGACATTACGGAAGAAACATTGATGCGGACGAAAAAGAAAAAAATCGGCGGATTCTTGCGTTCATTAAATTCTCCTGAGTATATCGCAAATTCATTTACGCGATATGCATTTTATAAGACGAGCTTGTTTGAAATCGTTCCTGTTTTGGAAAGCATTACATTAGAGGACATCCAGAAGGCTGCGAGCGAGCTGATAAGCAAAGAACGTATGACAGTATGCCAAGTTTTGCCGAAATAAAAAACAAGTGATAGGGCTCTCTAAAAGTCAAATCTTGACTTTCTGGAGGCCCTTACTCTTGTGTGTTTTAAATGGAGGCTCTGTTATCATTTGTTGTTGATTGGAACGGAGGGCGGCGACTACTGTGAGGGAAAGCGTGCAGGCCGATACACCGCAGGAGCGTTAGCGATT
Organism: Peribacillus faecalis; assembly: GCF_014712675.1. Lineage (GTDB taxonomy): Bacteria > Bacillota > Bacilli > Bacillales > DSM-1321 > Bacillus_AD > Bacillus_AD faecalis. The sequence continues at coordinate 32,369 of NZ_JACXSI010000034.1, read as the reverse complement.
GGCGTATGCCCCACGGAAAGCGTCCGCCCGCAGTGGAAATCAACAGTAGCCTTTAACATAGCCTAATGGAAATGAGGATTGAAAGAATGAAAGAGAAATATATATTAATAACTGGCGCCAGTGGAGGAATAGGAAGGGAAACTGCCTTGAAGTTGGCTAAAGAAGGCTATTCTTTATATCTTCATTATTTTCGTAATGAAGAAGCTATCAATACATTAATGGAACAATTGCAGCAGTACGATGGCGAATTTATACCTGTACAATCTGACCTTGCTGCTAAAGACGGGGCAGAAAAACTGAGCAGCCAAATTTTTTCTTTGGACGGCATTGTTTATACGTGCGGTAAATCTTATTACGGATTGATTTACGATATAAACGATGAAATTATCCAAGAATGTATGCAGCTCCATTTAACAAGTTTATTTGTTTTGTCCCAAAAGCTTACAGATAAGCTAATGAAAAAGAATTCTTCAAGTATAGTGGTGATCTCATCTATTTGGGGTGATACTGGTGCCTCCTGTGAAGTATTATACAGCATGGTTAAGGGCGGTCAAAATGCGTTTGTGAAGGGTTTGAGTAAGGAGTTGGCTCCAATGGGTGTCAGAGTCAATGCCGTTTCTCCCGGTGCGGTCGCTACAGAAATGATGAGCAGCTTTAACGCTGAGGAACTTGAAAAAATCGCTGAGGAAATACCTCTTGGCCGATTAGCCGAACCGGAAGAAATTGCTGCAAGCATCAGCTTCTTACTATCTGAGCAGGCGTCCTATATAACGGGTCATATATTGCGTGTAAACGGCGGCTGGTATACTTAATTTTATTTATTTATAGTATAATATGCAGGATATGTCGATATATGTAAAAATATAAAAGTGCGAAATAGTTTAACTATTTATTTTTATTGCGTTTTTCCTTTAATATTAATAGAAAATCATATATTATTAATAGAAGATAATAGATATAGTTGCAGGATTTTGTCAAGAGGGGCAGGGAATCTGAAAATGGATCGCAAAGAGTGGTATTTTGAATATGAAATTCAAAAGAATCGACCTGGCTTATTAGGCGATATCTCCTCATTATTAGGGATGCTTTCTATAAATATCGTAACAATTAACGGCGTGGATGAAGGACGAAGAGGGATGCTTCTGAAAGCGAAGGATTACAAAAATATCGAGCGTCTCGAATCAATTTTATCCACTATGGATACGATAAAAGTAATTAAAATTCGCGAACCTAAACTGCGCGACCGGTTAGCGGTTCGCCACGGACGTTACATACAAAGAGATGCAGATGATAAGAAAACATTTCGTTTTGTTAGAGATGAACTTGGCTTGCTCGTTGACTTTATGGCTGAACTATTTAAAAAGGAAGGTCATAAAATGATCGGCATTCGCGGCATGCCGCGAGTCGGAAAAACAGAATCTATTGTTGCGGCAAGTGTATGCGCGAACAAGCGTTGGCTGTTTGTATCGTCAACATTGTTAAAGCAAACAATCAGAAGTCAATTGATTGAAGATGAATACAATAGCGACAACTTATTCATTATCGATGGTATTGTTTCTACCCGCCGTGCGAATGAAAAGCATTGGCAACTTGTCAGAGAAATTATGAGACTTGACGCAGTAAAGGTAATCGAGCATCCGGATGCATTTGTTCAAAATTCTGAATATACTCTTGATGATTTTGATTATATTATCGAATTGAGAAACAATCCTGATGAAGAGATTACATACGAACTTGCAAACCAGAATCAATTATTTGGCGGATCTGATTTCGGATCCTTTGATTTCTAAAGTATAGAAGGTGTATCGATTTGACAGAATTAGGAAATGTTTTGAAGGCGGCGCGCGAGGCTAATGGCTTAAGCCTTGATGATTTGCAACAATTGACAAAGATTCAAAAGCGCTATTTAGTTGGGATTGAAAATGGCGATTATGGTATGATGCCGGGGAAGTTCTATGTCCGGGCCTTTATCAAGCAATACGCCGAAGCTGTAGGCCTTGACCCAGAATCGCTTTTTGAGCAATATAAAGATGAAGTACCTTCAGTTCGCGAAGAAGAAGTTCCCGAGCAGCTTTCAAGAGTGCAGTCGAAGAAGACGATGTCAGCTCCGCAATCGAAACTGTTAGAGGCTTTGCCTAAAATTTTACTTGTGGCATTTATTTTAGGTATTCTTGTCTTTGGTTATTTGTTCTTCTCTAAAGTGTATTCACCTAAAGAAGAATCAAACAGCAGCAATAGTGGAACTGAAATAAAACTTGAAGAAAACGCAGTTTCACCAAGTCAAAAAGAAACAACAGATGAAAAGTCTGCTGAAGAAGACGAAGCTAAAGAAGAAACTAAAACAGAAGATAAAGATAAAAATAAAGAAGAGGATTCAAAAGCTAAACAAGAAATTGCAGTTGTTGAATCTTCGGGAAAAAATTCAACAATGGAATTGAAAAATGCCGATGAATTCAAATTGAAAATTTTGTCGACAGGTGGTCCTTGGCTTCAAGTAACAGACGACAGCGGGAAAGTATTGTTCAGCGGCGTTTTAAATGAAGGGGAAAGCCAAGAATTTGACTTGACCAACAATAGCTCAGTCGACTTAAATATTGGACTAGCGACAGCAACTGAGCTTTATATTAATGACGAGCCAGTGGAATATCCCATTTCAACGGCTGAAAGAGTAAGTCAGCGTATTAAAATCAATTACACAAAAGCTGATGAGGCTGAATAAGATTTAATCGCTGCCGGTTTTTAACGATGAAGTGAGTATAACCTCCTTTTGACGGTGATAAGCCAATTCTTTTATAAAATCAATTGATTTTATCTGGAATTGGCTTATCACCGTCCTCGGGATATAGCTTTTTATTGTTGGACCGGTGTGAGTACATAATTAGATAGATAGATTTTTTGGAGGTTTTTGGTTTTGAATATACCTAATAAGATTACTGTATCAAGAATTTGTTTAATCCCGATTTTTCTTATTTTTATGCTTGTTGATTTCGGTTGGGGCGTTTTAGAAGTTGGTAACGCAACATTGCCGGTAGAGCATTTAGTCGGAGCTATTATTTTTATTTTCGCATCCGTTACAGACTGGGTAGATGGTTACTATGCGCGAAAATACAATCTTGTGACAAATTTAGGTAAGTTTTTGGATCCGCTAGCAGATAAGCTGTTAGTCAGTGCGGCATTAATCGTTTTAGTTGAATTACAACTGGCTGCTTCATGGATTGTTATCGTCATTATAAGCCGTGAGTTTGCTGTAACAGGATTAAGACTTATTTTGGCTGGCACAGGTGAAGTAGTAGCTGCCAATATGCTTGGTAAAATTAAAACATGGACGCAAATTATTGCGGTATCAGCGTTACTACTGCACAATATTCCATTTGAACTGATCAATTTTGACTTTGCGACAGTTGCATTGTGGATTTCAATGTTCTTTACAATTTGGTCCGGATGGGATTACTTTGCGAAAAATAAAGAGGTTTTCAAAAATTCCAAGTAACTAAATTAGGAGAGAGAAATCATGAATGCGGAGATTATTGCGGTTGGTTCAGAGCTTTTGCTTGGTCAGATTGTTAATAGCAACGCACAATTCTTATCTCAAGAACTAGCTCGAATTGGTGTAAATGTCTACTATCATACAGTTGTCGGCGATAATCCTGAACGACTTGAGCAAGCCCTCGGCATTGCTGAGGGGCGTTCGCAGCTAGTTATATTATCGGGAGGACTTGGTCCGACTAAGGATGATTTGACGAAGGAGACTATTGCCAAGCATTTGCAGACAGAGCTTGTGATGGATGAGGATGCGCTTGCCCATATTGAATCTTACTTTTCTAAAAGAGGAAGAATCTTAACGGAAAACAATCGAAAACAAGCGCTTATTTTAAAAGGAAGCAAAGTTTTGCCGAATGATCACGGCATGGCTCCGGGGATGGTGCTATCGACTTCTGCACATTCTTATATGCTATTGCCCGGTCCTCCAAGTGAAATTAAGCCGATGTTCTCTAAATATGGTATTAGCGCAATTACGGAAAGAATGAATAAGATAGAACGCATTCATTCGAGAGTATTGCGATACTTCGGTATTGGCGAAGCGCAGTTGGAAACTGAAATCGAAGACTTATTAGAGGCACAGTCCAACCCGACAATTGCGCCGCTTGCAAGTGACGGAGAAGTGACGCTGCGCATTACAGCTAAGCATACTTCATCTGCAGAAGCGGAACAGATGATTGACGAAATTGAGAAGCAAATCAATGCCCGAGTCGGTCAATATTGCTATGGCTATAACGATACATCTCTTATGCAAGAATTGGTGAAAGAGCTAAAAGCAAGAAATGTAACTGTATCTGCTGCCGAAAGTTTGACCGGTGGCATGTTCCAGGAGCAATTAACTTCCGTATCCGGTGCGAGCACTGTTTTTAAAGGTGGTATTGTGTCATATTCAAACGAAGCAAAGCAAAACTTGCTTCATGTGAAGGAAGAGACGCTTGCCGGATTTGGAGCTGTCAGCGAACAATGTGCCATTGAAATGGCAGAACAGGTACGCCATTTAATGGGGGCAGACTTTGGTCTGAGTTTTACAGGCGTAGCCGGTCCGGACGAGCTTGAAGGGCATCCGGTCGGCACTGTTTATGTCGGATTCGCAACAAAAGAAGATGGAGCGAAAGCGTACAAGCTTTCACTCGGTAAAAGCAGACAGCAAAATCGTATAAGCAGTGTCAAAAATGGCTGCTCTATTCTATTAAGATATTTAAAACAGCATTAATACAAGGAGAAGCGTTCCATTATGGGGCGCTTTTTCTTTTCTCATTTATTGAATTTTTGAGCGGAAATAGTGGTTAAAGATGTGTTTTTTGTTTGTGTAATCAAGCATTTTTCAGATAAAAAGCGCCGAAAAATAATCGAATAAACGTTCGCTTTTTTTCTTGTCAAAAGAAGAAAAAAGCGTTATAGTAAATATAGTTCTTAAGTAAACAAAAGCAAAGCTTTAATTATATAAATGAAAAAGACAATTAAAAGGGGGAACTCTAGTGAGTGATCGTCAGGCCGCATTAGAAATGGCTTTAAAGCAAATCGAGAAGCAATTTGGTAAAGGTTCCATTATGAAGTTGGGAGAACAAGCGGAACGCAAGATTTCAACTATTCCAAGTGGATCTTTAGCATTGGATGTAGCTTTAGGTGTAGGTGGGTATCCAAGAGGAAGAATTATCGAAGTATATGGACCAGAAAGCTCAGGTAAAACAACTGTAGCGCTTCATGCAATTGCAGAAGTGCAAGCAAGCGGTGGACAAGCTGCGTTCATCGATGCCGAGCATGCACTTGATCCGGATTATGCTCAAAAACTTGGCGTTAATATTGATGAACTATTATTATCTCAGCCGGATACAGGTGAGCAAGCACTTGAGATTGCTGAAGCGTTGGTTCGAAGCGGAGCAATTGATATTATTGTTGTTGACTCAGTTGCGGCACTTGTTCCGAAAGCAGAGATTGAAGGCGATATGGGTGATTCTCACGTTGGTCTTCAAGCACGTTTAATGTCTCAGGCGCTTCGTAAATTATCAGGTGCAATTAATAAATCTAATACAATTGCTATCTTTATTAACCAAATCCGTGAAAAAGTCGGTATTATGTTCGGAAACCCTGAAACAACACCAGGTGGCCGTGCGTTGAAATTCTACTCAACAATCCGTTTAGAAGTGCGCCGTGCTGAGCAAATTAAGCAAGGCAACGAGATTGTCGGGAACAAGACAAAGATTAAAGTCGTTAAGAACAAGGTAGCTCCTCCTTTCCGTGTAGCGGAAGTTGATATTATGTATGGAGAAGGCGTATCACGTGAAGGTGAAATTGTCGATATGGCTTCTGAACTGGATATCATTCAAAAGAGCGGTGCATGGTATTCTTATAATGATGAACGCGTCGGTCAAGGCAGAGAGAATGCGAAGCTATTCCTGAAAGAAAATGATGCGCTTCGTCTGGAAGTTATGCAAAAGATTCGCGATCATTATCATTTAGACGGCGAACATATTGCGCCAAAAGATGAAGATGAGCAATTTGAATTGATGGATGAATAGAACTTTTAAGGGGGTTTCTTGGATGATTTATTCATCTGAGGAACCTCTTTTTTGTACTTTAATTTGTCTATAAAGGTTGTACGAAATAATTTTAAAGACAAGAAATTATTTTCATAAAATGAAATATAAAATGCTAATTAGTGAATAATTAATGGAAAATAAACATAAAGTCTGAAAATTCGAGGCTGTATAAGGACAACCTCTTGACAATGAATTTTTGCAACTATACAATTAAAAATGTATATTTTACATTTTTCCCAATTAGACATTTGTAAAAAGACAAATCGGACTGTATAGATGAATATTATTGTACAAGCCGACATGACACCATTTAAACTAATTTCATAGCAAGGGGAGGTGAAAACGATGGAACCTATTTATATCATCATCTCCATTTTGCTTGCTCTGTTCGTTGGTGCAGTTGTTAGTTATTTTGTATTCAAGTCAATTGAGAAGAACAAAATAGCGGGAGCAAAGAGTGAAGCGGAACGTATTATTGAAGATGGACTTCGAGAAAGCGAAGCTTTGAAGAAGGAAGCTCTATTGGAAGCGAAGGATGAGATTCATGTACTTCGTACTGATGCGGAACGCGACATTCGTGAACGACGATCTGAATTACAAAAACAAGAAAATCGATTATTGCAAAAAGAAGAGAACCTTGATCGAAAAGATGAAACGCTGGATAAACGTGAGTCACTTTTAGAGAAAAGAGATTACTCTCTTAACCAAAGACAACAGCATATTGAAGAGAAGGAAAGCAAAGTGGAGGAAATGGTTCGCTTACAGCAATCAGAGCTTGAGCGCATTTCGAGTTTGACGAAAGAAGAAGCAAGAACCATTATCCTTGAACGTGTAGAAAGCGAGCTTTCGCACGATATTGCAATGATGGTTAAGGAAAACGAAAATCGTGCTAAAGAAGAAGCCGATAAGAAGGCAAAAGAAGTTCTTTCACTTGCTATTCAAAGATGTGCTGCTGATCATGTTGCTGAAACAACAGTTTCAGTAGTAACATTGCCTAATGATGAAATGAAAGGTCGAATTATCGGTAGAGAAGGACGTAATATCCGTACACTGGAGACGTTAACTGGTATTGATTTGATTATAGATGATACACCAGAAGCGGTAATACTATCCGGTTTTGATCCGATAAGACGTGAAACAGCACGCTTAGCGCTTGAGAAGCTTGTGCAAGATGGCCGAATCCATCCGGCGCGCATTGAAGAAATGGTTGATAAAGCAAGACGTGAAGTTGATGAGCATATTCGTGAAATCGGTGAACAAACTACGTTTGAAGTCGGTGTACACGGATTGCATCCTGATTTAATCAAGATTCTTGGCCGTTTGAAGTTCCGTACGAGTTACGGACAAAACGTGCTGAAGCATTCAATGGAAGTTGCTTTTCTTTCCGGTTTGCTAGCTGCTGAGCTTGGAGAAGATGTTACGCTTGCGAAACGAGCAGGCTTGCTCCATGATATCGGTAAAGCAATAGACCATGAGGTAGAAGGAAGTCACGTAGAAATCGGTGTTGAATTAGCTACTAAATATAAAGAACATCCTGTTGTTATAAATAGTATCGCTTCTCACCATGGTGACACAGAACCTACATCAATCATTGCTGTTCTTGTTGCGGCAGCGGATGCATTGTCTGCAGCAAGACCAGGTGCTAGAAGTGAAACGCTTGAAAACTATATTCGACGCTTAGAAAAGCTTGAAGAGATCTCAGAGTCATATGATGGCGTAGAGAAATCCTTTGCAATTCAAGCTGGACGTGAAGTTCGCATTATGGTTAAACCGGAACAAATTGATGATTTAGAGGCCCATCGTCTAGCTCGCGATATTCGAAAACGAATTGAAAAAGAACTAGATTACCCAGGCCATATCAAAGTTACGGTCATAAGAGAAACTCGTGCAGTTGAGTATGCTAAATAAGTAGATGAAAGGTAAGCTCACATATAATGTAGCTTACCTTTTTTACTTTTTGTACAGTATAATAAAGAAATAAGATTTTGAAGTGAATTTGTTTCACAAGAAAGGAAATGAATATGAAATTATTGTTTGTCGGTGATGTTGTTGGTTCACCAGGAAGAGATATGGTGCAGGAATATTTACCGAAATTAAAAGATAGATATAAGCCCCAAATTGTCATCATTAATGGTGAAAATGCCGCGGCAGGGCGTGGCATTACTGAAAAAATCTATCGCCAGTTTTTAGAGTGCGGTGCAAATGCCGTTACGCTAGGTAACCATACATGGGATCATAAAGAGATTTTTGAGTTTATTGAAGATGCCAAAAATCTTGTCAGACCAGCAAACTATCCGGAAGGGACTCCGGGAAAAGGGCTTACATATATACGTTGGAATGCCCTGACAGTGGCTGTTATCAATTTGCAAGGCCGAACATTTATGCCGGCGATTGATTGTCCTTTTACTGTCGCTGAGAAGCTTGTAGAGGAAGCGAGAAAGGTAACGCCGATTATTTTTGTTGATTTCCATGCAGAGGCAACAAGTGAAAAGCAAGCGCTAGGCTGGTTTTTAGACGGCAAAGTTTCGGCTGTTGTAGGAACGCATACGCATGTGCAAACGGCTGATCAGCGAATCTTGCCTAATGGAACGGCTTATTTAACTGATGTCGGCATGACAGGGCCGTATGACGGAATTTTAGGGATGATGAGGGAGCCTATTATCCAAAAGTTCCAAAACAGTCTTCCTGCCCGTTTTACAGTGCCTAAAGATGGCCGTACGCTATTAAGTGCCGTACTTATTGATATTGATGAAAAGACAGGAAAAGCAACAAAGATTGAAACGATTTTAATTAACGAAGATCACCCGTTTTTTGAATAATGATTTTTAGCTGTCCGGTAGTGCGGGCAGCTTTTTTTGCCTGCAAGATACAGGTCAAGGCGACATTACTGTAGGATGGAGCGCCCTTAGTTGTTGCACTATGCTTGCGAATTATTGTTTCTATATCTCTTTTTTCAAAGAAGTGAATACAGGAGGCAGATTCAAAATTGAAAAAGGATCGGTAACGGTTTTTCTAACTTCTTAAGTGAGCATAAATTATTGAACTTGGATAGCTGTCTAACCTTATACCTGCCATGCTCGGTCCTAAGCTGTCTCCCCCAAGAAACCAAAGGCGGGTTTCTTGTGTAATTCATCTTAGTCCTCCCGCATGACTCCTTTTTCATTGAAGTGAATTCAGGAGGCAGATTCAAAATTGAAAAAGGATCGGTAACGGTTTTTCTTTATAGTCATAATAACTCGGATTCGAGAATATAGTAGCAATGGAGATAGTATCATCGCTTAACGATGAAGAAGGAATAACACAAGGAGGAGCTAGGGGATGGAAATATTAAAGGTTTCAGCAAAATCTAATCCTAATTCTGTAGCAGGCGCACTTGCGGGTGTATTGCGCGAAAGAGGAGCGGCCGAAATTCAGGCTATCGGCGCAGGAGCGTTAAATCAAGCCGTAAAGGCAGTAGCAATTGCAAGAGGATTTGTCGCACCTAGTGGAGTGGACTTGATATGTATTCCTGCTTTTACAGATATATTAATTGATAATGAAGAAAGAACAGCGATAAAGTTAATTGTCGAACCACGGTAGAACGATTGGAACGAACAGCCTGTTTGCGATTTTGCAGCAGGTTTTTTTCTGTGAATATGGAGGTGAAAAACATGAAAATTATTGATTTGCATTGTGATGTATTAATGAAAATGTTGCATAATCCAGCAATCTCATTCGCAGATAGTGATTTGTTGTCTGTCAACTACAAACAATTAGAAGGTACAAACAGCAGGCTGCAATATTTCGCTATCTATGTGTCTGAACATATACATCCGAGTATTAGATATGAAGCGGTCTTAAAAATGATCTCGATTTTTTATAGAAATATCCTGTCAATGCCGAAGATGAAGTTAATTCAATCAGTGAAAGATTATCAAAAATTAAGCGATGATGAAATTGGTGCGGTTCTTGCTCTTGAGGGCTGTGACGCAATCCAGGATGATATCGGGAGGCTTGCTACGCTAAAGCAATTAGGGGTTTCTTCTGTTGGGCTGACATGGAATTATGCAAATGTATTTGCTGATGGTTCCCTGGAGTGTCGCAATGCGGGACTTTCGATAAAGGGCAGGCAGTTAGCACAATGGTTGAAACGCCATCGATTAACATTGGATGTTTCGCATTTAAGTGAAGCCGGATTTTGGGATTGCGTACAAATTGGAGGTAAGCTCTTTGCGTCTCATTCAAATTGTCGCTCCATTTGTGATCATCCGAGAAATCTATATGATAATCAAATAACCGAATTAATCAATCATAATGGATTGATTGGTTTGACTTTTGTGCCGAAGTTTGTCACAAAGGATAGACAGGCGACAATCAATCAATTATTGCACCATATTGACCATATCGCGGCTTTGGGGGGGATAGAACATATCGGGTTCGGCTCTGATTTTGACGGCACAGAGGAATATGTCGGCGGTCTACATACATACTCCTGTTATAATGCATTGATTGAGGAGATGATGAAGCATTACACATTTGCTCAAGTAGAAGGTTTTTTATATAAAAACTATGAAAGATTTCTGTTAAACAAACCGAACTAAAATCATATTGCTATTATTTTTCTGAATTTTTAGTTAATATAAAAGGTTTATTGTTGATTTTTTTAGATTATAGGTCTAGAATTGTAAGCATTTAGTACCGTTTAAATAGAAACGTTTTTACGGCAATTGATATGTCGAGCAACTAGCATTGTAATTAGAAATAATAAAATATTGAAAGACAGAATCTTTTGAGTCGTATAAATAGAAAAAATTGTTATAATAAAGTTTGAAGATATCATCTCGTACTCTATTTTTTATACGGGCTAATATTTATTATTTTTCCATTTATGGTGCAACTAAAGGGGTGTAAGCAATGATTAATCAACTTTCATGGAAAGTAGGCGGACAGCAAGGAGAAGGGATTGAAAGCACTGGGGAAATCTTCAGTATAGCGCTTAATCGACTTGGCTATTATTTATATGGATACCGTCACTTCTCATCTCGGATTAAAGGAGGTCATACGAACAATAAGATTCGGGTTAGCACATCTGAAACGCGTTCTGTATCTGATGATTTAGATATACTTGTTGCGTTTGACCAAGAAACAATCGATGTCAATTATAAAGAACTTCATGATAGCGGAATCATTATTGCTGATACAAAATTTAAGCCGCAATGTCCTGAAGACACAAAGGCAGTAATGTATAGTGTTCCTTTCACGGAAATTGCAACGGGGCTTGGCACATCGTTAATGAAAAACATGGTGGCTGTAGGTGCATCTTGTTCTATTTTAGGCATTGATATTGCTGTGTTCAAAGAAGTTGTCGAAGAGATTTTTGGCCGCAAGGGAGAGCAAGTGGTTCAGAAAAACTTGGATGCTATTAAAGCCGGATATGATTATATGGCAGAAGAACTTGGTGACCAAAAGGGAGCTATGCAACTTGAAAAGGGTGATGGGCAGAAACGATTGTTTATGATCGGCAATGATGCGATTGCACTTGGTGCATTGGCAGGCGGGTGCCGATTTATGGCAGCTTATCCTATTACACCGGCTTCTGAAATTATGGAATATTTAATCAAAAAACTTCCTGCTGTCGGGGGAACAGTCATTCAAACTGAAGATGAGATTGCAGCAGTTACGATGGCAATCGGTGCGAACTATGCCGGTGTAAGAGCGCTTACTGCTTCTGCCGGACCTGGTCTCTCTTTGAAAATGGAAGCACTTGGATTATCCGGGATTACTGAAACACCGCTTGTAGTCGTCGATACTCAGCGGGGCGGTCCTTCGACAGGGTTACCGACAAAACAAGAACAATCGGACTTAATGGCGATGATATACGGAACGCACGGTGAAATCCCGAAAATTGTAATGGCTCCTAGTACGGTTGAAGAGGCATTTTATGATACGGCTGAAGCTTTTAATCTAGCAGAAGAATATCAGGTGCCGGTCATTGTTTTAACAGACTTGCAGCTTTCACTTGGCAAGCAGACGGTACAGCCGCTTGAGTTAGGGCGTGTACAAATCCGCCGAGGTAAATTAATCCAAGATGAAATTCCGGAAGCGACAGGCTACTTCAAACGTTATGAAGTGACGGATGATGGAATTTCACCGCGTGTCATCCCGGGTATGAAGAACGGGATTCACCACGTGACGGGTGTTGAGCATGATGAAACAGGAAAACCATCTGAAGCAGCACCAAACCGCATTGCTCAAATGGATAAGCGAATGAGAAAAATTAAAGATATTAAGTTTCCGATGCCGGTCTATAAAAATGCGAAACATGAGGAAGCAGATTTATTGATTGTAGGATTCAACTCTACTCGCGGAGTGATAGAAGAAGGGATGGCTCGACTTGAAGCAGACGGCTTGAAAGTAAATCATGCCCATATGCGTCTTATTCATCCGTTCCCTGTTGAAGAAATGCTGCCGCTCGTGAATTCCGCTAAAAAAGTCGTTGTTATTGAAAACAATGCAACAGGACAATTAGCGAATATTATTAAGATGAATATCGGCCAGGTAAACAAAATTAAGAGCATCTTAAAATATGACGGAAATCCGTTCTTGCCGCATGAAATTCACTCGAAATGCAAGGAGTTGTTCTAATAATGGCTACATTTAAAGATTTTAGAAACGATGTTAAACCGAACTGGTGCCCGGGTTGCGGAGATTTCTCTGTTCAGGCTGCTATTCAGCGTGCGGCTGCAAGTGCCGGCTTACAACCGGATCAATTAGCAATTATTTCAGGTATCGGCTGTTCCGGCCGTATTTCCGGCTACATTAAATCATATGGCTTTCACGGCATCCATGGTCGTTCCTTGCCTATTGCACAAGGAGTTAAAATGGCAAATCGCGATCTGACAGTCATTGCTTCAGGAGGAGACGGAGACGGGTTTGCGATCGGAATGGGGCATACAATCCATGCAATCCGTCGAAATATTGATGTCACATATATCGTTATGGATAACCAAATTTACGGGCTGACAAAAGGACAAACGTCACCGCGTTCTGCTGCGGGCTTCAAGACAAAATCAACTCCGCAAGGATCGATTGAGCCGGCGCTTTCTCCAATGGAAATGGCATTGACTGCAGGGGCGACATTTGTAGCGCAAAGTTTCTCAACAGATCTGAAAGATTTGACGAACATTATTGAAGCCGGCATTAACCATAAAGGTTTTTCATTGATTAATGTGTTCAGCCCGTGTGTCACATATAATAAGATCAATACGTATGATTGGTTTAAAGAAAACTTGACGAAGCTTTCTGAGATAGAAGGTTATGATTCTTCCAGCCGTGAAATGGCTATGCAAACATTAATGAAGCATAATAGTTTAGTAACGGGAATCATTTATCAAGATCAAACACGCCAATCGTATCAAGATTTAGTGAAAGGTTACGCTGAAACACCGCTTGCCTCTGCTAAACTTGAATTAACGCAAGAAAGCTTTGATCAATTAGTTGAGGAATTTAAGTAAGAAAAACCGTTACCGGTCCTTTTTCATTTTTGATTTCACTCATTGATTTCACTTCAATGAAAAAGGGGCCATGCGGCAGGACTAAGACGAACCATCCAAGGAAACCCGGTTTTGGTTTCTTGGGTGGGGTGGCTTAGGACCAAGCATGGCAGGTATAAGGTTAGACAGCCAACTGAGTTCAAAAAAATATACTATTTTAAGTAAAAAAAGAGAGCTAAAGGAAATAATCCTTTTGCTCTCTTTTACTTTCAGTAATTTATTAGATTACCAGAAGAAGCCTCCGCAGAACCCGCCGCAGAATCCGCCGCAGCGTCTGCGGCAACAACAGTTTCGGTTGTTATTGTAATTATTGTTGTTTTGATTATTGTAGTTTTGATTATTGTTGTTGTAGTTATTGTCGTAGTTTTGATTTCTTCTTCTATGATGTCTGCAGCTGCTGCTACTGCTACTGCTACTGCTACTGCTGCTTGATTCAGAGCGGTGTTTACGTCTGCGTCTTTCATTGCCGGAGTCAAAGTTATTAAAACGGCCAGAGTTAATGCAATTGCAAAGACCTACATGTTCACAGAAAGATAAGTTACTATTGCTGTTGTTGTTGTTGTTGTTGTTGGAGCTGCCATCATGTCCATGTCCACCTTGATTGTTATAGTTACCCATTATTACACTCTCCTTTTAATTATCGTTCACTGTAATGTATGTACAAGGCTGGTAACTTGAAAAGGCTTGTACCTAGTTATGAAGAAATGTGTTAATGTCCGAAAAAGAATAGAGAGCTATTCGTTTTTTTTCAGCTATTGTTTAAACCAAGCAAAACATTTATACTAAAAAGTGATTGTTTCTGTTAAATAATTGGCACATTTTGTGAAAAAACAATGACTATCATGAAGTATAATCATAAAGAAAGGAGATCCAACGTATGAATGAAAAACAACGTACAGAATCTCAACAAGTAAAAGAAAGTAGACCAACGGACAAAAAATCCGAAAAGGACTACAGCAAATATTTTGAAAAGACATATGCGGCTCCTTCTTTAAAGGATGCAAAGAGACGTGGTAAAGAAGCTGTCCAATATCATAATGATTTTTCTATTTCTGAGCAGTTCAGAGATATGGGGAAAGGCAGAAAGTTTTTAATTCGTACTTACGGCTGCCAAATGAATGAGCATGATACAGAAGTAATGGCAGGTATTTTTATGGCTTTAGGCTATGAACCAACTACTGATGTGAAAGAGACAAATGTAATTCTTCTCAATACGTGTGCGATCCGTGAAAATGCGGAAAATAAAGTGTTTGGAGAGCTTGGCCACTTGAAAGCGCTGAAGCGAGAAAATCCAGACTTGCTGATCGGTGTGTGCGGCTGTATGTCACAGGAGGAATCGGTTGTTAACCGCATTCTTCAAAAGCATCAATTCGTAGATATGATTTTCGGGACACATAATATTCACCGTCTACCGAACATCCTCCAAGACGCTTATATGTCGAAGGAAATGGTTGTAGAAGTGTGGTCTAAAGAAGGGGATATCATTGAAAACCTTCCGAAAGTCCGTAAAGGCAATATTAAAGGCTGGGTTAACATTATGTACGGATGCGATAAGTTCTGTACGTACTGCATTGTTCCGTTTACGCGAGGTAAAGAAAGAAGCCGCCGTCCGGAAGATATCATTCAGGAAGTCAGACACTTGGCTGCGCAAGGCTATCAAGAAGTAACGCTTTTAGGTCAAAATGTTAATGCGTATGGGAAAGATTTTACAGATATGAAATACGGTCTTGGCGATTTGATGGATGAAATCCGTAAGATTGACATTCCACGCATTCGTTTCACAACAAGTCATCCGCGCGATTTTGACGATCGTCTAATCGAAGTGTTGGCTAAAGGCGGTAACTTAGTTGACCATATTCATCTTCCAGTTCAGTCAGGAAGTTCAGAAGTGCTGAAGATTATGGCGCGCAAATACAACCGCGAGCAATACTTAGAGCTTGTCAGAAAAATTAAAGCGGCGATACCGAATGTTTCATTGACAACTGATATTATTGTCGGCTATCCGAATGAGACAGAAGAGCAATTCGAAGAAACCCTTTCTTTATATAAAGAGGTAGGTTATGATGCGGCTTATACATTTATTTATTCTCCGCGAGAAGGTACTCCGGCAGCGAAAATGGTCGATAACGTGCCAATGAGTGTTAAGAAAGAACGTTTGCAGCGCTTAAATGCCGTTGTTAATGAAATCTCCGCGCAAAAAATGCTTGAGCATAAAGGGCAAATTGTTGATGTATTAGTCGAAGGGGAAAGCAAAAATAACCCAGATGTTTTAGCGGGATATACGACTAAGAGCAAGCTAGTAAACTTTGTCGGACCTAAATCAGCTATCGGACAAATTGTGAAAGTGCGTATTACAGATGCTAAAACATGGTCATTAAACGGAGAAATGGTGGATCAAATAATTGAGGTGAAATAATAGTGGGAACTTATACAAAAGACGATCTTATTAAAAAAGCGCAAGAACTTGCAGCAATGATTGCAGAAACAGAAGAAGTGGATTTCTTTAAAAAAGCCGAGGCGCAAATTCATGAAAACAAACGGGTTCGTGAATTAATTGCCAGCTTAAAAAGCTTGCAAAAACAATCGATTAATTTCGAGCATTACGGCAAAGAGAGAGCATACAAGCAAGTACAAGATCGTATTCACGCTATTGAAGAAGAAATTGATGAGATTCCTGTTGTTCAGGAGTTCAAGCAATCTCAAATCGAGGTCAATGAACTGCTGCAAATGGTATCTTCGGCAATTTCTAATAAAGTTACAGACCTCATCATAGAATCAACTGAAGGAAATGTATTGCGCGGCCAAACCGGCGCAGAAGTGAAAAATCAAACAGCCAGCAGCTGTTCATAATCAATCAGTAAAGTCCCGTGAATTTTCACGGGACTTTTTTGCATCTTTGTCCCGGTAAAAGTAGTTTCCCTATAAAGAAATAAATTTAAAAACAAACAAGGACCTGCAATGTTTTTCTTATTAAATTTTGTACGTCCACTGTCGTCTCCAAAGGCACACAGCCTCCATTATTGCATACAATGAATTATGAAATCCGCCTATTGATGCAGTAGGGATAATTTTATTCACACTAGACATTTAACACGCATAGGATGAATTGAAAATGAATGAGGAGGGTTCGCTTCATGTCACAGTATAGAGAGATTATAACAAAGGCAGTGGTGGCCAAAGGACGCAAATTTACAAGGTCCAATGAAACTATTTGCCCGGATCAAAATCCTTCCAGCATTCTTGGTTGTTGGATTATAAATCATCATTATACAGCGAAAAAGAATGGGAAGAAGGTCCATATAAGCGGCAGTTTCGATATCAGCATCTGGTATTCGTATAACAAAAATACGAAAACAGGTGTTAAAACAGAAAAAGTTCAATATACAGACGTCGTCAATTTAAAGTACCGTGACCCTGATTTCCTGGATGATCGTGAAATAGTGGTGAGAGTTGTTCAACAGCCAAATTGCATTGAAGCCTGCATTAATGGAGATGGGCAGAAAATTGTTGTGGAAGTCGAGAAAGAATTTTTTGTTGAAGTGATTGGCGAAACGAAGGTAGTCGTTGCGGTGAGTCCTGATGGAAGAGCTGACGATGATGACTGGTTCAATGATGTCGATGACGACGATCTCCACGAAATTCAGCCGGACTTTATAATGGAATATGAGAAATAACATGTATGCTAGGGGGGAAACTTCCTAGTTTTTATTTTTAGAGATAAGTGTATAATTTTGAACATAGATGGCTCACACCTGCCATGCTCGGCGGCCTACAGGAATTAGGTCATATCGGCGTTGCAACAGGACGTGGCGTTCTTAGCCGATGTTCTTTTAAACGCCTCACACAAGAAACCAAAGGTGGGTTTCTTGTGTGAGGCTCTCACGATGAGAGTCACAGCGATGAAGATATCCGGACGTAGCGTCCTTAGTCGCTGTTCAATACTTGTGGGCCGCTTCCGCTTTTCGTTACCCGCATGGCTCTTTTTTCATCGATGTGAACCTAAGGAGCATTATTCTTGATAAAAAGGGCCGGTGTCGTTTTTTCTAGCACTATAAGAACATAAATTGGCAACGATGTGGAAACTCGACGTAGTGACCAATTTTAAGTCTATAGTATAAGCGCAACTAGCCAAATTAGTGTGCTATAATAAACGGGATAGAGTGAAACTGAAGATAATTTTTTGTACGAAAGGTTTTGAAATGAACATGGCCACTTACACGCCAATGATTATGCAATATTTACAAGTAAAGGCAGATTATCCTGATGCCTTTTTATTTTTTCGTTTAGGTGACTTTTATGAGATGTTCTTTGATGATGCCGTTAAAGCGTCTCAAGAACTTGAAATAACATTAACGAGCAGAGACGGTGGTTCTACGGAAAGAATTCCAATGTGCGGCATACCGTATCACTCTGCTGCTAACTATATTGATACATTAATTGAAAGAGGCTATAAAGTAGCTATCTGCGAGCAAGTCGAAGATCCAAGGCAAGCAAAAGGGGTAGTTAAGCGTGAGGTCGTGCAAATGATCACACCTGGGACAGTTATGCAAGGACGTGGCATTGACGAAAAGCAGAATAACTATGTGACATCAGTGACGCGGTTTGCCGACCAAACATTCGGATTTGCTTTCGCCGACCTTTCTACCGGTGAAAATAAGGTGACTTTACTGACCAACTCATTTCAGGATGTCATTAATGAAGTGACAGCTTTGGCCGCTAAAGAAATGATAATTGACGAAAGTTTTCCTGCTGATCTGCAAAAGCAGCTGAGCGAAAGACAGTCCATCGTTTTCTCTATTCAAAACGAAACAGCTGTTGCTCCGGAGTTTGAAGGAATTATAGCTGATTTAACACAAGAAAAGTTAGTTGTGACAACAGCCCGTTTGCTTCATTACTTGTTTAATACGCAAAAGCGCGGTCTTGCGCATATGCAAAAAACAGTTACTTATGATACAAGCCATTATTTAAAAATTGATTACCACTCAAAGCGTAATCTGGAACTAACAGAAACAATTCGCAGCAAAGGCAAGCATGGCTCGTTATTATGGCTTCTTGACGAAACGAAAACAGCGATGGGAGCTCGAATGCTAAAGCAATGGGTCGATCGGCCGCTTATCACAAAAGAAAGCATTATTGAACGCCAAAATACAGTTGAAGTATTATTAAACAATTATTTTAACCGTGAAGAGCTGCGGGAAAGCTTGAAAGAAGTATATGATTTAGAGCGTCTTTCCGGCCGTGTCGCATTCGGCAATGCCAATGCCCGCGATTTGATTGCCTTGAAAAAATCATTGCATCAAGTGCCTAAAATTATTGCTATTCTAGAAGAAATGAATGACAGCAAGCTTGAGCTAATTATCAACCAATGCGACCCATGTGAAGAGGTTGCAGATATGCTTGAACAGGCGCTAGTCGAGAACCCGCCGCTTTCTATAAAAGAAGGCAATATGATTATGGATGGCTACGATGAACAACTGGATCAATACCGTGATGCGAGCCGTAACGGTAAAACATGGATCGCCGCGTTAGAGAAGCAGGAGCGCGATATTACCGGCATTAAATCATTGAAAGTCGGCTTTAACCGTGTGTTTGGTTATTATATTGAAGTGACGAAAGCGAATATTCATTTGCTTGAAGAGGGACGATATGAGCGCAAGCAAACGTTGACGAATGCCGAACGTTATATTACACCGGAACTGAAGGAAAAAGAGGCTTTAATTTTAGAAGCAGAAGAGAAAATGATTGATCTAGAATATGATATATTCGTGAAACTGCGGGAGCATGTGAAAGAGTATATTCCGCGCCTGCAAAGCTTGGCGAAATGCATTAGCGAGCTAGACGTTATGCAATGTTTTGCGACAGTGAGTGAAAACCGTCATTATGTTAAACCGGTATTTTCCGATGAGCGACGTATTGCGATTGTGAATGGCCGACACCCGGTTGTTGAAAAAGTGATGCAAAAACAGCAATATGTGCCGAATGACTGCATAATGAACAGTGAGCGCGAAATGCTTCTTATTACTGGACCGAACATGAGTGGTAAAAGTACGTATATGAGACAAGTCGCTTTAACAGCAGTGCTAGCTCAAATCGGATGTTTTGTCCCTGCCGATCAAGCAGAATTGCCGATATTTGATCAAATCTTTACCCGTATCGGGGCAGCAGATGATCTTATTTCCGGCCAAAGTACATTCATGGTAGAAATGCTGGAAGCGAAGCATGCGATTGCTCATGCGACGCAAAACAGCTTAATCTTGTTTGATGAAATCGGTCGTGGTACGTCTACTTATGACGGAATGGCGCTCGCGCAGGCAATCATTGAATATATTCATGGCAAAATTGGTGCTAAAACACTGTTTTCAACGCACTATCATGAATTAACAACGCTTGAGGACGAATTGAAACAATTGAAAAATGTACATGTAAGCGCAATTGAGCAAAACGGTAAAGTTGTCTTCTTGCATAAAATTAAAGAAGGCGCGGCTGATAAAAGTTATGGTATACATGTAGCGCAGTTGGCCGAACTTCCGGAGGAATTGATTAAAAGAGCGAATGAGCTTTTGCAGCAATTTGAAGGAAATCCCATTCCGCAAACGCAACAGCAGCCAGTTGAGCCGGTCGTTAAAGAAACAGCGGCAACAGTAGTAACTGATGACACAGAGCAACTGTCATTTTTCACAGCAGCCGACCGGGTACCGAAAGAAGACAAGCTTTCAAGCAAAGAGCATAAATGCATTCAACAGTTGAAAAAAATCAACATTCTAGAAATGACGCCACTTGATGCGATGAATGCCTTATATGAATTACAAAAACACATTAAATAGCACGGAGGTGAAGATACTTGGGGAAAATCATTCAATTAAGCGATGACCTGTCTAATAAAATTGCAGCCGGTGAGGTTGTTGAACGGCCGGCATCTGTCGTAAAGGAATTAACGGAAAATAGCATTGATGCCAACAGTACAATCATTGAAATTGAATTGGAAGAAGCAGGATTGCAAGCAATTCGAATCATTGATAATGGTGATGGTATTGAAAGTGACGATGTAAAAAAAGCTTTTCATCGCCATGCTACAAGTAAAATCAAAAATGAAAATGATCTGTTCCGTATTCGCACACTCGGTTTCCGCGGAGAGGCTTTGCCAAGTATCGCTTCCGTTTCCAGACTCGAACTTAAAACTAGTACCGGTGAAAATGCCGGTACGCACCTTGTTTTAGAGGGCGGGAAAATCATTTCTGAGACAGGAAGTGATGCCAGAAAGGGAACAGAGATTACCGTTTCAGATTTATTCTTCAACACGCCTGCCCGCCTGAAATATGTCAAAACGATTCATACCGAACTTGGAAACGTAACTGATGTTGTTAACCGTCTTGCTTTATCGCATCCGGAAATATCGTTTCGTTTAACGCATAACGGCAATCAAATTCTTCGCACAAACGGAAACGGTGATGTGCGTGCTGTTTTAGCGGCAATTTACGGTTTTAACATTGCTAAAAAAATGATTCCGATTGAAGCGCAGTCTCTCGATTTCAATATTAGCGGCTATATCTCTTATCCGGAAACGACGCGCGCTTCAAGAAACTATATGTCATTACTGATTAATGGCCGCTATATTAAAAACTATTTATTAACGAAGGCGATTTTGTCAGGTTACCATACATTGCTTCCAATCGGTCGCTATCCGATTGCAATGCTGAATATTGAAATGGATCCTTTATTGGTTGATGTCAATGTGCATCCTTCTAAGCTTGAAGTACGACTGAGCAAGGAACAAGAATTGATGGAGCTGATCACCAATACAATTATTGCTGCCTTTAAGAAGGAAGTCCTCATTCCATCGGCCGTTGAAGAGAAAAAGCCGAAAGCAAAACCGCAATCTGAGCAAGTATCCTTCTCGCTTGAATCGGGCTATCAGCCTCCAAGCAGGCAGGAGAAGAAAGTAATTGCTGATTTTACGCAGTCTATACGGGAAACGCAAGTGAATGATTGGAAAAAAATTAAACCGCCTGCTGAGCCGTTTCCTGCTGCGGTTGAGCCGATGAAAGAACCAATTGCTGATACGCTGCCGGAGCCGTCAGCATTACAGCAGCCGTTTTCTACTCCTCCTGCTGACTATGTACCGACAGATCATGAGGAGGAGATGGAGGAAGCTGCACAATATCTAGAGCAAGACTACGAATCAGCGCCTTCGCAGCCTGAACCGCAGCATCATAGCCAAGAGGCGCAAAGCAGAATTCCGACAATGTATCCGATCGGGCAACTGCATGGCACCTATATATTGGCGCAAAATGAAAACGGCTTGTATATGATTGACCAGCATGCGGCGCAGGAACGTCTTAAGTATGAATATTTTCGTGATAAAGTAGGAGAAGTAAGTCAGGAACTGCAAGATATGCTCGTTCCGATTACACTGCAATATTCAACTGATGAAAGCATTAAAATTAAGGAGAATATCGATTTGTTGCAAGAAGTCGGCATTTTCCTTGAGGATTTCGGACATAACGCTTTCATCATCCGTTCGCACCCGCAATGGTTCCCGCAAGGAGATGAGCAGGATATTGTCGAGAGCATTATTGATCAGCTGCTGCAAATGAAGAAGGTTGATATTAAGAAGCTGAGAGAAGAAGCGGCTATTTTGATGAGCTGTAAAGCATCAATCAAAGCGAATCATCATTTGCGTCAAGATGAAATAGCGGCATTGCTTGAGCAGTTGCGCTACAGCTCTGATCCGTTTACATGCCCGCACGGACGTCCGATCATCATACACTATTCGACACGTGAAATAGAGAAGATGTTTAAAAGAATTATGTAGTAGCGATAAGACTAAAAGAGCGTATCTGAATTTTATCAGATACGCTTTTCTTATCGAATGACTCCATGGCTAATAATCTTTACATCAAAATCTACTTTTAAATCAGCCTGTTGATAACCGACTTCTTTCCAGTTCATTCTTTTAAATTCATCATTATGAAAAGCCATTAATTGTCTTCCGAGTGCGAGCCCGTCACAGTTGGCATTTTGCAGTTTTTCAAGAATTTTATTGCCGGTCTCAGTGAATTTTTTTCTGAGTTGTTTTTGGATATATTCATTGCTCTGACCTTTTTCATAAAGCGGTGATTCAATTACTTCCACATCTAAATTAACTTTTATGCGACCGATGACGCGACCGTTTTTAACTTGCATATTCAAATCTCGCTTCGCTTTCATTACATTAATCGAGATATAATTTTCGATATCGGGTTCCTCATTCGAGGCGATTTTTTTAATTAGGCTCGGTTTATTCTTCACTGATTTATTATCCATGATATTGAAGAGAATACTTTCCTGTTCATTAAAGGTTTTACCGGTGAAATGACTGCCGTTAAATAAAGCCAATCCTGCTACTCTCGGTGTTTTGTCCGGAGATTGTGATAAGTAAGGAATAAGAAGGTCTTTCCCCTCATTATGGAAAATTCGAGATCCGGTCAAAACATTTACATCGGTAAAAATCATCCGTTTTTGGGCACCTTTAATCAAATCATTATAATACTCTGAAATGATTTTTTCGTTAGGAATCGGAGTCAGAAAGTATTCCTTAACTTCCCCTTTTGTAATCGCTAAAAGCGGATTTAATGGATTATTCGGATCACGCAATGATATATTCAAATACGGAAAAATTCCTTCTTCTTTAGCGAGTTTATCTCCAAAAAATATGAATTCAATTCTAGTTGTGTCCAAATTCTCCGATACTTTATCGGCAACGTCCATAGTCAATCTGCGGACAGTGTGAGCCTGCACCGTTGTTAAAATAGTTGAATTCGGGTAATTGTTTGCGTTTGGTGTCGAGTAAATCCCGGTAATTTCCCCGTGTTTTCCTTTATCAAGTCCGATTGCCAAAATAAAACGAGTATCCCTCAGCAATTTTTCGTCCCAGCAGCCGGTTAAAAGCACTATTTGAATAGCCATGATCAGCAAGAAAAATCGTTTATGTTTCATGCTTATTCACCTTCCTGCCCTTGAAAATCATTATTACGGCAACGAGAAGTGGAATGAATAAAATCGTGACATACGTAAAATATAGCTGAACGGATTCAACTGTTATCCAAAACGATAGGCTATCCACTTTATCCGCTAAAATAGTAAGTATAAACATTATTAAAGCGACAATGCCTACTTCTTTTTTATGATCAGCTCTTTTACGGAGTCTGCCGATGCCTAGACAACAAACGTATAGAAAGCACATACAAGAAGTAATCATAACGACAACCCAACCTGCGAGGAAAAATACTTCAATTCTCTCAAGTATGGTGAACTTCGTTGGCACAAGCAAATAAACGACAGGGTGTTCGATGTTTTTAGCGGCATTCGGAAAATACATAAAGCAAATGAGAGTGGTGATTAAGTAAAACGAACCGGCAGTCAGTATGCTGATTCTTTCCCATTTAACCTTAGTTTTCACTGTTCCGGCAGTAAAAGCATGAATGAAAAGAAACGTCTCAAACCCGGCAAAAGCAGTAATGCCATGGAACGATCCTTTCAATATATTCGTGATGCCTGCTTCACCGATCGGCAATAAATATAACGGGTTCAAATCTTGGATTGTCCATGTTACAAAAAACAAAATTAAAAAAATAAAGAAAGATGACAGTATGAGAAACCGCCCAATAATTTGCAAGTCAGCATTTACAATGTAATAGCACACAAAAATAAATAAGCTGATCAGCACCCATGGTGGTGTTCGATAGTATAACCATAGATTTAGCACATCGATGCATTTTTGCGCCATTAAAACGGCATACAGAAAGTAGTAGGTAATTAAAATTAAGTTAATCACTTTGCCTGCTGTTTTGCCGAAAATATCGACCGTGATCTCAAAAAAATTTTTATCCGGATATTGTTTCACAATGAAATAATAAAGTGCTGATAATCCAAGTGCGAAAAGAAGGCAGACGATGACCGATATCCAGCCGTCATGACCGGCTCTCAATCCCAATATGTGAGGCAATGACAAGATTGCCATTCCTAATTGGGCATGCAGCGTAAAAAAGAAAAACTGAGATTTTGTTAATCGATTCATTTGCAGATCACTCATTTTTCTTCCACCACCTTGAAAAGCCTTGACGAATAATATTTTTTGTTTTAGTTTCTGCCGGCCGTCGATTCATCGTGATAACAGGTGCCCGAATAATCGTATCTTTTAAATCGCTCCATTTGATCGGAGAAATCGGCGCTAAATAAGGAATGCCGAACGGTTGCAGTTTACATAAATGACCGATCAATATTAAAAAGCCGATTAGTATGCCGTAAAGTCCGAGAAAGGCTGCCATAATCATAAACGGAAAACGTAATATCCGGACAGTCAGACTCATATCCGAAGATGGAATGACGAATGAAGAAATGGATGTCAACGCTACGATAACTACCATCAAATTGGATACAAGACCGGCCTGGACAATTGCATCTCCAATGACAAGTCCGCCTACTATGCCGATTGTTGGACCGATTTTTGTCGGCAAACGCAAACTTGCTTCTCTAATCAGTTCAATGAATATTTCCACAATCCCGGCTTCAATAAGCGGCCGGTAAGGTATTGTTTCGACTGATTTTTTCGCCATGAAAACTAAATAAGAAGGCAATACTTCGTTATGAAATCCGATAATGGCAATATAAAGTGAAGGCAGCAAAATCGCTATTAAAAAAGCAAGATAGCGAATTAGACGGTAAAAAGAACCGATTGTGAATCGTGTATTGTAATCGTCGGGCGATTGATAAAACGCGAAGAACGTAACCGGCAAGATTAATGCTGATGCGGACCCTTCAATAAAAAGTGCGACACGTCCTTCCGTCAAATTGCCGCATACACGATCAACCCGCTCTGTTGCCAGGCATTGGGGAAAGGGTGTGAACGTATAATCCTCGATATAGTCCACTAAATAGGCGAAACTGAATAAACTGTCGGTATCAATGCTATTAATCCTTTTCTCTATTTTTCGAATCAAATCAGGGTCGGCTAAATTGTTTAAATAGAGTAATGCCACCGTTTTTTGCGCTTCTTTTCCGATTTGAAAAGTTTTGACGGTCATATTTGGCGAAATCAGATTTTTTCGCGTCAAAAAAAGATTGGTTTCTAACGATTCTGTAAAGCCTTCGTGAGAGCCTTGAATAATTTGTTCGTTAATCGGTTGTGAGACAGAGCGCCCGTCATGCTTGCGCGCCATAAAACTGTAAGGTGCTTTCTGTCCGTCGAAGAAGAGCAGCACATATCCTGCCAGCATATCATTAATACAATCTTTCGAAAGGGAGTCTTTATTCTCATATGTTTTCAGCGTAAAGGATAATGTCTCTTCAAACGGATAATTGCTGGCCGTAAGATTGTCTATTACTTTTTCAATATCCATTTTGTCTGAAAGCGTATCAATAAAGATAATTGCTGCATCAAGATTGTTCAGAACAATTTTTTTAACGGTAATATCCGAACTGTCTTGTAAAGTCTGCTTGATTTTTTCAAGATTATCGTTCAGATTTTTTGTGAAAGTCAGTTGGAGTCGGTCAATTTGCGGTGTTGCTTTGTTTTGGACAGATGCAGGCGGCTTTTTTTTGTTGCGGAATAGTGAGCGCAGCAAATCAATCATCCCCTTTTCGTCGTTAATGATTGTTAGTATGCTACGGTTAAGCGAAAATATAAAATTTTTTTTCGTTTAAGCAATGCATAAATGGGAATAACTTTAATTGTTGTCTTAGAAAAAATTTGCTGTAGAAATGTGAATATTATGTAGCAATTTTATTTATGACCAGTTGGCCCTCCCTTAACGATGGTTTGATATGATACTATAAAAGAAATAAGATAGAAGATGTCACCGTATGGTGGACAATGACAAAAGGGTAGTTGAAAAAAGTGAGTGACAAACAAAAAGTAGTTGTTATTATGGGGCCTACCGCAGTAGGGAAAACAAAGCTCAGCATTGATCTAGCAAAAGCGTTTAACGGAGAAATCATCAGCGGGGATTCGATGCAAATCTATAAAGGGATGGATATCGGGACAGCCAAAATCAAAAAAGAAGAAATGCAAGGTGTGCCACATCATTTAATTGATATTATCGAACCGACGGATAGTTTTAATGTAGCGCAATTTCAGGAGCTTGTGACAAAATGCATTGACGATATTACGTCCAGAGGGAAGCTACCGATTATCGCCGGAGGCACAGGCCTTTACATTGAGGCAGTATTGCAGCAATATTCCTATGCTGAAAGTGTTAAAGATGAGGAATATCGTTTGGAGCTTGAACAATCGGCAAGGGAAAATGGCGTTCAATATGTACATAATTTATTGGCTGATATTGATGAAGCAAGCGCTGAACGCATACATCCGAACAATGTAAGAAGAGTGATCAGAGCGTTGGAAATTTACCATTGCACAGGCAAAAAAATGAGCGAGCAACTGGAAAAGCAAAATGATGACTATGTGTATGATGCTGCTTTAATCGGACTGACGATGGAAAGGGAACGATTATACGAGCGCATTAACAGAAGAGTGGACATAATGGCTGAAGAAGGACTGCTCGAAGAAGTGCAGGCGTTATATGATCAAGGTATTCGAGATTGCCAGTCGATACAGGCCATAGGATATAAGGAGCTTTATGAGTATTTCGACGGAAAAGTCACTTATGAACAAGCGATCGAAAATCTAAAGCAAAACTCGAGACGCTATGCAAAAAGGCAATTAACCTGGTTCCGCAACAAAATGAATTTGCAATGGTTTGAAATGAATCCGGGCAATGAAGAAAAAAACTTTTTGGAAATATGTTCATACATAGAGGAAAAGTTAGATGTAAAGCGAATATTTTACTATACAGATTTGTGAGGAGGATCAGTTGAAATGAAAACATCAGTCAATATTCAAGATCAGTTTTTAAATCAATTACGCAAGGAAGGCATTTATGTAACAGTCTTTCTTTTGAATGGCTTCCAAATTAGAGGTCAAATCAAAGGGTTCGACAATTTTACCGTTCTGTTTGAAAGTGAAGGGAAGCAGCAGCTTGTATTTAAACATGCTATTTCAACCTTTGCTCCGCAGAAAAATGTTCAAATCAATTTTGAAGGAAAAGAATAGTACATTCTATATAATTAGAAGAAAGCAGATGTTTATGCATCTGCTTTTTTCTATGGCACTACTAATTGCCGATTACTTCGAATATAGATAATAAGAAGTAATGCAGGAGGCTTCACTTTGATAGCAAGCGGGGTGGATTTTTTGTCTGATACGCCGAACAGAAGAAATAAAGGGCAAATAAATATCGTGATTAATAAAGAAAAAAGAAATTTTGCCACAAAAGAGTTGCCGATTATGGAAACATACGAAAAGGAAATTCCGCCCGAGCATCAAGCTTTAAAAGAAATTGAGGCGGAATTGTCCTCATTAGTTGGAATGGATGAAATGAAAAAAATCATTAAACAAATATATGCATGGATTTATGTCAATAAAAAGCGGCAGGAGAAGGGCTTGAAAGCAGGCAAACAATCGTTGCATATGATGTTCAAAGGAAACCCGGGCACAGGGAAGACGACGGTTGCCCGACTGATTGGTAAACTATTTGTAAAAATGGAAGTATTGTCGAAAGGCCATTTAATTGAAGGTGAGCGTGCTGATCTTGTCGGGGAATATATCGGACATACTGCTCAGAAAACACGTGATTTAGTCAAAAAAGCATTAGGGGGCATCTTATTTATTGATGAGGCTTATTCACTTGGTCGGGGAGGAGAGAAAGACTTCGGCAAAGAAGCGATAGATACACTAGTGAAGCATATGGAAGACAAGCAGCATGATTTTATATTAATTTTAGCCGGCTATTCAAAAGAAATGGATGATTTTCTGCTGTTGAACCCGGGCTTACATTCCCGATTTCCGATTGTCATTGATTTTCCCGATTACTCTGTTCCGCAGCTGATGGAAATAGCTGATATTATGCTGAAAGATAAAGAATATGTGCTGAGCAACGATGCTGAAAGGAAGCTTGAAGAGCATTTGCAATATATAAAAAGCAACTGGAGTCCGATCAGTTTTTCCAATGGGCGTTATATAAGGAATGTTATTGAAAAAGCAATCCGCGCTCAGGCAATGAGATTACTGATTAATGATGCATATGATAAGCGCGAACTGCAAACGCTGCGCAGTCAAGATTTACAATTTGGAGAATGAGGGAAATGCATTGCATTTTCCTCATTTTTGCGTTAAGTTTCTAAAGAGATAAGTGAACGCTTGCGAAAAGCAAGAACAATGAATTTATAGTTTAGAGGAGAAACATCATGTATCAAGATTTGACATACGGTGAACAATTAAAAACTTTAGTAACAAAAATCGAAGAAAAGTTGATTCCTGTACATAAAGCAGTGGAAGAAAACATTGATTACAATCAATTTCGTGTTTTGAAAGCTTTTCAAAATAATACAGTAAGCGATTATCATTTCAATCCGACAACAGGCTACGGCTATGATGACAGCGGTCGCGATACGCTTGAAAAAGTGTATGCCGAAGTGCTGGGCGGAGAAGCATGCCTCGTTCGTCCTCAAATCATATCAGGAACACATGCAATCTCAATCGCCTTATTTGGGATTTTGCGTCCTGGTGATGAATTGCTTTATATTACTGGCAAGCCATATGATACACTAGAGGAGATTGTCGGTATTCGTGGCAACGGCAACGGCTCTTTAAAGGAATTTAATATAAGCTACAATCATGTCGATTTAACAGTAGAAGGAAGAATCGACTATGAAGCTGTAAAGAACAGTATCAAGCCGGAAACGAAAATGATCGGTATTCAGCGTTCAAAAGGCTATGCGGCAAGACCATCCTTCACTGTCGCTGAAATTAAAGAGATGATTGAATTTGTCAAAGGAATTAAAAATGATGTCGTCGTATTTGTAGACAACTGTTACGGTGAATTCGTAGAAAGACAAGAACCTTGCCACGTCGGTGCCGATTTAATGGCTGGCTCATTGATCAAAAATCCGGGCGGCGGACTAGCAAAGACAGGTGGATATATTGTCGGTAAGAAGGAATATGTTGAAGCATGTTCTTATCGCCTAACTTCTCCTGGAATCGGAGCTGAAGCAGGAGCGTCTTTATATTCGCTTCAAGAAATGTATCAAGGGTTCTTTATGGCACCGCACATTGTCGGACAAGCATTGAAGGGCGCTCAATTTACTAGTGCCTTTTTAGAAGCAATCGGCATGAATACATTCCCGAAATGGAATGAGAAGCGTACTGATTTAATTCAGGCTGTCCAATTTGATAATAGCGAGTTGATGGTTGCTTTCTGTCAGGCGATTCAATACGCATCACCCATCAACTCGCATGTAACACCATACCCGAACTACATGCCAGGTTATGAGGATGATGTCATAATGGCAGCGGGCACATTTATTCAAGGAGCGAGCATTGAACTGACAGCTGATGGTCCGATTCGCCCACCATACATTGCCTATGTGCAAGGCGGTTTAACTTATTCCCATGTTAAATCAGCAGTTTTGATTGCAGTGAACTCTCTTTGTGAGAAAAAATTAATTACGTTATAATCATAGTTGGGTCTGTCCTGGTGGGGCAGACTCTTTTTATAGGCAAAAAGAGAGTTTATTTGATTGAATTTTCACAGTACAGTATTTTTTTACAAAAAATATGACAATAATTGAGGGAAGGGTGTATAATTCTACGGAGTTCGGAAAAATTGACAATTTATAAACTATTTAAAAATTTTTATGTAAGAAAACCTAACATTGTATTGACAAATATTATTACAATTAATAAACTATAATTAACAGTTAAGTGAGGAGGAAAAAAGGTGGATAGTAAAAATATTCGACGCTCTATGCCGCTATTTCCCATCAGTATTGTCATGCAGCTCACAGAATTGTCAGCGCGTCAAATTCGATATTACGAAGAACATGAATTAATATCGCCGGCCAGGACGGAAGGGAACAAGAGAATCTTTTCGTTAAACGATATTGATCGGCTGCTAGAGATTAAAGAAATGCTAGAGCAGGGTATTAATCTTGCCGGGATTAAGAAAGTCTTTTCGGTAAAGGAAGAGGCGCAAATAAAAACAAGTGAAGTTCATCAACAAGAAAAAGAAAAACGGGAATTGTCCAATGAAGAGCTAAGGAAGCTTTTACGCGCCGAGCTCATTCATAATAACAGACATCGTCCTTCGCTTCGGCAAGGAGATATGTCCCGATTCTTTCATTAAAAAAATAAAAAAGTAGAAAAAATGGGAGGAAGATTCAATATGGCAAAGTTTACTCGTGAAGACATTACACGTCTGGCAAAGGAAGAAAACGTAAAGTACATTCGTTTACAATTCACTGATATTTTAGGAACAATCAAAAATGTTGAAATTCCTGTAAGCCAATTAGAAAAGGCATTAGACAACAAAATGATGTTTGACGGTTCTTCAATTGAAGGATTCGTTCGAATTGAAGAATCTGATATGTACTTATATCCTGATTTAGATACTTGGGTTGTCTTCCCTTGGACAGCTGAAAAAGGTAAAGTAGCACGTCTGATTTGCGATATTTATCAACCAGATGGCACTCCATTTGAAGGAGATCCTCGTGCTAACTTGAAACGAGTACTTGCTGAAATGAGAGAGCTTGGTTTCACGGATTTCAACCTTGGACCTGAGCCAGAATTCTTCTTATTCAAATTAGATGAAAAAGGCGAGCCTACTCTTGAATTAAACGATAATGGCGGATATTTCGACCTTGCTCCAACAGATTTAGGTGAAAACTGCCGTCGTGATATCGTATTAGAACTTGAAGAAATGGGATTTGAAATCGAAGCGTCTCACCATGAGGTAGCTCCTGGTCAGCACGAAATCGACTTCAAATACGCTGATGCTGTTACAGCATGTGACAACATCCAAACATTCAAGTTGGTTGTTAAAACAATCGCTCGCAAACACGGTCTTCACGCGACATTCATGCCAAAACCATTATTCGGTGTAAACGGATCTGGTATGCACTGTAACCTTTCGTTATTCAAAGGTAAAGAAAATGCATTCTATGATACTGAAGGGCACTTAGAACTAAGCGAAACAGCAAAACAATTCATCGCTGGTATCATCAAGCACGCTCCGAACTTTACAGCGGTAACTAACCCGACTGTAAACTCTTATAAGCGTCTAGTACCAGGTTATGAAGCACCATGTTATGTTGCTTGGTCAGCTCAAAACCGTAGCCCGTTAATCCGTATTCCTGCTTCACGCGGCCTAAGCACTCGTGTAGAAGTACGTAGTGTTGACCCTGCTGCAAACCCTTATATGGCATTGGCTGTATTGCTTCAAGCTGGCTTAGATGGAATCAAAAACAAATTGACTCCTCCGGCTCCAGTAGACCGCAATATTTATGTAATGTCTAAAGAAGAGCGCACAGAAGTAGGTATCGTCGATCTTCCTGCTACTTTATATGCTGCATTAGATAACTTAAAGACTGATGAAGTGATCAAAGCCGCTTTAGGAGCTCATTTATTCGAACATTTTGTAGAAGCAAAAGAAATCGAGTGGGATATGTTCCGTACGCAAGTTCACCCATGGGAACGCGACCAATACATGACTATGTATTAATAGATTGATAGATTTGAAGAACCCTTGACACTACTGGTGTTAAGGGTTCTTTATTATAAAAACGAAAACCCTAGGCTAGGCCTAGGGTTCCAAAAAGCTTACAGCGTTGTATTAAAAAAACTCTTCCGAAGATGCTAAAATATTTTTGGTTCGCCAACCAAAAT
>NZ_JACXSI010000033.1 GCF_014712675.1 Peribacillus faecalis | reverse complement strand
TGGTTGGCGAACCAAAAATATTTTAGCATCTTCGGAAGAGTTTTTTTAATACAACGCTGTAAGCTTTTTGGAACCCTAGGCCTAGCCTAGGGTTTTCGTTTTTATAATAAAAGGCGTCCCTCCAAAGGAAGACGCCTTAACAAAATAATCAAGATGGCTCAGGACGGAATCGAACCGCCGACACAAGGATTTTCAGTCCTTTGCTCTACCGACTGAGCTACTGAGCCATTATATAAAATTAGTACCCGCTTGCATGTTTTCTGCTCATTCCTTCGTCCAGATTTCGGGTAGGTAACTCTGGATGCTTTCTCAATCTGTACGCTTGATGAATTCTCCTAGAAGACTATTCATCCGTGCTCTACCGACTGAGCTACTGAGCCGTTATATATATTAACCGCTTGTGCGGATTGTTTTTTTGATCCTGTGATTACTATAACCCCAGGATTTTCTTGTTGCAGGTCGTTTGATATCTGACAACTTTCTTATAATCAGAAGTGCCCTCAAATAATTACTTGCTGGAATCTAAAGCTAAATTAATAATATATATACTCGCATTAAGAGATGTGCCGTCCTTCAATAATGAAAATAAACAGAAGGTAGTTATTTTGATGTTATAACCTAATCCCATTTATATCTCTATCGAAATAAAGGCTATAAAACTAGAAAAAATATAGTTACAGCAACTATATTTCTATTAATAAATTATAATAAGCACTCTCTTAAGTACGTTGTTTTAAAATGGCGGTCCCGACGGGAATCGAACCCGCGATCTCCTGCGTGACAGGCAGGCATGTTAACCGCTACACCACGGGACCTAACTATTAATCTATTTGAAGCAGATTCCAGCAACAAACCGTCCTTGCCAATTTGTTGCCAGTTTCTGCATTGCCGATGACCCGTACGGGATTCGAACCCGTGTTACCGCCGTGAAAGGGCGGTGTCTTAACCGCTTGACCAACGGGCCATCATAAAAATTAATAAAATATGGTGAGCCATGAAGGACTCGAACCTTCGACCCTCTGATTAAAAGTCAGATGCTCTACCAACTGAGCTAATGGCTCATTAAGAATTATTTTCTTAACAACGAAATTTATAATATCACAGCATAAAATAGTACGCAACAACTTTAAAAAAGAAAGTTTATTCTGAAAAATACAAGCGCAATCTATATGTTTCATGTGAAACGTCTTTAAATAAAAAATCCCCCGCTTACAACGTGTAAGGGAGGATTTAAATTAACTATATTATTGTCTCCAAGGGTTCACTACAACATTAGTTTGAAGACGATCTGGTCCTACAGAGAAGATAGACAATGGAATGCCTGTCAATTGAGATACTCTTTCTAAGTAGTGACGCGCATTTTCAGGCAGTTCGCTCAGTGATTTGCAGCCAGTAATATCTTCCGTCCAGCCTGGCAATTCTTCATAAACCGGCTCACATTGTGATAGAACTTTTAAGCTCGCAGGGAATTCTTCAATTATTTCCCCATTGTAACGATATGCTACACAAATTTTCAGAGTATCAATACCCGTTAAAACGTCAATTGAGTTCAATGATAAATCTGTAATACCGCTAACTCGACGCGCGTGACGGACTACAACTGAATCAAACCAACCTACTCGGCGTGGGCGACCTGTTGTTGTGCCGTATTCACGACCTACTTCACGAATTTGGTGTCCAATTTCATTATCCAGTTCAGTAGGGAATGGTCCATCACCAACACGAGTAGTGTATGCCTTACATACTCCCACGACGTGATCAATCTTTGATGGTCCTACACCGGAACCGATTGTCACACCGCCAGCAACCGGATTAGAAGATGTAACAAATGGATAAGTTCCTTGGTCGATATCTAACATAACGCCTTGAGCGCCTTCAAATAAAACTCGACGTCCTTCATCCAAAGCATCATTCAAAACAACAGATGTATCGCAAATATACTTCTTAATTTGCTGACCGTACTCATAATATTCATCTAGAATTTGATCCAAAGTGAAGCCTTCTGTCTCATAAAACTTTTCCAGTAAACGATTCTTCTCTTTTAAGTTATGAGAAAGCTTCTCTTCAAATACTTCACGGTCTAATAAGTCCGCCATGCGGATTCCTACTCGAGCCGCTTTATCCATGTAAGCCGGTCCGATACCTTTTTTAGTTGTGCCAATTTTATTGGCTCCTTTTCGTTCTTCCTCTACTTCATCTAACTTTAGATGATATGGCAAGATAACATGTGCTCGATTACTGATACGAAGATTGTCTGTCGTTACACCATTACTGTGCAAATATCCCAGTTCCTTTACTAATGCTTTAGGATCGACAACCATTCCGTTACCAATTACACAAATTTTATCCTTATAAAAAATACCCGAAGGGATCAAGTGCAACTTATATGTGACTCCATCGAACTTAATTGTATGGCCTGCATTATTCCCGCCTTGATAGCGAGCGATCGCTTCTGCATGCTCCGACAAAAAGTCCGTAATCTTTCCTTTACCTTCATCTCCCCATTGTGTTCCAACAACTACTACAGATGACATTCCGTGCACCTCCAAAGAATTACATATCCGATAACTATCAAACAAACCTATTTTAACCGTATTCCCGAAAAAAATCAACAAAAACCGAACAATATATTAAAATATGTATTTTTTCGTTCGTAAATATAACTAGTTTTATATATTTAAATTTCGCAACTCCTTTTGCGTTACTTTTCATGATATAATGAAAATCGACTATAAAATCTCATATTTTTACAAATTAGTATGAATTTCTACAATATTTTCAGACATAATCTTTGACGGGGGAGAAGGTACATGAAACTAAAAGTTTTCATGCTGATTTTTTTTGCTATAACTCTGTTGACAGGCTGTGGCGCACTTTCGCAAACAGCGAGTGAAGCTGATAAAAATGTCTTAGTATCAGTCGAGGAATCGCAAATTCCAGGCATTGAAATTGAAACAGAAATCGGAGAGTACGATGAATATAAATATGCCTTACATTTTCCGAGAACAGAAAGTGATACTATTAACATACAAATTCAGAAATTCATCGCTGAACAACGCAATCAGTTCATTGACTTAACTAAGAGCGCGGAATTAGGGGGAAATCTCTTTTCT
This sequence comes from Peribacillus faecalis, assembly GCF_014712675.1. Taxonomy (GTDB): domain Bacteria; phylum Bacillota; class Bacilli; order Bacillales; family DSM-1321; genus Bacillus_AD; species Bacillus_AD faecalis. Next base: position 32,888 of record NZ_JACXSI010000033.1, on the reverse strand, counting down.
GAGCTTAATATTGACTTTGAAATCACTCATATTTCAGAACCGTTCTTATCTATTGTTTTCACTTCTAATATGAATATTCCCGGCACGGAACAAACAAGCATTATACATACCTTAAATTTCAATCGTAAAACCAACTCGGTATTGAATATAGAGGATTTATTGAGTAATGATGATTCCCTTGAATATTTGCAAAAACTTTCTGAGAAACAACTTCTGCAAGATGAACAGATGTCTGAACTGGTAAGATCAAATCAACTTACAGACGGCATATCTTCCGTTAAACCAGAAAACTATGAAACCTTTAGTCTGCTAGATCAGTCTCTAAATTTTTATTTTAACAGTGAGCAATTCAAGAATATTAATGTTAAAACATTTAATGTAGCTCTTTCATACAATAGTTTATCTGGTATTATAAATTCTTCTTTTTTACAATCTATTTACCAGGTCGCATCCACAGAAACAGCATTACTTTCAGAAACATTATCAGCAGAAAATACTTTAGCAACTCTAGATTCCAATCTTAAGTACGTAGCACTGACCTTTGATGATGGACCGCACAAAGATTACACGCCTCAAATTTTGGATACGTTAAAAAAGTATAATGCTAAAGCCACATTCTACATCTTAGGAAATCGCGCCTCTTATTATCCTGATATAGTAAAACGCACTTATAACGAGGGACATGAGATCGGCAATCATACATGGAGTCATTCAAATTTAAAAAGTTTATCACAAGAAACAATGATGCAAGAGATTAATAGCACATCAAATGAAATTGCTAAAATAACCGGTAAAATGCCAACAACAATCAGGCCTCCTTATGGGGCGTATAATGCGGCGGTACAAGAGTATGTTAGTATGCCAATTATTTTATGGTCTGTTGATACGCTAGATTGGAAGCATAGAAATAGCACACAAATCAAACAGGAGGTGCAAGCTAATGTGACAAACGGCAGCATTGTTTTGATGCATGATATACATCAGGCAACTGCAGAAGCACTAGAAGACGTTCTTATTAGTCTGACAAAGCAAGGTTACCGGTTCGTTACAGTCAGCGAACTCTTACAATTAACCGACCCCGCTGTCGCATACGCGAGCAATGTTTACACAAATAAATGATACTATTGTAATGAAAAAAAGTGGATGCTTAAAATAAGCTCCACTTTTTTTATGCCCCTGGCGGCATACCTGAATCGTCATATCTGTGCTCTAAGTTAACGAACTTATTGTATTCTTTTACAAACGCCAATGATACAGTACCGACAGGACCGTTACGTTGTTTGGCAATAATAATCTCAATTATATTCTTATTCTCTGTTTCCTTATCATAATAGTCATCACGATATAAGAAAGCGACAATATCGGCATCCTGCTCGATAGATCCAGATTCACGAATATCAGACATCATCGGGCGCTTATCTTGACGTTGTTCAACACCGCGTGAAAGCTGTGATAAGGCTATAACGGGCACCTGTAGTTCACGTGCCAAAGCTTTTAAAGAACGTGAAATCTCCGATACCTCTTGCTGACGATTTTCGCCTGAACGCCCATTCCCCTGAATTAGCTGAAGATAGTCGATTAGAATCATCCCTAAACCATGCTCTTGCTTCAAACGTCGGCATTTCGAGCGAATATCACCAATTCGGACACCGGGAGTATCATCAATGAATATGCCGGCATTAGAAAGGCTCCCCATTGCCATTGTCAGCTTACGCCAATCTTCATCTGTCAAGGCACCTGTTCTTAAGTTTTGAGCGTTGATATTCCCCTCAGCACAGAGCATACGCATCACCAGCTGCTCAGCACCCATCTCCAGACTGAAGATTGCTACGTTTTCATCTGTCTTCGTCGCAACATTTTGAGCTATGTTCAAGGCAAAAGCTGTTTTACCTACAGACGGACGGGCTGCTACAATAATTAAGTCATTTCGCTGAAACCCTGCTGTCATACGGTCAAGTTCGGCAAATCCCGTTGGTATGCCGGTAATTTCACCTTCGCGATTAGCAAGTTGCTCGATATTATCGTAAGCTGAAACAAGTACATCTTTAATATTTTGGAATGCACCAGCATTTTTCCTTTGCGCTACTTCCATGATGCTTTTTTCCGCTTCACCGATATAAGCTTCTACCTCATCCTCACGACTATAGCCCTCTTGGACAATTTGTGTCGCAACCCGAATTGTACGACGCAATAATGATTTTTCGTCGACAATGCGTGCATAATATTCAATATTGGCTGCTGTCGGTACAGAATCAGCTAATTCACTTAAATAAGCAACCCCGCCCACATCCTCTAAGCTTTTCGTTGCAGATAGCTCTTCTGTCACAGTGATGAGATCCACTACACTGCCACTATCATTCAGCTTCAGCATAACCTGGTATATTTTTTGATGAGCTACTTTATAGAAATCTTCTGGAATCAATATTTCAGAGGCCACGATCAGAGAAGATGGCTGAAGAAAAATAGCTCCTAGTACAGCTTGCTCTGCTTCTATATTTTGCGGCGGTATTTGATTTTGAAAAGTTTCACTCAATCTTTATTGACCTCCTATTTTAAAATGGTCTCTATAAGCAAAACGACTCCATTATATTCATATTTGAAAAGGAGTCGTTTCTATTGTTCACCTATACGTATTTAACACTATTTAAAAGTCCTATTATTTAGCTTCTTTTACATGAACATTTAAAGTGGCAGTCACGTCATGATGTAACTTAACCGGAACTTTAGTGTATCCTAATGCTCGAATACCGTCAGGAAGCTCCATCTTACGTTTATCGATCTTAATACCTGATGAAGCCTGCAATGCCTCAGCAATTTGCTTCGTTGTTACAGAACCGAATAGTCGTCCGCCGTCTCCTGCTTTCGCTTCTAGTTCTACTGTAAGTTTTTCAAGTTCCACTTTCAAATTCTTTGCTTGTTGAAGCTCTTCAGCAGCTACTTGGTTTGCTTTATTTTTTTGCGCCTCTAATTTTTTTAAGTTGCCTGGCGTTGCTTCAATTGCCGCTTCTTGTTTAAATAGGAAATTGTGCGCATATCCGTCAGATACGTTTTTAATTTCTCCTTTTTTCCCTTTTCCTTTAACATCTTTTAAGAAAATAACTTTCATTCTTTTGTTCCTCCCTTAAGATACTCATCTATCGCCTGTTTTAATCTCTCTTCAGCTTCATCTACCGATTCCACTTTCATCTGGGTAGCGGCATTTGTTAAATGTCCGCCTCCGTTTAATAATTCCATGATGATTTGGACGTTTATCTCGCCCAATGAACGTGCACTAATGCTGATCAGATGCTCGCTGCGCTTTGCTATTACAAAGGCTGCGTTGACCCCATTCATGGACAATAACGTATCTGCTGCCTGAGCAATTAAAATCTGTTCATTAATTTCATCAGCTTTTCCTTTTGCAATCGCTATTCCTTCTTTATAGAAGGCAACCGTTTCAATTAGTCTGGCTCGCTTCATATAATCCTCTAAGTCGTCTTTCAGGAACTTCTGCACAAGAACTGTATCGGCTCCATGACTGCGAAGATAGGAAGCTGCATCGAACGTTCGCGATCCTGTACGCAAAGTAAAACTTTTCGTATCGACAATAATACCTGCCAGAAGTGCTGTTGCTTCTAACATATCAATATCGCTTTTCTTTTCCTGATACTCAAGAAGTTCTGTCACAAGCTCAGCAGTAGATGACGCATAAGGTTCCATATAAACCAGCAACGCTCGATCAATGAATTCTTCACCTCTTCGGTGATGGTCAATAACGACAACTTTCTCGATATTGCGAAGAAGTCTCTCTTCAATCACCATGGAAGGTTTATGCGTATCAACAACAACTAATAGCGTATCATCTGTAATTATATCATAGGCTTTTTCAACGGAAATGAAGCGTGAGTTCAAACCAGGATTTTTTTTGACCTCATGCATTAAACGTTTCACGCTGGTGTCTAATTCCTGAAAATTAATGACAATAAATGCTTCACGATCATTCATCATTGCCGCTTTGGATATACCGATTGCTGCTCCAATAGCATCCATATCCGGGTATTTGTGCCCCATAACAATAACTTTATCACTATCCAGAATAATATCCTTTAATGCATGTGATATAACTCGGGCACGTACCCTGGTTCTTTTTTCAACCGGATTTGATTTACCTCCATAAAACTTTGCTTTCCCGTTTGGAAGTTTTATAGCTACTTGGTCACCGCCGCGTCCTAACGCCAAATCTAAACTGGACTGTGCAAGCGAAGCCAATACCGGAAAAGATGATTCTCCACAGCCTATGCCAATGCTTAACGTCAATGGCACGTGTTGCTTTGTCGTAGTTTCACGGATGACATCGAGAATCGTGAATTTAGTCTTCACTAAATTATGCAGAATTCGTTCATTCAGAATGCAAATGAAACGATCGGATGAGGTCCTCTTTAAAAACATTCCATGTTCTTTTGCCCATTTGTCCAAAAGTGATGTGACAAGGCTATTTAAACCACTGCGTCTTCTATCATTCATTCCTTGAGTCAGTTCATCATAATTATCCAGATAAATAATGCTTATAACTGTACGCTCATTTTCATACATTTTTTCTATTTCTACTTGTTCCGTTACATCAAAAAAGTACAGCAATCTTTCAGCACTTTTATTTATGACTTTGAAGCGCCTATCATGTATAGATACCGTTTCCTCTTCAATACCTTGTTTCACAATTGGTATAACTGAATCAGCTAAATCGTAAAGAGAACTTCCTACCAGAATCTCTTCCTGAAAACAGCTTGCCATATAAGCATTTGACCATTCAACCGTGTAGTCATCATCAATAAGCATAATGCCAATCGGCATCTCGAGCAGCGCCTCTTCCCCAACGCTTTTCAATCTATAGGAAAGTGTTGAAATGTACTGTTCAGTGGCTTTCTGGTTCAGAAAATCAATTCTGAATATAATATATACCAGTCCTCCAGCAATGAGCATACCAACCACAGCCAAAAACCATTGATAGTAGGCTAATACTGCCAATAGTGAGATAATAACAACCAGCAGCCCTGCCAGCGCAAATTGAATAGACTTACTTTTAAAATTTGATGACATCTTTTCAGCTCCTACAAGCTACTAGCTTCTATTTATTATTGAAACATCTGATATTTACATAAATTGAAGCTCCTCATCCAACAAAAGGCAACTTTAGATTTTGTTTCTCAAGTTAAAGCCTAAATCTATTATACCTAAAATCCTAACAAAAGGAGCAACGATTGATGCAAAAGGCAAAAGAATCGAAAAGATGACAATTATAATAGGCACTGCTTTATTCCATTTCCTTGAATCACTTATAAAGAAAAGCAGGGAATATCCTTGCAACGAAATAAAAAACTGAAGACAGAACAATAAATTTATAACTACAGTATAGAATATGCCATCAGTCGTACCAATGAACAGCAAAGCAACCATGATGATTAAATAATACCATAATAGGCTTTTTGGCATTTGCAGCTCCCTAAATGGAGCAAATAACAATTTTTTGAGCTGAAACGGTTAATGATCGGTTTGCAGCTGACAAATATAATACCCACTAATATAATGGATGCAATTACAACGAAACTCGGCAACAATACCTCAATTGTCTGTAGAGACTCCTTCAGTTGCAGCAGCATCTCAATGCTTTCTTCATTTTGTCCCATGCTATTAAACATATTCTCGGATTGGTCAATTATGGACTCCATCCGTTCAATTGTCTTATCTATATAATTTATATCCATGAAAACCATTGAAACGAAGAAAATCAACAACATATTAGCTATAAATAATAATACGGATACAATAAACATTTGCAGACGACTTTTTCCGATCCTCAAATAAGATCCGACTGTAATACCAATAGACCCCATCATTAATGTCAGCGGCACTGAGAATACATGACCTAAAATGATGGTTATTAAACAGGAAGCCGCCAAAAATAATAAGGACCATTTAAGATCATTTTCAAGAGCAATAAAGATAAACGGTATCGGCAAGATAAACATCATAATAACGCCTACAATGGGAATATATATCGTAATCAGCAGCATAATTGCAAAGAGCGCAAGCAGTACCCCGCTAACAGCTAATTGTCTTCCTTTATTCAATTTCTAATCTCCTTTCGCCGATCTTAAATAACTCAGTGTAGCAAAATTTTCGTTAAAAGCGCAATCCACTGCCTTTTAAATACATTCTAACCAGTGATACAGGCTCTAAAACTCTTATGGTCACAAACAAAATTTAAGTAGAACCCTATAAATGTCTGTTTTACAGGGAAGTTCCATTATTTTACCAACATTAATAATCTCCTCAAATCAAATTGCGCACAAAAAAAACACATGAAGGAAATTCCTCCATGTGTTTTTATGCAGTGATTATTCACCAGATACGTATGGTAGTAAAGCCATCATACGAGCGCGTTTGATTGCAACTGTAAGTTTACGTTGATATTTAGCGCTAGTTCCTGTTACACGACGAGGTAAAATTTTACCACGCTCAGAAACGAATTTTTTTAGTAAATCAACATCTTTATAATCGATGTGTGTGATGCCGTTAGCTGTAAAGTAGCAAACTTTACGGCGTTTAGCACGGCCACCTCTGCGTCCACCCATTGCCATTGGTTTTTTCCTCCTTCCGGAAACTGATTATATAAACTACCGATCGTTTATATTTTAGAACGGCAGATCATCATCTGAAATGTCGATCGTTTGACCACCATTTGCAAATGGATCATCATCTACACGAGTGTAGTTGCCGCCGCGTTGTTGGTTTTGATTCTGATTGCGGCTTGGTTGCTGACCGCCATAAGAAGGGAATTCTTCTCGTGGAGGAGCGCCGAACGAACCGCCATCGCCTCTGTTACCACTGTTTGCACTTCTAGGTTCTAAGAACTGAACACTTTCAGCGACTACTTCAGTAACATACACTCGCTTACCGTCTTGTCCCTCATAATTGCGTGTTTGAAGACGGCCATCAACGCCAGCTAAGCTTCCTTTTTTCAAGAAGTTGGCCACATTTTCAGCCGGTTTACGCCAAACGACACAGTTAATGAAATCTGCTTCACGTTCACCTTGCTGATTCGAAAAAGTTCGGTTCACAGCTAGCGTGAAAGTTGCTACAGGTACTCCACTTGGTGTGTAGCGCAAATCTGGATCTTTAGTTAAGCGTCCTACAAGAACGACTCGGTTCATCATCAGAATCAACTCCTTCCATCCAAGTACGTTTCATGTGAAACATACTTGAGCGGATATTTATAAAAATATATATTATGCTTCTTCTTTAATAATCATATGACGGATAATGTCTTCGCTGATTTTAGCTAGACGATCGAATTCTTGAACTGCAGCTGCTTCAGCTTGCACTTTAAGAAGTGTGTAGAAACCATCACGGAAATCATTGATTTCGTAAGCAAGACGACGCTTACCCCAATCCTTTGTTTCCATAACTTCCGCACCGTTATCAGTAAGAATAGCGTTGAAACGCTCAACTAAAGCTTTTTTAGCTTCATCTTCGATATTTGGACGGATGATGTACATAATTTCGTATTTTCTCATCACTGTCACCTCCTTTTGGACTAAACGGCCCGTAGTGGGCAAGGAGCAATTTAAATTAATCACTCACGAAAAGAAATTATATCATAGGTATTTATCAAATGCAATGTTTGCTTTGCTTTTAAGATGTTTTTCGAGTGCTGTTCAACGCTATACGCTATCAATTTTTTCTAGTAATTTCTTAAATCTCCGAATCATGACAGCAACTGCAAGTTAATTTGAATATTGCAAAAATTGGGGCGTTATCCTCTGAGAGGATTATTGCGGCAAGATCTATAATAAGTATAAAATCGGCAGCCGCTTGGTATTGAGCTGCCGAATAAATATTAGTTATTAAACGTTAAATCGGAAGTGGATTACATCTCCATCTTGAACAACATATTCTTTACCTTCCAGGCGCACTTTTCCTGCTTCACGTGCTGCAACCATATTGCCTGCCGCTAAAAGATCTTCGTATGCTACTGTTTCAGCTCGAATGAATCCTCTTTCGAAGTCAGAGTGGATGATACCCGCACATTGAGGAGCTTTCATGCCTTGTACAAATGTCCATGCGCGCACTTCCTGAACACCGGCTGTAAAGTATGTTGCCAAGCCAATCAAGTTATACGCAGCTCGGATTAATTGATCTAAACCTGATTCAGCGATACCTAGCTCAGCTAAGAACTCCGCTTTCTCTTCGCCTTCAAGTTCAGCAATTTCTGATTCGATTTTTGCACAAACGACAATCACTTCCGCGTTATCTTTTGCGGCAAATTCACGAACTTGCTGTACATATTTGTTGTCGCTAGTGTCTGCAACTTCATCTTCACCAACGTTCGCTACATAAAGGACAGGCTTTGTTGTCAAAAGGTGCATCATCTTAACAACGCGCATTTCTTCTTCTGTAAATTCCACTGTACGGGCAGGCAGTTCATTTTCTAAAGCTTCTTTCAGACGAACTAAGATATCATGTTCATACATTGCTTCTTTATCTTTTTGCTTTGCCATTTTAGCTACACGAGCGATTCTTTTATCTACTGATTCTAAGTCAGCAAGGATCAACTCAAGGTTAATGACCTCGATATCCTCTATTGGATCAACTTTACCCGCAACGTGTGTGATATTTTCATCTTCAAAGCATCGCACAACTTGGCAAATCGCATCTACTTGACGAATATGAGACAAAAATTTATTGCCTAAACCTTCACCCTTGCTCGCACCTTTTACGATACCGGCAATATCAGTGAATTCAAAAGTTGTAGGAACTGTTTTTTTTGGTTGAACAAGCTCTGTAAGCTTTTGTAGACGATGATCAGGTACTTCTACAATACCGACATTAGGATCAATCGTACAGAAAGGATAGTTAGCTGATTCTGCGCCAGCTTGCGTAATAGCGTTAAATAGTGTCGATTTTCCTACGTTAGGAAGACCTACAATTCCAGCTGTTAAAGCCATGTGAACATTCACTCCTCTAATATATATAAACTTGCTCGGCAAGCTCATTTATTCATCTATTCATTTCACGAATGAAATAATTACCGTCATTTTTTAAACCTCTACCAATTATAGAGACTACAATACAAAAAAACAAGCAATCGTCAATTGGAAAAACCGGCACCGGTCCTTTTTCATTAAGAATATGCTACTCAGATTCACCTCGATGAAAAAGGAGCCATGCGGGAACGGAAAAGCGGAAGCGGCCCGTTCAGCCCCGACCTGCATAAGACAAATTACGTAGGAAATTGTAAAATTTCTGGAGTGATTTGGCTTATGACCTCGAGGGGCTGGCCGCTGCAGCTAGACAAATTCTAAGAAGTAACAGCGACTAAGAGCGCTACGTCCTGTAGCAACGTCGCTGTGACTCTCATCCTGAGAGCCCCACACGAGAAACCCGAACTTGGTTTCTCGGGGGAGACAGCTTAGGACCGAGCATAGCAGGTGTAAGGTTAGACAGCTCTCCAAGTTTGAAGTTGATTTTTTTATTCAATTGGAAAACCAGTAGCGGTCCTTTTTGACAGAAAAAGAAGCATGACTTACTGTTCATGCTTCTCAATTACTTTCTTCATTTTACGTGCGAAGTCCTTACGTGGAATTAATACACTATGACCGCAGCCTTCACATTTAATGCGAATGTCCATCCCCAGTCTAATGATTTTCCATTTATTCGCTCCGCAAGGATGAGGTTTTTTCATCTCAACAAGATCATTTAAGTCGTATTGCTTTTCTTCCATTTGAAAAACCTCCTAAATTTGCTTTGCTGATTGCTTCTTATCCTCATCTTGTCGACTATACATTACCATGTGCGGATAAGGAATTTCAATACCATTTGCATCGAGCGTCTCCTTTAATTCTTTGCGAATTTGTCTCGCAATATAGAAGTGACGCATAGGCAATGTTTCAGCAGTAATGCGAAGTACTATCTCAGATGCACCAAAACTTTGAATACCAAGCAGCTCAGGTGTTCTGACCAAGTCTTCATAACGTTCAGGCATACTTTCAAGGAGTTGAGTGATAATACGCTCCGCTCTTTCTACATCTCCCTCATAAGAGATGCCGAAATCTACTACTGCCACACTATTATGAATGGAAAAGTTAGTTACTTCAAGAATGTTACCGTTTGGGATGATATTTAATTCACCGGTTACATTTTTGATCTTTGTCGTACGAAGGCCGATTTCTTCAACAGTACCTTCAAGTTGTCCGATTCGAACAAAATCTCCGACAGCAAACTGATCTTCAAATATGATAAAAAAACCGGTGATGACGTCTTTAACTAAACTTTGTGCACCAAAACCGACAGCAAGACCGACGATACCCGCACCGGCAAGCAATCCTTTTACATTAATATCTACTGTATCTAACGCCATCAAAATCGCAATGAAATAAATAATATATGCAGCTATATTTTGAAGCAGCCGCTTCATCGTTTCATCTCGTCGTTCAGAGGTACGCAAACGGCTTTTTGCGCGCAGCATGAAAACCTTCGCTATCGCCTTTTTAACAATTTTTACAATCAATCCGGAAATAATAACGATTAATGTAACTTGGAATACTACATCGGTAATCCCAAACCAAAACTCATCGGTCGTCAAGACATCCAGATAATGATTTATGATATTCATTATTTTCACCTTCTTAGCTTTCGTGATAATAAAACCGCATAGTTTTCAATTTTATATGAAAGGGTATAGTTGACTAATAGTATTCTATCTATTTTAGCAGATGAATCTCTATAAAAAAGAGATTCATAGTCAACAATTTTTCCCAAACAATGTATACAATGGAGAATCCATCCGTATACTGTTAATACTAAGCCAAAGGAGTGGGAGCGATGAACGGTAAGGCAAATTTTTTTAAAGAAAATGAATTAATTAACAGTATACTTTATGAAGAAGCTGATGCGGTAAAAAAAATAACTGATAGTCTGTTGCATATCATTCCGCCTAAAAAAAACATCGTCATTGCCTGTATCGGCACCGACCGTTCAACCGGCGACTCGCTCGGCCCACTTGTCGGCTCCTTTTTAATACATAAACTGCAATCACCATTCTACGTTTATGGAACATTAGATGAGCCTATACATGCGGTGAATCTTCAGGAAAAGCTTGATGAAATTCACACAAAACATGCTAATGCTTTTGTCATTGCTGTTGATGCTTGTTTAGGCCGTATGAAGAACGTTGGCTCTGTACAAATCAATCAAGGACCTTTAAAACCTGGAGCAGGTGTCAATAAAAAGCTGCCGGAAGTGGGCGATATACACATCAATGGGATTGTGAATGTCAGCGGCTTTATGGAGTTTTTTGTTTTACAGAACACGAGACTAAGTCTTGTTATGAAAATGGCACAAACAATCGCCGAAGGTATTTATACATCCAGCCAGGTGTTAGAAAGACGTAAAAAACAGCCCTCCATTAACTGGTCCTTAATCTGAATTCAGCCTTATATCTGTCCTTTTAGTTTCTTTCTCTAGGCTGATTATATACCCGGCAAAGGTTTTTTTCTAACAAAATTACAGCAAATAAAAACCATCCGGTTGGATGGTTTATTTTTCAAGAAGTTCGAGAATACGGTTCAAATCTTCCGGCGAGAAAAACTCTATTTCGATTTTTCCTTTTTTCTTTCTCTGTGATATTGTTACCGTTGTTCCGAAGCGCTCTCTTAAGAGATTTTCCTGTTCTTGTATGAATACATCCTTCTTGACTTCGGGCTTTTTCGTTTCACGTGGAACACTCTCGTTCAATTGTTGAATATATTGCTCCAGTTGACGAACGTTCATTTCCTCTTTAACAATTTTTTCAACGAGTTTATCCAAAAGGTCTTTATTCTTCAATCCCAATAAAGCACGTCCATGTCCCATCGAAATTTTGCCCTGCGTAATCAGTTCCTGAACAGGTCGAGGAAGGGATAATAATCTGATATGGTTCGTGATATGAGGTCTGCTTTTCCCTAACCGCTTCGCCAGTTCTTCTTGCGTCACATCTAAACGGTCTAATAAAGTTTGATAAGCTGCCGCTTCTTCAAGCGGTGTCAAATCTTCTCTTTGAAGATTTTCTAAAACAGCCAGTTCCATCATTTCAGAACTGGTAAAATCTCTGACTACAACAGGAACCTTTTGTAGTCCTGCTTCTTTTGCTGCCCGGAAACGTCTTTCCCCTACTACAATCTCATATCCTTTAATGCTTTTCTTCACTATGATTGGTTGCAGAATACCATGCTGGATAATGGATTGTTTCAGTTCCTCTATCGCTTCTTCTTTAAAGATTTTCCTCGGTTGATACGGGTTTGCCCTAATATCTTTAACCGAGATCTCTTGTACAGTGTCTTCCTTAGTTGTTTCCAGGTTCGTAAATAGTGCGTTTATACCTTTACCTAATCCTTTACCCATGCGATAACACTTCCTTTGCCAAATCTAAATATACCTCTGCTCCTTTAGACTTCGCATCATAAATAATGATTGGTTCACCGTGACTGGGCGCTTCACTCAGACGAACATTTCTCGGGATAATCGTCTTGTATACCTTATCTTGAAAGTATTTCTTTACTTCTTCTATAACTTGAATACCTAAGTTTGTTCTCGCATCTAACATGGTCAATAGCACACCCTCAATTTTCAGGTCTTCATTGAGATGTTTTTGCACGAGGCGAACTGTATTCAACAGCTGACTTAATCCTTCCAATGCATAGTACTCGCACTGAACTGGAATGATAACCGTATCCGAAGCAGTCAGGGCATTAATTGTCAACAGACCAAGCGAAGGGGGGCAATCAATAATAATATAGTCATACTGATCGACTACTTTATCTAAAGCGCGCTTTAACCTGACTTCTCTTGATATTGTCGGAACAAGTTCTATTTCTGCACCAGCCAACTGAATAGTAGCTGGAATAACATCCAGGTTTTCTACTTTAGCAGACTTGATTACATCCCCTGCATCAACGTCATCAACAAGCACATCATAGATGCATTGGTCAACATCTGCTTTTTCAATTCCAACACCGCTGGTTGCATTGCCTTGTGGGTCTATATCCACCAGCAAAATCTTTTTTCCCATATATGCTAAGCAAGCAGCAAGATTAACAGATGATGTTGTCTTTCCTACGCCGCCTTTCTGGTTAGCGATCGATACTATTTTACCCACGATGTCACCTACCTTTACTTCATAAGGAATGCTAATAATAACCAAAATAGCTCTCGAAGTATCAGGAAATTCCCATAGTGAGCCATTCTAAATCTTCACCATGTTTGCATCGCTTTACTCAAAAGAGCCACTAAAACCTTATAGAATAATACATGTCTCTTATTTTATCATAAATAGTGACGAGTTGATTTTAAAATTAATTACATTTTCCATTATTTTGGTTGGCATCAGGACAGAGAATAAATAAAGGGTTCCTGATGCTGTTTCAAAAGCCCGCAGGAACCCTAATGGTGCATAACTATTTATTTTTTGGAATCTTAATCGTGAATTGATAATACTCCTCGTGCTCTTCTTCCTCCGCATCGAGATTTATGCCATTGTCCTTAACCATCGTCAATGATTGGCGTATTGTATTAACAGCAATTCTCATATCCTTACTGAACGCTTTCCTCTTAGCCTTCGGTTTCTGCTCGGTAGCCTCCAGCAGCCTTTGCACCCGTTCTTCAGTTTGCTTCACATTCAAGTTTCTCTCAATAATCTCTTGTAATAATGCAATTTGTTTCTCTTCATTTTTCAACGGAATCAAAGAACGAGCGTGGCGTTCTGTAATTACTTTTTGCAATAATGCTTCCTGCACTTGCTCTGGCAACTTCAGCAAACGTAATTTATTCGCTACTGTTGATTGGCCAATGCCGAGTCTTTGTGCCAATGCTTCTTGAGTCAGCTGATGTAATTCAATCAGTTTACTGTAGGCAACCGCCTCTTCAATTGGCGTCAGTTCCTCTCGCTGAAGGTTTTCAATTAAAGCAATAGAAGCAGTTTCTGTATCATTGAACTCCTTAACAAGAGCAGGTGCAAACTCCCATCCAAGCTTTGTCATTGCCCGGAAGCGGCGTTCGCCAGCAATTAGCTCATACTTGCCCTTTTCATACTCTCTGACGACTATCGGTTGAATGATGCCGTGCGTATGAATCGTTTGTGCCAATTCAGCAATTTTATCATCATCAAAAACTGTTCTCGGCTGAAAACGATTAGGGACAATATCATTCAAGGGAATTTTTTTAACTTCTTCGTTGTTGCTTTGCTTCACTTCTTCTATTTGTTCTTCTAAGCGCTTTTCTTCTTTTGTACCCGTTCCAAAGAAACGCGAAAAAGGATGCTTCATTTCCCTAAACACCACCTTTAAGTGAAAACTCGTCTTCTGTCACAATGGACAAGAGGACGTCAATGTACAATTAACGTATATATAAATCAGCAAACAAATCGTCTATGAATTGTCGCCGCCTATGTAATTTCAATGAATTCATCTCTTTAACTTATTCTCTATTAAACAAACAAGTTCCTTTAAAAAAATAGCAGCTATAAAAATATTAAAGCAAAACTTCTTAGTGTCTGTTAAACAGGTAAACTAGCAAAATAGCAGTTTCACATGAAACATTTCCATTTCAGCCGATTGAGTGATTACTCAATCGGCTGTTTATTTGGTGTACCCGGTTTTCTTGGATACTTTTTAGCTGTTGCCTTAACTTTATTTATAACAATGATGTTTCGTTCACTTTCTTCAAAAGGAAGCAGCATTTTTTCGACTGTATGGATTTTGCCTCCAAAAGTTTTAATTGCTTTTTCAGCTATTTTCATTTCATCTTGGGCACTGGATGCTTTCATAGCTAAAAATTGACCGCCGACTTTCACTAACGGCATGCACAATTCAGATAGGACGGACATTCTCGCAACGGCTCTTGCTGTTACTAAATCATACTTTTCACGATGATTCGGATTTTGCCCGAAAGTTTCCGCTCGATCATGATAGAATGATACATTCTCTAATTGTAAAACATCCGCTAAATGGTTTAAAAATGTAATTCGTTTATTTAAAGAATCAACGATTGAAACGTGCAGGTGCGGAAAGCAAATTTTTATCGGTATACTTGGGAAACCAGCCCCGGCGCCGACATCGCAAATACTTTCAACTGAGTGGAGATCGAAATAGAAAGCTGCTGAGATTGAGTCATAAAAGTGTTTCAAATACACTTCATCTTTGTCAGTGATTGCTGTCAAATTCATTTTTTCATTCCACTCTACAAGAGTCTCAAAGTAAAGTCGGAACTGTTCTAATTGGCGAGGAGAAAGCTCAATACCTTTCTCCGCCAGTTTTTCTGCAAATTGTTGTTCATTCATCTATTTTTTCACACCTATTTAATTAATTTGAAATCCGTGCAATCTTGCCTTGCTCTAAGTATACAAGCAAAATCGAAATATCGGCAGGATTTACTCCGGATATACGGGAAGCTTGTGCAACTGTAAGAGGACGAACCAATTTAAGTTTTTGTCTCGCTTCCGATGCTAAACTATTGATTGCATCGTAATCGATGTTTTCCGGGATTTTCTTATCTTCCATCTTCTTCAGTCTTTCTACTTGCTGAAGAGACTTCTGAATGTAGCCTTCGTATTTAATTTGAATCTCAACTTGCTCTTTAATATCATCTGTCAATGTTTTTTCACTAGGCGTAATTTGTTCGATATGTGCGTAAGTCATTTCCGGACGCTTCAATAAGTCGGCTGCCTTGATACCATCCTTCAACTCGCTTCCGCCTGCTTCCGCAATAATGCTTTGAACTTCATGAGTCGGCTTGATGCCGACTGACTCTAAACGTTCTTTTTCTTCAGCAATTAACGCTTTCTTTTCTAAGAATCGCTCGTATCGGCTTTCTTTAATAAGGCCGACTTTTGCACCGATTTCAGTCAGACGCAAGTCAGCGTTATCGTGACGAAGCAACAAACGATATTCGGCTCTTGAAGTCAGAAGTCGGTACGGCTCATTCGTTCCTTTAGTGACAAGGTCATCAATCAATACACCGATGTATGCGTCTGCTCTCCCTAAAATTACTTCTTCTTTACCAATCGATTTAAGTCCGGCATTCATACCCGCCATTAAGCCTTGACCAGCCGCTTCTTCATATCCGGATGTCCCATTAATTTGTCCCGCTGTATAAAGATTTTTGATCTTTTTCGTTTCAAGTGTCGGCCATAACTGTGTCGGAACAATCGCATCATACTCGATTGCGTAACCTGCACGCATTAGTTGCGCCTTTTCTAAACCAGGGATAGAAGCAAGCATTCTTTTTTGCACGTCTTCAGGCAGGCTTGTCGATAAGCCCTGTACGTACACCTCTTGTGTATGTCTTCCTTCCGGCTCCAAGAAAATTTGGTGGCGTGGCTTGTCATTGAATCGAACAACCTTGTCTTCGATAGACGGACAATAACGAGGGCCTGTTCCTTTGATCATCCCCGAGTACATCGGCGATCTATGCAAATTATCATCAATGATTTGATGTGTTTCCAGACTTGTATATGTTAGCCAGCAAGGTAGCTGATCAGTGATAAATTTCGTTGTTTCAAAAGAAAAAGCGCGCGGCACATCATCACCCGGCTGAATTTCTGTTTGACTGTAATCAATTGTATCGCCGTTCACGCGAGGAGGCGTACCTGTTTTGAAGCGGACTAAATCAAGCCCAAGCTCCTCTAAATGCTCAGAAAGTTTAACAGATGGCTGCTGATTGTTCGGACCGCTTGAATACTTCAGCTCGCCAATAATAATTTCTCCGCGCAAAAACGTCCCTGTTGTAATTACAACTGTTTTCGCAAAATATTTTGCGCCCGTCTGTGTAATAACACCTTTACATACACCATCTTCAACAATCAGCTTTTCGACCATACCTTGCACTAATGAAAGATTTTCTTCCTGTTCAATAGTATGTTTCATTTCTTGCTGATATAAGAATTTATCCGCTTGTGCACGTAAAGCGCGTACTGCCGGTCCTTTACCTGTATTCAACATTCTCATTTGAATGTGTGTTTTATCGATATTTCTACCCATTTCACCGCCAAGGGCATCAATTTCACGTACTACAATACCTTTAGCAGGGCCGCCGACTGACGGATTACATGGCATAAAGGCAACCATATCCAAGTTAATCGTCAGCATCAATGTTTTGGCCCCGACTCTAGCGGCAGCTAAACCGGCTTCGCAGCCCGCATGACCAGCACCGATTACGATAACGTCATAATTTCCAGCTTCGTATGACATTTTTACTCCTCCAATAATATTTATTTCCCTAAGCAAAATTGCGAGAATAACTGATCGATCAAGCTTTCGCTGACAGTATCACCTATGATTTCTCCAAGTAGTTCCCATGACCTTGTTAAATCAATTTGCACCAAATCAACCGGCACTCCGTTTTCTATTGCTGTTATAGCATCATCAATTGTATTCAATGCTTGTGTAATTAAAGCAATATGTCTTGTATTCGATACATATGTTAAATCGCTTGCCTCAAGCTCACCTGCGAAGAATAATGCCGAGATTGCTTCTTCCAATTCATCGACTCCGCGGTCTTCAAGCAGGGAAGTTGTCACAACCGGGGCACTGCCCGCTAATTCCTTCACTCTGTTCAAATCGATTTTTTGCGGCAAATCTGTTTTATTCACAATAACGATGACATCCATGCCACGAGCCGCTGCAAAAATATTCTCGTCCTCTGCGGAAAGCTCTTCTGCATAGTTTAAAACAAGCAATATCAGATCAGCTTCCTTTAAAACAGCACGTGATTTTTCGACTCCTATCCGCTCAACAATATCTTCCGTTTCACGTATTCCAGCTGTATCGACCAGACGAAGCGGTACACCACGAACATTGACGTACTCTTCGATCACATCGCGTGTTGTGCCCGGAATGTCAGTTACAATCGCTTTATTTTCCTGAACAAAACTGTTTAATAATGATGACTTTCCTACGTTAGGACGACCGACAATAACCGTTGAAATCCCTTCACGCAAAATTTTGCCTTGTTCAGCTGTCTGCAATAGTTTCTGCAATTCATTCCGTACGAATGTTGCTTTCTCTATTAGCATATGATGCGTCATTTCTTCAACATCATCATATTCGGGATAGTCTATATTTACTTCTACGTGAGCCAATGTTTCAAGGATTTCCTGACGCAGCCTTTGAATTAGCTTAGACAGTCTTCCTTCCATTTGGTTCAATGCAACGTTCATCGCACGATCTGTTTTTGCGCGAATTAAGTCCATTACCGCTTCTGCTTGCGATAAGTCAATACGGCCATTTAGAAAAGCGCGCTTTGTGAATTCACCCGGGTCAGCCAGCCTTGCTCCGTTAGCCAACACAAGATTCAACACTTTCTTAACTGAAACAAGCCCTCCGTGACAGTTAATTTCCACAACATCTTCTCTCGTGAAGGTTTTAGGGGCTCTCATAACGGATACCATTACTTCTTCTATGATTTTTTCTGTTTTTGGATCAACCAGATGACCGTAATGTATAGTGTGAGAAGCGGCTTCAGAAAGTTTCTTTCCGCTGGGACCCTTATATATTTTATCGATGATGGATAATGCCTCATCGCCAGTTAAACGAACAATAGCAATTGCTCCTTCGCCCATAGGCGTCGAAATAGCTGCAATTGTATCAAATTCCATGTTGTCGTCACCTCTCATTCTTTATTAGGTTTTCTATAATTAAGCAAACATACACATGCACATGAAATTTTTATTCCTAAATAACTACAATACCACAGTGTTTTTTCTAAAAAAAGAAATAATGTCCCTGTAAGGACAATACATTGTCCACACTTAATATTAATACATTTTTCCAACGATTATTGTAACTTATCCACATGTGAATAACAATCTCTCTGATTCACACCATCCACATCATTGCTTCTTTATATTGCAGAGCACAAAAAAACCTTTATAGCAAATGCTATAAAGGTTTTTTCAATGTAATAACAAGATGACGGTATGGATCTTTTCCACTAGAGTGTGTTTCTACTTTATCATATTTCATTAAAGCAGTATGAATCACCTTACGCTCATAAGAAGGCATCGGTTCCAGCGCAACATCTTTTCTGGTTTTCATCACCTTTTTGGCCATACGTTCAGCAAGCTGAATAAGTGTGTCAGTTCTTCTGTTTCTGTAGTCTTCAGCATCTAGTATAATCGTTAAGTATTGCTTGGAGTAACGATTAGCCACTAGCTGAACCAAGTATTGAAGAGAATTTAGTGTTTGTCCTCGTTTCCCAATTAATAAAGCAATCTTATCGCCGGTCAGTTCAAATGTAACGACCTTTCCTTCCTTTTTAACAGCAATCTTTACATCAAGCCCCATATCTTGACATACCTTTTGTAAAAATTGCTTTGCTTCCTCAATCGGATCGGGAACTAAAGTGACCACTACTTCCGCTTGTCTGGAACCGAATATGCCGAATAACCCTTTTTTTCCTTCATCTAGCACTTCAATATCAATTCGATCTCTTGTTGTTTGCAATTGAGCTAAAGCTGATTTTACTGCTTCCTCGACATTTTGTCCTGTAGCAGTTACTTGTCTCACTTTTTCGCTCCTCTCACTTTCCCTGAATCCTTCTTCAAATCTGGACCTTTAATCAATAAAGTTTGTACAATCATAAAGATATTACCTACAACCCAGTAAAGTGACAGCGCTGATGGGAAGTTAATCGCAAAAACAACGATCATGATTGGCATCATCCAAAGCATCATAGCCATTGTCGGATTATTTTCCTGGCCGACCATCATAATTTTTTGTTGAATAAATGTAGTAATACCGGCTACAATCGGCAAAATATAATATGGATCTTTATCACCCAAATCGAACCATAGGAAACTGTATTTCGCAATTTCTTCTGTTCGCATAATGGCATGGTAAAAACCAATCAAGATTGGCATTTGGATTAGTAGCGGGAAACATCCGGCTAATGGATTAACTCCATGCTTTTGGAAAAGAGCCATCGTTTCTTGTTGAAGCTTTTGCTGAGTGGCTGCGTCTTTAGAAGCATATTTTTCTTTTAACGCTTGCATTTCCGGCTGGATGGCCTGCATTGCTTTTGTACTCTTCGTTTGCTTGATCATTAATGGCAACAATACTAAACGGATTAGAATCGTTACGACAATAATCCCCAATCCAAAACTATTATTAAGAGCATGTGAAACAGTTGTGATTAATAATGATAATGGATAAACGAAGTATTTATTCCAAATTCCCTCGCTATCTTCTGTGATTGGCACATTTACTTCTGTACAGCCGGACAATAACACCATGACTGATACAATGCCCAATATAAGCAATATTCGCTTCTTCAAACGTAATTTCCTCCTTAATCCCTTATTTCATTACATATTAAGATTTATTAATTTTCCATTGATCAATTTCCCCGCTTTGTGAGGCTTGTCCGGGAAAAAGATATAAAGAAAAGGTTTCCAAAATTTTAGTAAAGAAAGATGGAAGATACATAAATTGCTGGTCGGCAATCTAATCTTGACTGAAAATACTTATTCTTCAATCAAGTAACACCCTTATGTATTTTACCATGTAATACTAATCATTACTTCAGGAAGTAATATTTTTTTTCTTTCTTTGGCCGTTTTTCAACGCACCTGCTCTTCTCAGCACGTGCATCAGGCTGCTTTTCACTTCACTGAAGGTCATGTCGGCTGCAGGCTTTCTGGCAATAATGACATAGTCCTTGCCAACCGGTATGCTTTCATTCAGCTCTAAAAAAGCTTGTCGAATGTATCTCTTCACTTGATTTCTAATCACTGCATTGCCTATTTTCTTGCTCACAGACAAGCCGATCCGAAAGAAGTCCTGCTCCTGTTTATCAAGGATATATATAACAAATTGTCTATTAGCAAACGATTCACCTTTATGAAAAACCAGCTGAAATTCTTCATTTTTTTTAATTCTAAATTTCTTTTTCATTTTACACACCTTCAATAGATCAATCCGCTTGCGATTACTTCTAAAAGTTATTGTAGTTCATTTTAAACTGAAAAAAAGACCACTGAGATTTTTCAGTGGCCTATGCAGATAATACTTTTCTACCTTTACGACGACGAGCAGCTAACACTTTACGTCCGTTTTTAGTGCTCATACGTGCACGAAAACCATGAACTTTGCTGTGTTTACGCTTATTTGGTTGATAAGTTCTTTTCATTCTATGACACCTCCCTGAGGATAACAGTTAAAGACAGTCTTTATAATTATACGGATTGAACATCATAAATGTCAACTGTAATAAATGAAAACTGGCCAACATACTATATTCTATTATACATAATCGCAGCTTGAATGTATCTTCTTTTTTATAAAAATTATGTTCTTCGCAATTAAAAACTGGGTTCTTCATTGATCTCTATAAGCAAAAAATACGCTCGAGCTGGTCGACTTTCTAATTTTGCTACCTTATGACAATGCCATGTATTAGCATACTTTGCAAGTAAAAACTAATAAAAGATTTCATTTTAGCTCATTTTTATGTTTCTCATGCCGCTTGCTCGGGTAAACACGTATATATGAATGCGAAAAATCATATGAACAGTTTCTCTGTAACAACCGGAAATTATACGCTTCCCTGCCTAAAATCCTCCTTGAATAAGATTGTGGATAGTTTATTCGACAAATTTCTATTATCCACAACCCTATTAGACCACTTTTTCACATACTATTCATTTGGGCATAACTTTTTCCCACAGCGACTGCCTTTTGTGGATAACTGTTAATAAACATTGCAACAGCCTCTTTTTTTTGATATTATATTTGTGTTTTCACTCTTGATAACTTTTTCCGTAGTTTATTGTTATCCACAAAGTGTGCATAACCTGTGGATATTTATCACCAGGTGTGATTAATTACTTGTCCACAACACGTGGAATTTGTCGAAAACCGCATCTTTTCTTATTATATGTTTATCCACATGCTATATCTGAGAACTAATTTATATTTGCCTCCTAATGGAGTATTTCCAAGCAGCATTCTTTTAATGCTGGTTCGCTTATAGATTTTTTTACTTAGAGACAAAATAAAATAGGAGGGATCACTTTGGAAAATATCGATGCTTTATGGGATGAAGTATTGGCCCAAATGCAGAAAAAAGTGAGCAAGCCCAGTTATGAAACTTGGCTTAAATCTACTAAAGCCTCTTCTCTGCAAGGTGATACGCTGACAATCACAGCTCCAAACGAATTCGCCAGAGACTGGCTTGAAGGCCGGTATACTCACTTAATTTCTTCTGTTCTTTATGAAGTGGTCGGTGAAGAATTGCTAGTGAAATTTATCATTCCTCAGAATCAAAACAATTCTGATGTCGATGATCAATTTCCGGCTGATAAAAAGAAAAAGAAACGTGATGCTGAGTCTAATGAATATCCTCAGCATATGTTAAACAATAAAAATACATTCGATACATTTGTTATTGGGTCCGGCAACCGCTTTGCCCACGCTGCCTCTTTAGCAGTTGCTGAGGCACCGGCGAAAGCATATAACCCTCTATTTATTTATGGGGGAGTCGGTTTAGGAAAAACCCACTTAATGCATGCGATTGGACATTATGTACTTGAGCATAATCCATCTGCAAAAGTAGTATATCTTTCTTCAGAAAAGTTCACGAATGAATTCATCAACTCTATTCGTGACAATAAAGCCGTCGAATTTCGCAATAAGTACCGAAATGTAGACGTTTTGCTTATAGATGATATTCAATTTTTAGCCGGAAAAGAACAGACGCAGGAAGAATTTTTCCATACGTTTAATACCCTTCATGAGGAAAGCAAGCAAATCGTTATTTCAAGTGATCGTCCGCCGAAAGAAATTCCGACACTGGAAGACCGTCTTCGTTCCCGGTTTGAATGGGGATTGATTACCGATATTACCCCTCCTGATTTAGAAACGAGGATCGCTATTTTGCGCAAAAAAGCAAAAGCGGAAGGATTAGACATTCCAAATGAAGTTATGCTCTATATTGCGAATCAGATTGATTCCAATATTCGAGAATTAGAAGGGGCGCTTATTCGTGTTGTCGCTTACTCTTCGCTTATTAATAAAGATATAAATGCTGATCTTGCTGCGGAAGCACTGAAGGATATCATCCCCAGCTCCAAGCCGAAGATCATTACAATCTTGGAGATTCAAAAAGCAGTCGGAGAGCACTACAATGTAAAACTCGAGGATTTCAAAGCAAAGAAACGGACGAAATCAGTTGCTTTTCCAAGACAGATTGCTATGTATCTGTCTCGAGAACTGACCGATTCTTCTTTACCTAAAATCGGGGATGAATTTGGAGGTCGTGACCATACAACAGTTATTCATGCTCATGAAAAAATCTCGAAACTTTATCAATCAGATGCTCAACTGCAGCAGCAAATTAACGAAATTAAAAACAGGCTGAAATAGTGGACTTCATTCTATTATCTTTATATACACCAGATTGATTAATCAGGCCAAAACTGAATAATGTTGATAACATCATACTTCTTATACACAGTCTGTCCACATGTGGATAGACTGTTTTTCCTTACGTTTATCACAGTTATCCACATACTCACAGGCCCTATTACTACTATTACTATTTTTTAAAAGAAAAAATATAACTATTAAGTAAGCAAATAAGGAGGACTTTATTTTGAAATTTATCATTCAAAGAGACCGTTTACTGGAAAGTGTCCAAGATGTCATTAAAGCCGTAGCTTCCAGAACAACGATGCCCATTTTAACCGGTATTAAGATTACAGCTTCATCAACAGGAGTAACACTTACAGGAAGTGATTCTGATATTTCTATTGAATCATTTATTCCGCTTGAAGAAGATGGCAACGAAATTGTAGATGTTCAAAAACCGGGGAGTATTGTACTTCAAGCAAGGTTCTTTAATGAAATCGTAAAAAAACTGCCTTTAGCAGACGTGGAGATTAGTGTAGAAAATGGTTTTCAAACTATGATCCGCTCCGGGAAAGCAGAATTCAGTCTGAATGGTTTGGATGCAGAAGAATATCCGAACTTGCCAAAAATAGAAGAAGAAAACATTATTAGTTTGCCGACGGACTTATTAAAGACACTAATTAGACAAACTGTGTTCGCAGTGTCCACCTCAGAAACACGTCCGGTGCTTACAGGGGTGAACTGGAAAATTGGAAATGGGGAAATTATCTGTACTGCAACAGATAGCCACCGTTTAGCTTTAAGAAAAGCAAAAGTTCAATCAAATACGCAGCAATCATATAATGTTGTAATTCCTGGTAAGAGTTTAACAGAGCTGAGCAAGATTTTAGATGATTCGCAGGATCCGGTAATCATCGTTATTACTGACAACCAAGTGCTATTCAAAACAAAACATTTATTGTTCTTCTCTAGACTATTGGAAGGTAATTATCCGGATACATCTCGTCTTATTCCTTCAGAAAGCAAAACGGATGTTATTGTGAATACGAAAGATTTTCTTCAATCTATCGGCCGGGCTTCTCTGTTAGGTGAAGGGAAAAATAACATCGTTAAACTATCAACAGTCGGAACAAGCAATATTGAAATTTCGTCTAACATTCCTGAGATTGGGAAAGTTGTAGAGGAAGTGCAAACAGAAACAATTGAAGGTGAAGAACTAAAGATATCATTCAATGCGAAATTTATGATGGATGCCCTAAAAGCTTTAGAAGGAACAGAAATAAAAGTAAGTTTTACAGGTGCAATGCGTCCGTTTTTAATTCAAGCACAGCATGATGATTCTATGCTACAATTAATTTTGCCGGTAAGAACATATTAAAACGGCACTTACATTCTAATTCAAATAAATGAATAAACTAAAAGCTGTTAGCATAGACTGACAGCTTTTTTACACAATAAGAAATATGGAATACGATACGCTTTATTAACAAAGCGCGACAGATTATGAAGAAAGAGTTGTTTACGTGATGAAAAAAATATCAATATCCACGGAATATATTACACTTGGACAATTTCTAAAAGTTGCCGATATTATTGATAGCGGTGGCATGGCCAAGTGGTTTTTAAGTGAACACGAAGTGTATATAAATGACGAACTTGATGTCAGAAGAGGCCGCAAACTTCGAAACAATGATATAATTGATATACCGAATTACGGCAAATTCCTTATTGCAGGAACAGAGTAAAGGATGCAATCGTATGCATATTGAATCACTGAAGGTGAAGAATTACAGAAACTATGAGGAACTTGATATTCATTTCGAAAATAAAGTAAATGTCATCCTCGGAGAAAATGCTCAAGGCAAAACAAACATCATGGAGTCGATTTATGTGCTCGCTATGGCCAAATCTCATCGCACATCGAATGACAAAGATCTTATTCGTTGGGATGAAGATTATGCTAAAATAGAGGGTAGGATTGTAAAAAGAACTTCCACTATTCCTCTGGAATTGACAATCTCCAAGAAGGGCAAAAAAGCAAAGTGCAACCACATTGAGCAGCAGCGATTAAGTCAATATGTCGGTAACATGAATGTCGTCATGTTTGCTCCGGAAGATTTGCATTTAGTGAAAGGAAGTCCGCAGGTCAGAAGACGTTTTATCGATATGGAAATCGGTCAAGTATCACCGTTGTATTTGCATGAATACAGCCAGTTTGCAAAGATCCTGCAGCAAAGGAATCATTACTTGAAGATGCTGCAGTCAAAAAGGCAAACAGATTTAGCTATGCTTGATGTCCTGACAGAGCAGTTTATATTATATGCAGTGAAAATCATTCAGAAAAGATTTCAATTTCTCACCTTGCTGCAAAAATGGGCTGAACCGATACATAGCGGAATATCAAGAAACCTTGAAACATTAAACATTCAGTATAAACCATCAGTAGATGTATCAGATTCTATGGATATGTCGAAAATGATAGAAGAATATAAAGCAAAATACGTGAAAATGAAACAAAGAGAGATTGAAAGAGGTACGACTTTATTTGGACCTCATAGAGATGATCTTGTTTTTATCGTCAATGGTCGTGATGTTCAAACTTTCGGATCGCAGGGACAACAGCGAACTACAGCCTTATCTTTAAAGTTAGCCGAGATTGAACTAATCTATTCAGAAATCGGTGAATATCCAATCTTACTATTGGACGATGTTTTATCAGAACTGGATGACTATAGGCAATCCCATCTGCTTAATACGATACAAGGAAAGGTTCAAACGTTTGTTACGACAACAAGCGTTGAGGGAATTGACCACGCAACTTTGCGGGAAGCTGCAACATTTGAAGTCACAAGCGGCAGCATAAAACAAGTGAAATAGAGGTGGCCGGTATGTATGTCAGCATCGGACATGAATCAGTTGTTAAAGCGAGCGAGTTAATTTTAATCATGGACTTTAATACTTATGCCGACAGCGAGCTTAATCAACAATGGAAGCTTACGCCTGCTGCTGAGGATACACAGTATGATAATGAGAGTCATAAATCAGTTGTTATTACAACGACTGGATTGTATTTTTCTCCCTTGTCTTCCGCAACACTTCAAAAGCGTCTGAAATTTACACATCAAAATAAACTGAATGACATTTTTGGTTAAAACATTTTTAAAATATATAAAGTGCAGGTGATACAGCTTGACAATGGAACGAGAAGAAGAACAAGTACAAGGACAAGCGTATGATGAAAATCAGATACAAGTCTTAGAAGGTCTTGAAGCCGTACGAAAACGCCCGGGTATGTACATTGGTTCAACCAGTGAAAAAGGGCTGCACCATCTTGTATGGGAAATTGTAGATAACAGTATTGACGAAGCTTTGGCAGGCTATTGCGATACAATAGAAGTGATCATAGAAGCGGATAACAGCATTACGGTTAAGGATAACGGGCGTGGTATTCCGGTCGGTATACATGAGAAAATGGGTCGTCCTGCTGTAGAGGTTATCATGACTGTGCTGCATGCCGGCGGTAAATTCGGCGGCGGAGGATATAAGGTATCCGGCGGTCTGCATGGTGTAGGGGCATCTGTCGTAAATGCCTTGTCCACTAAACTGGAGGTGACTGTTCAACGAGAAGGGCATATTTACTATCAAAAGTTCGAAAAAGGTGTGCCTGTCGGTGAACTGGAAGTCATTGGAGATAGTGATGAAACAGGAACAGCTATTCATTTCTGTCCTGATGGAGAAATATTTACAGAAACATTGGAATACAATTTTGATACATTAGCGACTCGTCTTCGAGAATTGGCATTCTTGAACAAAAACATCAAAATCTCAATCAAAGATGATCGCGAAAATAAGCAATTTAAAGAATATCACTATGAAGGTGGTATCATTTCTTATGTTGAGCATTTGAATCGCAACAAAGAGGTGCTGCACGAGGAACCGATTTATATTCAAGGCGAACGTGACGGGATTACAGTAGAAGTAGCCTTGCAGTATAACGAAGGCTATACAAGCAGTATTTATTCTTTTGCCAATAACATTCATACGTATGAAGGCGGAACACATGAAGCCGGCTTTAAGTCAGCTCTTACACGTGTCATTAATGATTATGGAAGAAAACAAGGACTTCTAAAAGAGAGTGAAGCTAATTTTTCCGGTGATGATGTGCGCGAAGGACTTACAGGCATCATTTCGGTGAAGCATCCTGATCCTCAGTTTGAGGGCCAAACTAAAACAAAGCTAGGAAATACGGAAGCGAGAACCATTACGGACTCAATCCTTTCTGAAAAACTTGAACAGTTCATGTACGAAAACCCTGCTGTTGCAAGGAAAATCGTCGAAAAAGGGCAAATGGCCGCAAGAGCAAGAATGGCAGCCAAAAAAGCTCGTGAACTGACAAGAAGAAAGTCAGCATTAGAGGTTTCTAGCTTACCCGGGAAATTAGCTGATTGTTCATCTAAAGACCCAGCTATCAGCGAATTATATATAGTTGAGGGTGATTCTGCAGGTGGTTCTGCGAAATCCGGCCGTGATCGCCACTTCCAAGCCATTTTGCCGTTGCGCGGTAAAATTCTTAACGTTGAGAAGGCAAGATTGGATAAAATCTTATCTAATAATGAAATCCGTACAATTATTACTGCTCTTGGAACGGGTATCGGCGAAGAATTTGACATTTCAAAGGCGAGATATCACAAAATCGTCATCATGACAGATGCCGACGTTGACGGTGCTCATATTCGTACACTATTGTTAACTTTTTTCTATCGATATATGCGAAATATTATCGAAAGCGGTTATATATACATTGCGCAGCCGCCATTATACAAGATTCAACAAGGCAAAAAAATTACGTATGCTTATAATGATCGTGAATTAGACGAGATTATGAAGTCACTGCCTGAAAACACAAAGCCAAACTTACAACGTTATAAAGGTCTCGGTGAGATGAATCCGGAACAATTGTGGGACACAACGATGGACCCTGAAACGAGATCAATGCTTCAAGTATCATTAAAAGATGCCATCGAGGCAGATGAAACATTTGAAATGCTGATGGGTGATAAAGTTGAGCCGCGTAGAAATTTCATTGAAGAAAATGCGGTGTATGTAAAGAATTTAGATATATAGGGTAAGTTTACGCCTTTGGCAAGCCCAATATAGTGAAGAAAAAGCAGGATAGCCTAGCGGAGTCTATCCTGTCTTTTACATAATTACGGGAAAATAAAAGTGCATCTTTGTACTATTCAATCCCGGTTTTTTTCATAAAAAGTAAAGTGAATGCTTTCAAAGGGAGGTTTTCTCCGTGTCGGAATCTAGAGTAAAAGAAATAAATATTAGTCAGGAAATGCGTACATCGTTTTTGGACTACGCGATGAGCGTTATCGTATCGCGCGCTTTGCCTGATGTGCGCGATGGCTTGAAGCCGGTACACAGAAGAATTTTGTATGCTATGAACGATTTGGGTATGACGGCTGAAAAAGCTTATAAGAAATCGGCACGTATCGTCGGTGAAGTTATCGGTAAGTATCACCCACATGGTGACTCAGCTGTTTACGAAACAATGGTACGTATGGCACAAGATTTCAACTACCGCTACATGTTAGTTGACGGTCACGGTAACTTTGGTTCAGTTGATGGAGATCCGGCTGCTGCTATGCGTTATACAGAAGCGCGTATGTCAAAAATTTCAATGGAACTGCTTCGTGACATCAATAAAGATACAATTGATTTTCAAGATAACTATGACGGTGCTGAAAGAGAACCGGTTGTTATGCCTGCGCGTTTTCCGAACCTGTTAGTAAATGGTTCAGCAGGGATTGCTGTCGGTATGGCAACAAACATCCCTCCTCATCAATTAGGAGAAGTGATTGATGGTGTGTTGGCTGTCAGCAAAAATCCGGACATTACAATTGATGAACTGATGGAATATATTCCCGGACCGGATTTCCCGACAGCGGGTCTGATATTAGGGAGAAGCGGCATACGTAAAGCATATCAAACGGGTCGCGGATCTATTACCATTCGGGCAAAAACGGAAATTGAAGAGAGAGCAAATGGAAAGCAAAGCATTATTGTTACGGAAATACCGTATCAAGTCAATAAAGCCAAACTGATTGAGAAAATCGCTGAACTAGCACGCGATAAGAAAATTGAAGGCATCACTGATCTGCGTGATGAATCTGACCGTAAGGGTATGAGAATCGTCATGGAACTACGCAGAGATGCCAATGCTAATGTACTTCTTAATAACCTGTATAAACAGACAGCCCTTCAATCCAGCTTCGGTATTAACTTGCTGGCATTAGTAGACGGACAACCGAAAGTATTGAACTTAAAGCAATGCCTTGTTTATTACTTAGAGCACCAAAGAGTAGTAATCCGTCGCCGTACAGAGTTCGAACTGAGAAAGGCTGAAGCGAGAGCTCACATTTTGGAAGGATTAAGAATTGCACTTGACCATCTGGATGAAATCATCGCTTTAATTCGTGGTTCAGAAACGGCAGATATCGCTAAAGAAGGATTAATGGCTAACTTCTCCCTGTCAGAGAAACAAGCGCAAGCGATCCTAGATATGCGTCTGCAACGATTGACAGGCTTAGAAAGAGAGAAAATTGAGAATGAGTACCAAGATTTAGTGGCGCTAATTGCAGAATTGAGAGCTATTTTAGCCGATGATGAAAAGGTATTAGAAATTATTCGCGAAGAGCTTCTCGAAGTAAAGGAACGTTTTAATGACGAAAGAAGAACGGAAATCGTTCTGACAGGGTTAGAGAATTTCGAAGATGAAGATCTAATCCCGGAAGAAAACATCGTTATTACACTAACGCATAAAGGTTATATTAAACGTCTTCCAAGTTCCACATACAAAGCTCAGAAGCGAGGCGGCCGAGGCGTGCAAGGCATGGGAACAAATGAAGACGACTTCGTTGAACATTTGTTGACAACAAGTACGCATGATACCATTCTGTTCTTTACGAATAAAGGGAAAGTGTACCGGTCAAAAGGATACGAAATCCCTGAATTCGGCAGAACAGCTAAGGGATTACCAATCATAAATTTATTAGAGATTGATCGTGATGAATGGGTTAATGCCATCATACCGGTAGAAGCCTTTAATGAAGACAGTTACTTATTCTTCACAACGAAGTTTGGTATCAGTAAGCGATCACCATTGGCTTCGTTTGCTAATATCAGAACAAATGGACTTATTGCGCTTGGTTTGAAAGAGGGCGATGAGCTGATGTCAGTGAAGCTGACTGATGGAACGAAGGACATCATTATCGGCACAAAGGATGGCTTAATGATTCGCTTCCCGGAAACAGATGTTCGTTCAATGGGCAGAACAGCTACCGGCGTAAAAGGTATATCGCTTCGTCAGGGCGATGAAGTAATTGGAATGGATCTTCTGAATGAAGGAGAGAAAATTCTAATTGTGACTCGCAATGGTTTCGGCAAGCGAACTCCGGAAGATGAGTACCGTATTCAAAGCCGTGGAGGAAAAGGTATTAAAACGTGCAACATTACAGATAAGACAGGTCCTCTAGTTGCTATTAAATCTGTTACCGGAGAAGAAGATCTTATGATAATCACTGCAGCTGGCGTTATTATTCGAACAGCTGTAGACAGCATCTCTGTGACAGGAAGAAATACGCAAGGCGTGAAACTGATTCGCCTTGGGGACGATGATAATGAATTCGTTTCAACAGTAGGTATTGTTGAGAAAGAAGAAGAAACTGAAAATGATGCTGAAAACGGAGCAGAGAACGAGGCAGAAGTTACTGAGGCTTCCGAAGAAACAACAGAAGAATAAAACCGATAAAACTTTCAGATCCCGTCAAATGAAATGGCGGGGTTTGGGAGTTTTTTTTATTCCGCTATTATTTTAAGAATAGTCAGTTTTTTATTCTGCTCTTTTTGTTTTAATGATATAATAGGAATAAAAGACAGACTCTGGAATAGGAGTGATATTTTGCTAGTAAAGACAACAAGTATAGTTGAAGGCTGTGTACTGGCCAAAGATATTTTTTCTAAAACGAGTAAACCGATAATGTCTAAGAAAACGGTCCTTACCAATGAACTGAAGCAAATATTGCAAGCATTTTTAATCAATGAAGTGAGTGTGGAAAGAAAGCTGGAAAATGGTGATATATTTGCACCGAAAGAAGTCATCCAAGTAGAAGAAGTAGTCGCAGCAGTACCTGAGACAGGTTTTATGTCTATTTATTTGGAAGCTATTCAGCACTTTAAGAGACTGTTTAATAGCTGGCAGGCCGGTTTCCCGGTCGACCTTGCAGAAATCCGAAAGATCTTTGTTCCTTTGCTTGAATTAGCACTGGAAAATATACAGGATGTCTTTTCAACATATCAATATTCAACGAAGAATGAATACTTTTATCATCATCTGGTTTCGGTTGGATTAATAAGCGGGGTTCTGGGGAAGGAATTAGGCTTGAGCAAGGGTGATATTGTTCAAGTAGCGCTGGCGGGGTGCTTAAGCGATATTGGTATGGCAAAGATTCCGCAGAGAATTTTAGATAGAAATTCTGCGCTCACTTTTGAAGAGTATAGTGAAATCAAAAGACACCCATCCTTAGGCTACCAACTGATAAAGGACAGTACAACTTTAAAAAAGGCAGCCAAACTGGCAATTATACAACATCATGAAAGGCTGGATGGCTCGGGTTACCCAAGCGGTGAAAGGGGCAACAATATCCACCTTTTTTCAAGAATTGTCACGTTAGCCGATGTTTTTCATGCTATGGCATCAGAACGGTTATACAGAGGCAGACAATCTCCTTACCGGGTAATTGAAACTCTAATGCATGATGGTTTCGGAAAATTTGATATAAAAGTGCTGAATACATTAATCAGTAAAGTTGTTCAAATCTCTATTGGTTCAACAGTTCAGTTGTCTGATGACCGTAAAGGAACAGTTGTTTTTATTAATAACCGTTACCCGACGAGACCTGTTGTTCATTTAGAAGATGGAAGTTTAGTAGATTTAGATAGAAGTAGAGAACTTTTTATAATAGATGCATAAATTAAACGGGTCTTCTTAAAAGTCAGTGTTCGGCTTTTTGAGAGGCTCTTTTTCGTTAATTAGAAGGTCGAATTAATTGTATATTCTGAATTTAAATTTAAGGTTGCAATAATAATAGAGTGCCTATATAATAATAAAAGTCGACATGATGTTAACGGATTTAACAATAAAAAGTTAACAAAAGATGTTGACAAAAAAAGAATAAGGTGTTATGATATAAAAGTCGCTTATGAAGCGATTGAACACAACGGATGTTCCTTGAAAACTAAACAAAACAAAAACGTCAACGTTAATTCTAATAAAACGTTTCGGCATTGATCGGAACGAAACTTTTTATTTTATGAGCTTTATCAAACACTTTTTGGAGAGTTTGATCCTGGCTCAGGACGAACGCTGGCGGCGTGCCTAATACATGCAAGTCGAGCGGACAGATAAGG
>NZ_JACXSI010000032.1 GCF_014712675.1 Peribacillus faecalis | reverse complement strand
GGTATCAATGGAATTTAAATAAGATGACCCCTGTTCAGTACAGAGATCATCTTATTCAGGCAGCCTAACTGTCCTTTTTTATAAATGTCCTTTACAAAGGGTACATTTCAACTATGGGGAGTCCTTTTTTATGTACCCCGAAACATTTCAACTGTTGTGTAGACTTTCCCTATGTAATAACTCATTATGGCTCCAATTCCGATAGAGTATAGCCCGAAACTTAATCCTGTATGTTTTTCTCCTTCTTGAATCTCTTCTCTTATTCTCGTTCTATATTTATAGCATAAACACAAAACCATATAATGTTAATATATGATAAAATTTACACGCAAGAAAGGGGTTAGGATGATGGTTATTATAGCTGCTTTATTAGTGATTACGATTGGTGTAGCTATTTTCTTTAGCATCAGGCGACCGAAAGATTTTACATTTAAGTTATGGGGAACGGTGACGATGTTTGTGTTTGCACCGTTGTTGACGTTTCTAGTTGGGACTTTGTACGGGATTAGTGAAGGCAGCGGGTTTGCAGGGGCTGCTGTGTTTATGGTGATGGCGCCGATTTTGTTTGTCGTTGGAATTATTCTTTTTGTGATGGGGATGAAGTATACATGAAGAAATGGGTTGTTGCGGTTATTTCTGTGATTGCGGTCGGGTTGGTCGGATTTGCTTATGAGGAGCGGGCAATCACGAGGGATGATGAAGAGAAACTCCGTGTGGCAGAGGATATTAAGGGGGAAATGGAGCAGAAATACGATATTGTCATAACGAAAAGCGTAGGTACATATTCGAATAAGGTCGGCTACATGGCGACATTGACAACAGAGGATGGAATCACATTCGATGCGTGGAGCGAAACGGATTTTTATATGGAAGAGGTTTTCAGAAAGAAGGGTCTTGATGAATGGGGCTATGCGGGCAAGTTTATACCGGATGTAGAGAAGGTGGATTTAAATGTTGGATACCGCGATGAGAATGAGGCGAATAACAGTCATTTGCATCAAAGTCTTATGGACGTATCTAAGTATTTATGGCTGATGCTGTATGTCGATTTGCGGACGTCTTATGAGGAGCAAAATGTGGCGAAGGTTGAGGAGGGTATTTTTCAATATATCCAGCAGCTGCAGCATGACGGAGGTTCGGAAGTGGAGCTAATTGTCCGTCATAAGAATGATAGCGGGTCGTATATGATTATTCGAGATGAGCATGGGCGGATGCCGGTCTTGGAGGATGCAGAGAGTGTCGCAGATTATTTGGTGACGAATTAATTCAAAAGCGGCTTAATTCTTTGATGAATTAGCCGCTTCATTTTGCCAATAACTTTACTTTCTTAGTTTCAATGCTTTATCTAAATCAATATCTTTAACCAAATGCTCCGGTTAATATTCAGTCTTTTTATGAGCAATGGCTCGATTAATAGTTCAGAGAGGGCAATGACGATTAAAAAGATTGCATATTTCCACATGCCGGACCTCCTAGGTCTTTTTAAATAGGCTACCATATTTTGGCTAAATGAAAAAGCGTTAATCAACAATTGATTAACGCTTTGTTTTGAGAAAGTATCTAATAATAAACTTAATTCGCTGTCTAACCTTACACCTGCCATGCTAGGTCCTAAGTCATCCACTCTGTGAAACCGAAAGCGGGTTTCACGGCGCGGCTGTCTTAGTCCTGCCACATGGCTCCTTTTTCATCGAAGGCAATCAAAGCAGCATATACATGCTGAAAAAGGACCGGTGCCGGTTTTTCTAATTATTCAGAAGCAGATTGAGTAAGTCCGCTTTCAACATCATCTTTTGTGAATGTACGGTATGTTTCGCTGATTACTTCACCGTCTTCATCTTCCAAAGTGAATGTTAATGTATAAGTTCCTTTTTGGTTAGTGTTAAGAACGCCAGAATAGATGTATTCTTCACCAGGAACTACTTCGCCTTCTTCAGCATTTGTGTGTACTTTATACTCAGGGCGCATAAGTTTAGTCAGTAAACCTGGTTCGTTAATTGTTACAGTTAAGTGACCTGCTTCCTCTACTTCGATTTTACCGTTGAACGTTCCGCGTGTGTAATCGATGTGGCGGCCCAGTTCGAAATCGCCCAATGCGATTGCTTCTTCGTTAACTGCTTTTTGTTCTTTTGGTTCTGTTTCGAGCATGGAGCAGCCTGATGCTAGAACAGTTGCGCCGATTAAAGATGCTGCAAGAAATTTTTTCATAAATATACCCCTCCGAAAATACCGTAAACTTTTTCTATATTGGCAAAATTACGGATGCAACAGCATTATGTGAAATTCCTTTATTGGATGCCTGTGTCCCCCACACCTCGACAATCCACAAAAAAATCACTGTTCCAATCAGAACTATGCCGGCCGAAAACCTGCACCAAAAAAAGCTACACCCAATAAATTGCCCATTAACAAGAATATTAACAGACAATAGAAGGTTTGCAAAATGATTTGAACTCGGTGGTAACTCTGTGCCTGTCACTTCCCGAAAATCGTCGAAAAGTTTTTCGGGTGGTGCCTGTCACGCCTCAGATTTTGTCGAAAGAACTTCATGGATTTTTCCCATCACTCTTGAGATTGCTGAAAGGGAGCTGATTGTGTCAAATGTGCTGATGTCTAAGGAGTGGTTGACATTCGGGATGATGTCGATTTTAATGTTTGATCTTTTCAGTTGCTCCATTTGATTTACATTGTAGTGTGGGTCTTTGTCGCCGATTACGAGCAGCGCTTGATGCTGACTATTTAATATGGATTCGAAAATTGCATCTAATCTTAACAAGGGGGTCAGCAAGATCATTGTAGATTGCGAGAATTCCTCCCATTTTAGCAGTTTAGACATTGGAATGGTTCCGAGCGATTTTCCGAGAAATGCAGTTTCAGTGTACTGGCCATTTTTGAGAACATCGGCTATTACAGCATCTACGTCAACAATCATTGTTTCACCAATTACTTCAATCGGATTTTGAAAAATTGCTTCCTCGTATTTGTAATGGACATGAACGAGATCGATTTGATTTTCTAGCATTAGCATCGTCGCATAATAAAATAATGGCTTGTCGTAATTGTAGCCGGAACCGGAAAACATAAAGCAGACAGTCTTTGAACTGGTTTCGAAGTGCGTATATGGAGTGAGTTTATCATTTACTCGAATTTGCTTTTTTACTATGTTCATTGAATCATCCCCTTGCTTTTAGAGTATTTTACCATTTTTATTCGGGCGGTGACAGGCCACGACCCGATGTTTGTCAAAATGTGGATAAATTGTAGCGAGCGGTGAGATGTGTAGAGCATTTTAGGCTAGGAGCTTTCTTCTTTGAATAGATTTTCTTAAACAGACGTATATTTACCGCTATTTCAGCGAAAAAAAGCTGTTTAATCCAATCTGTCAATGAGCAAATCAATTCGTTTATAAAAATTATAGTATTATAATATATATAGTGAGAAAGTTGAGAACGTGGGGGATTGAAAATGAATATTAAAAAAGTTACAGTCGCCGGAAGCGGTGTTTTGGGAAGCCAAATTGCTTATCAGACAGCGTTTAAAGAATTTGAAGTAGCCGTTTATGATATTAATGATGAAATGCTTAACATGGCCAAACAACGTTTTCAAGCTTTGATGCCGCAATATCAATCGGATTTAGGAGCTACCCAAGAAGAAACAGACGCAGCTTATAACCGTCTATCTTTCTACACTGATTTGGCAGAAGCGGTGAAAGATGCCGATTTAATCATTGAAGCGATTCCGGAAGTTGTTGATATTAAGGTCCACTTTTACGAAAACATTGGAAAATTAGCGCCGGAAAAAACAATTTTTGCATCTAACTCCTCAACAATGCTTCCAAGTATGTTCGCGAAACATACAGGACGCCCTGGGAAATATTTGCACCTTCATTTTGCGAACCGTATTTGGACGAATAACATCGCTGAAATCATGAAGCATGAAGGCACAGACGAAAATGTGTTCAATGAAATCATTGAATTTGCGAAAGCAATCGGAATGGTTCCAATTCCTATTTATAAAGAACAACCGGGCTATGTATTGAATTCGTTATTGGTACCGTTCTTGCAAGCGGCTCAATATTTAGTGGCAAACGGTATTGCCGATCCGGAAACAGTTGATAAAACATGGATGATCGGCATGAACGTTGCGAGAGGTCCTTTCGCTACACTAGACATCATCGGATTGAATACACCATATCATTTATCAGTTGCAAGAGCGAAAGCTGGGGACCCAAACGCTGCTAAAATCGCAGAGTATTTAAAGACTGAATATATCGACAAAGGAAGAGCGGGCATCCAAAGTGGAAAAGGATTTTATGACTATCCAAATCCGAAATACGAAGATCCTGATTTCTTGAAATAAAGCTTATAGCGGGACAGGCGAATGCACCTGTCCCGCAATGTTTTGTCTGCTTTAAGAAAGTTTAAAGTTTTTAAACCTTGGAATGGGAAAGAGAAAAGGACCGGTAACGTTTTTTTAAACTTTCTAACCTTATACCTGCCATGCTCGGGCCTAAGCTGCCTCGCCCAAGAAACCAAAATCGGGTTTCTCGTGCGATTCATCTTAGTCCTCCCGCATGTCTCCTTTTTCATTGACTTGGTAGCAAGAAGCAAAATCAAAAATGAAAAAGGATCGGTGCCGGTTTTTCTTAATGATGTTTAATCTCGGAAATGACTTGTTCTTGTAAGTCTTTATCCAAAGACGAAAGTTTTACGATGTTGGTTAGACGGTCTTCTAATTCTTTTTCAGTGATCAGACCTTTTTCCTCTAACACTTGTACGATTAAATTAAAAGTCAGTTCCTTTTTAATGTCTGCTGCTGTTGGTTTCAATGTAAAGACCTCCCTTAATTTGTACATTTCTATGGTACTCCTTTTCTGAAAAAAGTTTAGAAAATTGGATAAAAAAGTAGGTTTACGAACAGAATTAGAATTTTGGAGGTCTTATCTAGCAGAGGCAAAGTTAGGCTGTGTCTTGCTTTCTTTGATGAAAAGCAACAAGGATACTGCCGCAAATCATCGTGATCAGTCCGAATTCAAAATAGATGGCCACTTCTTCAAGAATGGTGGCTGTTATTTTTCCTTCGTATGTGGCATCTGCGAACAAGAAACATCCCGCCACGAAAAACATTCTGGAGATGAAGACAGCGAAGTTTAGTTTGTGCTTTTTGACGGAGACAATAAAGCCAATTAGGAGTACTGAGAAAATAATGATGTTAACTAATGGCAGTAAAAAATAATCCATACTATCACCTCAAATTTAGTTTTTAAAGCGAAATATGACTATGGCATCTAGTGGTGAGAGAATTATACACCCTGATTACAGAAAAATAAGTCGAATGGAGGGAGGATAAAATGTTTTATCTTCTCTTCATTCGACTTATTCAAAATGAACGATGGCTTTGTCACGGTCTCCTAATCCATTACCATATTCAATAGTCACATTGTCTTCATGCCATTTTATATGCGCATCATCGAGCTGAAAAGGGCGGTAGCCGTCGTCTGTCGAGTAATCCTGCACTCTTTTCACAAACAAGGGATATTCTTTCATATAGAAACTGCCATATCCGGCGAGCAGGAATGATTCTTCTTCAATGACAAGCGTTTGTTGCTGGTCGGGAGATTGAAAAGCATAATATTTCGATTCCGTTATAAAACCATTTAATAAACAGCCAAGGATAAAGACTACTAAGAGAAATCCGCTGACCATCAATACTAGGGCATAAAGAATCTTGCTCTTTTTTAGTTTGGAAAAATACGAGAATAGCAATGCACTGAAACAAATGGCACTTATAATGAGCGCGATGCTGCTAATCTCTTTAGAGGACAATTGAAAAAGAAGCAATGTCAAATTCCACTTATTTTGCAGTAATGTTAGCAACCCTGCGAATAAAACAGAGAAAGCGCCAATCATGGTCAGCCTTATTTTTGTTATTATTGACACGTCTCTAAAATTCCCTTCATTTATCATTCGAAATACTATAGCACACAAACAGTATCATCGAAAAAAATCTGCCCGTTATTATAATTGAATTTCCAAAGAAATACCGTCTTCCGTACAGGATCAAATAGTACTGTTTAGTTTTAGATTCGTGCAGAATTTCTTAAGCAAAATATCTCTTTTACATAATTTTCTGAATTTGTTAGACTGTTCATAGTTCCCCTTTTTAGGTGTTGCGGTTTGGGTAGAAAAGTTACAAGATGGAGGGGCGAAATGGATGAACTTACAGTGCTGGAATGGTTAGAAAGCAAGCAATTAAGCTTGGATGAAATTGATTTTCTGCTGACATTTATTCCGAATGTCTCAAGTGTTCAGGTCCAACCATCTAACAAAACTGTAATATGCGAGTCGATGAATAAGCAGTTTCGAAAGGCTAATCTGAATCCGGAAGAAAATTATTTAGACTATGAGGTGTTTGAAAGGACAATCCTCAATTATACGGCCTGTAAGATGTCGGTGGAGGAATTGCTGGCACGCATGTCCGCCCAAAAACTTTGCAAACCTTTGTGTGATTTTTTATTAAGAAACTCATGAAGAGTGGTGAAATTAAATGAATGCAACAATAACAAGAGCAGCAAGCCTTGAAGAATTATCGCGATTTCTTTCTGAACTTAACCAACAGAAGCAATCACATATCGGTTATTGTGGTGAAAGAAAGGAGGAGATTTATGAGGCGTTAAAAAAAGATTTTATTGACGAGAATGGTGAATTAAATTTTTTAGTTGCCAGAAACGATATTGGAGAAATCATAGCAGGTATTGGCGTTGATGCATATGAAACAAGCGGTGAAGTATGGGGCCCTTTTAGTAAAAGTAATTCAGTAGAGCTGCAGTATCGATTATGGGAACGATTAGTAAAAGAAAACCCGAATATTCAATCCTATTACTTTTTTATAAATGAAGAAAATAAAGTGCAGCAATCATTTATGGTTGAAATAAACGCAACGAAGACAGGTAAACATCTTACTCTAAAAATAAAAAGACAGAACTTTCAATTAGTTAGTGAGATAAAAAGTTCATTATATATACAAAGCGAATATCAAGCTTTTGCGCAATTACATCATGAAACTTTTCCGAATACATATTATAACGCTGAAACGATTATCGAACGACTTGGAGATCAATGTGTTTTGATGGTGCTTAAAAATGAAGAGAATGAAATGCTCGGCTATGCGTATTTCGAAGTAGATTGTGACGAGGCATCATTGGAATATATTGCAATTGCTCCAAATGCGCAAAATCAAGGTTTAGGTACAAGATTGCTGCAGGAAGTGCTGACAGAAATTTTTTCATACCCACAACTGAACGAAATTAGGTTGTGTGTTGATTATACAAAGAAGCAAGCTAATCATGTGTATATGAAAGCCGGATTTCAACCGGAGAATATACTTATAAGCTATTGCCTCGAGCAGAAGAGTGTATAGTTAAAGAACAACGAAGGAGATTGACAGTGAGACTCATTGAAAAAGTTTTATACATATTTTATTCACTTTTATTATTTGGATTTTTGATTAAAGTGCTCGGCTGGGTTTGGATGTTTGCTGATGTGCCAATGACACCAGAAACAGATTTATTAGGATTGTTCCTTACCGCCGTGATTTTCTTTCTTTCGTTCCTATTGACGATTTTTGCGTTTAAGGTAATTAGAGAGACAGATTAACAAGGGAGATTAAAATGACTCTATATAATTTTGAAGAATACGATAATCCTAATTTATATGACAAAGAAAATAATCACTATGTGCAGGAGCTGTCTTTCTTGTTAAAGCGGGTGTCAAAAGTGAAAGGTCCGATTATAGAGTTGGCTTGCGGCACTGGCAGAATTGCGATTCCGCTAGCGCAGAAAGGCCACCAGCTAATCGGGGTCGATATCCATAAAGGGATGTTGGAAGAGGCTGCGAAAAAATCAGCCCATCTAGATTTGCCGATTGATTGGATCGAGCAGGATTGCACGAAGTTACAGCTGGATGTGAAAAGCGAGCTTATTTATTGTGTCGGCAGTTCCTTTCAGCATTTCCTGACAAATGAAGAGCAAGACGGATTTCTTTCTTCAGTATACAAATATTTGCAGAACAAGGGGATTTTTGTATTTGGGACAAGATTTCCGAGTGCTGAGGAACTGTTGCAGCCGAGCACAGAAGAGTATTGGCGGTCGTATACGGACCGTGACACTTCGCAAAATGTGGACCTTTATACAATCAGTACATACGATGCTTTGCAGCAAATCCAACATTACACGACAATTAGAAAATGTAAAAATAGCGATGGAGTAGTTGTAGGCGAGAGCAGAACAAATATCAGTTTAAGATATACTTTTCCGAAAGAAATGGAACGGCTGCTCCAGTCACACGGTTTTGACATTGTGGAAGTTTTTCGAGACTGGAATGAAACGCCGTTGACGAATGATAGTTATGAGATGATTTATGTTTGCAAAAAAATGTAATTGGAAGTGACTAAGAAAGAAGGGGATTTATGGAGCCGATAAAAGAAAAGCAAAAAAACACAGAGAAGGATTTTAATCCAAAAGACGCTATTCTAGTATTCACTTTGTTCACGTTTTTTTGTGCAGCAATAATTTTTGCCCTTTTAGTTTATGATGTACTTACAATTCAAGACTTTATATCGTTTGATGAGCCGGCAAAAATGGTAATGAATATTGTCATCCCTTTGATTGGCCTACTATTGTTTGGAATATTTTTAACCATTGGCATTCCTTCAAAATACATTGATGATACTAACAAAAGCTTTCAAAATATGTCGCTATCAACGATTTTTGTCTTTCTTTTTATTGGAGCAATATTTGAAGAACTGTTTTTTAGGGGAATCATCCAAAATTCGATTTACATATTTACAGGAAACCAGTGGATTGCAATAATAACAGCTACTTTGTTGTTTGTAGCATTTCATGTTCGCTATTTTAAGAAACCGATAATGTTAATAAATATAACCCTTCCAGGTTTAGTCTTTGGCTGGATTTATTTCGAAACAAAAAACTTACTTGTCCCTTTTCTAGTGCATTTTCTGGTAAATTTAGGTATAACGCTATTGTTAAAATACAACGTTATCCGTATGAGAAAGTAGTTTAGTAATTGCTGGTCAGCAGGGCGGGGGTCTAGTATGAAAATCAATCTATCGAAATTTGAAGAAGAAGATTTTGATTTTTATTTCGCGCTTGTCTCTAATGAAGAGGTGATGGCGCAAATAACCGAGCGGGCGATCCCAATGGACGAGGCTCGGCTCAATTTCCAAAAGCTATTAGAGCGAAATGAGAAGTATGAAGGCTTTGGTTCCTATAAAGTATTCAATCAGAAAATATTTATCGGACTCGGTCTTTTAAAGTTAGAAGAAGATAGTCTTGATACGGCTGAAATTGGTTATATGATTTTGCCGGAGCATTGGGGTGAAGGTTATGGAACCGAGATTGCAAAGGCTTTAATTTTAAAAGCTGAGAAAACCGGTATAAAGAAACTGAAGGCTATTATAGACCCGGATAATATTCCTTCACGGAAAATCTTAATCAAGCAAGGTTTTCACTCCGAGAAGATTTGTGAAATTGGCGGTTTGCCTGGGGAGATATTGAGGAGGACAATAGGTGATTGCAATAGTTGATACAATAGTTGGGCTTGGTGAAATAGCAATTTTTGTTATCATTCTTTCATTATGGTCCTTAATCAATGATAACGGGAGAATGTTTGTATGTAAAAAACTAGAGACAACGGGGTGCTAGCAGTGTTCAGGGATGTTGTGTATGTAAAAATGCGTTATCCAATGTATAGAGGAATGACCGAGATCAAAGTATTTTTGAGAAATGAAGGCAGCTTGATTTGTGAGGATTGCTATAAAAGGTAGTTAAAGGAGGGAGGAGTAATATAGCGTATTGGATTAACGGGTTCGCTAGTTCAATAGCAGGAAGTAGCTGTTTTTTACATATTAGATAAAATAGAAGAAACTACGAAAACAGTTAATATCTTTATAGAAGATAGGGAGGTCAAAAATGATTATTAGGACTATTGCAGAAAGTGATGCGAAAAGATTTTTGGCGTTATGCAATAAAATTGATGAGTCCGGATTCATGTTGTATGAACCTGGAGAAAGAAAGACGACGGTTGAACAGCAAGAGAATGCCATCGGAAAAATACTATCCAAAAAGAAGTCTACCTTGTTTGTAGCGGAAGTCGAAAATGAACTAGTAGGCTTTATAGGAGTTCTGGGCAGTGATTTAAAAAGAAATCAACATTCTGCTTATCTTGCATTAGGTGTCCTAGAAGATTACCAAGGGCAGGGAATAGCCACTCAATTATTCAATCGAGTTTTTGAATGGGCAAAAGAAATGGAAATTTCAAGATTAGAACTTACCGTTATTAAAGATAATATAAAAGCATTCAATTTATATAGAAAAATGGGTTTTATTTTAGAAGGTGAAAAAGTTCATTCATTAATAATCAACGGTAAACCTGTTAATGAGTACTATTTATATAAACTGTTATAGGTACCTGTCACTCCTCGAGAATTTTCGTTTGGTGTCGGCGGATAGCTTCGGGGGAGCCACCCTGAAAAAAATACTCAATGTGCCATTGGTCCGCAGGACAGTATCATTCAGAGTTTCAGACACTTTCATAGGGAATTTTTCTGCTAACCGTTTAGTTTGAAACAATTGCAACAAACTAAGACTATTAGAGCGAGTAGATTTATAAGGAATGCTCGGATATAATTAAAACGGCATGAACAACTTAGATGTACTGGAGTGAATACATAATGAATACTGTGTTATTAATTTTGGCTGTTATCCTGGTTTATTTAGCAGGTCGCATAATCGGCAAGAAATCATCTGTAATAAAAAAGAGAAAAGAAAAACGATAAACGCAAAGGGTGTGTCTTTTAAGGACATGCCCTTTGTTTTTTATTGGTTTGTCATTTTAATTAGTAGAAACTGTTTAAAACGCGTTATTTATTCGAAAGTTTATATCAGAAAATAAAAGGGTAAATTCTATGCAATTGGTTAATCAATGTTTTATCCGCTGCAGTATTTAAATAAG
The DNA here is from genome assembly GCF_014712675.1 of Peribacillus faecalis. Classification (GTDB taxonomy): domain Bacteria; phylum Bacillota; class Bacilli; order Bacillales; family DSM-1321; genus Bacillus_AD; species Bacillus_AD faecalis. The sequence goes on along the minus strand of NZ_JACXSI010000032.1, from coordinate 25,132 downwards.
CAAGGGAGGACTCAAATTGATACTAGTGCAAGAATTAACAAAGCAATATATAAACGGCCAATGGGTAGTCGGAGACAGCTCTAAAGAAATTAAAGATTATAATCCGTATACCAAAGAAGAAATTCTAACTATTCAAGCGGCCAGCAAGGAAGAGCTCGACCATGCGTTCATCGCGGCGAAGCAGGCTCAGCCGCTTTGGGAAGCAATATCGCTCGGCGATAAGCAGCTACTGTTCGAACGCTTAGAAACAGTGCTTAAAGCCAGAAAAGATGAAATCATCAGATGGCTCGTGGCCGAAACGGGAAGCACGATTTCAAAGGCGACAATTGAATTCGACTCAACTGTTAATATCGTTCGTGAAGCGGCTAGCTTTCTGACACGTGTAACTGGTGAAATTTTACCTTCCTATGTGCCGGGTAAAGAAAACCGCATTTACCGCACTGCTAAAGGGGTTGTTGGCGTCATAGGTCCATGGAATTTCCCATTTCTGTTAACGATGCGCTCAGTAGCACCGGCTGTAGCGGCTGGCAATACGGTTGTCGTGAAACCGGCATCTGATACGCCGGTAACATCCGGTTTATTAGTCGGCGAACTATTTGAAGAAGCCGGATTCCCGCCTGGAGTCGTCAACGTCATTGTTGGACGCGGTTCAGAGATTGGCGATGCATTTGTTACACATCCTATTCCGGACATGATTTCCTTTACCGGTTCAACGGAAGTCGGGCGTCGAATCGGCGAGCTTGCCGGCAGAAGCTTGAAAGACGTTGCGCTTGAACTTGGAGGGAATAATGTGATGATTGTGCTGGAAGATGCTGACATTGGAGCGGCAGCAAGAGCTGCGGCATTCGGTAAATTCTTGCACCAAGGACAAATTTGCATGGCCTTGAACCGAATCATTGTCGTAGAGTCAGTCTATGATGAATTTGTCGAAGCATTTACGGAAGTAGTAAGAGGACTTAAGACAGGTGACCCGTCTGATCCGGAAACATTTGTCGGTCCTCTTATTAACAATAGTCAAGTTGATAAAATTGTTGCCGCAGTAGATGAAAGTGTGCTGCAAGGCGCAGTAATGCATCTAAACGGACGAGTGCGGGATTGCCTGATGGAGCCGATCATTTTGACGGATGTTACAAACGATATGCCTATTGCTAAAAATGAAATATTTGGTCCGGTTGCGCCGATCCTTAAAGCTGAAGATGCAGCAGAAGCAGTTCATATCGCTAACGATACTCCTTATGGCTTGAGCGGTTCTGTCTTCACGTCTGATTTATATCGCGGTGTTGAAGTGGCTAAGAAAGTGAAAACCGGCATGATTCATGTTAATGACCAATCGGTAAACGACGAAGCACATGTGCCGTTCGGTGGTGAAAAAGCTTCCGGGATCGGACGCTTCAACGGTGAGTGGGCACTGGAAAAATTCACGACAGTCAAATGGATTAGTGTCCAAAGCGGTTATCGCGACTATCCGCTTTAATCGTGGTACGAAAATAGGGCTGATTTCCCGGGAAATCAGTTCTATTTTACTTCTTAAGGAAAAATAAATTTCTAAACGAAGTTGATTGTCTAACCTTACATCAGCCATGCTCGGAGGCCTACAGGATGTAGGTCATATCGGCGAAGACATGCGGACGTGGCGCTTTTAGCCGATGTTCCTTTTTCCCACCTCTCCCAAGAAACCCGCTTTTGGTTTCTTGGGAGAGGCTCTCACGATGAGAGTCACAGCGACGAAGATATGCGGACGTAGCGTCCCTAGTCGCTGTTCCTGACTTGCGGGCCGTTCACGCTTTTCGGTTCCCGCATGTCTCCTTTTTCATTGAAGGAGTAACAAGGAGCGATATCAAAAATGAAAAAGGACCGGTGACGGTTTTTGTTAGAAAGGGTGCAAAAAAATGAAAACAATAGAAAAAAAGCATGGCTACAGCATTGCTGAAATGCCGTTTGAACGTGATGGCAAACATATTTACGGACAAATGTATGTGCCGGATGCCGGCAATACGAAATACCCGACTGTGATTTTGGCTCACGGGTATAGTGCCAGTCACTGGTCTTTATCATATTTCGCTGATTATTTCGCTCAGGCTGGTTTTGCTTGCTATGTGTTTGATTTTTGCGGCGGCGGTCCCAACAGTAAAAGTGACGGGACAATGGAAGGGATGTCTGTACTGACTGAAATGGCTGACTTAAATGCCGCCATTGATTTTGTGAAAACAGTAGATGTTGTTGATATAGATCATCTTTTCTTGCTCGGTGAAAGTCAGGGTGGCTTAGTATCGGCACTGGTAGCTGCAAAGCGACCAGACGATATTCGAAGTTTGATTTTGTATTATCCGGCTTTTATGATTCCCGAGGTTTGCCGGAATTGGAAAGGTAAAACGTTACCTCCGTTTGCCGCGCAATTCGAGGGACGATACATAGATGACGGTGCTACTGTTTATGCCTATAGAGAAAGTGCTGCTTATCCGAACAACGTGTTGATTGTCCATGGCGATCAAGATGAACTTGTCGACTTGAAGTATGCCAAACAGGCGAAAGAAATATACAAGTCAGCTGAACTTCAAATTATTCCAGGGGGACATCACGGTTTTAATGGACCGATAGCTGTGCCGATTGCAGAACATACAGTTGAATTTATGCGCAGTAACATAGATTAGAATGTAGCTGCACGCATTGGAAGAAAAGAATTGCATATTGATGAAGGGAGGAGATGCACCACCACAGAAAGGAGCGAAAGCGTACATGAATTTATGGTTACTATCAATTGTTCTGCAAGCGATGTTGGGCATTAGTTTTTTGTTTATTGGTATTGCGAAGTTTACTAAGCAAATGGTAGTTGAGTTCGAACGTTATCGTTATCCTGCAGCTTTCAGGATTTTTACAGGTCTGGTGGAAATTATGGCAGCCGCATTCGTCACGCTCGGCATTTGGAAATCGCAGTTAGCGATATGGGGAAGTGCATTAATTGTCGCGACTATGATTGGCGCAATTTTTACCCATTTGAAGTTGAAGGATCCCCTCATACATGCTCTCACACCGTTCATTTTTATGTTAATGGGCGGAGTAGTAATGTTGCTGAACTTAAAAATCTTTTAGCGATTCCTCATGCTGAAGAACGCTTTTTATTTATCGGAAAATTGTTCACATAAAGTTAATTACTTAAGTAGACCGATTCCGGAGAACGTGGAAGCAAAGTAAAAGAAGAGGCTGGTCGAGCGTTCGGATGTTAAGAAAATGTAATGTAATTGCCACGAGTGCTTGGTAAAATAGTGAGACATATATAAAGTAACTCACTTTTTGAAAGGAGCGACATTATTGCAAAAGAAAAAAGCACTCATTATTGGTTCAACTGGTTTAATAGGAAAAGAGTTGCGGCGTCTTTTACTAGAAGATGCCGCATATGAGAAGGTTTATGCGCTTGTGAGAAGGCCGGTACATACACAACATCCGAAACTTGCTGAATATGTAGTCGATTTTGAACACTTACAAGCGGCCGAAGAGTTTTTTGAAGCAGACGATGTGTTTTGCTGCTTAGGGACCACGATTAAGAAAGCCGGTTCGAGAAGTGCGATGAGAAAAGTAGATGTCGAATATCCGGTGAAGGTAGCTCGGTTAGCGAAGGAAAAGGGAGCTACACATTATCTTGTTGTAAGTGCTGGGGGCGCCAATACGAAATCGCCTTTTGCTTATTCGCGCATAAAAGGAGAACTCGAGGAGCAATTGAAAAGCCTCTCGTATGAGACGTTATCGATATTCCATCCGTCCTTGCTACTGGGTGATCGCGAAGAGCATAGAAAGATGGAAGGGTTAGCAAATAAAGTTGTCCGGAAAATTGAAAAATTCAAAAAAATCCCGATTTCAAGCGGTATTGCCATTGAGGGGAAAACGGTAGCGTTAGCGATGAACCGGATTGCGCAAGAAAATGTAAAGGGTGTACACGTCTATTCTTCGAAACAAATCGGGGAGATAGCGACTAATTTATAACTGGATAAAACGTCAGCTGTTTTGCTGGCGTTTTTTGTTTAATATAAATCTTTATACTGAAATTAAATTATATTTGTGTAAATAAATGGTAAAATTCGAATGTTGCTATACACGGGTTGACAACTTTCTCGTCAGGCATATTCGGAAAAGGGAAGAACGTAAGATAAAAGAATATATGGAGAAAGATAAGTAAGATTCTTAGGAAACTGTTGTGTTGACGGGCGGTTATTATAAGACAGGCGAAAAAGGTATGTGCATAGAGCGCATACCTTTTTCTCGGAGCAAGAAGGTTCCAGGCTGTTGACATAATCTTAATGCATCGGGGGATACACGGTAACTATACCAAGAAGAATGAAAGCTTCCGTCCTGATTTTATTATGACCTGCTTGATTTTGTTTTATGCATAAGAAAATGACAGCTAACCCAAACTTTTAATATACCAAGCATCCATCGTCGAGTGCTCAGAGCCAGGCAAAGGTTCCGGGAGTAGTATAAAACCGTATTTTTCGTATAAGATACAAGCCGTTTTTAATTCGTGCATAGTTTCTAAATAGCATTCCTTATAATGTTCAGCGGCAAATGATAAACCGACATCCATCAGCTTCTTAGAAAGGCCTAAACCTTGTGCTTTTGGACTTAAGTACAGCTTTTGCAATTCGCATACTTCGTCGTGCCCGTTAAATGGCGCAATCCCCATTCCGCCGACCACTTCACCGTTGATTTCTGCCACCCAGTAGTTAGCATGCTCTAAGCTCGAATAATACTGATGCAAGTCGTTCAGCTGCGGATCGAAATAAGCCGTCCCGGGAATATCTAAACCAAGAGACTTTAACGAATTTTGGATGATTTCCTTCACTTTTGCATTATCTTCTTTTTTCATTTCCCGAATAATCATTTGTTATCTCCTTTAAATATTTATGACTTAATTTTCAGGCAAATTGACGAATAAATCAATTGTTAAGGATTAGGCTATAATGTGTTTCCCTAGAGGAATAAAAAACGTCAGCAATTTAATTTTAACGGGTTTACTTCAGAGGTGCAAACAAGTAAATATCAAGTCAAAACGCACAGTATTTCACATATGAAATCACCGTGCGTTTTTTGTTGTTAAATTAAGGTTTATTGCACTTTATTTGATTTTTCACATATCGAAACGCATAATAAATCGCATAGATGGAAATAATTATTGTAGGGTCTGTGAATTTGTATGTGATTTATATGGTGAATTGTATGGAGGAAAAAGCAAATGAAATTTTTGAAACCGAAAAATAAAAACAGTGAGTCTGTCGATTGGAAAATTTCTGAACAAACTCGATATATTGTGAAATATTATGCGGAATACTTGGAGTTTACTGAAGAGGAAGTGGTTGATGAATTTCTCAAAAACATCATTGATGATAAGGATTTCATTGAATGGATTGAGTCCAAGCGTTTCAACAAACGCATTCTCAGTCAAATACGAAATGTAAAGGAAGAAGGCATTGGCTAAATTAAAACGATTGGCTCAACCAACTGATGATATTGTTGTTGTTAAGGAACCTCTTTCTTCTGAAGAATTGTTGGACAGGCAGTTAGATTACCCTCTTCTCAATCCGAGACGTTTTGCAAGAAAATACAATAAACTGTTTGACCCGATTGAGTTTACTTTTAATGGTGAAATCAACACTTTACAGTTTAACTATTGTACAAACCCTTATTGTTCTTGGTTCGGATTGCCTCAAAAGAAGTTTGAAGAGATTAAAAGCAAGCCAGGTCGCTATAAGTTAAGTAGTAGAGGGAAAGACAAAGATGATACGATTGTATGCAATCCAGACCCTACCGAGCAAACAAAATCTCACAACTGTACCGTCACACCTTTATCTAACTGGTCTGTTGCCGAAGAAATTAAACGCCTAGCAATGCTAGATAGGGTCGAGGATATTGAACCTGAATATTCCTTCCACAAAGATGGCTGTTCTAACGATAAAGCAAATCCTTTTGATAATTCTAAAGAATTCTATCGACGAGGGAAAAGCAGCGGTGGCTCTCAAAAATGGCAATGTAAATCCTGTAAGAAGATGACTAATGTATTGCCCACTCGAACGGAGTCCTTCACTTTCAACCAAAAGAGAAATGAAATAATGCCTCAATTCGCCAAAATGCTTATCAATCGCACGCCTGTTACTCGGACTTGCGAAGCTCTTGATATATCGCCTCTAACCTATTATCGCAAGTTAGAATGGCTTTACAGAAGGTGTCTTGAGTTTCTTGAACGCCACGAACAAAAACCACTAAAGTCTATGCAATTTGACTCCCTTTGGCTAAACACAGATAAGCTCTTATATTATTTGAACAACGTAAGACAAAAGGGACACGGGGGATTTCGATATGATAACCTTGAGGATAAACAACTTCAAACTCATATCATCGTAACGGGAGATATTGATACGGGGTACATTTTTCGTTCAGATATCGCTTATGATTGGGATGTTAGTTTAAAGAGTGTTGATGAAGATACACTGTACTACCGAGAAGACCATCTGCACGAATTCTCAAAAAAGAATGCTCGTTTGAGGTTTTCTCATTCGCCGCAGCCACCAACGAAAAATGATACTCAAAACACGGATGAATATCATTTTTATCTTAATGAGTTTATGCGAAGAAAGAACTATATTGATGGGCTTCACGTTAAATCAGGCTATACAGTGACCGCCCACCTTTGGTTACTCAAGCAAACTCTACAAAGTCAAAAGTGGCGTTTTGTTTCGGATGAGGACGAAACGATTATGAACGCCTTCTATCGGGTGTTTAACGAGGAGTTTAGTTCGAATAAGGCTCTCCACTTTCTTGCAAAAGTTGACCGTGACAAGGACCTCCCAGAAGCATATCAAGAGCATATACAAGCGAGAAAGCTTCTTAAAGATTGGGCTGAATGGAATGGGATTGAAGAAATGTCAATATGGAAAATAGCTTCAATTAAATTGGCGATGGAATTGAAGGAGCATTCTTTTCATAAGGAGTTGTCCGAAGGTTCCTTAACCTATAAAGTTTGGGCGAAAAATCCGATTGAGCACCCCCTTCCGCCGACTGATAAAGGGTATTTCTCTGTCGATTGCACAACGGATTTAAGTAACTTCGATGATGAATACATTGCCAATATGATTTTAAAAGTTAGTGACCGCTCGACGAATAATTTTATGCAACAAATTAGAAGGCGGTTATCCATTTTGGAAAGACCTCTAGTAACGGCGAGAGGTAAGGGTAAAAGTTATATCTATGCGAATTTCAACCCTAAATATGCTCAAATGGCGTTAACCATTTTAAGAACGTATTACAACTTTTGTTTAGCTACTAAAGTATCTAAAAAGAAAAAGTTAACACCAGCACAGAAGCTAGGCTTATCGGATAAGCAATTTACTTTAAACGATATTCTATACTTTAAATAAGCTAATGGAAATCATCCTATTTCAAAGAGGATGATTTTTTATTGAAGGTTATGTGGAATTTTATGTTAAAATTAATATAAGATTGTGAAAATTCTGTTCTTCAACTAACGGAGCAGTTTAGTTTAATCTCAATATTTGAAACGTTCTACCCTTAGTAATAAAATGAAACGGAAGAAAAAAACACCACAAAGGGGACTGCTGTATGAATTTTGTATTTGATTTAGATGGCACGATTTGCTTTAAGGGACAGCCTATATCCGATAAAATTTTAGGTGCATTAGATGATCTAACTGAAGAAGGACACGAAGTTATATTTGCATCGGCTAGACCTATCCGTGATATGTTACCTGTGATAAATAAAAGGTTTCATAATAAAACATTGATTGGTGGTAATGGTTCACTGATATCTAAAGGGGATGAAATAGTTAATTCTAATCCTTTTTCAAACAGGGAAATTGAAGCAATTATGCAGATAATTGAGGAATTCGAAGCTACCTATTTAATTGATGGGGAATGGAATTATGCTTATACTGGACCTGACAATCATCCTATTTTAAATAATGTAGATCCTTCAAATTTAGCAAATTTAGTTGATATAAAGCATTTAACTTCTATTGTGAAAATTCTTTTTCTGTCTTCAAATAATGATGAAAAATTGTTATGTAAACTTAAAGAATTGGGTGTTTTTATAAATAAACATAGTAATGAAAATATTATAGACATAAGTCCAAAAGGCATTAATAAATGGAGTGCAATTAAAAACTTAGAAATACCACAAGGCAGATACATAGCTTTTGGTAATGACGCAAACGACATTTTAATGTTTAGGAATGCGTTTCATACAGTTATGATTGGCTATCACGCAGAATTAGCACTGTTTGCAAAAGAGCAAATAAAGCTTGAAGACGATTATGAGCAAGAAATTGTAGATAAATTAAAGGAGTTATCAAAAATATATTCTATGAAAAGTTATTGTATATAGTTGATTAGTCTCGTGTATGCCAAACAGTGTAAGATTACAATTCAGTAATAGGTTGTTTGTGAAAAATTCCCTGTTGAACTTCTTATTGAAGTAAAGAAGCAGATTAGTTGAAGAAGAGATGTTGTAATTTGGATAATGATATCGTGTGAGAAAATATGCGAGATAATGGGAGGGGATGCAATGAATAAAAAAATGGTGCTAGTAGGAATTTTAGGGTTATTGTCATTTATGTTTGGAATTTACATTTCACAATGGACAATTTTGGGCGTGGTTATGGGTATTGGCGGAGGATATGCTATGGGGTTTGGTGCCTTCAAATTATTTAATTAGTTAATGAACAAACAGGAGCAGTTTAGCGGAAGAAGGATTTTTTAATACAGAGAAGAATTTATAGAATAAAGAACAAAAAGATGCAAAGGGGTAGAGCTAGATGATAAGTCCTGCAAAATTAAATAAAGGTGATGAGGTACGTATTATTGCACCGAGTCGAAGTTTAAAAATACTTTCAGATGATGGGGTACTATTAGCGAAAAAACGTCTCGAAGAGCTAGGCTTAAAAGTTACATTTGGGGAAAATATAAAAGAATGTGATATGCAAAAGTCTTCTCCGATTTCCCAACGTGTAGAAGACTTGCATAACGCATTTGCAGATTCAAACGTGAAAGGTATATTAACTGTAATTGGTGGTTTTAATTGTAACGAATTATTACCTTACTTGGATTATGAGTTAATAAAAGCGAATCCGAAAATTTTATGCGGCTTTAGTGATATTACGGCATTGGCAACAGCGATTACGAAAAAATGTGGATTTATAACGTATTCAGGACCTCATTTTTCAAGTTTTCAAATGAATCATTTACAAGATTACCAAACGGAGTTTTTTAAAAAGTGTTTGATGAATGAGGAGGAATATCAAATACAACCGTCTGAACAATGGAGTGATGATTTATGGTTTTTAGATCAAGAGAATCGCCATCTCGAACCGACAGAGTGGAAAGTATATTCTGATGGGCAAGCGACAGGAACACTATTAGGCGGGAATTTATGTACACTAAATTTGTTACAAGGAACACCATATATGCCTAATTTAGAAAATTGTATTTTATTTATTGAAGATGATGAGCTGACCATACCTGAAACATTTGCACGTGATTTAACTTCGTTATTACAAGTTGCAGGAACTATTAAAGGGTTAGTCATTGGACGTTTTCAAAAATCTTCGAATGTAACGGAAGAACAACTTCAATTTATATTGGATAAGCATCCACAACTAAAACATATACCTGTACTTTATGATTTAGATTTTGGACATACACAGCCTATGATGACATTACCAATTGGTGGTGAAATTAGCCTTAATACTAAAAAAATGAGCTTGAAAGTTTCTAAATTCTAATAAATATTCTTCAACTAACAGGGCATTGATCCAAGAAGGATTAATGTCTTTTTATGTTGAATTGCTTATTGTAGAAAAGGGCAGGTTAGCAGAAGAAGGATTTTCATAACGGGGTGTTGAATGTGTCTTTAAATAATAATTAAAAAGGGGTTATTACGATTGAAAGAAGAACAGCTTGTAAGAGCAATTGAATTAAGAAAAGAGGATAAAAAGAAAGAATCAAATCAAATACTACTAAATTTGGTAGAGGAATATCCTGATGATGCATTTGTTAACTATCAATGTGCTTGGAGTTTTGATGTTTTAGGAGAAGAATCAAAAGCAGTTCCCTACTATGAAGAGGCTATTAAACAAGGGTTATCTGGAAAAGATTTAGAAGGAGCAATATTAGGGCTTGGGAGTACGTATAGAACATTAGGAGAATATGAAAAGTCAAAAAGTATATTCCTAAAGGGTATCGAATTTTTCCCCAACAATAAAGCAATTCAAGCATTTTATTCAATGACCTTATATAATCTAAATGAGAATAATAAAGCGATGGAGATTTTATTAAAACTCTTGATAGATACCACAACAGACTCTGAAATACTGAGTTATAAAAAAGCAATTTTTTTCTATTCCGATAAATTAGATGAGATATGGAAATAACTTGTGAAATATTGTATCTAAACTATTAGGGGCATTACTTCAATACTATGAGCTGATGATCATCTCTTTTTTGTTATGCAGCTAAGAGTGTAGATAAGCCCCTTTTAACATAATAGTTTTAAATATTTAGATAATTATAATGAAGTATTTTGACCTTCCTGGTTTTCTTCACTTGTGTTCAATATGAATATTGTAATGTTTTAAATCAGATTTAGATATATTTCTTTCCAAGTAGGTTAGTATTTCTTTTTCACTTGTATCTGGTTCTATCACAATAAAAATTTCTGACGTTTCATCTATTATTTTCCCGTTACTAAATTCAGTATAACCACCACTTGAGACGCTATAAAAGCGAAACTTATCAATTGCATCGTTAAAAACTGACCATACTCTTTCTTCTCGCTTTTCAATAATCCCTTCTTTATACTGAAGAATTAGTTCAGTTTTACTTAGTAAAATAAGCGAAATATAACCAATGACTAATCCTACTCTAAGAAAGTTTTGCATATTTATCTCCCAATTAAATACATAATATCTATAATATAACATATAATCTTGAGATTGAGTTTGCACTATAAATTGTGAAAAGATGTACTTAAACTATCAGGGGCGTTCGTATTATATAGTTCAGCCAGAACTTTCTGGTTGAACTTTTTTTATTTCAATTTAATCTATCAGTAGCCAGGGTAGAACGTACGGGGGCGTGGGACATTGATCCCGTCAACTAAACTGTTCACCCCCTACTAGTAGAAATATGTTTGAGGCTGGTTGGGACTTTGATCTCGTATAACAAGCGAAGCTATAACACTACTTGGAGGAAATAGGGGTTACTGGTGAATATGCAAGAGGAGGAGAAAGAATGAACCCAGTTGTGGGTATAGACGTAGCTAAAGAAGTAAGTGAAGTACAGGCTTTTTTAGATAAAGGAAAGCCTTATGGAAAGAGTTTTTCAATCAAGCATAATCGTGAAGAATTAGATCATTTTATTCATTTCTTAGGGGAACTTAAATCTCTGACAGGCCAGATGCCAGTGGTCATATTGGAGTCTACGGGGCATTATCATACTCCCATTATTCAATGCTTAGAAGAGAATGAAATACTGTTTATTTTATTGAATCCAATCATTTCCCATCAAGCAAAGAAATCAAGTTTAAGAAAGGTAAAAACAGATGCTTTTGATGCGTATCAATTGTGTGTTCTCTACTACAAAGAGGATTTTGAGCCTTATAAGAGGAGAGGAATCCATCTTCTGAATCTACGAAATCTATCTAGACAACAAGAGATAATCACCAATATGTATGTGGAAGCAAAAATGCAATTTCACACGATTTTAGATCAGATTTTCCCTGAATACAGAAAGGTTTTTGGAGATCTTTTTTCGAAAGTATCTTTAATGATATTAAAAGAATATCCTACTTCGGAGAAGGTTCTAGAGACGGATGAAGAGGCTTTGGCAGAACGAATAAAAGGTTATTGCCCGACTCGCTCTGTTCAGTGGGCTAAAGAAAAGGCAAGGAAATTGATACAATCAGCTTCTCAAAACCCTTTCAACAGGTAATGTATCAAAGCCATCTCATTAATCTTAGTATGTATATAGACATCCTATTTCATTATCAGGGACATCTTTCGGAATTAGAGAGCCAAATGATATCCCTGGCAAATGAAATAGAAGAATATAAGATTATCCAAACCATCCCTGGAATCGGAGAAAAAATCGCTGCCACGATTGTTTCCGAAATCGGTGAGATTGATCGGTTTAATCACCCTAAGAAATTAGTTGCCTTCGCTGGAATTGACCCTAGTGTCCATTCATCTGGCAAGTTTACAGCGACGACGAATCGTATAACCAAGCGAGGTTCCAGCAGGCTAAGGCACAGCTTGTATTTAGCTGTTTTATGTGGAATAAGGAGTTCCAGAAATAAAAAGCTCAAGGAATTCTACGACAAGAAACGCTCAGAAGGAAAGCCTTCTAAAGTAGCAATTGTTGCTTGTATTAATAAGCTTCTTCACTGGATTTATGCTTTATTAAAAAGGAAAGAACATTTCCTAGATGTATCTTAGAAAGACTTTTTAACCATATAAAGAAAAACCTTCCATAAGATATCTGGAGGGTTATTTGGTATGTCTAAAAACAGTATAGCATATAAAATTTATTGTTTAAGAGAAAGATATTGACAAGCTATTAGCTGGTTAGCTATATAAGACAATACTGATTGATAAAAAGGACCGACTTAGTAAAGTTGGTCCTTTTTACGTGAATTATACTGTGAATTTAATAGTGATTAGCATTGTGTTTTAGTGAAAAATATTATATGAGATTTATCTGTTTGCACCTCACAAGTAAACCCGTTAAATTTAATTTGCTGACGTTTTTATTCTTTATGAAGTCAAACCTATAATTAACCTAGTTTAGCGACTGCTTCTTTTTTCTCAACATTCATCGTTGTGCTCACGACATAGATTGGTCTGTTTTTGCTTTCGTCATATATGCGGGCGATATATTGACCGACAATGCCAAGGCTGATCATTTGGATGCCGCTGAAGAAAGTAATAGCAACGATAATCGATGTCCAACCGCTTGCTACATCAAAACCGAAAATTTTTACAAATAACGCATAAATAAGAAGAGCAAAAGAAATAAACACTGACACAGAACCTAATAAGAGCACAAGCTTTAATGGTTTTGATGAAAAGGCGATAATTCCGTCAGAAGCAAATTTAATCATTTTCTTTAACGGGTATTTTGTTTCTCCAGCAAAACGTTCATCCCGTTCATATTCTATAAACGTTTGATTGAATCCAATCCATGAGAACATACCGCGTACAAATCGGTTTCGCTCAGGCATTTGTCTAAAGACATCGGCCACTTTTGCATCAATAATCCGGAAATCTCCCGTATCTTTTGGGATATCGATATCGGATAAATAGTTTAAAGTTTTGTAAAAATATTTAGCCGTTAACAGCTTGAATTTTGTTTCGCCAACTCTTTTCTTTCTTTTCGCATAGACTACATCATAGCCTTCTTTCCATTTTGCGATTAGCTCAGGAATGATTTCCGGGGGGTCTTGCAAATCCGCATCGATAATGACGATTGCGTCTCCGGTTGCGTAATCGATCCCAGCAGTTACAGCTGTTTGATGACCGAAATTACGAGCGAAATTAATGATTTTTACTGCTGGATCAATGGCAGCAAAACTTTGCAGGATAGGCAATGTTCTATCTGTACTGCCGTCATTAACAAACACAAATTCATAATCAATATTGTTTTCCAACATGACTGATTTTAGCCGGTTATAGCATTCTTCAGCAACTTCTTCTTCGAAATACATTGGGACAACTACAGAAATTTTTTCTTTAATCATCATTTAATCTCCTCATGCTATAGTGCTATTAAAAGTCCAAATTTTGTTTAAAATGAAGTTAACCACCATTCCTATGCCTGTTGCAATGATTTGTGCGATTATTTCATTTAAACCGAACGAGTGGACAAATATAAATAAGCTGCCTGTATTTATTAAAAGCGTCAAAATATTGACAGCGATGAAACGTAAAAAATGTTTATAATTTGATTTTGCTTCGAATACCCAGCTTTTGTTCCAATAATAACTGTTTGCTACACCGACTGTATAGCCGATAATATTAGCCGCAAGATAATTCATTCCAATAGTCAATAACAAGTAAAATACAAGAAAAGTCAATAGTGTATTTCCCATGCCGACTATACAAAATTTAATAAGTTTATTCATTCTTAACACAACTTTCTTTTTGCACAGGTTTAGAAGATAACAATCCTTCTTAAAGTATTATTAAATTAAGATAGCTTATGCAATCTTAATATTTAAGAAAATCGTTTGAAGATGCAGTTCTTCTTTATTAAAGACCAATATTGCTATAATAACATAAAGTTCTGTAAAAGAGTTCACTAAAAAAGTTTCCTCGCTTGTTTTTTTCTGGGATGATTAGTCACTTCAATATGTAAGAGAGGATATTTTGACTCGCTTCGTATCTTATTTATTTCAAAAGTAATACATAAACAAAAATACAACAGGCGGAACTGCCAAAGCTGGCAGCATATTGAGCGTGTTAAATTTCTTGATGCCTAAAATGCCAAATCCGGACGCTAATATCAAAATGCCGCCGACAATGCTCGCCTCATTCAGCAGCGCTGTGCTGATGGAGCTTTCGACTAGAGTGGCCATCAAATAGATGGACCCTTGCCAAATAAATAAAACAATCGCAGCAAAAGCAATACCGAATCCAAAAGTCGATGCTAAAACAATTGATGTAATCCCATCAAGCATGCCATTCGCCATTAAATATGTATAATTGCCGTTCAATGCGGCTTCAATCGGACCTAAAATTGATAGCGTGCCAATACAAAATAAAAGGATCGCAGTTGACAAACCTTCCGCTAAATTGCCGTTTGAATATCTATTCACTAAAGCGTTAAAGCGCGCATCCAAATTGAAAAATTGCCCGATCAATCCGCCAAGCGCCAAGCTGACGATGAACAATACCGGATATTCGCTCTTAGGCAGATGCTGCACAATTGCATTGATTCCTAATGCCATCGCCGCAAGCCCCATCGCATTCATCAGCATTTGATGGTACTCGTCTTTAAGTCCTTTTTTAAAAATGCTTCCGATGATGCAGCCGCCTATAATCATTGCTACATTAAAGATAGTGCCATACATTTCTCTTTCTCCTTCACAGCTGTATGTCTTTAATTTTAAAAATAACCCTTTAGTCACCAAGGAGTCAACAAGAAATGATAACAGTAAAAAAAGACAGCTATTTTGCTGTCTCCGTGATTGAGCGAAGGCCTATTCAGCTAATTCAACAGAAAGCGTGTTAATTTGGCCTGGATTGGACTCCTTGACTATACCATCATAACCAACGATTACTTCATCTCCAACTTGAAAGGTTACGGAACTATTTACCGAAAGATCAACAAATATTCTACTTGTTCTCCCGTTTTTTTCCCAAAGAACAATAGCCCTATCCTCATTAAGTATTTTATCGATTGTTCCTCTAAAAGTAACATAAATGTCTTCATCGTGATTGATGATTTTATCATCTTCTGCGCTGCAAGCGGCGAATAAACTGCCTATGACAATTAGAAATAATAATTGAGTCAGTTTTTTCAATATACATTCCTCCCTTTGCTTCAAAAATGATACCTTGATCATGGAGTAAGAATTGTACATTAAATATTATATTCTACATGCTATGCCTATATCTCAAATTGGATATTAATGAAACCTAAGTCCGGTAACTTGCGCTATAGTGTATCTCTAATTATTTTACATAAAATGGACATTTTTACAATACCATAGAATTGTTGTCGAAAAAAATATATTCAGAAAAATGGTAGTTTGAAAGCAAAGCGTATTCAGGAAGCCAGAAAAAAGGGCGGTCAGAAGTAAATTCACTCCAGACCACCCCTTTGGTGTTTACAAGCGGGCCTCCGCATGTTGCTTCATTAAATAATGGATATACTTAAACAATACATAAAAGACGATGATAAATGCCAAAACTGATTCCGCAATGGATATCCAATGCAGTAATGAAGCCGTGTATCCTCGTTCAATATAAAAGTGGGCTGTCGTGGTCAATGCCATCGCTGAAATCACCAATGGAAAGGTAAATGCTGCATAGCTCGGATAAAAATCAATCGCCAGCAATTTCGGCAGCTGCGTTAAAATGGCGAAGTAAAGCGCTTGAGATACAATGACGAGAAATGTAAGCAGAAAAATATTTTCATTGTCAAACGCATTTAAATAGCCAGTTAAGCAAAGTGACCCTGGTGCCGCAATAATGGTAATCAAAGGCAGGGTAGACTCCTCCATATTTTTTACGTGAACGACACGATACACGATGATTGGCAGCAATACCAAATACGAAGAAAATGCTACCCAGAAGATCAAGCGTCCGAATTCAGGATAAAAATTGCTTGATGTAATTGAGATGACGCCAATTCCTACGAAAGTTATAAACCAACTTGGGTAAACGTGGTGTATCTTGACTTGTTTTTTCAATAAGAAAAAGTATGTGAAATAAAACATCAAGACAAACTGTAAGAAAACAATACCTAGCCAGATGTATGATAGATGTGGCTGGATCAATTCAAATTCAAGAAAATACGTGCAAATAACCATAAGTGCCATCGTAAATGTCGGGGCAACGGAGGCCACGATATGATTTTTCATATGTAAAAGTGTATGTTTGAAAGTGAAAATGATCTTAAATATCACTAAGCACATTAATGCGATTCCAATCAATCCGACTGTATTTCCGAATATTGTCAGTCCACCGATTTTTAGAAGATTCCCTAACGAAACAAGTGCTAAAATTAATCCGCAAATGGGTATTGGTATAATTTTAAGAAAGTTTTTCATGTATGATTCCTCCGGTGATTTTAGCGAAAAAAAGAATGGGCGCACTATTCTGTTCCTTCTCTTGTATTCTCATTGTATGGCGGTCTATAATATTTGTAAAATTGATGTTTTTAATATCAATTATTAAGAAATCCAATAATTAAATGGAGTGTTGCTTCTTGTTTCAAAGTTTGAAAGTGTTTGTGACCGTATATGAACTGAAAAATTTCACGAAGGCAGCAGAAATTCTCTTTCTCTCACAGCCAACTATTTCAACACAAATATCGAACTTGGAGAAAAAATTGAATGTCACCTTGTTTGTGAGAAAAGGAAGACATGAGATTGTCCCAACGAAGGATGCTGACTTTCTTTATAAGCGGGCGCTGACGATTTTGGATAACTGGGAAGATACAGTGGAAACGCTGAATAGCCAGGAAATCCGGACGAAATGCCGAATTGCCTGTTCGAATACGTGCGGGATTCATTACCTCCCTGAGAGGATGGCGGCTTTCCTCGAAAACTTTCCGGACATTGATTTTTCCATTCAATTGATGAATTCAGAGGAAGTTGTGACGCAGCTGAAACAAAATAAAGCGGATTTAGGGCTGATTGAAAAATTTGTCGATACAGAAGGTTTAAAACGCAGTCTAGTTTATGTCGAGGAACTCGTTTTGGCAGGGGATAGCCATTCTCCTTATTGGCTGAGCAGGGAAGAAGATTCAGGGACACAATTTTATTCGGACATGTATTTGAAAGAAATGAATTTGAAGCCTATGAAGATTTACTTGAATAATAATGAAATGATTGCCGCGTTTTTGAAGGCTGGAATCGGGAAAACCGTTCTTTCTAAACAAGCCGTACCGGCAGGGGTGAATTGGGTGCCTTTATCGGCGAGATATACGCGTAACTTTTATTTCTTGGCGAAAGAGAATCAAATTAAGAAAAGAATTAGTGAACTGGAGGCATTTATTGTAGAGCGCATGGGGTTATGAGACGAAAATAAATTTTATTTTCGCTCTCCTTTAATTAGCTCCGATAATGATATATCAGTTTGGTAGAGTACAGTCCCGTTCCCAATCACCACCACAAGCATAAGCAAAGATAAGACGATTTTTTCAGGCAAAGTTGATTTGCGCATAAATAATTGATAATAAGCAAATGCAAGCATAACTAAATTAAACAATCGCAAACTTTTCCATAAATGTGCTCCTGAGAAACTTTTCCTTTAATTATACAGTATAATAATGACAAGGATGGAAATTTCTCGGAGGGGGATTTTTATGGATAAGAGAATAAAAGAGTTAGTAGATTTCACAAGAGAAAAATACGGCTTGTACAATTATGTTTTACATACGTTTAGCATCCATCGCAATATAACGATTTTCAAGGAAACAGTTTATTCCTTAAACATGGAGTGGTTTCCGAACTCTGCGAAGGATTGGGATAATGAAGAGGAGAACCCGGATGGATCGGCTTATATTGAGCTGGATATGCAGACAAGAAAGGTGAAAAGCATCGTCTTCGGCGGGGGGATTTCATTTGTTAATAGTTTGAAGTTTGATGTAGACAACAAGAACGAAATCATTAAATGGATTGAGCGGGAAACGGATTTGCGCTATGGAGAGCAGTTTTTACTGCGCAAGGAAGAAGATAGAGAGTTTCAATTTAACGATTGTATAGATGGAGTGAAAGTTTCTCCATCAGGTTCTATCGATTTTAGATTGGATGAAGAAGGAAGACTTACTTTCTTTTCTGTTTATGGACATTTCCCTTCTAAAGAACTGATCAAACAAGAGACATTTAAGCTTTCACTGGACCAATTGCAAGAGCTTGCAAAGGAACAATTGAAGCTGGTTGAATTTCCGAGCGAGGAACAGAAGCAGCTCGTTCCTGCTTTTGCGATAGAAGAGATTTATGTTAGAAATGACGGCCTTTCTACTTTGCCTTATCAATTTATTGTAGATGAGAGAACTTGTTTGCATCTGGATCAAGGGATGGAGTGGGATTGCCGAGCGGAAGAACCGTTTCATGGGACAATAATTTCACTCATTGAGGATGATGTCTCGCTGGAACAAGCATTGCGTTGTGAACCGCATCCGGATTTGCAGCCTATTACAGAGGAAGACATTCAACAGTGTATCATTTCTATACAAAAGTTTTTAAGCCAAGAATATAGTGACGATTCAGGGAAATGGGTAGTGAGTACACTGTACCGAGATAAGGGCTATCTTCATGCGACGTTAAAGACAAAGGGACAGAATCAACGCGTATTTAATAGGAAAATAA
The DNA here is from genome assembly GCF_014712675.1 of Peribacillus faecalis. Lineage (GTDB taxonomy): Bacteria > Bacillota > Bacilli > Bacillales > DSM-1321 > Bacillus_AD > Bacillus_AD faecalis. Next base: position 6,040 of record NZ_JACXSI010000032.1, on the reverse strand, counting down.
AACTGTTTATTGACCAGAATACATATGAAGTGCTGAATTACATGGATAATGACTTTTTGATTAATGAAATGTATAAAGATTTACAACAGGCAGAGGAAGTAAAGGTGACAAAAGAGGAAGCATTTGAGAAACTGAAAGACTTCGTGACTCTAACACCTTACTATGTCTATGATTTTGAGGAAGACCTCTATTATCTTTGCGGAAAATTAGATTGTCCTCAGGCTGTAAAGGCCTCGAATGGGGAAGTTGTGTTATTAGATGATTTGTAGTCGGCAGCTGGTGGAACGGACGAATTAATTGCGAAAGCGGAAGAATTAATTTGAAATTCGGCAGAATAGTTGGCAAAAGCGGATGAATTGCTGAGATGGTCGGACGAATTAATTGTAAATGTGGAAGAATACCGTTGAAAAGCGGATCAATTATGTCAGGAAGTATAGTGAACGAAAGGCCGGTTACTTGGTTTGGCGCTCATGGAACGATAAACATGCACTAAACAAGTAAAAGAGGCTTTTCGTTCATTAATATGTGATAAAATAACATTAAGTAGAAATGTTCAAATTTTCACAATCAAACGAATTAGGAGGTCTTTTTATGGAGCCATATCAGAAAGTATATGATACGTTAAATAAAATGAATATTCCTTATGATGTTGTCGAGCATCCTCCTGCTATGACGACAGAAGAGGCAGACAGCTATATTGTCGGGAAAGAAGGAGTGCGCACGAAAACGCTTTTTCTCACCAATCGAAAAAAGACTGCCTATTATTTAGTGATTATGGATGACGCGAAACGACTTGATATGGAACGGCTTGCAGAGATTCTTCAAGAAAAACGCGTCAGCTTTGCTTCAACGGAACGATTAAAGGAAAAAATGGCTTTGTATCCCGGAGCTGTTTCGATTTTTGGTTTACTGAATAATGCGGATCACGATATAAAAATCTACTTAGATCAAGAGATGCTTTCAGAAAGAATGATTAGTTTTCACGCGAATGACAACACGAAAACGCTTTTCATTGCTATGGAGGATATGTATAAATTTTTTAAGGCAATGGATTACGAGTATACGATTATAGAACTTTGAAGAAGGAGTATCATGATGGAAACAGAACGACTATTATTCCGACCATACACTGACGACGATCTTGATTTTCTAGAGATGTTGCTCACCAATCCGAATGTTATGCGCTATATAGGCAACGGACAAACGAGGGACGAAGAAGGACTTCAAAAATTTCGCGAGCGGATTTATTTGATGTATTTCCGCAAACCTGATTTCGGATTGAAAGTTCTTGTTGAAAAAGCAAGTAACAAGCGCATTGGCCACGCCGGGTTGGTGCCGCAAATGATTGATGGAAAAGAAGAAATCGAAATCGGATACTGGATTGCAGAAGAATATTGGGGCAGAGGGTTTGCGACGGAAGCGGCAAGAGCGTTGAAGAATCTCGGGAAAAATCAGCTTCAGCTTGGGAAATTGATTGCGTTAATTCAAAAAGGCAACAGTGCGTCTCAGCGGGTTGCCGAAAAAATCGGTATGCAGGTCGAAAAAGAAATACAGTTAGAAGGAAAAGATGTGTACGTCTATTATTGCTGATCGGAGTATTTTTATTGATGGAAAAAGAGAATCTTAATTATAATTGAAATAAATGTAAAGAAATTGAGGTAGACGATGAGTAAAGTTGGCATGATATTCGGCTTTCTTTTAATTGTATGTGTGTACGGGGGAGCGAATTATTACATAGGAAGAAGACTGTTTCAATGGATGACGCTGCTTTTTCCAAGCATAAACGAAATCATCTACACTGTGGTTTACAGTTTGTTCGCTTTGTCGCTAGTTTTAGCGTTCATGCCGCTGCCGGCCGTTATTAGCGGCGTGCTGAGCTGGATAAGCGCCTATTGGATGGGGATTTTCGTTTATTTGTTCCTTTTCATACTGTTGGCGGACTTAGTGCTTTTAGTTGCAGGCATTGTTACACCGATTTCACAAAGCATGCGCTTTTATGCGGGTTCAGCCGCGGTTTTGCTGACATTCAGTTTTGTCAGTTATGGCATTTATAACGCTAATCAAATCAAAGATGCATCCTATAAGATTGAAATGAATATATCAGGTGGGATGAATATCGTTCTGATTAGTGATTTGCATCTAGGCGCCGTGAATTCTGAAAAACGGCTGGAAGAAATCGTAGAAAAAATTAATGACCTAAAGCCGGATCTCGTATGTATTACGGGAGATATTTTCAATGATGATTATAATTCTATTAAAAATCCTGACAAGGCTATCGAGTTGCTGAAAAGCATTGATACCAAATATGGCGTATACGGTAGTCTTGGCAATCATGACAGCGGAAAAACGTTTAATGAAATGATTACATTCCTGGAGAAAAGTAATATCCATCTTCTGAATGATGAGTATGAGGTCATTGATGAGCGGATTATTCTGTTTGGGAGAGTTGACCCTTCGCCAATCGGCGGTTTTGACGGATTGAAAAGAAAAGACCTTACCGAAACAATCGCTGCGCAAGGTAAAGATTTGCCGATTGTTGTTATGGATCATACGCCTTCAAACCTCGAACAATATGGCAAAAACGTTGATTTAATCCTGTCTGGTCACACACATAAAGGACAAATCTTTCCGGGCAGCTTAATTACTAATTTAGTCTTTGAAGTTGACTATGGCCATTACCAAAAGGATAGCGCCAGTCCGCATGTCATTGTCACATCAGGGGCAGGCACATGGGGGATGCCGATGCGGGTCGGAACCAATAATGAGATTGTGAGTATTCAGTTGCAGTAAGTTATTTCATTAGAGATAGGCATTAGCATTGAGCTAGATTTCAAGGCTAATGCCTATTTTTTTTGATTGAAAAATAATCTAAGAAGGATAAATATCTTCGTTTGCAGTTATTGGGTAGTCTTGAAGAGACATGTGAAATGTAGTCAGAAAAACGGGAATAGATAAGTAAATTTCTTTATTAAACAATCATTACTTACGGAGGCGGAATAGATGACTATAGAAGAACGATTCATTTCGGATGTTGAAGCAATTTTGTTTCATAGATATGATAACGGTGGGGATCTTTGGGCTACGCCTGATAAACGCTTATTGAAAGGTGCTCCTTTTTCAACTATTGAAAGCGTATTCTATCTGCTGGAATTAGGTATGGACCCGAACGAGAAAATCTTGTTAGATGCTGCAGATTTGATTTTCAGCACTTGGCAAGAAGATGGTCGTTTCAAAGTATATCCAAAGGGTGGGATTTACCCGTGCCAAACAGCAGCAGCTGCCCGTGTTCTTTGCCATATGGGCTATGCTTCTGATGACCGGTTGCAAGCAACGTTTCGGCATTTTTTGAACACACAGCATTCGGACGGCGGCTGGCGGTGTAATAAGTTTTTTTCGGTCATGGTCCGGAAACAGAGTATTCAAATCCTAATCCTACACTGATTATCCTTGATGCTTTTCGTTTCAGTGACTATCTTAACAAAGAGGAAGCACTTATCGGGCTGTCGAGTTTTTGCTTGAACATTGGGAAATTAGAAAGCCAATCGGTCCTTGTCACTATGGAATAGGTACGTTATTTATGCAGGTAGAATATCCGTTTCGCACTTATAATCTTTTTGAATATGTTTACATTTTATCTTTCTATGATAGGGCAAAAAGTGATAGACGATTTCTGGAAGCATTAAAAACGCTGAAAGAGAAATTGATTGATGGACAGATTGTCGTTGAACGAGTAGTTCCAAAGTTAGCACAGCTCTCTTTTTGTAAAAAAGGTGAGCCTAGCTTATTGGCAACAAAACGTTATGAAGAAATTGCAAGAAATCTTGGTTAGCGCTGAACTTCTGTACTACAATATAAATAAAATGATGTTTATTGAGGGAGGCGAAAAAATGTTAGTTTTAAAAGGTATGGGGAATTTCGCCATTCGAAAAGGGAGAATAGAAGATGCTGAAGCAACTTTAAATATACAAAAATCAATTGTTGCCGAGGGGCAATTTCTTATTGCTTACCCGGACGAATTTACCAAAACATTGTCGCAACAGAGAGAATGGCTGCAGAGCATATTAGAAAACGAAAACGAAACGATTTTTGTGGCCGAAAAGGATGGAGAAGTTGTAGGGCTGATTGTATTTGAAGGTACGAAAACAGAAAACGATTGTCACATACAGGTTCGATTGGTTTGTTAATCAAAAGTGAATATCGGGGAATGGGAATCGGGAAAATACTGCTTCAAGTTTTATTGGAATGGGCAGAGAGAAATCCTTTAATAGAGAAGGTAAGTTTAGCAGTCTTTTCAAATAATCATAGAGCAATAGCTTTGTATAAAAAAATGGGGTTCATTGAAGAGGGACGCAAAATTAACGAATTTAAATTTGCAGATGATGAATATGTTGATGATGTTCTTATGTATAAAATGGTTTAATATTTTTTGGCCCGCGCACATTATCAATCGTTAATGTGCGCGGGCCTTTTAAAAGATAATCAACCTGCCAGTGATTCTTCCATTGCTTTAGGATTTGGAATCTGACCTCTTGTTCTTTTCATCTCGCGGCGCAGGAAGTATAAAGTGATTAGAGCTGTAATGGTATCGCTGATTGGCATTACAAACCAAATCCCCTTTAATCCCATGAAGCGAGGCAGGATGAATAATAAAGGAATGAATAGAAGTACTTGGCGCAATAAGCTTAGGAATAATGATATTCTTGCTTTCCCGATGGATTGGAAGTAGTTTGGTCCGACTACTGAAATACTTAGAATAGGTAGGGCGAATAAGAATATTTTCATCCCGTCTACTGCGATTTCTGTAAGAGTCGCATCATTATTGAAGATGCTGACAAAGGCAGCCGGGAATAATTGAATTAGAGTCGCGCCGATTGTTAAAATAACCGTTGCGGCAGCTATTGAATAAAGGAGTGCTCTTCTGCTGCGTTGATACTGCTTGGCGCCGTGGTTAAAACCGATAATTGGCTGAGAACCTTGATTAATACCGAAAATTGGCATTAAGAAAAGTAAAGCGATTGAGTTAATAATAGTCATTGCCCCAATTGCCATGTCTCCGCCGTACGTCATTAATGTATTATTTGCAAATACTTGTACTAAACTGGAGGCTAACTGCATGGCACAAGGTGCTATACCGATTGCGAAGATTGCTTTTACAATCTGTTTGTTTAACTTCGTGTTTTGTAATGAAATTTTTAATGCAGATGATCCTTTTGTGAAATAATATAATAACCATAATGCTGAGATTGTCTGAGATATTACAGTTGCAATTGCTGCACCTTGGATACCCATATCAAATACGAAGATAAAAATTGGATCTAAAATGATATTGATTGCACATCCCGCCACCATTACGATTGCAGCTAACTTAGGATTACCGTCAGCACGAGTCATATGTGAGAAAGCAAAGGCAAAAAGATTGAAAATAATACCATAAATAATAACTTCAATATAGTCTTTAGCAAAGACAATGGTTTGATCAGTTGCTCCGAACGAACGCAGTAACGGGTTTAAAAACAATAACCCGATAATGGTTAATCCAATTGCGATTAATACTAATAACTTTGTTGCGTTACCGATAATTTGCTCCGCTTCTTTCTTTTTACCTTGCCCTAATTTAATGGACATACTTGCTGCAGAACCAATTCCCACTAACATACCAAATGCCATAATAACAGTCATGATCGGCATTGTAACCCCAACACCTGTAATGGCCATTGGGCCGACATCAGGAATATGGCCGATAAACATGCGATCGACGATATTGTAAAGTGCATTTACGATCATACCGATCATAGCGGGAATGGAATACTTCAATAATAGTTTTGAGACAGACTCTGTGCCTAATATGTTTTGACTTCTCAATTGTTTTCTCCTCTCATTAAGCTATTTGTGATTTTTTGCAATAAGTAAATCATTTGTGCTTCTTCTTTTATAAAAACGAAAACCCTAGGCTAGGCCTAGGGTTCCAAAAAGCTTACAGCGTTGTATTAAAAAAACTCTTCCGAAGATGCTAAAATATTTTTGGTTCGCCAACCAAAAT
>NZ_JACXSI010000031.1 GCF_014712675.1 Peribacillus faecalis | reverse complement strand
TCTTAAGATTGGGCATTTTTTGAAATCCACTTGTTTTCTCCTTACTTTTCTTCGCTACTTGCTTCGTTTAGTTTTTTTATTTTCACAGAAAAAACCGTCACCGGTCCTTTTGGTATTGCTCATACTCATGAATTTGCAGTCAGTTTCAGATGAATACTATTTTTATAATTTCCTAAAAAAAAGCGGAGGGGAAGCCCCTCTGCTTTTTTAGTCTATTTCAATGCAGGGAAATGTCATATTGACAGTTGTTCCTACACCCAGTTCACTTTCAATCTTCATTTCTCCTCCATGAAGAATCATCAGTTTTTCTACAATCGACAAGCCGATGCCTGTTCCGGATTCTTTACGCGAGCGTACTTTATTGACGCGTACAAACCGATTAGTGATGATGGAGAGATGCTCTTTGCTGATACCAACTCCGTTATCGGAAATTGACAATGTACAAACATCTCCTTGTCTGCTGAGCTTCAGTTCAATACAAGGATTTTCTTTCGAATAACGAATGGCATTCTGAACGATATTTTGAATGATTTGCTCGATTCTTTCTTCATCGCCTTCGATTACGACATCATAATCCAACAGCATCTTAAACTGAATTTGTTGCTGTTGAAAAATAGGCTCATATTTCATCATGATTTCTTCAATGCTCTGCGCAAAAACAATTGGCTGTTTGTTCAACTCAATAGCATTTGCATCGAGCTTAGTAAAATCCAATAATGCTTGGATAAGTTTTTGCAGTCTGCTCGTTTCGCGATCGATGAGCCTGTAGCTTTTGTACTGCTCTTGCGGATCTTGGATTAGTCCATCGAGCAAAGCTTGATTATACGTTTTTATGTATGTCAGCGGTGTTTTAATTTCATGGGATATATCTTCTAAGAACTCTTTGAGACGCTTTTGATTTATTTTTAAAGCTGTGGACATTTGATTAAATACATCGATAATTTCACCGAGCTCATCCTTACTGTTCTTCCCTATTTTTATGTCAAAATTGCCGCTTGAGACTTCTTTCGCAGCTTGTTTAATTTCTTGTAATTGATCGTCCGACCGTCCAAATGACTTCTTAGCGAACCAGAATGTCATTAAGGCTACAACCATTGCCAATAAAGCACCGATTAGTGAAATGCATATTGATTTTATAGACGGATTATTGACAGGCAGATATGTAACCAAAAGATGTTCTACCTTTCCGTTTTCCTCAATCGGATAATAGAATGCCAAAACATTAATCTGAAAATCTGTTGTCTTCAGATTTTTCACGATATAATTACCCTTTTCTATTTCTTGTTGCTCACTATAAGAAAGCACATCATCCGGATTCACATAAGATGGGACATTGGCGATAAAATCGTCTACATCTTCAAAGTAATAACATCTCATATTTATTGCTCGGGATGTCCATTCGATTGCTTCCTCAATATTTTCAAAATCCTCTTCCATGTACTCAAATAGCTCAATCACAGATTTTTCTATATAGTTTTCATGGAACTCTAAGTAGAACGCTCTATAAAGCCATCCTCCAAGGCAAAATGTGAAGAGACCCATAGTAATCAAAAACAAGGCGGATTTTCCCCTGAAATTAGAAGCTCCCCTACAATTCGCTATAAATAGTGATGTCTTTCTCATAAATCTTACACCTTTCTAACCTATTCAATCCGTACACAATCTAATTCAAAGTAGCAAAAAAATTTGTTGAATTTATGAAGTAAATTTTATTTTTTCGTTCATTTATTACAGAAGCTATACGAAGAGGGGCGTCTCACGAGACGCCCCTCTCTTTCATCTATTCATCTAATGCCATACAAGGAAAAATCAACTTAAACGTCGTACCGACACCAAGTTCACTTTCAATCTTCACTTCACCATCGTGTAAAGTCATCAATTTTTCTACGATGGACAATCCAATACCTGTTCCGGATTCCTTGCTAGAACGTACTTTCTTGACACGCACAAAACGATTGGTTATGACAGCAAGATGCTTCTCGCTGATGCCGATTCCATTATCTGCGATGGATAGTATGCACTTGTCTCCTTGTTTCTCCAGTTTCATTTCAATGCGCGGATTTTCCTTTGTATAGCGAATCGCATTTTGAACGATGTTTTGAATGATTTGTTCAAGCCTATCTTCATCACCATCAATGATGACGTCATAATCGAGGTCCATCTCAAATTGAATCTGCTGTTTTTGAAAAATCGGCTCAAACTTCACCATCATCTCTTCTATTAATTGGGCAAAGACGATAGGTTGTTTGTAAAGATCAACAACATTCGCATCCAGCTTCGTAAAATCTAGTGACCTTTGGATCAATTTTTGCAGTCTGTTTGTCTCACGGTCAATGAGCAGATAGCTCTTATACTGCTCTTGCGGATCTTGGATGATCCCATCCAGCAAGGCTTGATTGTAGGTTTTAATATACGTGAGAGGTGTTTTGAGTTCGTGAGAGATATCATCAACAATTTCAATGACACGTTCTCGGCCTGTCTTTAAGGCAGTGGACATTTCATTAAAAATATCAAAGATTTCCCCAAGTTCATCCTTACTGCTCTTCAAAAGCTTCGCATCAAAATTCCCTTTCGATACTTCTTTAGTAGCCCTTTTGAGGTCCTGCAATTGATTGTAGGATTTTCCGAACGATTTCTTAGCGAAATAAAAAGTTACAAACGCTACCATCGTCAGGATTAAGACTATCCGCAACGGCATGCCGAACGGTGTCAGCTGCGGATTATTGACAGGCATATATGTAACCAAGAGACTGTCTATGTTACCGTTTTTAATAACGGGGTAACAAATCGTCAACATATTAACCCCAAAATCCTTCGTTTTATAGTTTTTTACGATATGATTGCCTTGTTCCAATTCTTTTCTATCACTAGCTGATATCTTTATTTGCTCCGCATCTGAAACAGACGGGACATGCGTGTTAAATCTATCTATACTTTCAATCTCATGTACATGCATGTTCAATGTTTGAGATACCCATTCGATTGCTTCATCCTTATTTTCATAATGATTGTCCATGTATTCGAAAAGCTTGACAACAGACTTCACAACATATTTTTCATGGTAATCTAAATAAAATGCCCTAAATACTCCCCATCCAATAAAGAAAACTAAAAGGCCCAAAACTACCAAGAAAAAAGCTGATTTTTTCTTCAAACTGTCGTTAAATTTCATCATTCATTCTTCATCCTATGTGGAATTTGTTTGATCGTCATATAAACTCTTTTTCTATTACCGTAAAATAACATTATCAATATAACAAAAAGGATGTTGATTTTATGAAATAAAAAGCAGTTTTTTCATTTTGTTAAGTAGATCACAAAATAATGATGATAAACAATATCTCTAATATATTTTGTTGTATTTTCAATGTAAAGGAGCAGTTTTTCCCAAACGAAATTGTTTTACTTTTCTCATTAAAAGAGCGATTAACACACCATTGATTGCGAAAAATATCCCACTTGAAATACGCAGCATCAGTAATATGAACGTATACTCTATTGCGCCATCCATGTATAGATAGAAGCCCTTTATCAGCCCACTGGCAGTATTTTGAACAATTGAGATGATTGTCATAAAAAGAACAAATTTATAAAGGTCAGATTGTCGAAAAAAATCCATGCTCTCTTTGCGGTCATACCCCATCGACACCGCAATATCGACAATAAAATATAATGGCAATGGCCGCTTTATGAGTAACAGCACCAGGATGATAAGAGCATATCCGATGCTTATGTACATTTGGTTTCTGAGCATATTTTCCATGTTTCCAGAAAGAATATCCACGAGGCCACCTAATAATAAATTGAACAAAAGAAAAAATCCGAATAAATTAAATCGTTTTGAGAGAATAAAAATGGTCACCCCGTAAATGAACCCTGGAACAGTCGATAATAATATCGCATAATAATCGCCTAAAGCGTCCTTGCCAACGTTCCAAATAACCATCGGTAAAAATAACGTGAATAATAAATCGATCCAAAACCTTTTCACAAGCTCGCCCCTTAATTTCAAGTGTGATATTTTTTGTAAATTATGTAAAAATCATTCTAACAGAAATATAAAAGATTTAACATCTTAAGAACAGAGGGTTTAAACAAGAATGCCCCCAATTCATACATTGGAGGCACAGTTCAATACTATTTTTCTATCATTACTTCATTTTCACACCAATTACTTTGCTTTTTGGTATCGCAGGATTGTGGTCGATAATAAAGGCTTTTCTAAAGCGATTAATATACGCTTCCTCATGAGACTTCGGAGTAAGAATAATTAATTTACGTTTTAATTCATGTACATATAAATCAAACACCTTAGATTTTCGTTCTTCATCAAGCGCGCTGTCAAATTCATCAAGTACGATGAATCCAGGTGATATTTCGAGATTTTGTAGGAGTGCCAGTGCAAACAGCAAAGAACTTAATGACTCCTCACCGCCTGATACGCCTTTGCCGACTCTGCCGCCCCGAGCTTTAATACTCACATCCTCCATCGTTCCTCTATGTCCTTCTTTCCGCGCTTTAATGAATAGTTCAAAATGTGTTCGACCTTTCTTATCCTCATGTGAATCCCAACTTATTTCCCCTTGAAATTGGAATTGACTCATATAAGCTGTAAATCGTTTTTGAATTTCCAGCACGCGCATATTGATTGTCGTTTCTAGTTGATCCTTCAGTTGCTCCGTACGTTCCTTATCGCTTTCAAGCAAAATTTGGGATTGTTGAAACTCTCTATGCAAACGATTATATTCCTCTTCCGCCTTCTCAAAATTCTCCTCGGCAGCAGGATCAATATTACTTTCAGTACGAGCACTATTGAAACGAATTTCCCCGTTTTGAAGTTGTTGCTTCAGAATGCGTTCAGAGAACTTATCCATAGCAACATAATGAGAGGAAAATTCTTCATACAATTCCGGTATTACAGCTTTTAATTCCTCTAATTGCCCTATCATTATAATAAGCTCTTGCTGCGTCAAATCCAATTCTTCTTTACAGTCTCTTGCTTGCCTTTCAATGGAATTAATATTTTTTTGTACCCCTGTAATTTGACCTTCTGTATCCTCAATATGTTTTTGCTCGGCCTTCATCTTTCTGTCAAAATGAGAGATTTGGCGTTCAAGTATCTCCAATTGATTGCCAGAGTAGTTTATCTTTTGCTTAATTAATTCCAACTCTGCTTTGAATTTCATTAGCCGCTCATACTGTTCTTTCCTATTACCTAGCTTCACATAAAACTCTTTTTCCAGCTGCAACTGCTTATGTTGCTGTTCTTGCTCTATTTGCAAGCGCAACAGTTGCTCTCTTTGATTCTCTAATTCTGCCTTACTGTCCTTCAGTAACTGTTGTCGTTGTAATTCTGTTTGTAGATCATTCACTCTTTGCTCGCGCTCCAATAAATTCGTTATAAAAGCCTCAGCTTCTTTCACGCGCTGAATCACACTATTTAACTGCTGCAGGTGAATTGTTTTATTGCTAATTAATTGTGAAATTTCTTCTAGCCTGTTTACAATAAGACCTATCTGCTTGTTTACCTCTTGCTTACGGACAAACATCGCTTTTTCACTTAAAATATATTTGTCTCTTTCTTGCGGTCCTCTAAGTCCCATCGAATCGTACAATACATCATCTTTGATGTAAACTTCCTTTTCATGAAAAAACTGCTGTAGCCACCATAATGCTTTAAGTGCCTGCGGCTGCAGTTCAGCAGAAAGTTGCTCCCTCACCCTTACTTGCAATTCAGGAATTTCATTCACGTACATTTCAGGAATAATATTCATTAACGGTACATGATACAAATCATTAGGCGGCGTCGTTTCCTTCCCTTCGAAAAACACCGTATACTTAACCGCATTAAACCGATTTTCTAGCTTCACATCTGCAACTGCATCCAACTCTAGCAATTCGCGTAAAGGATACGCCTTTATATTTCTACTTCTAAAAAAGCTAAGTGACTCCTGCTGCCTTTTGGATAAATCGCGTTTTTCCAGTAAGAGCTGTTTTTCAGCCTGAAGCTCATTAAGCATCCTCGTTTTTTCATATTTTTCATTCTTATGCTCTTCAATGGCTTCCTCTAACTGCTTAATCGTTCTTTGGACATTATGGCTGCTCTCATATTGGCGCAACAGTTTCTGATGCTCTGCTTCAAGTTTGTGATCTCGTTCAATTTGATGTCGCAGCTCGGCTATCCGTTCATCATTTTTCTGCTTATTCGCCTCTTGCTTTTGAAGTTGCCCCCTTACTTGATCGAATTGCTCTCCCGTTTCCATCTGTTTTTGCTCAAGAGCCGTCAATAACTGGTACACTTCTTCTTCTGTATGGCGAATCAACTTTTGCTGCTCGGTTATTTCCTCAAGCTCATTCTCTAAGTGCACTTTTTCTTCCAAGTGTTCCTCTTCTTGTGTCTTTAATTTTTCTAAAACCTCATTCTCCTGCTCATAACTTTCATTATTTTGCTCTTTTTCCAGCTTATAATCTTCTAGCTTTTCCTTTTGCAATTCTAATTGAATCAACCACTGAGCTTTATGTTCTTCCGCTTCTTTTATATCTTCCTGCAGCTCGATTAGTAATTCGTCTAAACGTTTAATCTCAAGCTTATAGTGCTGCTCCAATTGCAGTAGCGCTTCAATTGACAATTGTGCCCCTTCACGCAGTCTTTTCTGGTTGTCCCGGAAGCGATCTCGTTCAGTTCGAAGTAAATTTAGATTTGTTCGGTGGTTTTTCACATTCGTATCTGCCACTTGCAAGGTGATTTCAGCTTCCTTCACCTTTTCCATACTTTCTTCCCAATTTTGTTGTGCTTTATTAATGCCGTGCATTTCACTAAAAATACGGAAGCGCTCTTCAGGGTGCATGACAGCAAATTGGTTTACCTCCTGCTGATACCAAATAAGATAGAAAAGGTCCGGATCAATTTTATACTTTTGCTGTAAATCCTTTCGATACGCTGAAAAATTATTGTAACGGTCTCCTGACGTATATTTGATGATACTTTCCCATTGATCGATGACGTCACCGCTAGAAATGTAAAACTCCTTCTTAATTGGCTGTCCAGGTTCCTGGACAATTTTTAATGAAAATTCAATATAAGGAGGCGCATCGATTTTCTGCTGTCCGCCATTATAGAACAATAAATCTATAGATGCCTTCCATATTTGCTCTGGTAATAGATTACGAGATTTTAAACCCTCAATCTCCACTTTGCTAGAATACAAAACAGCTCCCATACAAAATGTTATCGTCGATTTCCCGGACCCATTTGGACCAGTTATCATAATATGTTCATCGATACCTTCCATACCAAGCATTGTCGGACCATAATCCCGAATGCCGGCAAAGCGCATTCGCCATGGAATCATAGCTGATTGCCTCCCTTATATAAGTTATAGCGTTTGAAGAATTTCAGCACTTCTTCCTTATTCAGCTGTGTCGATTGGCTGAACTCCGCCGTCCTGCGCAGAAAGGAATCTGAAAACATATGAGAACCAATCGCTGTCATAACATACGCCCGCTCTTCTGAATTGGTATCATATTCTTCGATAGCGCCAATTCGCTTCAATGGATCGAGATTCGCCAATATCCGTTGATTGGCTTTCGTCGTTTCATGTCCAAACGCGTTTAACAGCTGATCAAACAGCGTGAATTCATGCTGTAAAACTTCCTGCTGATAGAACATATAAAGAAGAATCGCCAAGCTTTCCTTTGAAAGTGTATTGCGAGCTGCTTTGGCTGGCACACGCATCATAGCAATCACCTGATCACGGCGTTCATCATAAATAAGCTGAAAATACCGGCTGACCGCCTGATTGACACGCATTAAAAAAGACTCAAATGCCGCTTCATCATTTTGTATCTTCAATTGCTTCTCGACTTCTTTTCGTGATAAACCAAAGTTCGCCGAGCGAATCGATGCTGATGAAGAAAAAAGAATATTCATAAATACAAGCTCTTCGTTCTCTGACAATATACCTCTTAAAGAAGCCATTGCATTTAACGGATTGACGTTCACCGACTCCTCTTGATAATTCTCACTCTCTATTTGCTGTTGATGACTCTTGTTTTCGTTTTGATCGAATGGTTGCTCTTCCATCGGCATCATTCATCCACTCCCATTCCTTATGATAGATTTTATCTTTGTTTGGACTTTCTTCTGCTTCTTCTATAGTAATTTGCTTGTTGCTTACAAGAGCAGATATTGCGGTGATGCTGTTAACAGCATCACTCCAGCGATCTGACGTTGCTTCGATTACAACTTGTTCCATTGACGCTTGCTCGACCGTTTGCAAATAATGCTCAATTACATCCGTTTGAATCATCGATTTCGTCAATAACCATTTCGATTCACCGAATACATCCTTCATTTCTTCCTGCAAAATTTCCTCAGAAGTGTATATGATGTCATCTTCCTCCTCTGTAATTGAATCAATTACCGGTTCATATGTTTCAATAAAATCAATTGCTTCCTCAATGTTTTCTGCAGATAGCGGCGAGGCAAACTTTACCGGAATCCATAAACCATCCATTCCTTCATCCTCATATTGATTTTGCTCCATGAAACTAAATAGCTGATAAACATTCGGAATATCAGAGTCAAGAGGAGGATCATACATTGATGTAATGAAGGAACGAACCAATTCAGGGCGGATCATTGAAGCAAAAGGTGTTTGCTTCATACTCGTAAACTTTAAATATTTATTAATCATGCCAAGACTTAAATTGGTCCCTTCCGCCAGTACAGCCGTTCCTTTTTGCATCAGATTTGTTAGTACAAGACTATCCTCAAGCGTCTGAAACTTACGAAGACGCTCCTGCAGCTTATCTTCGAGCTCCTTCATCAAATCATGAATCATCTGTAATTGTGGAAGTGCATTCCGGTCAGCCAACAGTTCTAGCTCCCTCTCCTTTAGTAATGCGATGGCATTTTCCACATTCCGAATGAGACTGGCAATCTTATTTCCTCCTGAAATGCCGCGATCGTCATAGGCTTCGCTTAATTCCGCATCCCGTTTCGCCTGAAAAAGCGAGCGACCAATTTCATCATGCATGTAATAGGCAAGGCCATCATTGGCTAATCGAATTAAAGCATCCATCATACGTTTTCCCAAACTGCGCATTTTCAATTGCTTCGATTGCTTGGAAATCCAATTATACTTAGCTAGTACAGTGACAATTTGTGCTACTCTTTTTTTCGAAGGCGGTTCACTATCAATAAAACGGCTGCGATAACGATAATACAATGTATCACTGTTTTCAATTGGGTCACTAAGTCCCAATGCTTCCTCATTAATTAACTGAATGATTCGTAAAAACCGCAGCACTTCACCTGGTACCGAAAATGCATTTGCCGGTCCTAGTTCACTTAATACACCAGATAAAGATACAAGATCGCGCATCGACTGCAGTACTTCCGGAGCGGACTGATCTTCCTCAAAGATCGATATTAATGATGAACCCACCTTTTCCATTGTTCAGCACCTCCCAATAGTTGCTCCTGTTCTTTCTGCTTATGTTCTAGATATAGATGCATTTCCGTCTCATAGACTTCCCAATCCGTTATCACATTACCATCAGGGCTAATCCATTTACACGGAAGCTCACCAATGATTTGATATAATTCCCTTGCGATTTGAAGGCCATCTCGATCATAATCAGTCCAAAGGATCACTTGCAGAAGTGAGCTATTACTGATAATTTGAGAGATGGCTTCTTTATGGGAAGAGCGGAGGTGACCATCATTACATATAATAAGCGTTTGATTTTCTTCAAGAAAGCCTGTTTCAGCTGCTATTCTTGTTAGAATAGCCCGATTCTCCACCAACCACAGTGTTTTTGCATTCGTCTCATACTGTTCTTCTGCAATTGCCAAATCTGTTAAGGCATGGACAGGACCATATTGAAATGCTGCAAACCGCCCCTTCAATTGACCGGCAAAGAACAGTGGCGTAATTCTTCCTAAGCTTGTGAGCCCAATTACGTTTAACGGAAATCCAATGTAATCCTCTATTTGCTCGATAAATTCCTCTTTATTTCGGTCAAATTCTTTTGAACCACCAATCCGTTTATAGTACAGCGCGCCGATTTCTTTCCAATCAAAATCTCGATTTTGCACACTAATCTGCAGAAGCGCAACAGTGAAATGCAAAAAACGCAGACGCTTATCCATCGTCCACTGTTCAATAATTCCTCCTTGATTCTTAGCCATTTGCAATGCCATTTCTTTCAAAGTAAGTATGGCCTCTCTTCTACTAGTATTTAGCATCTCTAAGTCAAACGATATATGCTCAATTTTTTCCTCTAATTCCTTCCAGACTTGTTCCTGTGCTTTCAACTTTTTCAATCTTTTATTCTCTTCATATTGAAAAAGGCGGTAGCCCATTCTATAGCAAATTGATTCAACTGTTTTCCCATCCTTCCTAAAACGCACTTCTTTCATGATCCAGCCTTGCTCCATCCATCGTTTAACTTGAATACGCTGATCATCAAGAGCTAGTTTTTTTCTCGGTGTGAAATGGTACGTCTTAAGCTCTTCATCTGGACTATCCGCTAATGAATATGATTCTATTGATAAAGTCAACATGCCCAGCACACGAAATGTGCGTTCAGTCCGCTTCACAATTGGAACATCGATTGTCTCTTTTCCCTCTATTTCACTAATATCAAGTTGCTCATCCTTTTTAAGTATATAAGCTTGTAAAAAATCTAAAACGATTTGATTAATCATGGTCATTCCTCTTTTTCATTAATCTCGTACTTCTATAGTACCAAAATAGGAATGGAAGTTATAATATTGCCAAATGGAGCATTCAGAAGCTCCAGGATGATTATTGAAAGAAATGCCATATATAACTGGAATCCCACCACTTTAAAGGCACCAAACTTGTAATCTGCCCTGCGTTCACCTTGCTTCGCTTCCCTTGAGAATCCCAACAATAGGTTTATACAAAGAATATTTCGACTCCAAAATATAAATTACGCTATTCGCTTAACGCGAATTCTACCCAATTTGAATTTAATTAAGCCGCTTTTCCTTGCGATTCTTCCCAATTTAGAGATAATTCGCCCACCATTTTTAAGATTCTTCCACATTTAAAGTTTTTTCTTCCACTTTTGAAAATAATTAAGCCGACCGAACAAAAAAATAGAAGGAGCATGTATGCCCCCTCCTAATTAATTTTCAAACAAAAGAACCCCGCGCAAGCGAAGTTCATTTAAAAAGAAGCATATATTCTTGATTTTAGCTGGCTATCTAACCTTACAACCGGTGACGGTTTTTCTCGATGTCTAACCTTACACCTGCCATGCTCGGGCCTAAGCCACCCCACCCCAGAAACCAAAACCGGGTTTCTCGTGTGGGGCTCTCAGGATGAGAGTCACAGCGACGTTGCTACAGGACGTAGCGCTTTTAGTCGCTGTTCCTTCTTAGATTTTGTCTAGCTGCAGCGGCCAGCCCCTCGAGGTCATAAGCCAAATCACTTCAGAAATTTTACAATTTCCTACGTGATTCGTCTTATGCAGGTCGGGGCTGAACGGGCCGCTTCCGCTTTTCGGTTCCCGCATGGCTCCTTTTTCATTGAAGTGAATTCAAGAGGCAAAGTCAAAAATGAAAAAGGATCGGTGACGGTTTTTCTATTCATCAACAATATCTTTAAAAATCTGATAGGAACGTTTTTGTTTATCGGGGTCGAATATGTATGATACGACCATGATTTCATCGACGTTATAAGCTTCCTGGAAGCGCTTGTATTGATCGCGGACGGTTTCTTTGCTGCCTAAGAAGGTCAGGCGTGACATTGATTGGGCGGCTTCTTTTTCATGCGGCATCCAGATGTTGTCCATGCTGTCGACCGGTGGCTGCAGCGGGCTGCTTGACCCTCGCACGACATTCAGGAAAAATTGCTGCATTGTTGTCAATTCTCGACGTGCTTCCTCATCTGTCTCAGCAGCAATCACGTTTAAGCACACCATCATGTATGGCTCGCTCAAATATTCGGACGGCTGAAATTTTTCACGGTAAATCATCATCGCCATCTCCATTTGCTGCGGCGCGAAGTGTGAGGCAAAGGCGTACGGCAGGCCGAGTTTCGCCGCTAAATACGCAGAGTCTGTCGATGAGCCGAGAATGTAAATCGGGACATTGGTTCCGACACCTGGATAAGCTTTCACATGCCCTTGCTTCTGTTCCGGACCGAAATAGTCAAGCAGCGATTGCACATCTTCCGGGAATGTGTAAAGCGAATCGCTTTTGTTGCGGCGCAGCGCAGACGCGGTCCTCATATCTGTTCCCGGCGCGCGGCCAAGTCCTAAGTCGACGCGTCCCGGATAAATCGTTGCCATCGTGCCGAATTGTTCAGCCACAACTAGCGGCGCGTGGTTCGGTAGCATAATTCCACCTGAGCCGACGCGAATTTTTTCTGTATGCTCCAATGTATGTTTAATTAAGATCGCTGTCGCTGAACTGACGAGTGATGGTGAATTATGATGCTCGGCAATCCAATAGCGGATATATCCCATTTCCTCGACGGCTTGCGCCAAGTCAACCAATGCTTCGATTGCATCCGACTGCGTTTGCCCTTGGCGAATCGGCGCCAGATTCAAAGCTGAAACCGGTAGTTGAGTCTTCATTATTTTGTTTCCTTTCAATCATGTATTTACTCCATATTAACAATTTATGCTAAAGAGAGATAATAAATTGCTTTTGGCTTATTCACAGTATCTGTTTTTTCATGTATGATACTCGCAAACTCGATGAGGAGATGAAGGATTTGGAAATTAAAGTGGATGACTTAAGCGGACCTGAAGTGGCACACCTGATTAACGAACATCTCTATTCGATGACGCTCCATTCCCCACCAGAAAGCATACATGCCCTTAGCTTGGAGCATTTAAAGAAGCCTGACATCACCTTTTGGAGCGCCTGGGAAAATGGACAACTCATCGGCTGCGGTGCATTGAAGATGCTGGATACACAGCACGGTGAAATTAAATCGATGCGCACGTCTTCTCATCATTTACGAAAAGGTGTCGCACGGAAAATGTTAGAGCACATTATCCAAGAGGCAGTAAATCGTGGTATGAGCCGTTTAAGTCTGGAGACTGGCTCAATGGCGGCATTTGAACCGGCGCGAAAATTGTATGAAAGCTTCGGATTTCGCTATTGCAAGCCGTTTTCCGGTTATATAGAAGATCCAAACAGTGTTTTTATGACGAAGGAAATTTGATATAATGTAGGAAAATTTCGGAAATTAAGAGAGGTATAGTGATGGCAGCAATTTACTTTGCAATCTCGATTATGTTGGTCAGCTTGTCGATCGCTTTTTTCCTCAGTAACGAAAAGACGAAAAAATGGAGAAACATCATTTGGGGCATTACCATTATGGTAACCATTGCACCGTCCTTGTCTTTTTCAGTCGGTTTGATATATGCGATTATTGTACAGAATGGCCGAGCAGACATGCTGATGTGGGTATTGTTCCCAATCTTTTTCCTGATTGGGCTTACACTTTTTTTGATTGGCATCTTCACTAAAGAAAAGAGACCGAATCACTCCGTTACAAATTAGAAAAAGTGTCACCAGTCCTTTTTCATCTTATGTATAGTCCTTAGACTCGCCTCGATGAAAAAAGAGCCATATGGGAACCGAAAAGCGGAAGCGACCTGCGAGTAAGAAACAGTAAAAAAGGGCCGAAACAGGCCCTGATTGCTATTCCATTATCATTTTGTAAAGGTTCAGCAAATCCTGTTTTCCTAAAATTTTCGGCACCGGGTACAATGGGTTTGCTTCCTTTAATGCCCGCTCGATCATCACCGGCAAATCCTCTTCTTTAATGCCGCTTATTGTAGTTGGAATATCCATATCCTCATTCAACTTCTTGATGGCGTCAATCAGCTTGTTCGCCTTCTCTTCAATCGAATCCGAAGCTTCACAAACTCCCGCCTCATCGGCAAGCTCCGCTAAAGGCTTATGTGCCGCGCTGCCATAATATTCGAGCACATGTGGCAAAATAACCGCATTAGCAAGCCCGTGAGGTACATTGTAAAATCCGCCTAATGTATGAGCGATGGCGTGCACATAGCCGACATAAGCACGAGTAAAAGCAATCCCCGCCAAGTAAGCTGCACGCTGCATGTTTTTGCGGGCAGTCAAATTGCTGCCATTAATGTACGCCTCATATAAATTTTCGGAAATCAGCTGTACCGCCTCTCTGCTGCATTCCCTCGTCTCCTCAGTATTGCTATTGCCGATGTACGCCTCGATCGCATGAGTTAGCGCATCCATGCCAGTCGTCGAAGTTATATGCGCCGGAAGCTTAACCGTCAGCAGTGGATCGAGCACCGCCACGTAAGGAATAAGCGATGGATCATTAATTGCGTACTTTTCATTCGTTCTTTTATCGGAAATCACCGCGGCAACTGTCGCCTCACTGCCTGTTCCGGAAGTGGTCGGCACGGCAAAAAGCGGCGGTATGCTTTTTCTCACCTTTAGGAGCCCCTTCAATTGAGGAATCTGCTTTTTCGGTCTTGCGATACGAGCCGCTACACCTTTGGCACAATCAATCGGCGAACCACCGCCGAAAGCGATAATACCACTGCATTGATTCTTTTTATAGATTACAAGCGCCTCTTCGATGTTATCGATTGTCGGATTCGGTACTGTTTGGTCGTAAACAAAATATTGTACTCCTTCTGCATCTAGTCCATCTATCATTTTATCCACCAAACCGAATGAAGTAATACCTTTGTCTGTCACAATCAGTACACGTCTAATCCCTTGCTTTTTAATATTGCCTGGCAAACGGCTCAGGCTCCCTTTCCCTTCTAAAAGCTCAGGCTTGCGCCAAGGGAGGAAATACGCAACAAATTTAAGAATGAATTGATAAGTTCTACAGTAAAGCTTGAACATTCGGCTACTCTCCTTTTTCAAGAAGTTTTTTCCACATCGTATTGTTTCGCTTTCAATACTCGTTTTACCTTTCTACAAAGAAAATTAAAGCCGTTAATTCCTTCAAACTGCTATTGGTTTAGTTTTACCTCCTGGTACATCCAGGCAAATATGGCCAGCCTTTCATTCTTTATTGAACGGATGGCCATTTTTTATTCCCTCCAAATTGCCAAGACGCTATTCGGTGTCCAAAGGCACAATCCAACTTGGAATCATTTAATATATAAGCCAACTCAAATCTAATATTCTATTTTCCACCACAATTCATAAGAAAAATTCCTTTCCCTATAAGAAATACTCAAACTTTCACTATCTAATCTCAAACAAAACGTTTAATTAGGCCGTACATGATGTTTGGAGAATCAAACGTAAACTGCGCTGATTAGCAGCATTTTTCGATTAGCTTTATAGTAAAGGCACCTGGGAATAAACGAAGAACGCGTTTTTCAGAATGGATAGTTTAATGGATCATTTTGAAAGATTAGTTGAGCAATACAAGCCAATGTTGTATAAAATCATGCATTCCTTGAGAATCTATAAAAACTTCGACCATTTTTACAGTGTTGCCTTACAGGCACTGTGGGAAGCAAGCACCAAATATGATGGCCATTCTTCCGCTTTTTCGACATTTGCTTATGCGACGATTCGCGGCAGACTGTTGAATGAGTTGCAACTCGAAGGCCGATATGAAAGACACAACATTACTTCGTTGGTGGAATCCGATATCCGGCCCTCCTACACTCACACTTATACCATTGAGGAAACAGATGCTGTTCTCCATTATTGTAAGAATTTGACCGAGCTCCAAAAAAGATGGGTCGTTCATACATTTTTGTACGATCATTCGCTTGATGACATTGCCGCCATTTATCAGGTCAATAAAACAGTTGTAAAATCGTGGCGGAGATCAGCATTAAAAAGTTTACGGAAGCAGATGGAACTCCTGTAAAGAACATAGCAAGAGGACTCCGAATTAGCGGAATCCTCTCTATAAAACTACAGCATTTCAATCATACCTTGATTATTGAAAGACAAAAATAAGACAGATGACTACCGGTCATCTGTCTTAAATTACATAGCCCGATGCTCCAAATCTCCCGCAAGCACAATTTTACATGTATGATTATCCGCTTCGACAATTGTTAAACTCGTATCATGAATGAAGGGCGGGTCCCATATACACAAGCAATTTCCATACAGTTTCTTATCCAGGGATAAAACCACCATTAAAACCGTCGTATAAGTTACACACCATAGCATTACCATTATGGGTAGCTTGGTGGAAAACAAAACCCCGGGAAAATATTTTCATCCCGGGGGTGTGAGTGTGAAATCATGAATGTTTCTTATTAACGTGACTCTTTTGGTGGTTGGCACGTGTCGCATTTGCGTTGGTTATTCTTTTTGAACTTCGTGAATGATTTCTCGAAATTATTCCCGCATTCACATTTAAAAAGAAGCTTTTGGGAAAAACCGTGGTATTCTGTCGATAATAGTTTACTATCGGAATTTTTCTCTACATATGCTTGAATATCTTTGATTGTCCATCTTTTATTCATTGCTGTAACCTCCATTTTTGTTCAGTAGGCGGAGGCATTTTAGCATCCTTCAATTATGAAAAAAATCGTAATTGTCCCTAAGTTGTATATTATAGCATGGGCTGACTATAAAAGCTTTTTTACTGCCGATTTTTATGATCCTTGGCGTAACCTTTCAGCAGTCCACCTAATAAAATTCCGCCTGCCATTAATAGTGGCAGCAACAAGCGATGCTCGAATAACTGAAGACAGCTAAAAGCAATGGCACAATAAATGAATAATAGCAAATACACTTTTTTATAAGTCATGTCCCTTTAAACTGTTACGATAGTTTTCTGATAGAGCATCGACCTGCAGTACTTTTTCGAGCTTCTCCTTGTTCTTCCGGTCAAAAAATGTCACATCGTTCACGAGGTCGACCGAAACTTGGTGCGGATGCTGCTCAATTAGCACAAGATTATCGCCAGGCTTGACCGTTCCTTCTTGCAACACTCTGAAATAAAAGCCGGTATATCCTGTATCCCGCACTTTGATAACCATATCAGGCACGTCATATTTAGCAGCCAGTTTATAGCACGGATTGCGCGGCTCGGAAATTTGGATAATCGTCTCGCCGAACGAGAAAGTATCACCGATATGAGCGTTCTTTTCCGTTAATCCTTCCACCGTCAAGTTCTCACCAAATAAGGCAGTTTCGCTAAAGTCCGGTAAAATGTCGCGCCAATACGAATAATGTTCATACGGATATAAGCATAATGCCTTATCCGCTCCGCCATGCACTTCAGTCGCCTGCTCATCACACACTAACCCCATTCTGCTCAAGTATACCGGCTCCCCGACAGGCTGCTTGCGGATTGCTGATTCAATTGTTTGCTTGCCGTACGTTAACGTTTCAATTTTCCCTGCATTTAACGAAATCACTTTATATACTGGATTTTTCATTTCATCACCTTATTTTCATATAAAAGTTATCCTTGCCATTAACTTATATGTAATCAATGATTCACCAATGTCTTTTTCTGAAAAATTCAATAACCTCTTGTTTATAGCTATATTGCTCATTAAGCCTTTGCAATACACAATCTTCGACAACCGCTTTTAAAGCACTTGTATTTCCGTGAACATCTGCCAGCATTGCAATTCTATCGTTGTTCATTTCATCTCACTTCAGTTCATTCCTCAACATTTCAATTACAGCCATTACTTCCTTCACATTCACTTCATCATTCATATTCCTTCTTGCATGAAGGAGCACAGGTCTGACAGATTCAATAGAACGACCAAACTCCGCCATCCATTCGTAGCGCGGAACTATCCACGTATGGAAGTGATGGGTTGTATCTTCATTGTAAAAATAATAGACATATTCAATGCCTAACACTTTTCTCTGCGCCTTGCGAATTTCCGATAGAAGGTTGATATAATCGAGACGTTCTGCATCCGTCAATTCATCAAAGCATTTAATATGGCGTTTCGATGCCAAAATGATCAACCCTTTTATTGGGTAAGCAACATCCTGGTGCGCGTGAAAATGATCCGTTTCTGCAACAACACCGCCATCCGGCTCAATAAGCCCGCTCGTTAAGGAACAGCTCAAACATTCCGTTTCTACGACTTGACCATTTGATAATGTGATTTTTCTCATTTATATTTTCTCATGGATTGTATATAGTTCATTGCTCACTTCCCCATTCTCGAGCTAAAAGCCCATATACAGTGTGGTCGACAAAGTGGTCGTACAGCCACTCCGCATCCCTAATGGTGCCTTCCTGCTGAAAGCCGAATTTTTCGGGAAGCGCTCTGCTTTTCGTATTGCCAACCGCAGCCCTTACTTCTATTCGATTCAGTTTCAGATCATTAAATCCGTAATCAATTAACGCTTTAAATGCTTTAGACATAATACCTTTCCCTTGAAATTCTTCCCCGAGCCAATAGCCTACTACACCGATTTTGTGAGCTTTATAAATGGTATTAAAACCGATTGTACCGGCAATCTTCCCTTTATAAATAATCGCGAATGACTGCGGATAACCGCCATTTTGGACAACCTCCTGACATCTGGCTGCAATATTTCGCTCCGTATCCGCGACAGTCTTTGTATAATCGAGCCAACCGAGCCATTCTTTTAAATACTCCTTGGAACGAATCGTTAAATAATAAAACTCCTCTGCATCATCCGAGTTGAACATCCTTAAAGAAACTTCTTCATCAATTTTATGTATAAGCATGATTGTGCACCTCTTTTTACTTATGTAATATTTCGACTCTTCAACTTTTTCTTATATTTTCCGGAATCATATATAAATAGGTACAGCAAATAAGGTAAATGCCAAACCGCCCCAAAATAATACGGTATCCCATTCTCCGCCTAATGATTGTTCCCAAACAACATGCAAGACTAGATTATAGGCGGCAAATCCGCCAATATACGACAAAAAAGCTATTAAAATAGTATTCAGCTTTTTCACGTTCCCTCTCCTGAATAACCAGTTATTTACTAATTGTACAATTAAAAGAATAATCAATCAATTAGCACTGTAATATAAGCTACACTACGAACTCAGTAAACTATCCCATAGAAAGACTCATAACTATACTGGAATTCTTTTCATATGATATAATTTTTCTTACACTAATAAAAAAAGGGGGGAGCGCGTTGGAAAGGTCTTACTGAAATTATCACAATTACCATTGGAAAGAAACATTTCTTCATATGCAGTAGTTTTACGTAAACGATTCTGTCTCCCCTTTGAAACAATATAGCCTTCTACTATAAATATTTAACTTAAAATTTTTTCAAAAGTTCAAAATAAAAAGTTATCGCTCTGATTGTCTTTAAATGGGGAAGCTTGGTTATCCAAGCAATTATGGAAAGACATTTTAATGGAGGTGAATCCCTCTTTACGAGGGAAGTAATTGGATATAATTACGATTACAAATTTATTTTTACTAGTAATATTGATTGGATTAACAGCGTTTTTTGTCGGCGCGGAATTTGCGGTTGTTAAGCTCCGCATGTCGAGAATTGATCAATTGATTGCAGAAGGCAACAAGAAAGCCGGTATTGCAAAAAAAGTTGCGAGTGATCTCGATTATTACCTCTCTGCTTGTCAGTTGGGCATCACAGTCACAGCTTTAGGACTAGGTGCCCTTGGAAAGCCAGCCGTAGAACGACTTTTATATCCCGTATTTGATATATTTAATGTTTCAGAGACAACCGCATCAGTTTCGTCTTATGCAATTGCTTTTTTATTAGTAACGTTTCTCCATGTTGTAGTCGGAGAGATGGCTCCAAAAACTTTAGCGATTCAGTACGCTGAAAAAATGAGTTTACTGCTTGCTCCCCCACTTTATTGGTTCGGTAAGATTACCTACCCATTCATCTGGGCATTAAACGGAACGTCACGGCAATTCCTCCGTCTCTTCGGCGTTAAACCTGCAGGACATGAGGATTCTTTTTCCGAGGAAGAGTTGAAAATCATTATGGCCCAAAGCTTCCAGGGCGGTGAAATTGATAAGACCGAGCTCACTTACATGGAAAATATCTTTTCTTTTGATGAGCGCATGGCAAAAGATATTATGGTACCCCGGACTGAAGTCATCACACTTGATAAAGACATGAATTATGAAGAGATCATCAAAGTGTTGGATGAATATAACTATACGCGCTACCCGGTAGTCGAAGATGGAGATAAAGATAAGATAGTTGGGATTCTCAATGTAAAGAAGATGCTGACACAGATCGTTGCAAAAAGAGAATCGAAGCCAGAGGATTTTGTCAGGGAACTCCCATTTGTCATTGAATCGACCCGCATTCAAGATGCATTGTTGAAGATGCAAAAAGAACAAGTCCACATGTTACTAGTCATTGACGAATACGGCGGTACTTCAGGCATTCTGTCTATGGAAGATGTTCTTGAAGAAATCGTAGGAGAAATTCGCGATGAATTCGATGGCGATGAAGTAGCTGATATCCGCACTTTCGGCGATAACCGATATATGATCAATGGCCGCGTGCTGCTGGTTGAGCTTGAAGAGCGTTTTGGCTTATCGTTTGATGAAATTGACGATATCGATACAATCGCAGGATGGATTCACTCTAATAAGATCGGTGAAGTTCAAGTGGGAGACGAGTTGGAGCTGGGTGATCATGTATTGGTCGTAAAAGAAATGGACAACTTCAAAATCAATCAGGTCCTGCTTCGAAAAAACGTTACAAGTCCTTTAGATGCGCACATTTCTTAAATATGCTGCAAATCAAAATATACTATCTATCTTTAACGAAAACTATTTCGGAGGTGAATCCTTCTTTTAAAGAAGGAACTAATTGGACGGATTAATTGCCTTAAACTTATTTTTAATCGTTGTTTTTATCGCATTGACCGCATTCTTTGTCGGTGCTGAATTTGCGATATTGAAGGTTAGGATGTCTAGAATCGATCAGCTCATTGCTGAAGGAAATAAAAAAGCTATATTGGCTAAAAAAGTAGCACACGAACTGGATTATTATTTATCTGCCTGTCAGCTAGGTATTACGATTACTGCCCTCGTACTCGGAGCTTTAGGGGAACCTACAGTCGAAAAACTGCTTCACCCTATATTTGAAAGGTTCGAGATACCTGGAGCACTCGCAACAGTTGCGTCTTATGGAATTGCCTTAGCACTCGTGACATTCCTGCATGTTGTGTTCGGTGAGCTAGCTCCTAAAACTTTAGCGATTCAATACGCGGAACGAATGACTTTATTGCTTGCGCCTCCTTTGTATTGGTTCGGTAAAATTATGTATCCTTTCATCACGTTCCTGAACGGCTCATCAAGAGTGTTCCTGAAATGGTTTGGCGTTAAACCAGCAGGTCACGAAACAGTTTATTCAGAAGAAGAATTAAAATTAATCGTTACACAAAGCTATAATAGCGGTGAAATAAACCAGACTGAGCTTTCGTACTTAGAAAACATTTTCTCCTTTGATGGCCGGCAATTGAAGGAAATCATGATTCCTGAGTCAAAAATTGTCATGCTTGATAAAGGCATGGTCCTTGAAGATATTATTGAAGTGCTTGATCAGTATAACTATACTCGTTACCCGGTTATCGAAAGAGGCCTTAAGGATAAGGTTCTCGGTTTCATCAATACAAAGGAAATGCTAACAAGCATTGCAGCAGGGAAAGAAAAGCGACTTGAGCATTTTATCCATGAGATGCCGCGATTCTCTGAAACAGCGATGATTAAAGATGTTTTACTGGAAATGCAGAAAAAGCGTGTACACATGATTGTCATTATGAATGAACAAGAAAAAGTCATCGGTCTTGTCACAATGCAAGACATTCTTGAAAAAATCGTCGGTAATATTCGTGAAGAACTTCCTGCCTCATAACAATTAAAATTGTCCTGCCGGATTGATAGAAAATTTACCGGCAGGATTCTTTTTTGATTCTGCAATTTTAGCATTCTGCCTTTATAATGAAAGTAACGAGTCGAGAGAAGGTGCTGCTTATGCCAGATTGGTCTTATCATCCTTTAAAAAAACTTTTATTAAATAAAATCAGTGCCAAATCAAGCCGTGAATTCATTCATAAATCGATGAGTACCATCGCATCAATTCCTGGAGGCCGAAAATTAATTGGCTTTTTAGGTCATATGGAACCACCGCAAGAACTACAGAGGACTATTCATCAAACGAGATTTCCTTCGCCTATCGGGTTAAGCGGCCAAATCGATCCGCGGTTATCAGGGACGAACGCCTTTCAAGAACTGGGCTTCGGTTTTTTAGAAATCGGCCCGATTGTTTTAGACGAACCATTACAGCAAGAAGTACCGAAAAAGAACAACAACCAGATTTTGTTCTCCAACCATCAAGAGAAAGTTCCTCTTAAACTAGCCATTCAAAAGTTGAATAGATTAAATTTAAAGATTCCTATCATTGCTAGAATTGACCCACAAACACAGCTAAGCGAATTTGCACTAATTGTCCAGCATTTAATCCCCTATGCGGATGCTTTCATCGCAACAAATGAACAAATCAACTCCTATTTAAATAGAAATGAAATGCCTTCCGGGCGTACTTTTTATGCATCTTCTTCGGCTGAAGACGTAAAAACCGAGAATCTTACACAACATGCTAGTATTGGTGGCATTGTCATTGATGCTCCCCAAAAGACAATGGATGAATATTGGTATGAGGCAGAAAATTCGCATAAACGCTTAGTGAGAGTTGTTAGCCAAGTGAAAGAACTGCATCCTGAGTTAATCGTCATTAGCTCCGGCGGCGTTGAAACACCTGGAGAAGCATACTCTTTAGTTCATGCAGGAGTCGATTTATTAATGCTGACAGAAGGCTATGTAAAAGCTGGTCCAGGACTGCCAAAACGTATTCATGAACGGTTATTATCGGATGAAGTCCAGTCAGCCAACAGTCAACCTTGGCATTGGTCCCTTCTGTTCGGTCTTTCTGTTTTGGTCGGGGGATTGATCGCCTTATACTTTGCATTTTCTAGCATCATTCTGCCCTATGATGAATCATTTATCGGTCTGACAAAAGCTGAACTAGCACAGATCAATCCGCAAATTTTAGCGTTTATGGCGCATGATCGCATGGCGCTAGCTGGGACGATGATTTCCGGTGGCATTTTGTATATACAGCTTGCGAGGCATGGAATCAAATATGGTATGCATTGGGCTAAAGTCGCCTTTCACAGCGCTGCCATTCTTGGATTCCTCGGCATCTTTCTGTTTATCGGATACGGTTACTTTGATTGGCTTCACGGCTTATTTTGGCTAGTCTTGTTGCCGATTTATTTTTTAAGCTTTAAGGAAAGCAAAAGCGCCACACGCTCACCTTTTTCTCATCACGAAACTAATGACAGAGCGTGGCAGCTTGCACTGTATGGACAGCTCATGTTCATAATCCTTGGATTTTCGATACTCATAGGCGGGATTGTCATTTCGACGATCGGTGTATCTAACGTATTTGTTTCAACAGACTTAAGCTTCCTGTGCATGACACCGCAAATGCTCGACAGCATCAGCAATCGTTTAATTCCGGTTATTGCACATGACCGTGCCGGGTTTGGAGGCGCTCTTGTTAGCGTCGGATTGCTCGTGCTTATGCTTTCATTATGGGGATTTCGAAAAGGGGAACGCTGGGTTTGGAACACACTTGCGATTGGGGCATTGCCTGCTTTCATTGCCGGAATCGGAACGCACTTTTATATCGGCTACACAAGCTTCATCCACCTGCTGCCCGTTTACTTTTTAGTCATTTTATATTTGCTGGGACTAGTGTTGTCATATGCTTCCTTAAAGAAGCATGCTTGAAGTTCGCCAAAAGGAGGAGGATATTAAAATGATGTTTTTAAAAGAGAATGGCTTAACTCTATTAGCGCTAGTTATGTTATTAATCATATATTTTTACGGATCAAAAAGAAATATTAATTGGTACAATAATAATCTCTTCTATTATTATTGTAATTCGAGTAATTGGTTATTTTAGAAATAGAAAACTTGAAGCAAAGTAATTCCATTGGCTTTATTTTTTTCATATGTGTGTCGGCCGTATCGATTATTTATAAGAAAAAAGGAGCGGCCACCTGAATAGGCAGTTGCCCTTTAGAAAGGGGACAACCTATGCAATTAATGATAGTCATGTTATTTCTGCTGATTTTTCTTTTGGCCTACGCAAATTTTCTAATACATGCAAAGCATCAAAAGGTTAAATTAAATCAAATCGCCAAAACTCTGAAAGAAATCAAAGAGATTTTATCAGATGAAAAGAAGGAATGAACAATCTGAAAATACATATTTAACTTACAGAATAATTAAAATATAATACAGTTATTAACGCAAAGACAGAAGGTGATGGAAATTGGAGAATTTTTATTTATATGTCCTTATGTGTATCTTTTTAATTATTTTACCTGGTCCTGATACAGCGATTACAACGAAGAACACCGTTACTGTCGGCCGCACTGGCGGGTTTAAAACGGTATTTGGAACGTGCTGTGCCCTGCTCATTCATACGGCTGCCGCGGTCCTCGGACTTTCAGCAATCATTATGAAATCGGCAATACTGTTTTCCGTCTTAAAATATGTCGGTGCTGCTTACTTGCTGTATCTCGGCATTAAGACGCTTTGGACATTGAAGTATAAGAAAGAAGCAGTAAGCATTGACCAAACGAATAAATTTGCTGACAGTTCATGTTTCAAGCAAGGCTTCCTGACAAACATACTCAACCCGAAGGTCGCTGTCTTTTTCTTATCGTTCTTACCGCAATTTGTGACTACTGGCATCAACACACTTCTGTCGTTTCTACTACTTGGGATTACGTATACCGTCTTGACAGCAATCTGGTCTATTCTTTATGTGTACTTGATCAATCAAATCAGCGCATTTATGAAGAAGCCACGCACGCAATTAGCGATTGAAGGTTTGACCGGAACGATTTTGATTGGTTTCGGCATTAAGCTGTTTTTCGAAAAGGCACAGCACTAATAAAGAGAAGCAGCAACGAAAAAGAACTTTCATTGCTGCTTTTTTATTTCCATAAGCGCTCTATATGATGTTTCTCCTCTGACCTTGTTAATAAATATACATCCGGATTGGACATGCTTCTCCACTGTTCGAATCCGAATGAATGATCAAAATGTTTAATAAGTAGCGATAAAATATTTCCATGCGACACAATGATTGTGTGCTCTGCTTCATTTCCGATAACATCTTCAATTACTTTAACGATTCGTTCAGATGCTTCTCTACTTGACTCCCCGCCCTCAAATGACAGATTCATATCTTCATAAGTTGCTTTTAGTTTCTCCAGCCAATCAGGCAAATTAACCGAACTTAATACTCTTTCAGCCAGCCGGTCATCTTTCCCAATTTCTATGTTCCTTTTCCTGCTTAACGGTTCAATCGTCTGAATCGCTCTTAAAAAAGGACTGCAAATGATTTTTTCAATACTTACATTTGTGAAGAATTCACAAATCTGGTCGGCCTGTCTCAATCCATTTGACGTTAATGGCGCTTCACTTGATTGCCCCTCCGCCTCGCAGTGTCTAACAAGATAAATTTTTTCTCCAACTAGATCACTTCCTTTGTATAAGCAGCAATAATTGGCCAATCAGGCGGACTAATATTATCCGGTAAATCCGTCAATTTAAAAAACTTCAACTGCTCTACTTCGTTTTCAACTCTTCTTAATATACCTTCATAGTCATGACAAATAAATGCCGCAACGACAACATATACCTCATCGCCATGCGGATATTTATAGTAAAAGTTTTCTCCCGAATACACATTGAATAAAGTCAGTTTGTTTGCAATCAAACCTGTTTCTTCTTCTAGTTCTCTTTTTGCCGTTTCCTCTAATGTCTCTCCCGTTTCCATCGAACCGCCCGGCAACCCCCAGCACTGATTATCTTTGCGCAGCTGCAGTAAAAGCTCCTGATTTTGATTCATCACAAGAACACATGCACCTGTCAAAATTAAAGGACGGCTGCCGACTTCTTTCCTTAAATCCGTTATGTACCCCATCAGTTCGCTACTCTCCCCTTCATCTCTCAAAAATATATTGAACCGCAATAACTGCCAAAGCAAGCGGAATACCTATAATCAACATACCTGCAACAAAGTAACACAGACCAGTAAAGATACATTTAAAAATGTCGTGAACCGCGCCGGCCAAATCATCTATGAACTTTAACATCGCATCCCTCTTCCTCCCAAATCCGACTATTTAATTGTAACATTTTGTAAAATTTAATGAACTATTTTTCGGAAATAATTAGACAGGCAAATTAAATAAAACTAGAAGAATTACGATGAATAGATGCTTCATTTTGCCGAATTCAGTACATAAAAAACACCCTAAAAGTCAGTGTTTGCTAACTTTTAAGGTTTAATATCTTTCTTACGCCAATTTCCTCATCCTCCACAAAAGGTACAGCGTAGGAATGATTAAGATTGCCGAAGCTACAATGCCTCCGTTAATTGACGTATAGAGGGCAATAATGCCGACAAGCGGACCTCCTGCTACCTGACCGAGCGCATCAAGCTGACCAAACATTGAAAGCGCAGTAGCACGGCCTTGTGACTGCAGTCGTTCATTTGTCAGCACGCTCATAAGCGGATAATTGACATTCCGCAATGATGTGATCAGCCAATATAACAGGATAGCTATATAGAAGTTACCTATGAACGCAAAAAGCAGCATCGCAATTGATAAAAGGCCGTTCATCCACAGCAACACATAGGCATAGCGCCCTTTCACATATACCTCGACCACTTTCAGCACCGCAATGTTGAGCAGAAAAGCGACTGCATAAAAAGCGCCAAACCAATAAACCGAATCCTCTTCCGCAAGATTAAATCCTTCAATGAAATGAGCGCCCCACAGCCGGTCAAAGCCTTCACTGGCAAGACCCCAAAACAGCGTAACTACCGCAATCCCAACTAAGACGGAATTCCCTTTAATTTGTGAAACGCCGCCCTTTATAGCCAGCACCATCTGTCCCAGCCCAGACATATCTTCACGGGAAGCCGTAATATACTTCGTTTCCGGCATTATCATGAACGCAATAACCGCCAATAGCACTAACATTCCCCCGGCAATCAATATCGTCGCCTGCACAGAGAAAAGAAAGGCTGACAGCATGCTGACAATAATGCCGATGAAGCGGCCAATCGAACTATATTGCGCTCCCTTTAGGAAGACTTGCTCCAACTGCTTATTCTCCAATTCATCAGCAATCCATGCCTGCTCCGCGCCGCTAATGAAGGTCCAGCCAATTCCCCACAAAGCCGCTCCAACAGCAATTGCCCAAAACTCTGGAAAACTGCCTTCAAGCAAATGTGCTGCTCCTATAATAAACGTACCTACCACCAACGACTTTTTCCTGCCGAAAAAATCAGCAACAAGCCCCGTCGGCATTTCAAACAGTAAAATAGACAACTCCATAATTGTCCCGACTAAAACGAGTTGCAACGGGTTCAACTCTGCTTGGGAAACATAATAAATCGCGTTCAGCGTAAATACCATCTGAATGATGAATGAACGCGAGCTAGTGATGACATAATAAATATTTTTGATATTCAAGATTTCGTCCTCCGATTAATTGAGTTCTTACGCGCAAAACTCAAATCGGAGAATAGATTGTTAAGCCAACATACCCTCCGATTTGATTGGGTAAGTGAATGTTGTGGCTGACATATTCATCGCTCCTTTTTTGTTAATATACCCCATTATAGTTTATTTATTATGAATCATTAAACTATTTAACTAAACTATTTAACAATTTTTCTAACCGTTCATTTATTTTCTTCATTTTTCAGCAAGACCTCCTGGTAAGAAATCTAATAACCTATCAAGAGACCAAATCTCTGCGTATGGCTTTATAGTGGTATCATTCTCTCTCTTATGAGGATTGAACCAGATCCCCTTCATATGTATAGTTTGACTACCACCAATATCCTTTTCTATGTCATCACCGACGAATAAAGCCTCTTCCGAACGCACATTGAGCTCATTTAATGCTAATTCAAATATACGTTTGTCCGGTTTACTCAATCCGACTTCCTCAGAAATAATAATTGTATCGAAACAGCTATTTAAATGAGTATTCATTATTTTAGCGTTTTGCCTTTGGACGGAGCCATTTGTTATAATTGCAACTTTAGCTTGCTGCTTAATTGCATTTATGATTTGTATTGTTTTTGGGTCTATAGAAAAACACTGTGGAAAATGGTGATTCCAAAAATCTTGAATCGAATGGCACGGCAAGCGATTTTTAGGTGGATACTCATCAAAGAATGAATTTAAAACTTTTGATTTGTCATTGTCACCATAGCTTCTTTTATCGCATTCTTTAAAGCTTCGTAACATTTCCTCTGAATGGTTAGTATCCTCGTAGCACTTCTCTAAAATAATGAAAAACAATTGATCTATTGCCAAATCCCGACTAAGCAAAGTATCGTCTAAGTCGAATAACACAGCTTGATACTCTTTCAATAGCTTCACTGCCTTTCTCAGAATCTTAATTAACATTAAAGAAGATGATTAACGAAATTAAAACAAATATTAATAGACTTTTAGGTTTACTGTCTTTCCACAAATCTATTATTGAAAAAATTCCACCTATAGTAATCAAAACGATTCCAAACAGCTTAATTTTGCTTACAGATAATAAGTTGCCTAATTGTATAAAGAACACCCCTATTACCAAAAAGCCAATTGTAGAAATAGATCGAAATGAACTGAAGTCCTTAATTACTGATTTTCTATCGTCATTGTCCATTTTTAAATAAGCCCTCACAACCAAAAAAGCGGGTATTCCCCACAAGGCGGTAAAAATTGCAAGAGAATCAATAGTTATATTCAACCTTCGTCGGTCCTTTCATATGACATATTAGAAGCGAGAGTTTTTAAATCCACTTTGTACTTCGCCTCTCTAATAATAAAACATCTCTCCATACACCATTTAATTTACCAATCTTCTCCCGTTTTCCGACTACAATGAAACCATACTTTTTATGTAATTGAAGACTCGCCTCATTTTCAGGAAAGATTCCGGACTGAAGTGTCCAATACCCTTTTTCCTCACTTTGTTCAATCAGCCTTTCTAACAATCTGCTTCCAATACCCATTCCTCTGGCATCCTTACTGATATATACACTAACTTCAGCCACACCTTTATATACACATCTACTAGAAATCGCGCTTAACGCAGTCCATCCAAGCACCTTGCCATTAACTCGTGCTACAAAACGGAGCCCTTTAAGATGATTTTCATCCCATTCCTCCCAAGAAGGCACTGTTTCTTGAAATGTTGCGTTACCCGTGAGAATTCCTTCTTCATATATTGAACTTACGGAGTCCCAATCTTCAGCAAACATTTTATCGATTATGATAGAATCCTTCATTTATATAATACCGTCCTTTCCTAGCCGTTCACTTTCCAACCCATATCGCCTTCGTATAAGCTATAGCCAGTCCCTCTCTTTCCATGTTATTTTGGCTGACAGATCCAAATCTTGCTTGTCCTACAATGAAATCACAGTCTTGTAATTTAGCTTCATTGATTCGCTCCCTGATTAATGCACTTTGTATTCCTTTATTTCTTAATTCAGGCAAAGTGGCTGCAGCAGCTAAATTGGCTATACCATCTTTTATGAATAGGACTCCTATACCAGCGGGTTCATTTTCATAGTCGGCTATATAAAAGGTCCAATGTTTATTGTGATAAAGGATTTCATTATTTTTAGCTACTCCGCTTTTTAAAAATGACGGCATTTGAAAAGCTTTCGTGTATATTTCTGCAAATATATCAAATTCATTACTCTCTAACTTACGAATCATGATTTTTTGTTCATTAATCTGATTAGGTTCTTCATCTTTTGGCAGATGAGAATATAGTGTGGTATGAAAATCGTTATGATAAAAACCCGCTTTACTTAAGCAAGTCAATAATTCTGAAGAAGCATGTGCCGGAGTCAATTCAATTCGG
This sequence comes from Peribacillus faecalis, assembly GCF_014712675.1. Classification (GTDB taxonomy): domain Bacteria; phylum Bacillota; class Bacilli; order Bacillales; family DSM-1321; genus Bacillus_AD; species Bacillus_AD faecalis. The sequence continues at coordinate 12,510 of NZ_JACXSI010000031.1, read as the reverse complement.
ACAGGAATTTCTTTTTGCCTGTAAAATTCTATGATCCGTTCAATTTGTTCTTCATCACCTTGCTTCAACCCTTTAACCGTATTGAACGATGGACCAGGTATGTTTTTCACGGAAAAAGCAGTTGCATTCCCGAACTCTTGAATGTGCACACCCATTGCATTCCCATCAATTTTTTCAATCTCCATTAGTCTGGAGCGCAAAGTATCAATCTCCGATGTCTCCAACCTTTCGGCCAATCCTATATTCAAAACTCCTAAATTCATACTGTTCCTCCCCAGATCATATTAATCAGCACCTTCATACATAGTTCGACAATGAAAAAGTATCTCCTCTTCTAATCTGATATAACAAAAAAAGAGCTAATCGTCAGCTCAAATATTTCATTTCTTAACTTTTATTTAATTGCCTTCTATATAAGTAAATTCGCCAATAATACCTATTTTGAAATCCAACTTTCATATCATATATGGAACTTTATGTTAAAATCAACAAAAGATAGCAGGGGTATTTTAGGGGGATTACATATGAAAAAGATTGTATTAATTTTTAGCATTTTATTTGGTTTGTTCACAGTTTCAGGATGCAACGAAAAAGATGAGGAGGTTGCCGGCAAATTATTTCTGGGGAATACCGGATATCCTTTTGCATCGAATGAAACTTATCATGCTGTCGTTCCAATTGAATGGACTGGTGAATCGCCAGTGATAATTACATCAGTAGAGTTGATTAAGAGAGATAAAAAACCGATTAATTACGAGGAAGACGGCATAAAATATGACGTTTTCGGTGCAGACCCATCTAAAAAAACAGGCGTATGGGGTGAATCGGATATTGGGGATTTAAAGAATCTCGACGATTCAGAAATTGATCGTGAAGGAAAAATTGCACTTAAACTTACGCTCGGAGACGTAAAAGAAGATCCTGAGCGAAGAGTGAAAATTAACTTTATCAATGACGGAGAAGAATCGGAAAAAATTGTTGTATGGAAAACGCTCGAAATGTTAACTACGGATAAAAATTAAGATATTACTCAATTAAATAATATTCATCAAAGCCACGTTCAAAATTTATAGTAAATTGCGGACGTATCTTTTCAAAATTATACTGAATCCCCAATTCCTCAAATAACTCTCTTGAAGCAGCCTGCTGACTTGTATCGCCTCCAACCGCACTGCCTCCGCAAGTGATATCCCAAAGGTTCGACCACCCTTGCTTAAAAGGCTGGCGCTGCTGAATGAGCATTTCCCCCTTTGAATTGAATATACAAACATGTACCACTAAATGAAACTCGCCCGGTGTCATTTCATCTCCCAAAGTCATTTGTTTCTCTATTTTGTTACGATGCTGATCATATAAATCCCACTTTTCCATTGCTAAACTCCTTATGTATACTTTTAATAAAATTTATATTATACGAAATATTCATTATACTCCAAGAAGGGGATGCGCTCCATTTTGTTGAATATATTTTAAAAAAATTAATGAGGAGAGGTCGAAGATTGAAAGGACTAGTAAAGAGAATTGATACGGTATTTGTTGAAGTAAGTGATTTAGACTACTCTATTAAATGGTATTCAGAGATATTGGGATTAACTATGAGATGGAACCGAAATGGTTATGTTGCCTTCACTGTAGGAGAAACTACATTAACCCTTGTGCAATCCGCAACAGTTACGCCTGCCAAACACTCCCCTTTTAATTTCTTTACAGAGAACATAGATGATGTCCATAAGTTCCTTGTAGAAAACGGAGTGATCGCAGAAGACATTGCCGATTACGACGATATTAGAACATTTGATTTTAAAGACCCGGACGGGCATACTCTTGGCTTCTGTCAATTTGATTAGCCATCTTTCTACTTCAGCACAAAAAAAGAAGCTAATCAAATAGCTCCTTCACTTCTAACACGTGTTTTCTTATTTAATTCCAGATCTCTAACAATGAAAGCAATCAATGTATCCAATGGATTTATTATTGAATAAGAAGTCAGCAACTCTGCTTCCTTAGACGCTTCAACCATAGATAATTGTGCAACTGAAATAACTTTCTTTTCATTAATAATGCTATGTAAGAACTTAATGATTTTTCGATTATATTCTTGTTGTAGACCGCTCATCATCAATTCAAAAGTATCGTTAATGACAATAACCTCTGCATCCAAAGATTTCTGATGTTTTTCAGCATATTGATGAAGGCGTTTCATCGTTCCATTAACAGTTGCAGGATTTGTAAATAGGATTGTCTGAGGTTGCTGTACATTGCATATGGATTCAAAATACGGTTCATCAATTTTTATAATCGGCATTGATACTGACAGTTCCTCTTCAGGTAACAAAGCTATATAGTTTGTGCACGTAATGAGGATTGCATCAACATTACATTTAGCAATCCACTCTATTTGTTCTTTAACTTTTTTCTGAGCATCCGCAACTTTGAAACTTTCATCTGATGTGATTCGATACATTAATGCCGGGTCAACAAAGTGTATTAATTCGACATCATATGAAGAAAGTGCTTCTTCAATATATTCAATATTAGAATAATGTGCGTGTAAGCATCCTAATCTTTTTCTCAAATAATCTCCACCCTTAATGCATTTCTGTTTATTCTACCAATATGCATCCCTTTAATTCAATAAGAATTTCGACTGTCACTGTATAAGGTATTTTTCTTTAAAACTTGGGCTTAATTCACTCCAGACATCAAATTTATTACCATCTAAATCACAGAAAACGAAGTTTCTTCCAGAATGCCCTCTGTTTTCAATTGCTCCAACACTTATTTCTTTCTCTGTAAAATCTTTATGGATTGCTTCTAAAGCACTTAAACCATTCACTTCAAAAGTGACCGAAAAACGTTCCACACCATTAATATCATAAAAATTGGAGCTTTGCCCCTTCATCGATTGAACAAGGAAAATACTTTGGTTGGCCAAATTAAGAATGGCTTTATCTTCATCTTTATAACTTAACTCTTCCCCTAATTTGTTCACGTACCATTCAGAAGATCGTTCTACATTAGTCACTGGTATATAAGTAGTTCCTATCCTTAATAATTTTTCACTCACTCCATTACCCCCAATATTTTATGGTCTTCTATAATGAATCTTCTTACCTTTCACAATGAGCTTATCGTAAATATTCTATATATTTATTCAACCTCCTTCCTTCACTAATCTGTCCCGTTCGTTGCATAGAAAAAAATTAAAAAACAACAATAGATACGACAACCATTTAAAGTTGTTTACGTAAAAATTGTTGCTTAATATAGGGATTCAACTATTTTACGGTAATACCAAGGGATAACTGCTTCATCAAACTTAAAAAAAGAGGTGGTATAAGGACAAATAAATGTTTAGGAGGTTACTAAAATCATCCGCGATAATATTATCATTTGACTCTACGAAACCCGTCATAGGCATTGTAAGCAGCACCCATCATAAATAGGACAATCGCTAAAAACTTTAACCAGCTTTCCCACAAATCTGTAAATACATTTTCCGCCGTGAAAGTGATAAAGTCTGGATGAAATAAATTTACATTATTTATAAGGACAACAAACATGACTATGCAGATAACTTGGAGAATCAAATTGAACAAGCTCATTTTCATCGTCCATTTCGCTACGACCAACTTATACAGCGCAAGCAGCACTTCCAGAACGATAATGATGACGACATACGGCCAAAATGATTGTAGCACTTGTTGATTAAAGATTGGTGTGACAAAAACAAGTCCCTCGCTTCCGCTTTGATAAACGCCTACGAGATGATCGGCGTAAAAATAAACGGTCGCCCAAATCACAGTCCAAAATAAGCCGCCATACACTTCTATTTTTGAAATCATTCTTTCCTTCGGCATATAAGGAGTGTCTTTCAAATCATCCGGCGTCCATTTTTTCATATTGAACATTAACGGTTCTTGGTCTTTTGAAGGATCAATGCGTTCAACAAGCGCGAAAGACAATGTTGCCCAGAAGAATACTTGCAATCCTGTATATAGCGCTGTTGCTAAGCCTTCAGACAGGATTGTTATCACAACATTTAAAATCGCTTCCTCCCCATTAAATTCGGCTACTTGACTGGCTACAAATCCAATAAAAGTAATAATCATTGAAATTGGTAAACCCATTTTTAAAATAGTCTTATACATCTCAAAATAGCGCGGCCCAATTAAATGCTGCGGCCGGTCGCGATAACCACTGGCAAGCGTTGCCGGATTCCCCATTTTTGCAAGCGTGGTCTTCACATCTTGCTCCGTATACTCCTCCGGCAACATATCTTCTATTGTCGACCGTAATTCAAGGGCAATATCCTTACGACTTTTTTCCGGAAGTCTCCTTGTAACCTCTTGGATATAAAGGTCAATCAGCACCATTTTCTCCCTCTCCCTCCAATAATCCATTCATGATCTTCGAGCTACGCAGCCACTCTTCTTTCAACTGCACATAAATAACCTTTCCAAAATCGCTTAACAAGTAATATTTGCGCGGCCTGCTCTCTGTCGTGTCCCAATAACTCGTCACTAACTCTTGTTTCTCCAGCCTTCGGAGCAAGGGGTATAGTGTGCTTTGTTCAATTGGTATCCCTGAATCCTCTAACGATTGAACAAGTGAATAACCATACTGTGGAGCTTGCAGTCGGCTTAAAACCGCCAATGTCAAAGTCCCTCTCCTTAATTCAGTCATTAAAGAATTTAGCAACCCGTCCATCTGATCACCTCAATCTATACTGTTTTTCATACACTATACGTTATACTATGCATCATACATTATTATGCCCCCTAAAATGGTGCAATATTTAAAATATTTCACTTAACGGATTTACTTGTGAGGTGCATACATAGAAATCTCATATTGGATCTTTCATAAAGAAAGGACCAACTTATCCAATCGGTCCTTTCTATAATTTTATAAACAAGTAGTATTTTATTCCACCAATACTCCTAATAATTGAAATGGAGACGTAATGGATTGTTAACCATTATACTGCTTTAATACTTCCTGAAGTGGTATACGGTTAATTTTACGTCTGCTTACCCATGTACTTATCAGGAAAACAATCGACAAAATAACAAAGGTATAAAGTATATATATCCAATGATATTCCAGGGGCAGTACAAGATTATATTCATTTGCAAAAAGGTTAACAACAGCGCGTATAGTCATTAAAGAAATCGGAATGCTGATGGCGTAACAAATCAGCGCATAGACATAATAGCTGTTTAAAATCATCGCGTTGACCTCACGTTTCGTATAGCCCATGACTTTTAACAGTGAAATAGCATAGTAGTTTTTCTCGACAGTAAAGGAAGTTAAAACAAATAAAATACTAGCTGCGATGATTGCCGCTCCGCCAATTAAAATATTCGTCATTAATAGCATATATTCACTCATCGAAGCCGATAAATCCAGCATAGATTTCTTTGAACTGACTGATAAATAGTGTTCATCTGAAATAGACTTCTTCGAATAAATACCACTATATAGCTTGTCCGACTGTCCATTCGATAAAAATAAACTTAGCTCCTTAATATCCATTATTATTTGATTTCCTGTGTAATCATCCACAATACCGACAATCGGCTTCTCAATCTGCCGATCATTGACTGTAATCTTAACGGTGTCTCCAACTGAAAGCTCTTCAGTTAAACTAAGCGGCTGCGTAATGATGACACCCTTAGAAAGCAATGCTGTTATATTTTGATTATCTGTATCGTAAAGCTGATAAAGCCTATTGTTCTCCTGCAATCCCTGTAATGTGATAATTTTTTTATTCACCTTAGCATAGGGATACGTTAAAAATGACTCTTCCCCATTTTGTATTGCAGGAGCAGTCTTTGAAACATCTACATAAGCTATGTATTCAAAATCTACCTTTTCTAAATAACCAACTGTCATACGATCGACTAGTCCGGTTAACATAAAGGATAGAGTGATTAACATAGTAGCAAACATTAAACCTAAAAAGAAGATGATAAAGCTGCCTGTACTTCTGATTGCCTGTAAGTATTTAAACTTTGTTGAACCCTTTGCACTTACAAGCAGCCTGCTCACCATACGGCTTAGACGATTAATGGATTGTGACTGCTGAGGGTTCAATAATTGCAACGCACCTTCTCTTAAAATTTTCCATAAAATAAAGCCGAAAACTAGTGCGAAAAACGTTAGAGGCACTAAAATTGCTGTAATAAATACAGATGGTAACTGACGAATAGGCACTTCAGGAAGTAAATAAAAATCGAGATATAAGTTTTTCACCGGCTCTGCAAGATTAACGCCGACACCATAGCCTAGCAGCAGCATAATGAATGCATACATTAAAATCAATAACAGATAAGGGGCAGCAATTCTTACACGGCTGTACCCTAGAGCTTTTAAAATACCAATCTGGCCGCGTTCATTTTGTAAAATATTGTAGATCATAATCGCGATCATAATAATTGCTATGCCTGTTATAAAAATACTTAATCCGATAACTGTTGTTTTGCTCTGAGTTAATTCATCATATATAGCACCGCTCCGCATATTGCCGGTCGTATCAACAATTTGCGTGACAAATGGCAGCTGCTGTTCATCGAATGCAGTGTTCACGTCAGCGTCAGATAATTGAATGCCGGCTAAACGAAACTGTTCTCGCTCATAAATCGTTTCATAGTCATTGTCTGTCATTAAAATAACTGTTTGCTTGGCCGTATCCATATTTAAGCTATTATCGAATACTAGTAATGTGTAGTCCGGAAATAGTACAAACCCGGAAATAGTATATGTCTTATGTTGGATGGTTAATGTGTCACCTATCCGAAGGTCATTCTTTTTTGCATACGTCTTATCAATGGCAATTTCATTCGGTTGTTCAGGTTTATTTCCTTGCTCTATGTAAGATAAGTTAATCTTGTCAGCGTCTTTTAATAATAAGGCGGAGTGATTTTGGTTATCTAATTTGTATTGAATTTTCTTTGATTCACGCAGCTCCACTGCGATATCAGAGAAGGCAGCAGTAAATTGTTCTTGTCGTTTTTCTATAAGTTCATTAAATAATGGAGGATCTGCCCGTTTTATTTCTGAAAGTGTAAAAATACCTTGTTTTATAAGTGAATTATATTGAGCATTTTGCAGCTCATTATTCGTTAACACATTCAGCATTTCTACAGAAAAATCCTCCTGTTGATAATCCTCTAAATATTTTTCTGTTGGCTCTTCAATGCCGCTTAAAGCGTAGTACATTGTTGTATAGGTAGCCGAGCTTAATATAATAATCAGTCCGATTGCCAGCAACTGCATCCACTTTTTTTTGATTGTTTTGAAGACATTTTTCAAGAGCATATGATATCCCCCTATCCCCAGTTAATTTCCCAAGCATCTTTTGTTGTCTCGTTAGAAACAATCTCAGTAATTTCACCAGAGTTCATTTTTATAACTCGATGGGCCATTTCTGCAATCCCTAAATTATGCGTAATGATGACGATGGTTTTATGACTGTTACGATTTAATTCCTGTAGCAGGGCAAGCACCTTTTTTGAATTTTCTTCATCCAGAGAACCAGTCGGCTCATCACAAAAAATAATATTAGGGTTCTTAGCGATGCTGCGGGCAATCGAAACACGCTGCTGCTCACCGCCGGAAAGCTGATAGGGATATTTATTGCGCAGCTGTTCCAGTCCGATCTTAGGGAGTAACTCGTCAATGCTTAGTGGCTGTTTGCCAATATCAGAGCCGATTTGAATATTTTCATAGACCGTTAAATTTTGAAGCAGATTGAACTGTTGAAAAATAAAGCCTAAATGCTCTCGTCTAAATTTTGTCATTTCGTCATCTGATAGCTTAGTAAGCTCCATGTCTTGAAATAGGATACTGCCGGACGAGACCTGATCCAGTCCACTAATCACATTCAACAAGGTACTCTTGCCGCTTCCGCTTGGTCCAAGAATAGCGACTAACTCACCGTCATTAATTGTTAAATTGATATTTTTTAAGGCATGTGTTTCCACTTCACCATTTCGATATACCTTTGAAACACCGGTCATTTTAATCATACGAATGCTCCTTTTTGGCTTTTCTTTATTTAAAAGGGTTACGAATTACTTCCACTATTTATATTAATTCGAATTTCAATTTTTTACCCTTCATCTAGTATTTTCAAACACTGATTTTTACGGGTTATTACGCAGGCATGAGATTAACGACACCGAATAGAAAACCGCACCTACTTATGATACGGTTCACCGAAACTATTAATTAATTGCATAACAAAAAAAGAGCTGATCACAGCCCTTGATATTGAAGGAAAGCACCTACTATTACTGCTAAAATAACTCTCATTATAGGAAACATTAATTCCACCTTATACCATGGTAGTCTTCCCGATGACAATAAGTTATTATTTCTTACCTTTCAGTTCTAAAAGTATAGGGGCTATATTTAGCAAGATAGACACGATTGTCAAAAACCATAATGCCTTTTCCATTGCCGGTACAACGTCTAATAAAGCTGCCCAATCTTCAGCTCTTACCCAATTTGCTACAAGACTATATTCCGAACAGAGTGTCAATGCTGTAAATGATAATCCTATTGCCATCGCAAGTTTATAATCTTTTCCTGTCTTATACATATAGAGATTTGTAAAAGTTGCTGCTATAGCAATAAGTCCTATTATTAACCACATAATAATGCCCCCATTTTATTTAGTATTCACAATCGCCTCTGTTAGCTCAATAAGAATAGGTCATTTCTAAATCGTCTATCTTATTTAAATCAACCTCATCAGATATTTGTATTCTTGCTTTTTTTCACAAAATCGCCACCATCCTTTTTCTATATTATACCAAATATTTTTACAGGACTATTCTTCCTCTTTTCAGAATAAGAAAAGACCGTCAATATGACAGCCTTAATCTTCTGCTATTACCCCCGTTAATGTAAGATCAAATCCATTAACCTTCCTCGTTAACGGAATAACAAAAAAGAACTGATTGATCAGCTCTTGATATTTAAGCCCTTGAAGTATATTTGTTCACTATATATATCACGGTACCTCTTTCTTAAGTTTTATAACCATATTTACTTAATCCGTATTAAAGGGACTTTCTTAATGCCGTGAGTACCAACAATGCTTCCTATAACTCCAATTAATATGCTTGCCGAAATCCATTTAAATAAAAAATATATACCCATACTGGCAATACAATCCAGGATTATAAATTTTTTTATTGTAGAACCTTTAATTTTTATTGTGTAAAAAACTACTTGATTTTGTTTTTTCATATTATCACACACCTTAGGGTTTTTTCTTAAGGTTATGTCAAAACAGAATTGTCCTATTCTAAAATTAAGTTAATTGAACTAAACTAAATTAAAGGGGGAATTATATGAAATCGACGTATTTAGATATCGTTCAACGAATGGATAAGGCATATACTGATTTTGGTGTTCTTCTCTCAAGAGAAACAAGAATTTTGGATGAATTTAATCTGACGGCACAGCAGGAATCCATTCTTTCATATATAAATACGCATCATCATACTACAGCAAATGAGATTGCAGCCGATTTCAACATTACGAAAAGTGCTGTCAGCCAGACACTCTCCAAACTTGAAAAGAAAAATATGATTAAGAAAACAAAAAATCCGGCCAATAAGAGAGAATACTATTTGGAACTTGGGCCAGAAGGAAACAAATATATAAATTACCTGGATGAATTAATTCAGCAAATGACCGACAAGTATTACTCAAAAATACCGGTTGAAGAGTTAGATGAGATGGTCACAACAATGGAGAAAATAAATTCAATTATTCGTGAGGAGAAGGCTAAAAGTTAATCTGAATTTATATGGGCTCTGATGAAGTGATACCGGCCGGGCTTTATTTCAGTCAAGTTGAAGCGCCAATTTTAAATGAAATATAAAAAAACAACGGATGAAAATTTTTAAAATAAAGATTCATCCGTTGTTTTTTCCAGAAACACTTATCAACTCATACTTAGATTTCTTTTCATTACCTTTTCGAAACGGAAAGCCTCCATGTCACCGAAAAGTACGGGATCTGTATGATGTGGATTAAAAAATTCAACCGCAGAAAACCCACAGCTATTTATATAAAAGTGGATATTTCTCTTCTCGAAATAAGGTGTATATTGAGATAAGTCTAATCCATCACTTTTTCAAAATGGAAAAATTCATATTCTGTATCCGGTTTCGTTTCATCGATTTCAAAGTCCGGACCGGGATTACCTCTGTGCAAAAATCCTACAATTTTAAATCCGCATTTATTGACATAAAAATGAATATTGCGCTTTTCAAAATACGGTGTGTATAGCTCCCAAACTTTAGTAAAAGGGTACGCCGCCTCTATTGCTTGCCAAGCTTTTGTTCCGATTCCTTTGCCATGTGCATTCGCGTTCGTATATAAAAGCACAACTTCATTATGCTGCGTAACTTCATTAATTTTTAATATGGTCCCACCTAGTTTTTCTCCGTTCATTACGAGATGATAAATAGCTGCATCCTGTTCCGCCAGCGCATTTTCAATATCCTCTTCAGGTGGAATTGGTGCTATTTCTATTGGATTGTCATGCTCCGGGAAGCTATCCTTTAATCCTTTTAAAAAAGCTTCGCGCGATTCCTGCTTAAAATTAGCTAGCTCCCCCTTGTTTACCGGAAGAAGTGTTACGAATTGTTCGTTATTACATGTCATCTAGTGTAATCCTTTCCGCACATCATATGCTTTCCCTTATTATCCTCCAAATTATAAGGTATGGAGCCGGTCTATAGTAAAGGGGTAAAATAGTATCGAATCAACTTTCCCGAACCCTCTAAGTTTAACATCCACCTTCAACTCAATTGCCCCGTTTATGACATAGTTGAAATGTTCAAAAGTGCATAAAAAGACCCCATATAAAGGGGATAGAATCATAGACATTTATTGACTTAATTATCAAGTTCAATGTTGGGATTCACTTTTCCTAACTCACTTATAAATGCTTGTCGGTCTACTGGTGAAACTTGAATTGACTCATAGTTCCCGTAACGTATTTCAATGCGATTAAAGGAAAGGGAGGGAGCGGTAAATATATTTTTTGTATTACGAATTGATTTGATTTCTTGTATATCAATAGACTTTTTAAAGTGTCCACACGATACTTTAAGATTACTTTTTTCTATTTTATATCGAGTATTGAACCAAACTGTTCCCAAAAAGTAAATTATAACGACCATTGTGACGATACCTAATAGATTAAGTTAAACAAAAATTGAACCATATAATACCCACAGAAAAAAAACAATCGAAGCCCAAATCACAATTCCCATCCATATACCCTTTCTCGATGGAAACACCATTGTATCACCTCCATAATTGTTATACGAACAACACCCTAAATCAGTTTCAAAAAATAACAGATTTTAGGACATTTTCCTTTTAGTAGATTTCTTTCTATGACAAAAGCAACAATCTTTTAGAAAACAGCCATGACATAAGAAAAGAGCTGATTGATCAGCTCTTGATATTATAGAAAAGCCACCGTTAGATTAAGTACATTTTTCCATATACTTAAATCTCTTTTCAATCTGAAAACCAATAATATTGTAAATAAGTTTTTACCAGTCATAATCAATTGCTTTCGGTTTAATAAAAGGGTGATAGAATACATAGACTTCTTCAAATACGCCTTTATAAAATTGCTTAATGGGCATATCTTCAAAAGAACAGACAGCATATCTATGAGGTTCAGGAAAAACCCTATCTTTTCCCATTACATATACATCCTTTACCATATATTTTCGCTCAAAATAACCCACTTAGCCGAAAAAACAATCGTAGTAATTACTCTTGAAGTCGGTTTATAATCAGTTCCAGCACATCGTCTTGTGACATATCATTAGTCAATACTATTTCTCCATTCACACCGAGATAATCTTTTGGAGTCCACCAAGCACGCAGCGAATCTTCACCGAATTGCATCTTTTTAGAACGCAGGTTGTGGCGCCTTACTGTTTCCTCAAAGGATAAGTCAAAATAAAAAGTATATGCCTTATCGTTATAGAAACGTATTAAGTTACTTAACATTTCACCATAACGAGTACTGTTCAATATTCCTTCTACTATAACAAATTCACATTTATCCTTACCATATTCTGCAATCTGACGAATCAGATCTATCGAAAGGTTCCCATCCCTATCGTGGACCTTCAACATATCTCGGCGAACCACATCCTGAGCAACCAAAAGTGTTCCGTTCCCAAATTGGTTTTGGAGACTTTCTGCTATTGTTGTTTTCCCACTTCCTGAATTCCCTCGTATGATAATTAACTTAGATTCCATATTCTCTCCTGTTCTAAATGCCTTCCGCTTATTTAGTAATTTTAATATATTCAAGAAAAAAATGATTTTTCCTTCTTTCACTACCTCCCTCAATATAGAAAGCGAAATCTCCCGATTTCTCGCGTTTTCATAGAATTTCATGGTGGTTTGATTTTAATGATTATCTCCCAGAAACTATCTCATAAGGGGATATTT
>NZ_JACXSI010000030.1 GCF_014712675.1 Peribacillus faecalis | reverse complement strand
AGCATACCTCTCTTAAGATTGGGCATTTTTTGAAATCCACTTGTTTTCTCCTTACTTTTCTTCGCTACTTGCTTCGTTTAGTTTTTTTATTTTCACAGAAAAAACCGTCACCGGTCCTTTTTCATTTTTGATTTTACTCCCCGATACTACTTCAATGAAAAATGAGACATGCGGGAACCGAAAAGCGGAAGCGGCCCCCAAGTAAGGAACAGCGACTAAGAACACTACGTCCGCATATCTTCGTCGCTGTGACTCTCGTCCTGAGAGCCTCCGACCTGCATAAGACGAATCACGTAGGAAATTGTAAAATTTCTGAAGTGGTTTGGCTTATGACCTCGAGGTGCTGGGCGCTGGAGCTGGACGTCTATACACTTTTTCAACTTATACACCATGTGATTTTATAATTCCTAAATATTCAAAAACCCCCTGAAAGAATCTCTTTCAGGGGGTGAAGAAAATTACTGTCTAAAAATTATCGCGATTACTTCATCTAATGTCATGTCACTCTGAACTTCAAACGTCCCAGGACGCAAATCATGAACTAAATCTTTTTGTTCGACAAGTTTAGTAAAATCCTGTCTGTTCGCAATAATTTTTGCGCTCACTAGTGCATCACCGACATCAATGCTTGTCATGCCTTGTGTAACGGTAATCATAGTTCGGTAAACAACTGTCTCTGTTGTTTCTTCAGGTGCTGCTTGTTCTTGACTTTCTTCAGCTTCAATTTGAGCTGCAGCCAGTTCATCAGCATATTCTACTTCCGTTAAAACTTTATAACCTTCGTTAGTAAGAGCTGTTTTCATTTCTTCAGTTGATAAACTTCCTTGTTCTCCATTGGAAGAATCACCCGAAAGAAAATAAACAGAGCCGCTCACTACTGTTGCCAACAAAAGCCCTGCTGCAAAGCTGCGAATTAAATTAGCTTTCATCGTCAACATTTCCTCTCTTCGGTTTTATCGTTTTAAATGGTTCAATCATTTTTTCAATTTCATTTTCTGATAGGTTTGTTTTAGCGGCAATTGTTTTAAGTGAATACTTACGTCTATGTAAATCTACTACTTCACGTAAAACGGCACGTTGCTCAGAAGAACTTTTAAGATTTGCTTCATAAGCAAGAATTTCAAGATCCAATTCCACATTAGAAATTTGTTCTTGCAGCTGATTTACTTCTTTAATAAATGTTGCAGAAAGCACTTCATTTTCTCGTTTTTGATCCTGCTTAGTCTTGCTAGCTATATAAAACGATAAAATGAGCAACACAACAGCAGCTGCTAGTAAAATAGCTAAAGCCCATTCCATCACCTATTCCTCCCTTACTTCAATCTAAAAACCCTTACGATAAACTATTATACAACTTAAATAGCTAAATAGCATGTTAATAGAAAATTACAAATTTTACATTTTGAAATATAAAAGCAGTATAACCCACGAAGAATTATACTGCTTCCATTTAGCTTTAGGAAATTATAAAAATTCATATTGTATATAAGCCAAAACAATTGTATCAAAGTTCAGCTTCTGCGCCCAGCACCTATTGCCCTTCAGCAACGTCTTTGTAACTCTCATCCTGAGAGCTTTATGCGTTCTTTCTGCTGAAATACAATGTAATACCTAATCCTGCCGCGAATGTTGCAATTGATGCAACCATAGTTCCTGTACTTGATGGAACTCCCGGGAAAACGACAAAAATCGAACCTACGATCAAACCGATAATGACTGCATACGTCATAAAGTGATGATTTTTCAGCAAATAGCTAATAACCTTACTGCTGACGATAAAGCCAAGTGCAACCCCTGCACCTACAACCATAATGATTGGGATGTTAAAGCTTGAAATAGCCGCGATCACAGATGAATAAACACCTAAAATTAACAATATGAATGAACCGCTAATGCCGGGAAGCAACATCGCCATACTGGCCATCCATCCTGAGAAAAAAAGACCGATTCCCGATTTTAAAGATAATGATGTAATAACCGCCGTTTCAACAGGTTTTACAAAAGCTAATGATGCAAGGAAAATAGCCACAATTGTAAGAATTACATAATGTTTAGTTGTAAACTGGCTTTTCACATCTGCTTCTTTCACAATAAAAGGCAATACGCCGATAATTAATCCAAGAAAAAAGAATTGTGTAGGATCGTAATGATTTTCCAATAAATAATCGATCAGCTTGCTCAGCAATAGAATTGCTGAACCCATTCCAATTGCAAGAGGAATTAAGAATCCAATATGCTTTTTCCACTCTCTGCTGAAAAATCCGTTTATAGAAGCTAACAATCTGTCATATATACCTAAAATAAAGGCAACAGTGCCTCCGCTTACACCTGGAATCAAATCACTGACTCCCATAAGCATACCCTTATAAATATTTTTCCATTCCACTGTAATGTATTTACCTCCGAAATATAAATATCTGATATACATAGTACCGTTAAACTATGGAGCAATTCAAGGTGAACTATTACAAATTCCGCAATGAAAGTTTTTCCAATATAAACTTTATGAATCTTCGGTGCTAGCTTATCAATAATTATCTATTTTAGGCATTATAAATAACCAGACCTAAAACGCTTAGTATTGCTGCTATTGGTGCAATTAGTGTCACAGCAAACTTAACTTTACTAAAAACCACGAACTTCTTTAATAATATTCTATAAGCTATTATTCCTATAAAGCCACCTAATCCATTCAAAATTACATCATCAATGTCACTAGCGCCAACTTTAAATACGAATTGTAGGATTTCAACTAATGTACTAATTAAAATTATCCATGAAATATTTTTTAATATGCTTTTTTCTTGAATAAATAGAGGTAAATAAACCCCTAAAGGGACAAATAAAACAATATTACCTACTACATTAGAAAACGCAAATGCACGCAAAAGTTTATTGTCACTAAACAGATAACTGCCTATACTGTGAAATGGCACAATATTTATTGAACTAAACGAATGTGCCTTCATAAAGAGTAACCCAAATAGTATTACTAAATAAAATGCAAAAACTGAATACAATAAAATATTCAGTAGTATTTGTTGCCGAATTTTCATAACCTTTTCCTTTTCAAATTTAATGCTTTAACATATTTAATATTAAAAGGTAAGCAATTTGTACTTTCATTACTATGACTATCTACTAACAAGAACCAAACTAGTTAATTATCAAGATATTTTGACGATCCCCATTAAAACGAATTATCCAATAAATGTTTGTTCTTATTGTAACCCATTATTTGAAGGGTATCCATTTTCAACATCATTCTTTATCAGAGCCAAAAAAAAGAAACAACCGCGATATCGGTTGTTTCTTCTCACTATAAATTATATTGCCGCTCCAGCTCTTCCTAAATAGTTATAAACGTTTTTAACCCAATTGACATTTAAATTGTTAGGATCGTTCGTTGCGCCAACAGGCGAATATCTTGAATGAATTGCTTCAACAGTGTATAAGCCATCGTTAATATATAGACGCGTTAATACAGATCCCATGTATTTTATACTATCTTCAATCGAATTAAATTTCATAGGCCCGTTGAAAATAAATCCGCCTACATTGTTATAGTTATTTAACCAAGCGCTATTGCCGCCCGTTTCAGACATTGCTATTGCCGCCATAAATGCCGGATTGATTCCATAAGAATGTCCCACTTGATAAAAGACAGAACCATAGCCACTTAACTTCCCTGTTAAGATATTCTCAACACTTGAAGCCGTAACACCTGACATATTACGGACATCAAATCCTCTGCCAGACGATGCCGTATTGGAGCTTATGTTGCTATTATTATTAGAAGAACCACTGTTAGATGACGAACCATTGGAAGCCGAATTCTGACTTTCTTGAGCCTGTTTCTCTTCCTCAAGTCTTCTTTGTTCTGCTAATTTTCTCTGTTCTTCTTCTTTTATTTGCTGATCCAAACTATTAGATTCTTGCTCCAACTGAGCGAACTCTGCTTGAAGTGACGAGATGTTATCAATTGTCCAGCCATATTTGCTGTTCAACTCTTCCATATACTCGTTTTTCTTTTGCTGTTGCGCATCCAATTCAGCTTTTGTTCGATCAAGCTCTGCTTGGACCTTTTCAGCTTCTGCCAATTCAGCTTTTGCCTCTAATTTTAGGTTATTATATTCCTCTTCTTCTTTCTCATATGTATCCATAAGAGATTGATCAGAATCAATAATGTACGAAACAGTTAAAGCGCGATTAACAAAATCTGCAATACTATTAGATTCAATTAGAATTGAGAAAATACTGGAGTCAGACTGTTGTTCCTGCAGAGCAACAAGTCGATTCGAGATGATTTTCAAACGCTTATCAAGCTGTTCCTTCGCTTCTTGTTCTTTAATCTCTAACTCGGCAATTCGCTCTTTAATTTGTATCAGCTCTGAAGTTTGTTCATACATTTGGATTTCTAAGTTGGCAACTTGCAAGGATAGAGCTTGTAATTCTTCATATGCCTGTTGCTTTTGTGCAGCTAGTTCTTCAGCCTCCGCCCTTTTTGCTGCCATATCCTCTTGTACAGCATCCGCTTGTTGATTGACAGCATCACGCTGTTCCGTTAATGAAGTAGCACTGACGGGTAAACTAACCGCGAGGGTTGTAATGAGGGCACTACTAATCATTAAATGTTTCTTCCAATTCAAAATGCAATCACATCCTATAAAATTCTGTTTACAATTGATGAAATGGTATTGCGACATCATCGAAATAAGAAATCGAAGAATTAATGTGAACTCTTCAACATTAATAGTCAATGATTCTCTCAACTATTAACTTTAGGCGGCCCAATACACATAAGGATAGCGTAATTCTTATTTGAGAATCAACCTAAAGAACTTCGAATGTCAGAAATTACTAGAGTTTTCTTGCTGTTTTTATATAAAAAAATCCAAATGTAAACATATATTTACATCAGTTACAGTAAATGAGCATATATTTTTTAATTCATCCTTTATTAAAATTCAGTTCAAACGATAAACAAATTTATTGGTTAAAATTATTTCAAATATTAAGTAAAGGGATTTAATTATGACTATAAACCCCATTAACAAACTAGAAGATTTGAAAATCGGGCTGGTATTAGCGGGAGGCGGCGCTAAAGGAGCATATGAGGCGGGAGTTTTTAAAGCTTTATCAGAATTGAATTTAATTGATTATATCGATGTGGTTTCCGGGACATCTGTTGGAGCTGTAAATGCTCTTTTACTGGCTATGAATGATAACAAAATGATGAAAGAAACTTGGACGCATCTTTCCTACTCAAAGTTAATCATATCACAAGAAAATATAAAAATGCATAAAACTCCGGTACTGATTGAAAAATTAAAAAGAGTGAGTAACGGTGAAAGTACGATCATCGAGGAATTGAAATCCAGTGATATCGGCTTGCTTTCCCAGCTGGGCGTCAAGCATTTCATAGAAGAATTTGTTGATATAAAACTGTTAAAAAAATCGAGCAAGAGCATATACGCCTGTGCTTACAATATCGATGACGAAAAACCTGATTATTTTAAGTTAAATGACTATAACAAGGAAGAAATGATAAATATAGTATTAGCTTCATGCGCAATTCCGTATATTTTTAGACCTATTGTCATAAATGGAAAACGATATGCTGATGGAGGCATAAAAAATCCCGCTTATTCACGTAATAATACCGACAATGTCCCGATTTATCCGCTTAAGAAGTATAATTTGAACTTTATAATTGTTACTCACCTTTCTTATGCGACAAAAGTAGAAGTAATCAATAATGCAATACCGATTATCAACATTTATCCATCGACACCGTTAGAAATGATTAATGGTGCCGGAAGCTTTAAAATCAGCAGAAATTCATTAGAAAAACATATAGAATTAGGTTACCGTGATGCTATGGTCATTTTAGCTCCAATCGTCATAAAGATTCTTAAAGGCATTGAATTTGAAGACTTAATAAAAAAGAATGATGAAAAAACAGCCGCTTACTTGATTGAAAAATCATGATTACCGGCTGTTTTCCTTACCTTTATCGACCCTGTTCCCATTCTTCACATAATAATCCCATTCTAATAGAATCATAATAGTTGCCATCATAAAAACGAACTTTCCGAATACGAGCTTCCATTTGCATTCCAAGCTTCTCGCCAACTCGAATCATGCGCTCGTTTCCGGACCAGGTTGTATATCCCACGCGCACAAGAGGCATAGAATGAAAGAGATGATCAATCCACAATTTCATCGCTCGAGTTCCTAGCCCTTTACCCCAATTGCCGCTTTCATAAAAAACAATGCCCATCTCCAGCCATAAAGACGGCTCATGTTCCCAATAATAAGACACCGTTCCACATATATTGCCACCTATTTCAATGACCCAAGGACTCTCTTTTCCAATCCATGATTGTCCAATCGGCAAAAATTCTTCATACGTCTTTGAAGCATGAGGATAATAAGGTGCATCCCATTTCTTCCATTCCGGCTGATTTACCTTATATACCAATTCCCAAAGTCGCTGCAGATCTTTCTCTTCCACAGGCCTGATAATTAATTCTCCATCATGATACATATAATCCCTCACCTCATAGCTGATTAGATACCTCTTCATCATTATGTATTTCAAGATTAATAGAGACGTTCTTTATTGATTTCTTGTAAAATCCATTAAATAATTTCTTAATTTCTTGCTTCTTAAGGACAGACTTCTTTGTTTGTTCGTCAATTTCATAGTTACATAATATTGCTTTTTCAAGGAAATTTCACCATTTCCTGTAAAATAATACGTACTTGAATGATTTGGATTTTGTATCCTTCATTCAAGTGCAACTGTTACTCTTCCTTCCACCAAGGATAGAATGAAGGCAGATCCTCACTTACTTTCATTGAAAATTGTGCCGGCCGTTTTTCCAAAAAGGAGGCTACTCCTTCTTTCGCATCTGATTGATTACCAAGATAGTGAATGATTTTCGATTCAATTTTGTGAGATTCCAGCGGATGAGAGGCGCCGAGCATTTTCCACAATAATTGTCTCGTAAGTGCTACTGAAACTGAGGAAGCGTTTTCGACAATTTCTTTCGCAATCTCCTTGGCAGTCGACATTAAGTCTAACGGAGAGGCGACTTCATTTACTAATCCGCTTATTAAAGCTTCCTCAGCTGTAATAATTTTTCCTGTCATCGTCCACTCCAACGCTTTACTGATACCGACAATCCTCGGCAAAAACCAGCCACTGCATGCTTCAGGCGCAATTCCACGACGAGTAAAGACAAAACCGAATTTTGAAGTGCTGCTTGCGATACGAATATCCATCGGCAATGTCATCGTTGCGCCGACTCCGATAGCAGCACCATTAATCGCCGCAATCATCGGCTTATTCATCTCAAAGATCCGCAAACTTAAGCGTCCGCCCCAATCACGAAATTCAGCTTCTTCGTTATCATCACTTGCAAACGTATCAGATCCTTTTCCTAAATCAGCTCCGGCACAAAATGCCCGTCCATTTCCCGTGACAATAATCGCTTTAATGTCATCATCCAAGTCAGCCCGATCCAAAATATCAATCAATTCATTAACCATCGCTTCTGTGAATGCATTCAAGCTTTCCGGCCGATTAAATATAATTGTTAAAATATGATTCTCTTTTTTGCAGATGAAATTCATAATAAGAACCCCGCTTTCTGTTTTTTGTTATTACAAAGTCCACATCGATAGATTTATATCCTATCATCATTTTATACCATTTAATGGTAGAACTATATGAAAATATTTGACAGAATAAGAAACAAGGTGAAAGCAAATGCCCTCACCCTGTTCATATAAATATTAAATGACTGGCTCTTCCTGATAAATACGGAATGCAGGTACAACTGTTTCTGTAACTATCTCCTTACCTTTTTCACGTAAGAAATCTAACTTATAATAGGAATCAAATCGTTGGCTGATTTCCGTTTTCACCAATTCAGGCGGTGTTACGACGATTAGCTGGAATTTTAATTTTTCCGCTACAGCAAAGATAGGATCGAGTACATGGGCAGATGCGGCTTGTCCGAATGGATTATCGCATACAAGTGGTACCCAGCTTTGATCTGCTTCACTTTTTACCGACAGTAGCATCATCATCATAACCATACGTGCAGACAGCTTTTGACCGCCACTGCCGTCTGATTTCGTTTTCGATCCTTGGTTGATCGTTTGCCATGTCGAATAATGCTCTTTTTGCGGCCTACCGTACATAAAAGCATTATCGGTGCGCATATTGTACACAAGCAGTTCCGGATAGCGATTTCTAAGTGATACAAACAGAATTTGCTCATCGCCGATCAGTTGTTTAATTTCATTGTCCAAGTCACGATTATTATCATCGATTGACTCGAACTTCGCTGTTATTTTTTCAATTGCCGAAACGAAGTGCTGTTTTAGCAATGGTTCGATATCTTCCGCTTTTTTCGGCAGAATATCTTCTTTTAATGTCACAAGCGGGAATGCACCGCGTTCGTTTTTAATCTTCATTTTAGCGATCATTGAACGGATTGCATCACTTATGCTCATTACCTTCATGCTGGCACGGCTCGCCCAGAATGTTTGAGCACGCTCAGCACGTTCTTTATCTCTTTCAAGCTGTTCCAAGCCGCTTGCCGAGAAGCGTTTCATATTGAGCAAGATGCCTTGTATATGTTCGTAATGGCGAGTGTCGAGATGATCCAATGTCATTAACACATCGTTTTTAAAACGAAGCTCCCAATCCTTGCCTTCGATCAGCAGCTTTAATTTACGCAATGCCTGATCGGCTCTGATTCGTTTTTCTTTTTCCTCTTCCTGCAAGTTTTGGTGTTTTTCGCACCATGCCAAAATACAAGCTTTTCCTTGTTTTTGAATTTGCTCAAGATCATCTGTCTCAAAAGCGGCAGCCTCTTCTTTTAAAATCATCGACAGTGTAATTCTGTCGCCTTTATGAGCAGCGATACTTGCTTCTGTTTCGCTGAATAGCTTTTCCGTCTTCTTTAGTTCACTTTTCGTGAGCTTTGTGCGGTCTTTGATTTCTGATTCTTTCACATCAAGATCGTCTTCCCATTTTTCAGGTTGCTTCCCGTGCTTCGATACTTTCTTTTCCGCTTTATCACATTGCTCTTCTGTATGCTTTAATGTTGTTTCAGCAACGGTAACGGCAGTCCCTTGTTCACGTTCAGTCTTCTCACTATCTTTTGCTTCTTTTTTAGCTGCTTGCAGCATTTCTTCCAAAATGTTCATTGGTTCCCCGGCAACTTCCACTGACTTCCAATCTGGGTTTTGCGACTGCAGTTTTTTCTCGATCTTCTTCTGTTGCTTTCGTTCCGCTTCACGGTTAGCCTGAATCGCAAGCAGTTCCTGTGCTTGTTCTTCTTTCGACTTTTGAAGCTGCTTTAATTCATGAATGCTTCCTTTAATGTCATCAAGCACATGCAATGACAGGCTCGGAGTTTCCCCATCATATGGAACTGTTTCTGCAGGCGGAAAATGAACGTCATCAACAAACTGTTGAATTTCTTTCATTTCCTGCTCCAAAGTTAGTTTCCATTCCATATGCGTCTGATTCCATTGCATTGTCATTTGCTGCAATTCTTCATTTTCTTTCTCGACTTCCGTCTGTTCAGATAAAAGAAGCTGATATTTTTTATCTTTCTCTGCTTTTACGCGTTTGTTTTCTTCATTTTCTTCTTTTTCTTTTTCAAGCAGCTCTAATGTTTCTATATCTTTCATGCATGTTTCAATAATCTTTTTCGTTGCTTCGACTTTTTCATGTAAAACCGTTTGCTGCTCTTTCTCTTTCTCTTCGTCTTTTAAAATCGATTGCAATTCATCTTTAGTAGCACGAATAGCCGCTTCTTCTATTTGAATGTTTTTTTCAATTTCAATACAAAGCGTTCCTGCTGATAGACGATCGATATCTTTAATTGTACGGCGAAGCTCATTTTCTGTTTTGGAGATTTCGTTTAATATATCACGCTTCTCCTCAATTTGCTTCGTCATTTCTGTTTGCCATGTAGAAAAAGCTTGATAATCTGTCAGAAGCGTTTCTTCTGTCCCGTGAATAACGACGAAAGATGACTTGTCTTCCCCTTGCATTTCTTCACGCATATATATAGGAACAGGGCTTTTGAACATTCTCCCTTTAAGCACTTGCTGATTAATTTTTTGCCATTGGTTTTGATAAACGACTAAACCATAAGGCAGTAAAGGATATGTTTGCAAGTGCTGGATTCGTTCTTCCTCATTTAACGTTTGTAAAAACTGTGTGCCGTAAAAGACGTCAATTCCGGTCTTTTCATCAATCCATTCTTTCAGCTCTTTTATATCTTGATTGGCAATCCAATAATGTTCATCATTTAAATATTGATCGACTTGCAACTCCCACAGCTCTTTTTTCAGTTGCTCGCTTTGCTCATTATTTTGATGGAGCAATTCTTCAATTCTGGAACTATATTTAGAGAGCTGCGCATGTGAGAACGGACCTGTTGCATCATGTAAAAGCATTTGCAAGCGCTCAAGCAATTCAAACTCTGTCTGTTGTTGCTTATTGAATGCCTCTCGCAGTTCATTGCATTTCACTTCTTGATGCTGCAGTGATTGACGAAGTTCTCCGACCGTCAATGAAATCGTGTTTTGCTTTTCGATCGATTGTTTTTCTTTTTGCTGAAGCGTCTCCAACTCTGACTTATAGCTATCTTGTTTTTGCTTCAATGATTCGATGTAGCCGGGCAAGTCATATTTCAGACGGTCCCCGAACAACTTAATTAGTTCTTCCTGCTTCATTTCAAATTCATGTGTTTTTGTATAAAGACTATCGATTTCTGTTTTAATTTGCGCGATTTCAGCTGTCTTTTTCTTATCGACTTGCGTCAGTTCTTTCGCTCGCTTTTCATTATGACGTTTAAAACTTAAGAAATGCTCATTTTCTTCTTTAATAGCAGTAAAAGCTTGATCCCAAATTAGTTTTGCTTCCTTTTTGATTTCTTCCATGCGAAGATTAACTTCTTCTAAACCGCTGTTTTTCTCCAACGTTTCAATTTGCTGTGTAAGCGAAGCAATGGTTTGCTCAATATCGCTCCATTCTTTTAACTGAACAGCGAATGACAGCTCGTCTTTCTTTTCATTCCGTTCTTGGACGAGTTTTTTCAATTCTTCATGTTTTGCTTTTTCTTCAGTTAATTGCTTTTGCCATTTTGCCAGTTCTTGATGAGCTCTTGCATATTCTAAGTTGTCTTTCTCGAATCTTAGCTGCTCAGTTTGTTCGTTCAGTTCCTCCAGCTTCTTCTCTAATGCCACTAATGCATCTTTTTCGAGCTCAATGACATGATCGAGCGCGCCAAGTAGCTGTTGACCTTGCACCGTACTTGCTGTTACCACTTTTTGATGCTCGACACCAACTGCAATCTGCTCTTCGAACGGCACGATATCTTCCAAAAATTCTTTATGTGCTTGTTCACGCTTTAACAAGACCGGCAAATCCTTGGCAATACTGGCTTGGCTTTTGAAAATCTCAACAAGATCGTTCTTTTGATGCTCAGCACGATGAAGGACTCCGCTCACTGTCGGAATGATTCGCTTTTGGAAAAGCGAATGATCGTCTTCCGCACCTTCAAAGTATTTACCGACACCGCCCTCATCCTTATTGATGTCCTTCATAATGTCCCAATCTTTACGGTTAATTCCGTATGTATCAAGGATTCGGTAATGCTTCTTCGTATCGCGGTACACATCATAACCGTTCCATTTGAAGTAGTCTTTCAGTTCCTCCGTTTCAGCAACCTTACCATCTTCAAATAAAGGAATATGCTCTAAAGCTACATCTTCTTTTCTGTCGAATTCTCGAGCGTAAAAAGTTATATTCGGTATGATTCTATCTTGTTTTTCCGTTGATTGATCATCAGCGCCTTCTTCATTAAAGGAAATACGTTGCTCAGCCGAGAACATCCCACCTGTCACAAGATGTCGTTTATCGGCGCCATCAAGTTCCCATTGAATTAATACATGGAATGTATACGGGATAAACTGTTCATTTTTATTGAAGAAAAATTGCTGATAATAACGGTTATTTTGTTTTCCCCAAGCCGTTCCCGGCTTTAAAACTTGGAAAATTGTCTGTAAAAATACGCCCTTGCCTCCACCATTCATCATGGCAATCAGCCCGTTCGTCGAAGTAATATCATTATGAAAATCAAAGGTTGTATCTTGATATTGCTTCTGCATACCGTCATATTTCAAACCAACTATTCTAATGCGATGGATCTTCGGCATGTTCTTCCTCCTCCTTCGTCATTAATTCTTTCATAGCTTCATAGCGGTCATAGTCATGATATAAATACTCAATCCGTTCAAACAGCTCCTGCTTAGGAATCGCTTTTGGTATGTCATCACGGTCAAGGACAACAATCAACCCTTCTGTCTCCAATACACGCATAGCTGTTGCTATCAGACCAATCCGTGTACGCTTGTTGCCTTTTTTCTGCGTCCATTCATTCGTATCTACTTCCATATGCGTCCACGTTGTTACAATCTCGTTCATATCAATCATTTCCTCTTCGCCGAAATGCGTATTTTCCTTCAGCATAAGCGACCAGCCGACTACCAGTTCATTTACTTTTCTCTCAAGCGCATAAAAAGTGATGCCTTCACGCTTAGTGCGGATTTTTGCTGCCTGATTTTGATCGACCGCCGCAATGAAAGCCATCATAATGATGCTGAGCAAATTAAAATGTTTCTTGCTCTCGACTTGACGATGTTTATCGCGCATATGTGTGAAGTTCGTCGCAAATACCGAACCTGTCGGCTGTACAACAAGATGAATTCGTTTTGGAGATTCAACAAGAAATGTTCCGGCCTCGTCACAAAGCATGAGCACAACTTGTCTCACATCCGGCTCATAATATAATTGAAAGTATTCGCTGTCTTCATCGATTACTTTTTCTTTTAGTAATGCGAAATACACAGCTGACGCTTTTTTTATCGTTTCTGCATTCATCTATTTGCCTTCCTTTATACATAATTTAAATGGCGTAATTTTTGTCCGGTACCATATAATCGGTTCTGCGCGATGGTCGAATTCCGTATACAGTTCAGCGCCTTCAAGCACTTTGAATTCTGGATGCTCATTGATTAATTTATGGAGAAGAATTTCTCGTTCATCACTAAGTTCCGCTTCCTTGCGGTCATTAACCCGCACGCGGAGGGGTTTGCGGTCGAACATCATCCATAAATCGACCGTCTCGCTCTCAGCAAACCATTCATCTTGTGCTTCAAGAGGCAATTGTCCTAAATCCGCTAAAGAAAATTCGCCAAATCTCTGCAAGTGCTCAAAAACATGCTTCCAGGCACTGACAACAGAAGACCAGTCTGTTACTCTTTTCTCGATTAATTCATCTTCTTTTTCTTCCTCTTCTTCGATGTCAACAATTAATCTGTCCGCTAACTCCTGCTCGCCCCATATCCAATCAAGCGGCAAAATGAATTCATTTTTAGGTGAAAATAACGGCGCCAAAATTTGTTCGACAACAGTGAAGTCCTTTACGCCTTCTTTCATAAGCCAATTTTCATATATATGCTCACGGAAGGACACTAAACTATGCTCCCAGAACAAGGACGGATTTTCAGCCTTCAGTTTCATTTCGTAGGAAATATTTTGAATTACAAGCTTGGCGAAGCGATCATGCAATTGTCTCGTATGCTCAAATTTGTCCTGTAGCACAATCAGTTCTTTTTGCACTTGATCGCTTTCTTCCGTTCTTCTCGCTTTTTCGAGCATAGAAGTAATTGTTCTGAAATGATTTTTTTCCTCTTCAAATTGCTTTTCAATTTCAGCTCGGTTATCTTCTCGCTGACGCTCCTGCTCAATCACTAATATTTTCGGATTGTTCATCATCTCTTTTTGGAAAGCATATTCCTTTGCCATTAAGCGATTAACTCGTGAAACGAGATGATCCAAGTTTCGAGTCGCTTTTTTGAAATTGCCGTTCTTAATCAGCTGCATACTGTACAGCTGTTCAATTGTTATCGAGAATTCTTCCGCCATCTCTCGGCTCATAAAAATCATTTCTTGGGCAACGTCTGTTAATTTATAAACTATCGAACCGCCCATTTCCAGATTCGTATACAGTTCATCCATCGTCACGTAACGGAACGTCTGCGTTTCCCATGATTTTTTATTTTCATTAAAATACAGCGCTTCGAAAGGCTTGCTGTATTCTTCTTTACCTTGATAGAGCAGACCGCTCGTAATTCGCTCTATTTGCTTTTCATCTGCTTCAAGCTTCATTTGCTTTACAATATCCTCAACCATGAAGGAAATATCTGATTTGCTTCGGTCGCTGTCATCATTCAGCTCACGGTAAAAAATCGTCAACAAAACCTGCATCAAGATTGATTGTATGTATGGTTTCAGTTCGCCGATTTCCATCCCTTTTCCAAGCTCAAACAGCGGATTGAGCCTCTGCATACGTTGTGCGAACCCTTCCCATGATTCGTTCAAGTCCATCTCCCCCATGATTCTATTGTCAATACTTCCTGCGGTATACGTTTTCGTTGTTGCCATAAATCCATCATGATCGCTTTCTCATCCTCTGAGAACCATGTGAAGAAGGCATCACGGTCTGTTTCGTTTTCAACCTGTTTTAACTGATCATTTGCCTGTTCGCTACAATCCAACATTTTTCGATAAATTTTTAATGCCGGTTGCATCGCATAGTCTTCGTATCGTTTCTTCAGGCGGACAAAAATACTGTATCCTTCCGCGTCGATGTCTCCCGCATAATAAAATAAATAATCGTTCGGCGGAAAAAGACGTTCAAAGAACGAAAGACTGCTTTCAATCTGCTTGCCCGCTCCATAAATAATCAGCTCCGGCTCATAATCGAGTTGATTTCTTTCCATGAGCTTTATGCAAGTATGGTAGAATGATAGATTCTCTACAATAAGCACACGCTTTATATCTTTAATTTCTTTACCAGGCTTCAGCCAATGAACGAATGGCTGTCCTTCTTTTACAGCTTTAATCTGTTCGACAGTGACACCGATTCGTTGTAAGAATCCTTTTCCTTCCGGGAACAATTTATCATCCGTCAGAAATTTTTCATGACCGAACAATTGCAGACTTCTTTCTTCTATTGAAATAAGTTCTCGGGAATCATTTGAGTGGATAAAATGATATAAACTTTCAATCCGTTTCCATTCGGCATCTGTTTGCCATTCCGGATGATTTTCATAATAGGAGAAATCAAAGAGATCGCTCAGCTTCATCATTTGCAGTCGGTCCCATGTCGACTCTCCTTTTTTCACGTTTACCCAATAGTAGAGTGAAAGAGACGGGACTTTTCCGTTTTGCTGTTTATTGAGGATTGGCGTCATTTGCCCCTCTTCCTCCAGCAATCGTATGGCATCATAAAACATCGAGTAGCCATCCATATCGAAATAATCTTCCGTTTGCTGTCTTATTTGAAATTCAAGATCATTTATATTGATTTTTTTCTTTTGTTTCGGATGTTGAATATCTTCTATAAAACCTCTGACTTGCGTTTCAACACGATTCATTCATAAACCTTCTTTTCATGATAATTACTATAAAAGTATAACAAATGCTGTCAATGATGAACACCTATTAAACAAGGGATTTCATGCTATTTCAAAAGTTAGAAAAAACGGCACAGGTCCTTTTTCATTTTTGATTATATTCTTATATAGTAGATATATTCTTTTAACGGAAACCAAAGAGGGTTAAAATATAAATATGGATAAATATGTATTCCTGAACTAACTTTCAATTGGAGGGATCTTATGAGCGCACTTAAAGATAAAATCGCCATCGTGACAGGAGTAAGCCGTCAAAAAGGAATTGGAACCGCAATATGCAAAGAATTAGCTGAGGAGGGTTGCCATATCTTTTTCACGTATTGGACGGATTATGATCGCCGGATGCCGTGGAGCGTTGAATTGGAGGAGCCATTGAAATTGAAAGAGGAATTATTGCAAAGCGGCGTGTCAGTTTCATGTATGGAATTAGATTTAACTCACCATGATGCACCAGAGCTGCTAATCAATAAAGTCATTGAAAAGTACGGTATTCCTGATATTTTGATAAATAACGCCGCTTATTCGACTAATAATGATTTTTCTAATTTGACTGCTGATGAATTGGATAAACATTATAAGGTAAATGTTCGTGCGACAGCACTGTTAAGCAGTCAATTTGGGCAAAAGTTCAATAAGAAATCCGGAGGAAGGATTGTCAACATAACTTCAGGTCAGTTCCAAGGACCAATGCCGGGCGAATTGGCTTATGCCGCAACTAAAGGGGCTGTTGATGCGCTGACTATCACATTGTCGGCAGAATTAGCCCCGCTTGGCATAACTGTCAATGCCGTAAATCCGGGCCCTACTGATACCGGCTGGATGACTGAGGAAATTAAAAAGCAGCTGTACCCGATGTTTCCTTTTGGACGAATCGGTCAACCGAAAGATGTAGCAAAAGTCATTAAATTTTTGGTAAGCAGTGAAGCAGACTGGATTACGCGACAAATTATCCATTCCGAAGGCGGATTTAAAAGATTTTAATCAAAAAATAAATAAAAGCCGTTAAGTGACCATAGTAGTCATTATTGGCTTTCAAGCAATCAAATTATTAAACTTTGTCTAATTATTTAACCATTTGCCTCCATCAATCGTAATGCATTCTCCATTAATATATTCAGACTCAGGAGACAATAAGAAGTAAGCTAAACGAGCAACCTCTTCCACTTTTCCGAATCTTTTTAGCGGTATCGAATTAACTGCTTGCTCATATACGTTACGCTCCTCTACTAATCGCTTTACTCCCTCTGTATTTTCAATTGGTCCTGGGGCTATTGCATTTGCTCGAATTCCATACTTGCTGCCCCATTCGACCGCCAATGTTCGCGTTAATGACAGAACGCCCGCCTTCGCTGCTGCAGAATGAACGGTACCTGGGCCGGCACCCCACGCATAGGTTGCAACGATGTTCAAAATACTTCCTGATTGCTCTCTTTTAATCCACTCTTTCCCAACTGCCTGTGAGCAATACCAAGTGCCGTTTAACACTATATTTATAACAGAATTCCAGCCGTTTATAGACAGGTCCTCAGCCGCGCAAACGGAATTGCCGGCTGCATTATTGATCAAGCCGTCTATTTGGCCGAAGTGCTCTACAGCAGTCTATACCATTTTATTAACATCTTCCGGGTTACGGACATCCATCTGAAAGTCGAGTACGTTCCCTTGTAAAGATGCCAACTCTTGTTTTGCATCTCTTAAACGTTCGGCACTCCTCCTTTTCTATTTAATTAAATAAAAATAGAGCCGGGAGTTATGTGAGAATGCTGAAATAGAAGATGAAATCCGCAAGCTCTATCAGTATCCTAATCACTTTTTCTTTATCTCAAAATACGCTTTAACCTTTACTTCACCATCTTCATTCACAGCTTCCGCTTGGCAAATCCAGCGATTGGCAGTTTCTTCTACTACACTTCCGGTTACTGTAATTTTCTCACCGGGTCTTGTCATCGCTTTAAAACGAGAGGAAAACTTCGCTAAATCTTTGACGGAAAACCATTGCCCGATTGCTTGGCCGACAAATCCCATAATCATCATCCCGTGAGCAATTACTCCGCCCAGGCCTGCTGATTCAGCAAACGGCACAACGGTATGAATTGGATTAAAGTCACCGGATGCACCGGCATATTTGACAAGCTGCGTATGCGTAATTTCTTCTTTTACAAGCGGTTCAAAAACAGTGCCTGCTTCCATATTTTCTCCTCCTTAATGTCGCTCGATAATGGTCGAACGGGCAATTAGTACTGTTTCCCCGTTCTGATTTACAAATTCCTTTTTCAAAATGAAGAAATTCATCGCTGCTTTTACATAGACATTTTCCACAATACCGTTCACCGTAATTACATCGCCCGCTTTAATTTCGCCAAAGTATTCGTATTCCTGTTCACCATGCAGTACTTTCTTCACGTTTAAGTTAAGCAGTTCGGAAGTCGATGCCCCTCCTCCCCAGAAATCAATAACTGTCGGAAATGTCGGCATGATTGCTTCTCCGTTCAAATACTCTTCTTTTAGATCGCCTATTGCCAATGCCAACTCTTTAATTTTTGATTTTTCTACTGTAAAGGTGTAAGTTTCCAGCTTCTTTCCGATTAAATCTTCAATCACTTTATTCAACTAATTCACCCCATTAAATTAAGATAATTCCTTGCCGACAATCGATATAAACGAAACGCATTGCATCGGAGTGCCTCCTAAATTATGCGTTAATCCGATCTTCGGATTATTAAGCTGTCGTTTTCCTGCTCTTCCCTGAAATTGCAGATACATTTCATAAAGCATCCTTAAACCGCTTGCCCCAATCGGATGGCCGAAAGACTTCAAACCTCCATCCGGATTGACAGGCAGCTCTCCTCTAAGCTCGAAAGTACCGTCTAAAACATCCTTCCATCCCTTGCCTCGTTCACTAAATCCTAAGTCTTCATATATGACTAATTCTGTCGGCGTAAAGCAGTCGTGTACTTCGGCCATGTCGATTTCTTTGCGCGGATTTTTAATGCCGGCTTCGCGATAGGCAGCCAATGA
Organism: Peribacillus faecalis; assembly: GCF_014712675.1. Classification (GTDB taxonomy): domain Bacteria; phylum Bacillota; class Bacilli; order Bacillales; family DSM-1321; genus Bacillus_AD; species Bacillus_AD faecalis. The sequence goes on along the minus strand of NZ_JACXSI010000030.1, from coordinate 25,967 downwards.
GGAAGCGACATTTTCTTTTATATAAGTAAAATCATAGTCTTGACGCAATCTTCCGTCTCCCGGACCCGCTGCAATTGCAAGCGCTTTAACATACATCGGATCTTTCCGATATTTCAGTGCATCTTCCGAACGGACAATAATTGCAGCTGCTGCACCATCAGCAACACCGGAACAATCCATTATGCCAAGCGGAGCTGCAACCATCGGTGATTTAGAAATTTTCTCAATTGGCACTTCGCTGCGATATTGCGCCTTCGGATTTAAAGAGCCGTTATAATGATTTTTCCATGCTATACGCGACAATACTTCTTTTCCTTGTTCGGCTGTCAGACCGTATTTCTTAAAATAAGCGGGCGCCAAAAATGAAAATGAAGCCGGGGCGGAAATATTAGGCGCCGTTCCATCGCTTGGCGGTCTGGCTGTATTCAAACCGCTATATCCGGAATCTTTCAGCTTCTCGACGCCAATAGCCAGTACAATATCATACGCTCCGGATGCTACTGCATAGCAAGCGTTACGGAATGCTTCTGAACCGGTAGCGCACATATTTTCCACTCGTGTAACCGGAATGAATTGCGTCTTCAAAGGTCCTGATAATGTAATACCGGCATAACCGGATGTCATCGTACCGAGCCAGGCAGCTTCTATATCCGTCGGCTCAATACCGGCATCTTCAAATGCTTCATAGGCAGCATCTATAAGTAAATCATCAACACTTTTATCCCAATGCTCGGCAAATCTGGTACAGCCCATTCCTATTACGGCTACTTTATCGCTAATGCCTTTTTTGCTCATTATTTTTCACCGCCTTTTATCCGCACTGGACGCGCTTTCCAGAAATAATTGCTTATTCCGCTGGCGACGTATAATCTTCTGAATGTCATTTCTACATCCATACCGATTTCGACTTCTTTCGGATTGCAATCAGTCAATTCACAAATCACCCTTCCTCCATTATCAAAATCAATTACAGCGACAATCATCGGTGGAGCGGGAGATGCAGCCAAATAATCAATTGTATAAGTTGCCACTTTGGCCGACTGACCGATAAACCGATAGTCCTCCATCTGATCTTTAGCATGGCATTGCGCACAAACCCGCTGCTTCGGAAATTGCGGCGTTCCGCACTCTCTGCATTTTGAACCGGTAAATGATAAATTTTGCTGATAGCCCCGATATAGAGCCGGAGCGGATGGTCGGTCAATATCCGGTCTGCGCGGAGGTTCAACTCTCAGTAAGTTTTTCCATCTTAAGTAATCACTGTAGGATGTTTCATTATTTTTTATATCCAAATAGCCTTGAATACCTTTTCTGTTTTGCAATTTTTCAATTGCATCCGTGACTTCTACAAGAATGACATCCAATCCTTCCGCAAAAGCGATGATCAATAACTTATCGCCCGGCTTAGCGGTTTCCAATGCAGCAATTAACATCATTGAAATGTGGGCAGTACCTGCTGCTCCAATTGAATTCAAGAGAGGATCTTGCACTTGATTGTTTTGAAAACCTAATGCAGAGGCTGCCTGTATATGTGCTCTTGTTCCAGGCCCGGAAAGGATGACTTTATTGATTGCATCTGCGGTACAATTGTTTTTCTCCAGAAATGGAGTGACAGTCTGCTTTACTTGTTTCAAAAAAGTTGTGGTTCCAAAACGTTCCTCCCAATTTTGCGTAAAAGGTTCCGTTTCGTTTCTCCATTGACTTATAATCTCGCCTTGCATCGTTTTATAGTCGATGATTTTCGCAATTACATCGCTTCCGCTTCCTATTAAAAAGGCCGCAGCACCATCTCCAAACCATTGTTCATTTTGACCTTTCGGGGCGCTAGTACGACAATCAGCTGAGATAATTAACGTTCGCTCATTCTCACGGGCTAATAATAGAGAGGAAGTACCGCTTCTTAAAGAAGATGTTGCTTCGATTCCCTGAATGTTATCGTTTAGCTGCAACGCTCCAGCAATTGTCGCAATTGAGCCTTTTTCTTTATAGGGCGCACTGACTGTCGTAAAGTAAACTGCTGCAATCTCACTTGTATCTGAATTTTTTAAGCAGTCTAGTGCGGCTTGAACCCCCATTGATACACTATCCTCGTCATAACCTGCAACTGCTTTTTCGCCTCCAAAAACAGGTTTACCGAAAAATTCGCCGATTTTCTTGCGCTGAAGACGATTATAGGGAATATAGGCGCCATACGAAACAATCCCTTTCATCTAAACCTCCCCCTCTCGACATTATTGTTCAATACTCATGCATTGACTGTTGGAGCTGTTTTTTTATATTCCTTATGCAATTGGGCTGCAATAATATTCTTTTGAATTTCCGAAGTTCCTTCATAAATTTTTGTAATGCGGGCATCACGGTAATATCTTTCAATCGGATATTCTTTTATATAGCCGATGCCTCCATGAATTTGAACGGCCTTGTCGGCAATTCGGTTATAAATCTCCGAACCGAGAAGCTTCGCCATCGCTGCTTCTTTTATGACATTCATGCCTTGATCAACCATCCATGCCACTCGATATGTAACGGAACGCAATGTTTCCACATCCAATGCCATTTCCGCTAAATAATGCTGGATAATCTGCTGTTCAAAAATCGGCTTTCCGAACTGTTCTCTCTCGTGCGCATATTTAATGGAAAGTTCCAATAGTTTTTGGCATGATCCAAGGTTACGCGCAGCTAAGCCTGCACGCCCATTCGCCAAAATCTTCAGTGCATTTACGTAGCCGAATCCCTCTGTGCCAAGCACGTTTTCTGCCGGCACCTCACAATCTTCAAAAAATAATTCTGATGAATGTGAGCCGCGTAAGCCCATTTTTTCTTCTGTTTTACCGATAATCAAACCTTTAAAATCTTTCTCTACAATAAAGGAAGTGATTCCTTTTGCACCTTTGCTTGAATCAGTCACAGCCATAACGGTAAATACATCTGCTATCGGAGCGTTCGTAATGTAATGCTTCGATCCGTTTAATATAAATTTTTCTCCTTGACGAACAGCTTTTGTTTTTAAAGCAACCGCATTTGAACCTGCACTTGGCTCAGTTAATGCGAATGCTCCAATCAGTTCACCCGATGCCATACCAGGCAAGTATTTTCTTTTTTGTTCCTCTGTTCCCATTTCAACAATTCCTACTGAACCAATTCCGGTATGAGCGCCAATGACAGTCGTATATCCATTAGAAGTCCTGCCTATTTCTTCATAAATGGCACATTTCCCGACCATGTCGGTACCCAAGCCGCCATATTCTTCGGGAATACTGAGTCCGAAAAGTCCGATTTCCTTGCTCATTTGCATAATGTGTTCCGGAATAAGATCTTCTTTTTCAATTTGATCAGCTAATGGATCGACCGTGTTATCTATAAAATCCCTTATTGCTTTTTTCATTTCAATTAGTTCCGGAGGTAAGTTAAAATCCATTCAATCACTCCTCATTCAGTTTACCAACTGGATTTCCTATAAACTCTTCTACAAGCTTTCGTCTAAGTACTTTTCCGACAATCGTTTTCGCCTGTAAATTGAATTACCGCCAAATCCTCCTGCGGATTGATATTTAATAAGGGAATTGATATCCATTCTGCAGTCCCTTTCTATTTCACTTTTCCTTCTATATGGGAGATAATCTGTTCGGTATGCTCACCAAATTCAGGTGCAGTCTCAGCAGATATATCCAAAGCGTGATAATTCGTTAATGTATAGCAGAGGTCTTCCGTCTTTACGATCAATCCTCTATCCTTCATTAAAGGATGGTTGACTATCTCACTTGTTTCTAATACAGGTGCCAAGCAGCAATCTATTTCCAGCGAGAATTTGCACCACTCAGCAAATGTTCGGCTCGCAAACAATGCTTTCAATTCCTCAAAAGTCGGATTGCTCTCTTCCGCTAGTGAAAGATGTGCCGGGACCCATGCTTCTTTTCCGACGGCTTTACAGAAGTTTTGCCAAAATTTCGGCTCTAAAGCTCCTAAACTGACAAAACGATGATCACTCGTTTCATATAAGTAGTAGCAAACAAGCTTATTATTCAACTTGTCTACCCCGTGTTCTTCACCTGTTGCATTAGCTATCATGACATGATTAGACATTAATGGCACCAAGGAGTCTGTAATAGAAAGGTCGATGTAGGAGCCTTCACCTGTCTTGAATCGTTTCACTAGAGCAGCCAAGATTGACTCACTCGCAGAAATACCCCCGATAAAGTCTGCAATTGTATTGCTCGGCTGCACAGGCCGACCATCTTTATCCTTTAATTGTGAAAGCATGCCGCTTAGTGACAAATAGTTTAAATCGTGCCCGCCCAGATGGCTCATTCTGCCCGTCTGTCCATAGCCTGTAAGCGAACAATAAATAATATCTTTCTTCACTTTAACCGCCTCGTCATAACCGATACCAAGCCGATCTATTACACCAGGACGAAAACTTTCAAGGACAACATCTGCTTCAGCTATAAGCTTTAAAGCAAGTTCTTGATCTTTTTTATCCTTTAGATTTAGTACAATGCTTTTCTTCTTGCGGTTTTGTGCCAAAAAGACATAACCTGCTCCGTTATCATCAAGAGAGTTCCGGGCCGGGTCACCATAAGGAGATTCAACTTTTATAATTTCGGCACCTAAATCCGCCAAACGTAATGTTGTATGTGGACCAGGCAAATATTGAGAAAAATCAATTACACGAATTCCTTCAAGCATGTTTTTCACCCCTTCTATAATAATGGTTCATACGGGAATACATCTGCACTGACTTCCAGCGGTGTAAAACTTGATTGCAAAGAGCCTTTGATATCACTTAAGCTATCAATCGACCAGCCTTCTGCATTATAAACGGAGCGTACCGGGCGAGGCTGAGAGAATACTATAATTTCTTTGCCTCTCACCCCGAAAATTTGACCTGTCACATCCGATGCCTCATCTGAGCTTAAAAATGCTACAAGCGGTGCGATATGCGCCGGAGACAACTGTTTTAATTTCGCTACTCTGGCTTTTTCTTTATCTGTTTCTGTCGGTATCGAACCAATTAATCGGCTCCAGGCAAAAGGAGCGACAGCATTTGATGTCACATTATAACGAGCCATGTCCAAAGCGGCAATTTTGCTTAATCCCGCAATACCTAGTTTTGCAGCTGCATAATTGGCCTGGCCTATATTGCCGATTAAACCGGATGTAGAAGTGAAATGGATAAAACGCCCACTCTTTTGCGCCTTGAAATATGGCGCTGCCGCTCTTGTCATGTTGAATGAACCTTTTAAATGAACAGCGATGACAGCATCCCATTCCTCTTCACTCATTTTGAATAGCATACGGTCTCTTAAAATACCTGCATTATTGACGACAATATCGATTCGTCCGAATGCATTTAATGCTGTTTGGACAATATTATTCGCGCTTTCATATTCTGCGACCGAATCATAATTGGCAACAGCTTCTCCGCCTGCCTCTTTTATTTCATAAACAACTTCATCTGCTACTTTCGAATCATTGCCTGATCCATCAGCGCCTCCGCCTAAATCATTTACAACAACTTTTGCGCCTTCTTTTGCCAAAAGCAAAGCAATTTCCCTTCCGATACCTCGTCCTGCTCCTGTAACAATCGCGACTTTATTATTCAGGTTACTCATTCGCTTTTAGTCTCCTTTTCAAAAATATATTAAAATGCAGGGGCAAAATATGAGAAACATACTAAGGAGACAAATTAGATCCGCCCGCATTAATGTAAAAGACTCATTTCATCATTTGCTCGTTCATCTGGGATGTCAGTTCTGCCCGAAAGTCCGGATGGGCAACAGCAATTAACTCTTTCGCTCTTTCTTGCAACGACTTTCCAAACAGCTTAGCAATTCCAAACTCAGTAACGACATAATCAATTTCAGATTTTATAGAAGTCACATATGGCACATCAAATTTTATTCGCGATTCCTTACCTTTTTTTGCTGTAGAGGGCAACGCGATAATGGCTTTTCCACCAGGTGAAAGTCTGGATCCGAGAATGAAATCCATTTGACCTCCGACACCGGCAATCGGGTAATTACCTACTTGTTCAGCGTTGATTTGTCCGGTGATGCTGACCTCTAAAGCCGAATTAACCGAATAAAAGTTGCTTATATTCGAGATAATGGTCGCATTATGGGTATAGTTAGTCGGCATAAGCTCTATCTTTTCGTTGCGATCGCAATAGTCATACAACTCATTCGTACCTGTAAGAGTCGTGCATACTGTCTTATGGCGTTTCACTTCTTTTCGCTCATTCGTCACAACCCCCATCTCCATCAATTCAATGACAGGGTCAGTGATTGATCCGGAATGGATGCCAAGTCCTTTTTTATTTTTAAGCGACAGCAAGACACTATTGGCCACTTTTCCAACACCAACTTGAATTGTGGCGTAATCCGGTATTAATGAGGCCACATATGTACCGATTTTCAGTTCTTCTTCAGATGGTTTTCCATATGGAATTGTAAGTAGTTTATGTTGCGATTCAATAAAATGATGAATTCTCGAGACGTGCACAAATGTATCGCCATAGGTAAAAGGCATATTTTGATTAACTTCTGCAATCACGATTGCAGCATGTTGAATGAGCGTTTGGACTACATCTACCGAAACGCCTAAATTACAATAGCCTTCATCATTAGGCGGCGATACTTGTATAAGCGCGATATCGATTTTCTCTTCTTTAATCAATTCCGGAATTTCGGATAAATTAACCGGCACATAGTCGCAAGTTTTATTAATGAAGGCCTGCTTTAATTGTGCTGAACTTAGAAATGTACGGATTTTGAAATGTGAAAAACATTCAGATGCTGCGTAAATACATGGACTCCCTATTACTATGTTATACAAAGAAACTTCCCGAAGCCGATCCTTTTGCCGGACTAGTTCTTCTACTAACGTTTGCGGCTCGTTGCAAAAAGGCGCCAAAAATACTTTATGATAGGATTGAATAGTAGAAACAGCTTGCTCCACAGTTGTTTTTCTATTCTCGTAAATTGCTTTCCAATCTGTCATATTCATGTCTTCTCAACTCCGTAGTTTTTAAGTAAATGCTTTATTCCTTCTTCTAAACTTGTAAGTTTTCTACAATCGTTGTAATTCCTAATCCTCCGCCGATACAAAAAGTGACTAATCCGTACTTTTCACCGCGTCTTTCCATTTCGTGAAGCAGTTTCGTCATCAGCACTCCTCCAGTACCGCCAAGCGGATGGCCTAACGCGATAGCTCCTCCATTTACATTTACCTTATTAAGGTCAAGATTAAGCTCTTTAATTACTGCCAATGCTTGTGTGGCAAAAGCTTCGTTCAACTCAATCAAGCCAATATCTTCTAACTTTAATCCGGCTAATTGTAGTGCTTTTCTCGTTGCCGGTGCCGGACCGATTCCCATAATTTCCGGAGATACTCCGGCTGATGCCTGAGCGATAATTTTTGCTTTCGGTTTTTTGCCGTAGCATTCAGCCGCGCTTTCTGACATCATCAATACCACACCAGCGCCGTCATTGCGGCCACTTGAATTACCGGCTGTTACTGTTCCGTTCTCTTTAAATACCGGCTGCAATTGCGATAACTTCTCCAACGATGTTTCACGCGGATGCTCATCTACTTTGAAATCAATCGTCCCTTTTTTCGTTTTCACTTCAAACGGAACAATCTGGTCGACAAATAATCCTTTTGAAATGGCATTCAATGCATTTTCTTGACTTCTCAAAGCAAATTCATCCTGCTCCTCGCGGGAAATTGAGTACTTTTCCGCTAAGTTCTCTGCTGTCATTCCCATTGTCAAATGTCCGTATGTTTCAATCGGTTGCGCCCGCGGCTGGCTTTCTGTGTTTGAATCAAGCAATTCTCCGTTACCGGCCCGATAGCCGTAGCGAGCTTTACGAAGATAAAACGGCGCTGTACTCATACTTTCGGCGCCTCCGGCAATGACAATATCCGCCAGACCGCACATAATTTGCTGAGCGCCGCTATTCATCGACTGAATGCCGGAACCGCACTGCCGATGAACTGTATACCCCGGAACTTCTATGGGAAAACCGGCTCGAAGCAATGCTAATCGCGCAAGATTAGGAGCATCCGTGCTTTGCTTTGCCTGACCCAGAATCACTTCATCAACCGCTTCTTTTGTTATTCCCGTTCGCACAGTGATTTCATCGAGCACTTTTGCAGCTAAATAATCAACTTCAACATCCTTTAATGTACCGCCCATTCGACCGACTGCTGTACGAACAGAATCTATTATTAAAGCTTGTTTCATTACAACCTCTCCTTAGCATGGATTTCGATACGGGAAGACAGACTTTTTGCGAATGGAGCTGCCTTCTGCAACTGAAGATAATCAATATTCGTTTGACAGCCCATCTGCTCGAGCATCTTCACTAACTCTTCTGTCGCAACATTACCTGTTGCACCCGGAGAATACGGACAACCGCCTAATCCTCCGATTGAACTATCAAATTTCTCTACGCCTGCCTGCATAGCGGCAACAACATTCGCCAGTGCCATTTTCTCTGTATCATGAAAGTGACCGACAAAGGTTGCATTAGGATACAAATCTCGCAATCTCGAAAAACGTTCGTATACCATTCTCGGATTTGCTTTTCCGTTCGTATCTCCAATGTCAATTTCATCTGCCCCAAGTTCACTGAAACGATCACAAACGGATTTCACTTCTTCAAATGTCACTTCTCCTTGAAAAGGACAGGTAAATGCCATCGAAACGTATGCACGTACAAACATCCCTTTTGCCTTTGCTCTTGCAAAGATCTGCTCGCAATCATCGAGAGATTCTGATGTCGTTTTGTTCACATTCTTTTTATTGAAAGTATTGCTGGCACCTATGAATACCGCTATTTGCGGTGCGTTGGCAGCGATTGCCCGTTCGAGAGCTTTTATATTTGGAGTTAAAGCAATGAATGTAATTCCGAGTTGTTTGCAAAAGTGGGCGATTTCTTCAGAATCGGCCATTTGAGGAACCCATTTCGGGTGAACAAACGATGCTGTTTCCATTCTTGAAAAACCAGCCGCGGCCAATTGGGTGATGAGCTGTTTTTTTTGTTCGGTTGAAATAGGCAACGGTTCATTTTGCAAACCATCACGCGGACCAACCTCAATAATTTCAACTTCATTCGGAAAGTACAATAAGACTACCTCCTAATTCTTAATAGGATCTAGGTAAGCCAAGGACATGCTCCGAAACATAGGAGAGGATTAAATTAGTCGAAATAGGAGCTACTTGATATAATCTTGTTTCTTTAAATTTCCGTTCAATATCATATTCTTCCGCAAAGCCAAAACCACCGTGAGTCTGTAGAGCGACGTTCGCCGCCTCCCAAGAAGCATCCGCTGCCAAAAGCTTTGACATGTTTGCTTCTGCTGCACATTTTTGTCCGGAATCGAATAATTCCGCTGCCTTAAAGCGCATTAAATCAGCCGCTTCAATATTTACATGTGCCCGCGCTATCGGGAATTGCACTCCTTGGTTTTGACCAATTGGACGATTGAAAACGATTCTTTCATTCGCATAATTAGTAGCACGTTCGATGAACCAGCGGCCATCACCGATACATTCGGCTGCTATCAAAATACGTTCAGCATTCATGCCGTCCAAAATATATTTAAAGCCTTTTCCTTCCTCACCGATTAAGTTTTCAACCGGCACTTCTAAATCTTCTATAAATAGTTCAGTTGTTGCATGATTCATCATTGTTCTGATTGGCCGAATTGTAATGCCGTTACCGACAGCTTCTCTTAAATCGACCAATAAAACCGACAAACCTTCTGTCTTCTTTTTCACTTCCTCAAGCGGAGTTGTGCGAACTAGCAGTATCATTAAGTCTGAGTATTCAGAACGGGAAATAAATACTTTTTGACCGTTCACGATGTATTTATCTCCTCGTCGCTCTGCAAAAGTTTTCAATTTTGTCGTATCTGTACCCGTATTCGGCTCTGTTACGCCAAATGCCTGCAGTCTCAAGGAGCCGTCTGCTATTTTAGGCAAGTAGTGCGCTTTTTGCTCCTGGCTGCCGTGACGAAGCAGTGTGCCCATAATGTACATTTGCGCATGACAAGCACCGGCATTGCCGCCGGAACGATTTATTTCTTCTAAAATTATGGAAGCCTCTGTAATGCCTAAGCCGGAACCGCCGTATTCTTCCGGAATAAGCGCCGCTAAGAAGCCATTTTTCGTAATTTCAATCACGAACTCCTCCGGATAGGCCAATTTTGCATCTAACTCTCTCCAATAGGCATCAGGAAACTTACTGCAAATGTTTCGGACACTCGTTCTAAGTTCTTCATGAAATTTAATTTTTTCTTGGACACTTATTTGACTCATTCTCGGATTCCTCCTAATTATTTATCTGCCGCTAAATTGAGGAGCTCTTTTTTCTACAAAAGCACGGACACCTTCAAGACGATCTTCCGTATTGATGCACTGATTATAAAATTCTATCTCTACTTTTCTGGCATCCTCATTCGGCATTCCGAACAGTGTATCTATAGAAGCTTTACAGTTCTGCACAGCCAACGGGGCATTAGCGCTTATTTTTTCAGCCATCTTAAGGGCAATTTCTTTAATTTCAGACGAATCAGCTAAAGCATTCAGCAACCCGGCCGCATTTGCTTCTTCTCCGGGCACCATTTTCCCGGTACAAACCCATTCCTTCACCTTATGAACTGGAATACGCTTCGTCAACAATCGAGTACCGCCGCCGCCAGGCATAATCCCTCTTGTTACCTCAGGCAATCCGAATACCGAAGTGAAAGATGCTATAATCATGTCGCAGTTTAAAACGATTTCAAAACCGCCGGCCAAAGCATATCCATCTACAACTGCAATAACCGGCTGCTTCAAATCCTGAATGCTATTAAACATTTCTTGAAACAATAAGTGCTGATTTTTCCATTCGATTTCGTTCATACTATTTCGCTCTATTAAATCTGCTCCTGAGCAAAATGCTTTCTCATTGGATGATGTTAATAACACTACACGGACATCGCTATCTGCTATAGCTTGAAAAGTTTTTAATAATTGCTCGGCCATTTCCGTATTAAATGCATTCCTGCTCTCAGGTCGATTTAAAATCACTTCAGCAATATACCCGTTTGTGCCGATCCGTTTCCAATCAACGAACGCCATATTTCTCCCTCCGTTTTATGGGAAATTTTTCAATCCGTTAATTCCTTTTTATTTTTTTAGCCGTCCAATTACTCCGTTTTCCTCTAAAGATAAAATATTTTCTTTTGAATAGCCGATTTGAAGCAAAATCTCCTCAGTATGCTCGCCAAGCATCGGCGAATGAGCATATATTTCACCGGGTGTTTCTGAGAATTTGATTGGGAAACCAATTTGTTGAATCTTTCCTGCTGTCGGGTGCTGCATCGTTGTAAACATTTCTCTTTCTATTATTTGCGGATCTTCATATAATTGATTTAAATCATAAATTGGTCCGACACATGTATCTTTAGTTTGCAGCAAATCAAGCCAATACTGCTGATTTTGCTGTTTAAACAATTCGGCCATTTCTTGTTTGAGACACTGCTGTACTTCTTCAGGACCCTCATGAAGGTCAATCCATTCCGGCTTGCCTACCAGCTCGCATAGTTCTATCCAAAATTTCTTCTCAGCTGCGCCGACTGACAGAAATTTGTTATCTTTTGTTTCATACACATTGTAAAAAGCAAAATGCCCATCAAGTCGGTTTTTCCCTCTTTCGGGAACGGCTCCTGAGGCAAAGTAATCAGATGCCGCAGCATACAGCCATGTTATCGCACCGTCAAGCATCGAAACATCGATATACTGACCTTTGCCTGTCTTTTCTTTATGCAATAAAGCCATTGTAATCGCAGAAAGTGCCATCAGCGCCCCTCCGCCGAGATCAGCTATTTGCACTCCGGGAATAACAGGCTTGCCGTCCTTTTCACCGATTAAACCTAAAATACCGCTGTAGCCGACAAAGTTAATATCATGTCCGGGAAGCTTACTATATGGACCCGTTTGGCCATATCCGGTCAAAGAACAATATATAATTCCTTCATTAAGCTTTGCGATTTCTTCGTAACCGATGCCTAAACGGTTCATTACACCCGGTCTGAAACTTTCTATAATAACATCACTTTCCATCGCCAGCCTTTTAAAAATCTCCCTGCCCTCTACAGATTTCAAATTGAGCTCGACACTTTTTTTATTCCGGTTGATCGTTAGATACCGGGCACCGATACCGTTGATTGCCGGCTTTCTCCAGCGAATATAGTCGCCGGTTTCCGGCTCCTCCACTTTAATAACTTCAGCACCATAATCCGCCATCATTAATGTGCAATATGGTCCCGGAAGCAATCGGGTTAAATCCAGCACTTTTATGCCAGTCAAAGCCCCCATAACTCCACCCCTCTAATAATCTTTAAACCTTGTAAACTTCCCGCTATGTAATGTAATAATCTATTGATAATCTCATCAATGTTACAACAACCGCATTTACTGGAAGCGCTTTCTGTCACAAGTTAAAATGTCAAATGCATTTTAATGCTGGAACACAATATTTTTCTATAAATTCCATCACACCACTTTCCATATTATACCATTATCTTACGAATCATTTTATATAGAAAAAGATTTTCAATCAATAAAATTAATAATCAGGTCATTTTTCTACAAGCAGGGTGGCTTCTAAAATGTCTGCTTGACACTTAGAATACCCATCTATCCTCCTTAGCGAATAATCTTAAATGTTCCAATAGATTTTGCTAACATACGTCCGCCGGCATCTTTTATGCCTAAATGATTGTTAAATGGACTGTTCCCATAGATTTTCCTCTGCTCTTCCAAGGATTCTATATTCATGTATTACCTCCATTAACTTAAAGGTCAATCTTCAAATCTTTAATGCTTCCTTGTGAATGATTAATTGAGTATGCCATGCCAAAAGCGATAATTGACACAGTTAATCGGCGGGTTAGCAAAACATACTACCGCAATACGTCCGTGTTTCTCTAAAAAACAGTTCTCTTCATTAATCCCCCCTTTTTTTCGATCTGTATGAAAAACTCAAAAGAATTACATTTTCCGGGGGCATATATTCATCTAAATATATGCAATTCTTATGCCAAGAAAAACACTATTGACAATTGGTTCATTTAAAGTAAAATTGTTTGCTATGTAAGACAGCTGAAGTGCATAGTTGTATCGAAAACAAGACAGTGTCTCATTTTATAAACATCTGGAAATGAGACACTGCTTTCGTTCATTCAAGATTCGGCAACCAAATTGCAATCTCCGGAAAAATCATCACTAATACCATCGTAATTTTTATGAATAAGCCGTTCACAATTTTATAAAAAATTGACAGAATATAATTTATAAATAATTAGGAGCAATCAGCAGAAATGAATTCTAGCAGATTGCCCCTATTTTCACACTAAACAGAAACGCCTTATATGATTACGCACTTCTTCGTCAATATTGAATTCCTCCAAAAGATAAACATCAAAGTCCCGATATGTATCGATAATGGAATAATAGGCCGTTTGCAAATATTCTTCCTGCAATAGAAACCCTTCTTTAAATTGCTTCATTTCCTCTTCATTAAAGAATCGGGCAGCTTTTTCAAATACTTTATTATGAAACGTTTCTAACATTTTATTGGATAACAAATAATCATCTAGTACCGTTTCGAACGGGACGCCTATTGTCATCAATATAATCATCGCTCCTACTCCAGTTCGGTCACGCCCCCCCGTGCAATGATGAACAAGAGGTAAATTCTTCTCAGGTGTTTTTACAAGCTGCATCAATCTTTTATATGATGGATTTTGGATTGGTATCGTTTTATACAAATTCAGAAAGCCTTCCTTTGTATATCGTTCATAAAAGGCTCGATTAATCTCTTCGTCTTTTGCATTCATGTTTGCTGCAATATTATTATCGATCATCACCGGTACCCGCTCGTTTATTGCATTCTTTATGGGCGGATCTGGTTTTCGGACAGCTTCGGCATCACGTCGATAATCGAATATTGTTTTTATGTTCATTTTTTCTAACAAATTAATATCTTCATCTGTCAGTCCTGTCAGCTCAGCCGCTCGAAATAAAATTCCTTTTTTTACATATTTACCATCTGATGTTTGCAGACCACCCATATCTCTAAAATTAACGGCACCTTTTAACGGTAAAACAACATCCGACTTTTTCTCCGCTCTCATCCAATTCTCCTTCCATCCAAAAAGATTATAGCGCCTCGCCCTTGCCGCCATCTATATTAACTGAAGTTCCTGTAATATACGATGCCGCATCCGAGACTAGGAATGTGATAACATTAGCCGCTTCTTTCGCCTCTCCTATTCTACCTAACGGAATATTATGCTCCGACAGCCCGGAAAATTCTTCCCATGACAAATGGCTATGTCCTGATTGCCACATTTTTTCGATCTGCTCACTTCGAATTAAACCGATACATACTGTATTGACACGAATGCGATCCTTCCCTAAATCTTTGCTCATTGCATTCGTTAACGTCATGCCCGCTGCACGACTGACGCTAGTCGGCAAAGAAGAAGCAGGAGCCGTTTTCGCCATAGTCGCAGTAACATTGACAATTGAACCGCCACCTCTTTCACGCATATATGGTATAGCTGCATTAGCGCAATTAATGGCGGCGAACAGTTTTAAATCCAAGTCTTGTTTCCACAATTCAGCGCTAATCATTTCAAACGGCATCGCCTCGGATTTACCGGCATTATTGATTAAAATATCAAGTCCTCCAAAATGCTCTGCAGCTTCTTGAATGAAATCCTCACAATCTTGTTTAATGGAGACATCTTTTGCTGATATGTATATTTCTTTTCCTGTCTCCTCTTTGATAAGCGCAGCCGCTTCTTTCAGTTTATTACGATCTCGTCCGCAAATCGCAACATTCGCTCCCTCTTTGACCAGCATTAAAGCGGTCGCAAATCCTATTCCTTTACTTCCTCCAGTGATGACAGCAATCTTGTTTTTTAAGTTTAAATCCATGTTATACTTCCTTTCTGTATAATTTAAATCCACTGTAATGCTTCTCTTATTTCTGTTTGATGATAATTAGTAGCAGCTTTCTCCATTTACTGTTGGAGGAGTAAATCTACTTGTTTCATCCCCGGAATGCGGCTGTTCTACTTTAATAATCTCCGCCCCATATCCCCCAGCATCATTGTACTGAATGGACCGGCTAATGTTCTGGACAAATCAAGCACTTTTATTCCATCTAAAGCCTGCAACTATAATCAACTCCTTTACTATATACATACCCTTTCAACCGTCATTACAACTGAAATTATAACATTATTTACAATGATCAAATTTAATATTTTACTTTTTCTGTAAATATATTGAATACGCTTTCACTATGTAGTAATATACTTTTTAAAATAAAAAGGGAATATTTGTAATTAGCCTGAGTGGTTTTATAACTGCTATCTTATTTAAACAAATTATGAGGGAGGCTTAAAAAATGAATAATAGAATTTATTTATTCGATACTACATTGCGTGATGGCGAGCAAACACCCGGTGTTAACTTGAATCAGGATGAGAAGGTGGAAATCGCTCTTAGACTAGAAAAACTAGGAATTGATATTATAGAAGCTGGATTTGCTGCCGCCTCCCCTGGAGATGCAGCGGCGGTGCGAGCTGTTGCAAAAGCTGTTACGAAACCTCTTGTTGTCAGTCTCGCTCGTACTAATAAAGAAGATATTGATGCTGTTATAAATGCAATTGGGGATTTTGATAATACTGGAATTCATATTTTTATAGCGACTTCCCCTATTCACCGAGAACGAAAGCTCGGAATGACGAAAGAACAAGTTCTAGAAAAAGCGGCAGAAAGTGTTGCCTATGCAGCGAAACATTTTAGTCATATTGAGTTCTCATGTGAAGATGCGACACGAACTGAGTTGGAATTTTTAAGTGAAGTGGCAGAAAAAGTAATAGAAGCCGGGGCAACTGTTTTAAACTTCCCTGATACTGTTGGCTATACGACGCCAACAGAATATATTAAACTATTCGAATATGTCAAAGCCAATACTCCTGGTATCGAAAAAGTACGATTAAGCTGCCACTGCCACGATGATTTAGGTTTAGCCCTTATTAATAGCATCTCTTCCATCGGTGCAGGGGTGACACAAGTCGAAGGATGCATAAACGGCATCGGTGAAAGAGCCGGTAATGTGGCTTTAGAAGAAGTCGCAGCTTTACTAGAAACAAGAAAAGATTACTACGGAAAAGAAACCGGTATTAATCTAGTGGAAATCGCCAGAACAAGTAAGCTTGTAAGCCGTCTTACAGGTATTGCAATTCCTCCTAATAAAGCAGTAGTCGGAGGAAATGCATATTCGCACTCTTCCGGCATTCATCAAGACGGCGTAATTAAAGATAAATCAACTTACGAAATTTTAAAGCCGGAAACAATCGGATTTACAGAAACGAAGCTGGTCATGGGTAAACTATCCGGCAGAAATGCCTTAAAGAAGCGTTTTGAAAAACTTGGCTATACTGTTGGAGATGAACAACTGAAGGAGATATTCTCTAAGTATAAAAATCTGGCTGACCGTAAGAAAGAGATTTTTGATGAAGATATTATTGCTTTATTAGAAACACAGCCTTCGAAAGATCAATCGTACATTTATAATTTTAAGGATTTCAGCCTTCATATTTTGCCTGACAATCAGTACAGAGCGTTCGTCAATATTGTCCATCAGGACGGCTCAGTAATTGAAGGAATCGGTGAAGGAAACGGTCCAATTGATGCCATCTATAAAGGAATAGATACAGCCATTTCCATACCAGATACAGAACTAATCGACTATAAAATTAATTCTATTTCCAAAGGCAAGGACTCAATCGGAGAAGTTTTTGTAAAGGTACGCAGCAAGGGCTCACTATATCAAGGAAGAGCCATTAATGTCGACATCATTGTTGCCAGTGCAGATGCCTATATTGATGCGATTAACCGAATAAGCGCACATTCTGAAGACTATTCAACAATATAATAAAAAGCTAACAAAAAGACCCTCGATCATCTGTCGAGGGTCTTGCTTTGTGAAATCTTCAATTGTCTATAATAAAAAAGATAAACCAAAACTGATATGGCAATTATACTAGCAATAATTAGGAATAAATTTCGGTATGCTGCAGCCGAAGTCAGTCCTGTTTGAAGTGTAAAAAGCAAACCTGCAATCGTTACACCAAATGACCCGCCAAAAAACTGGACCATTTGCGACAACCCGACACCTGTTCCAATATCTTTCAAGGGAAGAATTCTAGTTACTTCATTAGACAGACAAGAGTTTAAAGTGGAAAATCCGATACTTATGAACATATACATAAATATAATATAGTAATGAGAGCTTGTTGACAGTATCGCAAACAAAAGAGTGCCTGCTGCTAGAAATAACTGACCAATTATGAAAAAACGGACAGTGCCGAACAGATCTATCATTCTACCGATATACTGTGCTGAAATCGCCCCTAAAATAGCTCCTGGAAAAATCATCAAGCCAATTTCTACAGGAGCCCTGCCAAATTCATTGGTCAAAATGATCGGAATGATAAACATTGTAGAAAAATTAGTAAAAAATGTTGCAAATCCAACAAAGAGAAGCTTCAAAAATTGCTTATTTTTAAGAAGGTGAGGCTGAATAAACGGCTGCGCTGCTTTGTTCAAATAGATCCACGTTGCAGGAATACATAGAAGCGCTACGCAAACGATCAGCGGCGAAGGTGTCGAAATGAATAATAAAACGAAGGTGACAGAAACAGCTGTCAGCACTGCACCCCAAATATCAAAATAACCTTTCTTAACCCCTTCAATCGGGATTAGCTTTGAAAATACCGGAATAAATAAAACAGCAATCCCTGGAACTGCGAATAAAAAGTGCCACCCTAAAAATTGCGTAATTATCCCTCCGACTACCGGTCCAAGCCCGAATGCCAAGGAAGCGGCAGATGCTATGAAGGACATGGATTTGCCTCGTCTAGATATTGGGATATATCGTCGCACAACCACCAATCCCAAACCTGGAACTGCACCGGCACCAATTGCTTGTAAAATGCGGGTTAATAACAGCAAATAGAAATGTGATGAAAAAAAACCGATGATAGACGAAATTCCCATTATAATAACGCCAATTAAAAGTAATCTTGATATAGGCAAAAAATCTGAAAGTCTGCTGAAAGTCAAGGTAGATAAAGCAAATGCGATCGAATATCCGGAGACAATCCATGAAGCGGCAGATGAACTTAACGAAAGGTCGCTTAATATAGATGGCAAGGCGACATTCAACATTGTTGTATTCATGACAACAATCCATGTAAGCAGGCTCCAAACTAGAAGCAATTTTGTTTCAGAAACAACTGATTCACTATCTACGCTTGTTTGAACAGTCGAAATAGATGGCATTATTTTTCACCCAGATTCATTTTTAATAGTTTACTACTATGATCATGCATTATGACAGCTCCTTAACGATTGCCATTCCCGTTTGTTTGCCTGTAAAGAGGCAACCGCCTAAAAAAGTGCCTTCTAAAGATCGATAACCGTGAACACCGCCGCCGCCAAATCCGCAAGCCTCACCCGCTGCATATAAGCCGGGAATACTTTCACCGGAAGAATTCAGCACCCTCCCCGAAAGATCTGTTTGGAGCCCGCCTAATGTTTTTCGGCTTAATATGTGCAAACGGACAGCAATCAACGGACCGTTTTCCGGATCAAGAAACTTATGCGGAGCAGCGACACGGATCAACTTATCGCCTAAATAATTTCGAGCTCCGCGCAGTGCCATTATTTGCAAGTCTTTCGTAAACCGATTGTCTAACTCCCTGTCGCGCGCTCTTATTTGACCTTCTATGTCTGCCGCATTTAAAAGCTTATTGCCCGCCAGCTTATTCATTCCTGCGATTAAGTCTTGCAAATTATCGGAAATCACGAAGTCTTCTCCTCTATCCATAAATGCTTGGACAGGATCGGGTGGTTCTGAACCGATACGGGTTAGTAACTTCTTTATGCTTTTTTCGGTTAAATCAGGATTTTGCTCGGATCCTGAAAGCGCAAATTCCTTTTTAATTACTTTTTTAGTCAATATAAACCATGAATAGTCGTAACCTGTATTTTGAATGGCTTGTAAAGTTCCTAATGTATCAAACCCCGGAAAATTAGGAGCCGGTAATCTGCGGCCTGTTGCATCCAGCCAAATGGAAGAAGGACCGGGAATAATGCGAATGCCATGATTGCTCCATATTGAATTCCAATTTTTCAATCCTTCTGTGTAATGCCACATCCGATCTCGATTAACGATTCGGCTTCCTGTTTTTTCAGCTATTTCAAGCATCCGGCCGTCAACATGTGCTGGTACGCCTGTTACCATTGATTTCGGTGCTTCACCAAGACGTTTCGGCCAATTTTGTCGTACTAAATCTAAGTTTCCTCCTATCCCTCCGCTAGCAATTAAAACCGCATCAGCTTTATACTCAAAGTCTCCAATCACTTCTCTTGAGCTATCTTCTCCACGGGCAACTGAACTGGGCTTTAATATTGAACCTCGCACGCCAAATATTGCACCATTTTCTTTCAGCAGCTCATCAACCATATGTCTTGCCTGAAAAGTGACGGTACCATTTTTTATATGCGTGCTCACTCTTCTTTCAAACGGCTTCACCAGTCCGGGGCCTGTTCCCCAAACAATATGGAATCGTGGCACCGAGTTTCCGTGTCCTTCAGCTAAATATCCTCCTCTTTCTGCCCAGCCCACTACCGGAAAGAACCGAACTCCCATATTATGCAACCATTCTCGCTTTTCCCCTGCTGCAAAATCAATATACTTCTCTGCCCACTTCCTACCCCAGTAATCTTCGTCTTCTTCGCGGTCATAGCCCGCGGCTCCCAGCCAATCTTGCCATGCTAAATCTCTTGAATCTTTTATCCCCATTCTTCGCTGCTCCGGTGAATTTATTAAAAATAGTCCGCCAAATGACCACCAAGCCTGTCCGCCCATCGAAGTTTCCGGTTCCTGATCAAGGAGCAAAACTTTTTTCCCTGCATCCGCCATTTCAGCGACTGCAACTAGCCCCGCCAATCCCGCACCAATAACGATTGCGTCGTATTTCATTTTTTCCCTCCTTTCATTGTATATGTAAGTATTTGTTAAACAAACGAGGTTGTCCTGCTATTTATCGATATTTTTCTTGTATTTAAAATATCAACCTAGTTATAATCTTTTCCTTGCTGAATATGTTTTTATATTCTATTGAGTATTTGGAACATAGTTGTTTCTGAATATAGGCAATATTCTCGATAATCCTCCCTTACCCGAATAAATGTTCTCCTATTATTGCAGATGGCTGACATTACCAACCATTCCTCAGTGCAATATCTGTTACAATTTTTAGGAGTTTAACAGATTAAAGGAGGAATATCGCGTGCTTAATCGAATATTCTTCCTCTCCTTTGTCATAATTATTGTTTTCATAGGCGGATTTTTCACAGGAAAAATCTTCACCGAAAAACGGATTCCGATAACAGAAAGCGAACCGTATGTTTTGGATGAGGAAGAAAATATGACTGAAGATCCAACAGAGGAAAAAGCAGCTGATTTAAATATAAACAATACAAATGCACTAATAGCCTATATTCAGGACTTTCGCGATCCGGAACAAATAAATTACGAACAATTAACACATATCATCTTCTCATTTGCTCATCCAACAGCGGATGGAGAAGTACTTCTCAGCGGAGAGACGGCAGAGTCTAATTTGAAAACAATTGTCACAAAAGCTCATGAAGCGGATACAAAAGTGATGCTTGCTGTCGGCGGCTGGTCCCATCTATATGGCGGAGAAAGCTACGACTATTTTCAAGTTGCCATCAGTAATCCAGAATCCAGAGAGAGATTAGTTGATTCGCTTATCCGTTTGGTTGAACAAGAACAGTTAGATGGCATTGATATCGACTTTGAGCATCCTCGCTCGCAAAAAGATGCAAATAATCTAGCAAACTTTACGAAACAATTGAGCGACCGGCTTCATCCTGAAGGTCGTGAGCTTTCAATCGCCGTCCATTCTAAAATCAATGCCTTCACATTAACCGAAACAGACTACGTCACTTATGAACCTTCTACTTTCGAATATGTCGACCATATCAATATTATGGCGTACGACGGGCAGTGGGATGAAGGCTATCACGCCGAAAATCTGTCTACTTACATTTTCACAGAAAAGGTTGCGCTCTATTGGAGAAATCTATTCGAACAATATAACTTGCCGACAGAAAAGCTCATATTAGGGGTTCCTTTCTATGCCCAGCCGGAAGAAGCTTCTGTTAAACAAGTTTCTTATGCTGCCATCATTGAGAACAATCCAAATGATGCTTCCAATGACACAATCAGCATGAATGGAACGACTTATTATTTTAACGGCAGCGAGACAATGAAACGGAAAACAAAACTGGCTATGAAAGAAGGCTTTGGAGGAATAATGGCATGGGAAGCAGGTCTTGATTCTCCCGGTCCTTTAAGCTTACTATCAGTTATTTATGAAGAGCTGTTCGAATCTAATTAATGTTTAAGGCCACTCACTTTTGAGTAGCCTTTTTGTATTCTCCATATTTTCACAGAAAAGAAAACTTCATCTATAAACGCTATTAATTTTCTAAATCAAAAAAAATTGTTATGATAATATATATTTCAAGAAAATTGAATCAATATACTAAAACATTAATACAACTGGGGGGTTCATATTGGGATTTACTTTCATCGTCACCTATTTATTATCCGTTATCATCCTATTTGCTTTGTTATATACAAATAAGAGTCGTATACTTTCTTATTTAATTTGCATTTTCCCTTTCTTTAACACTACTCTTCTACTTTTGTATACTGTTAATTGCTTAATTAATTATTCGCAGCAGACTTTCATGAAAGTTAAGCGAAAAAAAGAATGGACAACACAAGAACGAAAGATGAAGGCTCAAGGCGTTTATATCATTATGATTGACGGTAAAAAGTATACCGTTCACGAAAAGGAATTATTCCAATGATGAAACTGGTTAAGTATTTTCTCTCGTTGCTTAACGCCTTGTTTAAATCAGAGATTCATATTTTCCTCGATAAAATCGAAGAAACAAGCAAGCTGCTAGAAAAATCGATCAGTGAATCTGAAAGAACCATCGATAATATGAAAGCTTCCTTAGCTAAGCAAATTGCGCTCGGCAAATTTTTCAAAGAAAAAGAAAGCACCTTTTCCCATCGAATCGACAGCCTCTCTAAACTGGCTGAACAATTGTTAGTCATTAACGATGAAGCCGCGGCAAGAGAGTGTATTCGAGAAAGAATCAAAGAGCAAAACAAGCTACAAGAATTACATGCAACGATGGCTTTGCATTCTGCAAATACCCATAAATATCAGCAAAAGCTAAAGAGAGCAATATATGAATTAGATGATATGATTGTGAAAAAGGAAGCATTGCTTATAAAGCATAATATCGTAAGAAACGAAATCGAAATGAATAAAAATTTCGGCGGAATCAATACAAAATTGTTGCTTGAGAAAATTCAAAATGAGATTTTGGCAACGGAAGTATTAAATACTGAATCAGACTCATCCAATAATGATCACTATGAAATGATTGAAGAAGTCGATCATGAACTAGCTCTACTTAAACATCAACTGCTCAATGTAGCTGAGAAATAATTAATTAAGCACAATATAAATTAATCCAATCTTACAGAGTTAAAAACAAGGCGCTCAACTATCGTTGATGCCTTGTTTTTCTTAAGGAAAACACTTCTTTATTGAACTGAGCATATATAATCCAAGAGCCTTTTTCTCCAGATGCGGCGTTTCGCTATACATCGCTGGACATTCAAACAATTCTAAATGATCAACTTCGATTTTTTAAGGTAATTATTTAAGTATTCTCGTATGATAAATCTTAATTATTCAATAGTAAACTTTATTTCATTACATCCTATCTTCAGTTAGTAGAGGTTTTATTTATGAGAACTAGTGAAATTGCTGAATTATCTCAGGTTCATCCAAATACAGTACGACTGTATGAAGAGTGGCATTATATTTCGCCTGTACCAAGAAAATCGAATGGTTATAGAATTTTTTCTGACCTACATCTCAAGCAAATGAAAATTGCTAGACTTGCATTTAAACAAGAATTTATTCAGAATAATCTTCGCAAAAAGGCAACAAACATTGTGAGACTTAGCGGTCGTGAACAGTTTAAAGAAAGCTTGCAAGCAGCTGAATCCTATTTAACTTATTTGCAAACAGAATATGAGTATGCTTTAAAATCAATTAAAACGGTGAAACAGCTATTACAAAACAAATCAACAGCAGATAAAACATACTCCCATAAGTCTGTTTCAGTATTGCTTCAGTTAACGGAAGAGACCTTACGGAATTGGGAACGTAATCATTTATATGTTGTAGAAAGAAATGCACAAAATCGAAGAATATATACAGAGCGTGACCTACAAAAATTACTTGTAATCCGGACGTTACGTAGCGCACATTTCTCGATTACTAGCATTGCCCATTTATTTCGTGAACTGGAACAATCAGGGAAAAAGACAGATATTCTGCAAATGTTACAAACGCCCACCTTTTCTTCAGAATTTTTTCATGTAACAGATGATTTAATCAATCAAATCCAAATAACAATGAATGATGTCAAATCAATCATTGCTATCTTAAAGGATTTACAATAATGGTGAAGGTGCTTCTTTATCCACTAGTACAGTTAATTCATGCATCGCTCTAGTTGAGGCAATATAAAGTAATCCACGGTCAAATTCAGTTCGATAATTGGTTTCGTTCACAAAAGGTATGATAACAGCATCAAATTCAAGACCTTTCGCATACTGAATAGTTGTTAAAAGGAGGCCTGTTTCAAACTTTTCTGTTTGGCCGTCTAGTATTGTAAAAGGTATGTTTAAACGTTCGTGCAAAATCTGTAAGTCTTCCTCCATTTTACAGATAATTGCCGTAGTTCGATAATCATTCATGGCACTTTCATGGACTTGTTTCAACATTTGTTCAAGTGTCAAATAAATCAATTCCTTCGGTTCTTTCCCGTGCCTTGCAATTGGATGAATTTCCCCATTACGCATGAATTTTTTTGAATACATCACAATTTCATATGATGACCGATAAGTGGTTGTTAACTCTACGTATTCCAGATTACGAAACATGGCCTCAAATGCCTCTTTGGATATCGTTTCGTATGGCAAAAGAGCCTGACTGAAATCACCAATGATTGTTCGCTTACATGTAAACACTTTAGATAATACAGCATATTGGATCGGTGAATATTCCTGCATTTCATCTAGTACAAAGTGCTGGACGAGATCATACTGCTTAATTCCTTTAAAATAAAGCTGTACAAATAGATAGGGATATACATCATTAAATTCAAAACATTTTTTCGGAAATTTAAACGAGTTTTCTCTAAGCGTTTCGGTAAAAGCACGATAAATTGCTAACGGTGAAGGAAACAAGAGACGTTTTTTTAAACGCTTTATGATTTCATTTTTACTCGGTAACTTCCCTTCCCTATCCCACTTAGATTTAAGCACTTGAATAATATCATCGGCCATAAGCTCTAAACGTGTAACAACCGGCTCTTTTCGATATTGAAGGAAGCGCCCTTGTAAATAATCAGCTTGTATTACTACACCAACAATGGAGATGCTTTCGTTTTTAAGAAGTCTTAAATCTAAGTTAGATAAAAAGGATTGCAGTTTTTGAACAAACGAATAATTCCCCTTAATTTTTGCACGTGAAGCCAACGCCCCATCTGGATTCGATAAAATTTCTTTTGTTTCTTCCTCAAATGATTTAAACGTTACAGCTGCCGGCAACAAATTTGCCGTAAACTCGTCCAATGTAAAGGAGCGAATTGGCTCTTCACCAAGCTCTGGTAAGACGGTAGAAATATAATCACTGAATATTTTATTTGGTGACAAAATAAAAATACGTTCTGCTCGTAACGTATCACGGAATTTATATAAATAATAAGCGATGCGGTGCAAGGCAACGGCTGTTTTTCCAGAACCAGCAACTCCTTGAATGATGACATTATAAGCTGACTCATTCCGTACAATTTTATTTTGTTCTCGTTGAATTGAAGTAACAATTGTTTTCATCTTATCATTTGCATGCTGGGTTAATGTTTGTTGTAGAACTTCATCTTGTATCGTTAATGAGCTATCAAGCATATACTTAAGCTTAGAATTTTCAATTTTAATCTGACGTTTCTTGATTAGTTCACCGTCAAATTGGTGATCCATCGCAATATAATAAGCTTCACCAATTTCAAATTCATAGTACATATTACAAATAGGTGCACGCCAATCATAGATTAGTTGTGTCCCTTCTTCATCAGCAAAACCGAAGCGCCCGATATAGATTGTCTCTGCCTCACTCGGATGGTCACCAAGATATATAAAGTCAAATCGTCCGAAGTACGGAGATTCTATAAGCTTTCTTACTTCCTCACGTTCCATCACTTGTGCAAACCCCCTCTTGTCTATCATGCTTAAGGTTTGCTGGTAATCATACACCTCGAATTTATCTAGTTCACTTTTATATTCAACCATATATTTTTGTAAACTTTTAAAATTGTGGTCTTGATCAGTAATATTTGACGAAAGCTCCTTATATGCCTTTGTTAAATAACTTAAAGTTTTTTCAAGATAAGCAATTTCGTTTATGTCCGTCACGAAATCCCCTCCTTTTAAAGTGTATCACCAAGCATAACAAAAAGTTTTTCGCTGGTGTTTAACTGGAGGGTTGTTTTTTTCTTTCGGCCTATTTATGTCTATTCTTGTTTAACTAATCTCCCTCAATATAGAAAGCGAAATCTCCCGATTTCTCGCGTTTTCATAGAATTTCATGGTGGTTTGATTTTAATGATTATCTCCCAGAAACTATCTCATAAGGGGATATTT
>NZ_JACXSI010000029.1 GCF_014712675.1 Peribacillus faecalis | reverse complement strand
GATATCAATGGAAATTAAATAAGATGACCCCTGTACAATACAGAGATCATCTTAATCAAGCAGCCTAAGCGTCCTTTTTTATAAATGTCCTTTACAAAGGGTACATTTCATCTATTCGGACAGCCCCTTCTCACCAATAATTTCTGCCGTATCGTTTATTATGGCAGCTTTGGCACATCGTGAATTGATAATCCCATTTCAGCTCACGACCGCAATATTTGCATTCTTTCTTATACTTTTTAATTTCCTTTTTCAACAGGCCATGCACTTCTTCACTTATTTCATCACGCATCCGTTCCCAAATGAATGCTTCTGTTCTCCTATCCAACTTGTATAAAAACAGCAGGTGAAGACCAATCGATTTATAAGAAAGCTCCAAAGCATCGAGTGAACCTTTTAGGATAACCGGTTCATGCAGCTCTTCATTATTGATGATTGCCCGCATATTGTCCTTCCACTGATCTCTCAGCGTGCTTTCGTAAGATGAAAAAGGCAAATGCAAGAAGCTGTACAAATCAGCGACAGATAGCTTCATCTCAATGTCTGTTCCTCTAATTTCCTCATACAATTCCTTTTCTTCCGTCAGCGGCGCTTTCACCGTTCCAGGAGGGTTTTCATATTCATCCCAAAGGCGGAAAAACTCCTGCAAATCCTTGCCGAAATAACGGAATCGGTTAAAAATATTTTGCGTAGGCGATATCGCAAACGTCTCGATTTCAAAATCGTTTCTTTCAAGCAAACTTTTCATCTTTTGGACGTCATAAGAGAAAGCGACAAAACCTTCGTCATACTTGCCTTTCCGGCCCGCTCTTCCGGCAATTTGCTTAATTTCCTGAGACGTCAATGTCCGTACTCTTGTGCCGTCGAACTTTTGATTCTCCAAGAAAACAACCCGTCTGATCGGCAAATTCAGCCCCATTCCGATCGCATCTGTGGCAACTACCACTTCCGTTTCGCCTTTATGGAACTGTTCGATTTGCTTTTGCCTTGTTTCCGGCGGCATACCGCCATAGACGATACTCACCTTATGCCCGTCATTCTCAAGCTTAGCTGCGACCTGCAGCACTTTCTTTCTTGAAAAGACAATCAGCGCATCTCCTCTAGTCACTTTGGAAATTCGGAAATTTTTCTTCTGCACGATTAATGGCAGTTCACGCTTGTATTTGCGCACTTCGACATCATAACCGTCCAGCAAATTCATCAGCATACTGCCGACATTATTGCTTCCGATAATATGAACCGTATCTGCTTGAACTGAAGTAATCGCCTTATACCAGGAGAAACCTCGGTCTCTGTCAGCAATCATTTGCGCCTCATCGATGACCACACATTCGTAGCGCTCTTCTGAGGAAAACATCTCGACAGTCGCTGCAATATGAGTAGCACCCTGCAAATTTTTCTCTTCCTCACCCGTTTTCAATCCGCAAGCGACACCATGACTTGCCAGCGTTTCAAACACTTCAAGCGCCAATAAACGAAGCGGACCTAAATAAAGTCCGGTTGCCGCTTGTCTCATTTCCGTCAAAGCCGTGTGCGTTTTGCCGGTGTTTGTTTCGCCGATATGCAAAATATACTTTGTATGCGGCGACATATTCGCCTCATACTCTCTGCCAATCATTTGCAAAATCATTTCTTCTTCGCGTTTCGCTCTTTCACGCTGCTCAGCTTTTTCTTGTTCAAAACGAAGATACGCTTTCCGTTTAAACGCATTGATTTTCTTCTTTCGGTCCTCCAGTTGACGGACATACAGTTCTCTATGGGCAGCCTCCATGAAAGGCACTTCTGCCAGCTCCTGCAGATCAACAATCAACTCATCTGTTATGCGGTATAGGAAATCTTCAAGCAAATCAGCCAATTCATCAGACAACAGCTCAGATACTTTTTCGCTCAACGCATCTGTTTTCTGCATTTCAGCAGGCAATAATTCTATAATCATCGCCAATACGTCACGATACACATACTCCTGAATAAATGCTTCATAGCGGTCTTCGTATATCTCCCACGCGATTTCATGCCCATAAAAAATTTCTTCGCCTGTCAGCTCCGATAAGAAATCTTCCAGTTTCAAGTACGTATCCGCATCAAACTGACCGCATTCAAAAATTCCATCTTCGTCATCGAAATCATATCGCGTATTATGCAAGTCTTCCGCTAAGTCCCGAGCCGCTTTGTAACGGAGCGGCAAATAGAATCGGATATTATTCGAAGCAAAGATTGTTTTTACTTTCTCTTCCAAATCAGCTAAAATGACTTTTTCCCGCTGATTGATGATAGCCTGTTCTTTCCACTCTTCCCATTCCCCGGGATTCTCCAAGAAATAATGACGGAGCCAATGTTTGTAATCAAGATTTATGTTTTCAAGAAGCCGCTCTCTCACAAGCGTATTAATAACTTTAGTGCGCAAAGCATCAATTTCGACTCCTTCTGCTTTTAAAAATTGCTTCCGCTTGACTAAACTAATGCCGTTCAAAATATTGCCTTTCAATTCTGCTTCTAACAGCTGCTCAAGATGTTTTTCGTTTTCAGCGATAAAATCTTCAGCAGTTGCTTCACCGTGCAATTCGATATATTTCATAGCTTCAGCCTGCAAAACGAGCTGAAACCGTTGTTTAATCAATTCAATATTATTTTGTAGTATTTGCTCCATTAGTTTTACCTTTCTGTGCTTGCGGTTGTTTATGTTTATCTTTCAACCAATATCCGTTCATTATAATTGATTTTTCGTTGTCCTACACCTAGTTTTGAAAATTATATCATTTTTGTAGGTCTTTTTTTGAAGCACTTTAGCCGGCAGAATCACTCTTTGCCTTATCGTTTTTTTACAAAACGCTTCCTCGATTAAATCGATACCCTCATTTACATATAAAAAACGGATATGCGCAAGTAACTATAGTTGCTCTCGCATATCCGCTCATCTTAGAGACAAATACCATCATTCTCTGTTTCTTTAACGATATAAACAGGTCTTTTCTTCGTTTCTAAATATGTTTTTGATAAGTATATTCCCATTATCCCTATGCAAAACAATTGCATACCGCTGACGAAAAATAAAATGCAGGCAAGCGAAGGCCAGCCGCTTACCGGATCGTGCCATACTAATGTTTTGATAATAATAGCGAAAATCAACACAAATGCCATGAGGCAGAAAATTAGTCCGAAAACCGCTGAAATGATTAGAGGCGTTGTCGAAAAGGCGACAATACCTTCAACCGCATAGACAAACAGCTTCCACAGACTCCATGTCGTTGTACCTGCAACCCGCTCCTGGTTTTCATATTCAATCCATTTCGTATTATAACCGACAAAACTGAACAGTCCTTTCGAATAACGGTTATATTCTTCCATTTCCAAAATCGAATTAACCATTTGACGCGTCATCAGACGGAAATCTCTTGCTCCATCCACCATTTCAATTTCTGACAGCTTATTAATAATTTTATAAAACCATTTTGTTAAAGTTTTTTTTACGTAGCCGTAGCCATTTCGGCTCGTGCTCCGAGTAGCACAACAGTCGTATTCGCCTTGCTCAAGAACATCATACATCTCTTTCAATAAATAAGGAGGATCTTGCAAATCAACGTCCATTGTCGTGATATAATCGCCAGTTGCATTCTTCAAACCGGCGTACATTGCCGCTTCTTTACCGAAGTTTCTGGAAAAAGACAGATATCTGACACGATCATCTTTATACGATAACTCCTGTAGTATATTTAAGGTGCGGTCTTTTGATCCATCGTTAATAAATATGTATTCTACTTTAACATCCATTGAATTGATTACTTCGTTTACTTCATTATAAAAAATCGGTAAAGCTTGTTCCTCGTTATAACAAGGAACAATAATTGATATAATTTTCATACTGTATTTCCTTTCTTGGTGAACACAACCCATTTACTCAGTACATAATTAGAGGCAATGACAATAGCTTGCACTAGAAATTTCATCACTTTATCGTTCAATCCCAGACATGAAACAAAAATGAACATCAGCAGCATTTCTAGTAACAAGACAAATATTCTGCTACCGAAAAACTTGTACATCTCTTGCAAAATATTCGTTTTCTTGCTTCCAAACACATACTTTCGATTCGTTATATATGCAAATATTACGGCGCCAATCCAGGCAAGCACGTTTGCTATTTGAAGCTCAATACTTTTTTCCGGATTTAAAAACGTTAATACGCACGCAAAATAAATAATAAAATTTATAATAGTCGTCAATACGCCGAATACAACATATAAAACCAGCTCTTTATGCTTGTTATACATTGGTATCGTCATGCCCCCCTCTTGCGTTCAAATGCAATTATGAAAATAAAAAGCAGAAGACCGATGGCACTTGCTATCGCTCCCTCCTTCAGCAGTGGCGAATGATAGACAATCTTCACTTCATGCTCGCCTTCGCTCAACTTAAAACCTAAGAAGGCTGTATTGACTTTCTCTACTTCAATCTCTTTCCCGTCCGCATAGACTGTGAATCCTTTATCAAAAGGATAGCTGGTAGCGACATAACCGGCGCTAGACATGGTGATTGTGCCTTTAATAGTACTTTTCCCATGATTTAACTCCGTGATTTTAAACTCATCCAACTCATCTATACTCTTCTGCAAATCAATCTCCATTGTATATATTTTCAGATTTGTTATTCTATAGCGGCCTTTTGTCACAGTTATTTTCAGGTCTTCAATTGACTCCTCACCGGAAAGGACATATTCAAATGAATTATTTTGATTGTGATAGCGCCATTTTTGGGCTGTCAGCTTATTTTTCATGCCGTTAATTGTTATTGAAGTATCAATCCTGTTCACAGCTTCATTGTCAAATTGAATAAGCAATAATTGCCCATTAACCGGTTCATCCAATTCAATTTTATAAGTAGTCGTTTCTTCCGCTTCAAATTCATATACATCTTTCAGTTTGTCAGATTCATAAACTTTCAGATTTTTCGTGCTGACGTCAGCAGTTTGAACATCATCATCGACAATAATCGTATTCAGCAAATAATTGAGCGTATCCGGATAGCTCATCCTGTCAAAATCACTCTCGTTCGTCAGTTTGCTCGAACCGTAAATCATCGGAAAAGCATTCTCATTAACAAACAAATTGACATCGCCTTCACTTGCTATTTTTTCATATAAAAAACCTATGTCATCTTTCTTGCTGACGATATATTTCACACCCATATAAGAGTGAAACAATGTATTATCAGTTCCTGCATTCATTAAGATATTTCGATAGTTTAAATTATTGCCGAATGTATGTTTATAAAAATCACTATAATACGTATTGCCGACTGATGAATAAATGGAAGTTCCATAATACGAAGTTCCATACACCTGATTGGCGACAGCAAGCTTATTAATAGCATTCGAAAATCTGTAATAGCCGTTATCTTCTTCTATAGTTTCCGCAATCAAGCTTTCTGCCTGTTCATTACGGGCTTCTTTATAGTCATCAACAGAAACGTAGCTTTCTTCCTCGTTTACAGCAAACAATTGCATGCCTGCCAGCAGTAAAATCGGTACAAACAATACAGCTAAACGATTGATTCGTTTATAAACAAGCACTGCCGCAACGGCAATTAAGCTATCAATATAAAAGATCATTTCCGTATAGCCTGTAAGATAAATAAACCCATTCATGACGGCAAAGCTAATAGCTAAAGTTAAACTATTCAGCTCTTTCTTTTGCAGTTTATCGATAAAAATTCCGAGAATTAAACAAAAAATCGGTGCCAGCGGAATTAGTGCCTTTCCTCGAATATACATGCCCCCATTTAAAATCAGCATAATGAACGGACTTGTACTTCCAATCAGTATAACCGCCGCTAAAAATTTATTATAAAAATCCTTTTGCCTGTTAAAAAGAAGAGCTGTTATCGCCAATAAAAAAACAGCCGTTATCCCGACGCTAAACGGCTTATAAAGCAGCTCATCAAAGCGCGGAATGAGCAACTCTTCCCATGTGTAGCTGCTTTTGCTACCTGAGCGATTCAGCTTAATCGCATAATAAGTAGGCAATAATAACACCGCACTCATAAAAATGCTGATAATCATCGGCTGAATAATTTTCCAAATACCAAGGACACTTATTCGGCGATACTCTTTTATGTATTTGTACAAGTAATAAATGCCGATTGCGATAATAGCACAAACACTATAATAATAGCTTGTCATTATTATTAAGAACGTACTCAGCACCAATAACCAGCATTGATTATGTTTGATTAGCCAATCTACTCCTATAAATGCCAATATTAAAAAAGGGAGATAAGATACAAACATAATATGATGATGGCTATGATATAAAATCGGTGCTAGCATCATTAGCATCAATGATAAAAACAGCGAGAGCAATTCATGAAATGACTGCGCTCTGAACCACCAATAGCTCATTAAACCTGTCAACAAATAAAGAGTAATACTGATAAACCCTATGTAATAAGCCATTTCCACAAACGGAAAGCAATATGACAATAATATAAAAGGATTCAACAAGCCATAATAGGAAAAATTAAAAACATTTTGGCCGCCCCCGATATGAGAAGCAAAATTCGGTATAAAATTGCCTGTTTCATAAAATAGTTGGCGGAAGTAATCCGGAAACACAACATGCTGCGTCAGCCAATCAATCTGTGAACCAAATAAATGATTTTTTCCTAGTATTGTTGCAACAAACAATAGCCCGACAACTATAATGATAGATAGATTAACTTTATCCTTATCATTCATAAAGCACCTCCTATAATATAGTTTATATGAGTAAATTCACTTTCTGTCCCCCACCACTATACCTTTAACGAAAACGTCACCTTTATTTCTTTTTATTTTCAAAAAAAAAAAAACACTTCGTTGCCATAAAAGCATGACTCGAAGTGCTCCTTGATATTATTTTATTAATATACTTTGTAACTGTTTTACACTCTTTGCTATATAAGTCGGCTGAAATGACTGAAGTTCGTTGAGTGAACCATAGCCGTATGTCACACCGACTGAATCGATGCCGCACTGATTGGCGCCGATGATGTCATGCTTGCGGTCACCGATCATAATGAAATCCGATAGTCGCTGTCCGCTGTAATGATTGATTATGTATTGAATAATCTCTGCTTTTGCCGACCTCGTCCCATCAAGATTGCTTCCGACTATCTTTTCAAAGAAGCGGTCAATTTGGAAGTGCTTCAAAATCTCCTCCGCGTATACCGTTGGCTTTGAGGTTGCAACTACCAATATATAGCCCTGCTCTTTCAAGGAAGTTAAAAGCAAAGGAATCTCTTCATATAGCACATTTTCAAACATCCCCTTCTCCGTGAATCTCTCCCTGTAAAAGCCAATTGCCTTCTCCGCCTTTTCTTCATCGAAATGATAATAGTCCGAAAAAGATACTTTAAGCGGCGGTCCGATAAAACATTCCAATTTATCTAAATCTGGTTCATCCACACCGAACTTTCGCAAAGCATATTGCACCGATTTCGTAATACCCTCTTTCGGGTCGGAAAGCGTACCATCTAAATCAAATAAAATAATTTTATAATTTCCCATTGACTATTCCCTTTCTGCATTTCATTCATATACTTGACTTCGTATACTCAATCAGCCAACAATCACGATATTCCCCTTCATGCCATTCGTGTTTCGGAAGGATACGAACCTTCTTAAATCCGCATTTTTCATAGCATCTTAAAGCGCGAGTATTGGAAACATGCGGATCCATAATGATCCTTCCTGCTTGCTTTTGCTCCATCAAATAATCCACCATTGATGAAATAAGCATAGTGCCGATACCCTTATTCCAATAGTCAGTCTCCCCGATAAACTGGTCAATTCCATACACGTTTTCCTCTTCACTATAATCTGTTATTTCACTCGTTACCGAATTCACTTTGTAAAACTGTATGTACCCTATTTTCTTCCCTTCAAACTCTACTAAACATTTTACGACACCCTTTTCCTGATAGTAGAAACTCCTCTCCACCTTCTGCAAATTAAACGGATTATCTCTGCCTTCATAGTATTGCAGCACTTTCGGGTCGGATAGCCACTTAACAAGCAAGTGCTGATCTTCAGGCAACAAAGATCGCACCTTCATCCTGTCTGTTTCATAAAGCAAGTCAGTCACCCCTTAATTCTTTTCTATATTTTAACATCCTCTCCGCTTAGTTTATAGGCAAGTTGAATAGGGAAAATGCTACTAAATGCTTAACCATCAGGATAAAGGGAGGTCTTCAGAATGAATTGTGCTGTTATACTTCCTTTGAATCAAGTAACAGATTGGACACTTGAGTATATTAATAATTTGTTAAATAAAAAGTTTTATCTTTTTCTATTGTTGCAAAATGCATCTCAAATAGATGAAAGGCTCAAAGGTATCGCACTTAAAAACAAAAGGTGCACGCTTTGTTTCAATAAAAATCAAGAGAGTTACTTTAGTGCTACGAAAAATATAATGAATACTTTGCGGACTCAATATCCTGAAATTAATGGTGTTATTACATTAAGCCATCTGCTTGGCGATGAGGATATCGAACGGGCAGCAAATGCGTTATCAGCGCATAAGCATAGCATCATCCTTGGAGTGAGAACAGAAAAATCGAATAGTACTTTCAAGCGTAGCCTCAAAAGCAGATACGCCGCTTTATTATTCAATGTCCTATACGGAACGAGATTAAAAGATATACATTCGGGGCTGGTTGCGATTCCTTTGCAGGAATATCATGAAATCAGCGATAACAAAATAGCCTTTTGGGACTTTGAGGTGTACGCGTTAATCAAAGCTAAGCAACTGCAAAAGGAAATGGTGGAAGTCCCGATTTATGATTGGAATCAACCTGAACCGATGAAGCACCGTTCTTTTCAAGACAGTCTGCGTACATACTTAACGATCTTTTCCGGATTTATCGGCTATTCTTTTTCGACTATTGTTGCAGCCATTGTTGATATATCACTATTCACGATTTTTAGCAGCTTTGTATTTTTGCATTTTCCATTAAAAGCGCAAATATTCCTATCCAATGCGATTGCCCGGGTCGTCTCATCATTTTGTGACTTTTCACTTGATAGAAGGTACGTTTTCGGTAAAAAAAATAATACGATGGCAAAATCGATGTTCAAGTACTATATTCTTTGGCTCGCCTTACTCTCTGCATCTTCCATGCTAGTTTATTTAAGCAAGAGCTATTTGGGTTCCAATTTGGTACTCGCAAAAATAGCGGCGGATTTATTTTTAGGAGTCATCAGCTATCAAGTCCAGCTCAGATGGGTGTTTAATAACAAGAAAAACCGGCACCGGTCCTTTTGGTAAGGCACTTACTCAAAAATTGCAGTCATCTTTCGGATGATTACCATCTTAGTATATGTTGCGAATCAAAAGGAGCCATGCGGGAGGACTAGGACAAACCGCCCAAGATATCTGGTTTTGGTTTCTTGGGTGGGGTGGCTTAGGCCCGAGCATGGCAGGTGTAAGGTTAGACAACAAGAAAAACCGACACCGGTCCTTTTGGTAAGGCACATACTCAAAAATTGCAGTCATCTTTCGGATGATTACCATCTTAGTATATGTTGCGAATCAAAAGGAGCCATGCGGGAGGACTAGGACAAACCGCCCAAGATATCTGATTTTGGTTTCTTGGGTGGGGTGGCTTAGGCCCGAGCATGGCAGGTGTAAGGTTAGACAACAAGAAAAACCGGCACCGGTCCTTTTGGTAATTCAAAAATGTACTTTTCTAAGAAATGGCTATGTAAAATGATATTGTTGATTTCCGCTACGGACGGACGCTTTCGTGCTAAGGCAAGGCGCCAAGCCACCTCATCGCTTTTCGCTCTTGCGGTGTCTCGGCCTGCCTGCTTCATCTGAGCAGGAGTCGCCGCCCGCAGCGAGGATCAACGTAATCTGTCAAAATCGACAATGAACTATAACAGAGCCTAAGAAATAAATAAGCAGCGAGGTGTACAAATATGCCAGACAACTTTTACGGAAAATCATATCGTATATTTCGGACAATCACGCGACTTTTCTATCCGAGGTATCAGCCGGAAAATGCGGACCAAGAAGCCCATTCTATCGTCTATGTCTCACATCATGAACGCTTTCGCGGACCCCTGTCGATTATGCTATGGACTAAAAAACCGATTCATATTTGGGCGCTTTCCGTCTTCTGCGAACAGCAGACGTGCTGCCGACAAATCATTCAATATCCTTTTGTTCAACGTTTCGGCTGGAATAAAAAAGCGGCACTTATCATTTGCCTGCCGCTTTCTTATATTATTTCGGCACTCGTCCGGTCTGCGAATGCGATTCCGGTTTACCGGGGATCGCGCGAGATTGTAAAAACGTTCCGGCAAAGTGTCGATGCGCTAGTCAAGGGCGACAATGTTTTAATTTTCCCGGATGTTCATTATGACAATCGCTCAGCCTTAATTGGGGAAATTGATCCCGGTTTCTTGCATCTCGAAAAATATTACTATAAGAAAACAAAAAAGCATCTTGTTTTTGTGCCTGTATTTGCAAGCAAATCCCAACAAAAAATTGTGCATGGAAATCCGGTTACATTTCAAGATGGCGTCGATTTTAAAATCGAACAAGAACGAGTGAAAGAGGCATTGCGAAGCAGCTTAACACAATTAGCATATAAGTGCGGGGATGGATTAACTTCAAATTGCAGGAAGGATGTTGCCAAATGAGAATTTTAATTATGACTATTAAGCTCGGCGGCGGACATTATTCCGCTTCTTTATCGTTGAAAGAGCAAATTCAGTCGCAGTTTTCAGATGCCATCATTCAAATTAACGATATTTGTGAATACATGCTGCCTGACTACTATAAAAAAATTTACCGTGCCTATGACCTATTCGTAAATAAAGGCAGCAAAATATATAACTTCCTTTATAATTACAGCGAAAAAAAAGAGGTTAATTTCAAGCCGCTTGTTCCTGAACGCTTTTTAACAAAAATGGATGTGCTAGTATCTGATTTTAAGCCGGATGTGATTATTTCGACCTGTTCAATCAGCTCTCAAATCGTATCAACCTATAAAGCGGCATATAATCATTCGATTCCTTTCATTACATGCATAACTGACATAACCGACCATCCTTCATGGATCAATCCTTATACGGACTACTATTTAGTCGCTACACCTTCTGTCAAAAAGGAACTTGTTGAAAAAGGAATTGATTCAAAAAGTATTTATATTAACGGAATTCCGGTCCGGGAAGAATTTACAGCCGACCATCTGCATCCCGATTCTTCCTGCAAGCATTTGCTTATTATGGGCGGCGGGCTCGGAATGCTTCCGAAAAGACAATCTTTTTATAGACATTTGAATGAACTGCCTAACGTTGAAACAACCATTCTTGCCGGCCATAACGAAAAACTTGTTCAGAAGTTGCAAGGAAAGTTCGAGCATATTCAAGTTATCGGCTATACCGACAAAGTTTATGATTATATGAAAAAAGCCGACTTAATTATATCCAAGCCCGGCGGAATAACATTATTTGAATCGATTTATTCCGAAGTTCCGATTCTGACATTTGAACCTTCATTAGCTCAGGAGATAAAAAATCAGCATTTCATTGTTGATCATCACATTGGTGAAGTACTCGACCAAAATCATGAAGAAAATCTTAAGCATATTGATAAGCTGCTGAATGATGAAAAAACATTGAATGCATTCCGTTCCAATATGCGCCATCTAAAAAAAGAATGGAACAACCAACAGATCGAAGATATTTTATTCAGCATTCAGCAATCACAATTAAAAGAAGTAACGAAATAAAACAGCACCCAATAATTTAAGGTGCTGTCTATTAATATCTAAAGTAGAACGGAGCGATATGAGAAAAAATAATGATTCTGCAGGTTTGATTATAGGTTTCTTCAATTTCACCCTCTTCAGTCTCAGAGAATTATATACAACGATAATGAGCTGGACCTATTCCTTTAGCGTCTATCTGCATATTAATTATACCGGTATGGTCATTTGGCTTATACTTGGACTGTTTATGCTATACTGGTGCATATATTTTTTCCAGAGAGCTGTTTCAACTTATAAAAAGTTCATGATACTTGAAACTGTATATACTCCAGTACATTCCCGAAAGGATCCTTGAAACTGATAAACTTGCCTGGAGGGCAATCGGTCGGCTCTTCAACGATAAATTTAACCTCATGTTCTTTTAGCAGATTCACAGTTTGAAAGATATTATCTGTTTTCAGAGCTAAAACAACACCGGCAGGCTTGCTCTCCGGATTGCATTCCGATGCGTGCGACTCTTCGAGAATTAACGGCAAATCACCATTATTTAGCATGACAATTTTTTCTCCATATCGCTTTTCAACTGTAAATCCCAATACATTTTCATAAAAATCGATTGCCCGAGCTATATCCGGCACATAAATACTAATGACGCATACTTGTCCCATTACTTCGACCTCCCTTATATATTCAATAGTTTATTATTTCTCCACTTTCTTACACTTACCTTTAATAAAAAGCTATTTATGCAAACGCACTGACACTTTCTTTACCCATAAAGTTTTTACACCGACATATTTACCATTCATCTTCCAATCAAAAAAACAGAGCACAGCAGGCAAATGCTCCGCTGTGCTCTATTGGATATTCTAAATACTTATACTGCAGTTGATTGAAGTTCCGGCTTGTAGCGCAGCTCATATCTTTCTAAGACTTTACTAAACAAGGAAGCTAACACTTGCTGAAATAGCATACCGAATACCACCGGCATCGCGACCTTCGCCGGAAAATATGTTGTGGCAACAATAACCCCGACGGCAATGTTGCGCATGCCCCCGACAAATACCAGCGTTGTTACAAGCTTGAAATCTTTCCAAATAAAATGACCAAGCACAAAGGCAATTAAATAGCCTGATGCTGCCAAAATAAATACAACAACAATGACAGCCGCCAGCTCCCATGTTATGTTTTGCAAATAAGGGGCAATTGCGCTGCTGTTGATCATCACAACCCCGAAAAGACACAGTTTAGAAAAAGGCGAAAGTTTTTTCCCGAGAGTCTGTTGTATCGTTCCTTTCGTCAGCTCGTTCAATACAACGCCCAGTACCGACGGCAGTACAACCATCCATACTAAGTTCAAAATCAATGAGGCTGTATCAATTGCAATCTTCTCTCCTGCAACAATATGCA
The DNA here is from genome assembly GCF_014712675.1 of Peribacillus faecalis. Lineage (GTDB taxonomy): Bacteria > Bacillota > Bacilli > Bacillales > DSM-1321 > Bacillus_AD > Bacillus_AD faecalis. Next base: position 34,599 of record NZ_JACXSI010000029.1, on the reverse strand, counting down.
GTAGAGCGGGCATTATTATTGGAGAAAGCAGTGTGTCAATCAAGACAATCGATAACCCGAGCGGCAAGTTGCCTTTACATATGCTGACCCATATAATACTGGTAACGCCTGTCGGTACAGCTACAGAAATAATATAGCCAATAATCAGTAAATGGTCGTCAAAAATGACAGTCGATAAAAAATACGCCCAAATAGGCATAATGATATGTAAAAAGGCGATACAGAACAATATTGTCCTCGGATATTTCGAAAAACTTTTCGCATCACTGAAATTCATGCCAAGGCTACTTGCAAACGTCATAAATGCAAATAACCAAGGAACTAAAAATAGAAGCTGATGGCCTACATCTTCAAGCATTACACCAATAATCAAGCTGGTTGGCGTTAAAATAGGCATCCATCTCTGCATCCACCCATTTACTCTGTTCAACACTTTTTATTCCTTCTTTCTGTTTCACTTATCTCCTTAAAACTATACACTTATCACAAGACAATTTCTATTTGTTAACAAGCATTTGACAATGCACTTGCCGATGTGCAAGGTGTCGTTCAATATTCCAAAGCATTTTCTGAGTAAGAGATTTTCAGCTGGCACAATATTGTTGCCGGCTAATTTTTACCACATATTGACCATATATATAGCGCGCTATATTATTAATATTAATGACTATAAAGCGAGGGATGAACATGGCTAATTCCCATAAAAATCCGATTGTGCTAACGCACTTAAAGATGATTGACCATCTTGCCAAACGGATTGGAGACGAACATTTGAAGCAGATTGATCTGACACCCAGTCAAGCAGATGTAATTATGCTGCTTTTGCACGAACCGGAAAAACTGTTCCACCAGCGCGATATTGAACGGGCATTAAATTATACAAACCCTACAGTTACAGGATTATTGAACCGTTTGGAAAAGAAGAATTTTATCGTTCGAAGTATCGATCCTGAAGATTCGAGAGCTCGTATCATTCAGTTGACTGATACCGCGTTAGAAACAGTGGAAGGGATTTACTCCAGCATCCGGCAAATCGAGAAAATGTTATTAGATGGTTTTTCAGAAGAAGAAATCAATACACTAGCGCCACTTATGGAACGGATGGCAAAAAATGCTTTACGTCATGTGTAGTCCTTCTCATATAGCTGAAGTAGTATAAAAGGAGTTAATTTATGCAACAAAAATATTTAAAGAACACTGGCTTGATCGCATTGATTACTATTTTATCAATGATTCCTCCATTATCGACGGATTTATATATGCCAGCCCTTCCTGAAATGACAACATACTTTCAAACAAGCTCTACACTCATGAGCCTGACAATGACCATTTTCTTCGTCTTTATGGCCATCGGTATTTTATTTTTAGGGCCGATGAGCGATAAGTACGGTCGCAAGCCGATTTTAATTACCAGCATCTCAATATCGCTAATTTTCAGTGCTATTTGTGCGTTCGCTCCTACAATCAGTCTTTTAATCATTTTTCGGGCACTTTCGGCATTCGGTGCCGGTGGAATGATAGCGATTGCGACAGCACTAATTAAAGACAGCTTTGCAGGTAAAGAAATGTCGAAAGTTTTATCGGTAACCCAAGCATTCGGATTGCTTGCACCAATGATGGCACCGCTACTGGGAGCTCTGATACTGAAATATGCTGATTGGGAAATGACTTTCATTGCCTTGGCAGCTTTAACCGGCATCTCGCTAATTGGAGCATGCTTATTGCAAGAAACATTGCCTATCGAAAAACGTACACAAAACAGTACGCTGCAATCTATTTCAGGCTTAGGAAAAATCGCTGCAAACGCCAATTTCACCAGTCTATTAATGGTTGGAGCATTAATCGCAGCACCGTATATGGCGTACTTAGCCATCGCTTCCTATATCTATATAGATGGTTTCGGTGTCTCAGAAACGACATTCAGCATATATTTCGCTCTTAACTCGGCAGCGGCTATTTTAGGCCCTATTATGTATATGAGATTTGGTGCCGGTTCTGTGAAAAAGATCATTAATGTCGGGATTATTGTATCGGTTATTTCAGCTCTGCTGATCTTCACAGTCGGAAATGCCGGTCCTATCATTTTCTTTTTATCATACGTAATCTATTCAATTGTCGCGACTTACTTCCGTCCGATGATATCCGATTTATTACTATCCGCTACAAAAACCGATGTCGGCGCCGCCTCTTCTGTGATGAACTTTGGCTTTACCGTTGTCGGCAGCATCGGCATGATTGTAGGCTCACTCGGCTGGAGCAGCTACACAGGCGGACTGGCTACAACAATGTTTATCTTTATAGCCTTGACGGTTGTTGTCTGGTTCGTTCTTTTGAAAGCAAAATCAATCCGATTCGACTGGAAATAACCAACAAAAACCGTCACCGGTCCTTGTTGGTGAGGCTCTTACTCAAGATTTGCAGTAAACTTAAGATAAGCGCTTTCTTAAGATATATAAACAAAAAGGAGCCATGCGGGAACCGAAAAGCGGAAGCGACCTGTAAGTAAGGAACAGCGACTAAGAGCGCTACGTCCGCATGTCTTCGCCGATATGACCAACATCCTGTAGGCCTCCAAGCATGGCAGGTGTAAGGTTAGACAGCTATCCAAGTTCTATGTTTTATACTTTCTTAGAAAGTACCTCTCAATTTTCGGGAGGTACTTTTGATATTTATGAAGTTTAGTAACCTTCTCCCTCTTGTTCCGCAACTTCTGTTCCATTGGAATTCATGAAAACAATGCCTAAAATAATCAGACCGATTCCGATTGCGACCCCGAGGCTGAAAGGATCATCAAAAATCAGGATGCCGATCACAACGGTAACGGCTGTTCCAATGCCTGACCAAATCGCATAAGCTAAACTAAGCGGCATGTATTTCACTGCCTGACCAAGCATGTAAAACGCTATAGCGTATCCTAGAACAACAATAACGGATGGAAGCAAGACGGTAAATCCATCGGAAAGCTTCAAACAAATTGTACCAATTATTTCCGTCAAAATTGAAACACTTAAAAAAATATACCCTTTCATAGATCCCCCTAAATCCCGCTGTTCAACAGCACAATGCCGCCAATGACCATTAAAATACCAACCGTTTTTTTAAAATTGATGCCTTCTTTATAAAAAATAACGCCGACAAGCGCCGTTAATGCCGTCCCGACACCTGCCCAAATCGCATACACCGCTCCTAAAGGCAGCTCTTCTAATGAGAGCGACAATGCGTAAAATGCAATCGCATAACCGACCACCACACCAAGCGTAGGAAAAAATCGTTTAAAACCGTCTGTCAGTTTCAGCATAGAACTGCCGAAGACCTCAGACACGATTGCAATTGATAGCCATATATACCCCATGAAATCTTCCTCCATTTTCACCAATACTCTATTGTACCTAATAGTTCTCCTTCTCTTCAATTATTCTCTCTTATTAAGAAACACCATCAAAGGTCCTTTTTAAGAAGTAAAACAAACAGTATAAGAAAAAAAGCCGTCATGACGACAGCTTCCAATGATATATTCTTTCGCAAAAAATCAATGACCATCAAGTATTTAATGGTAGCTGCTTTGATTGTCACGATGATTATTGCTTTTTCCCGCAAGCCGGACACCTCAAACCTCTTCAGATTTGTTCTAGATGTTATGCCGCCAAGTTCTTGTCTTATTCGTAAATATTATTTTTCGCTATTTCTCTAAGCTTTTCGATATCTTTGATGAAGAGCTTGCCGCCTATCCTTTCAATGACACCATCATTGCACAGCTTCTTGATGACGCGGTTTAAATGGCGATAACTCGTCCCGACCATATCGGCAATATCATTCATGCTGGAATCCTTGGCCTCTTCATGATAAAGCAGCCGCTCATTATCTGCTTTTGTTGATAACAAGTAACTGGCAAGACGGACCTCGACCGGATAAAGCAAATTTAGTGAAGCTGCATCCGTCTTGGCGCGGAACTTGTTTGTTACAACTTTCAGCAAGAACGTCAGAAACTGAGGCTCTTGTGATGCTTTTTGTCTTAAAACTGCATAAGGAAGCCTGATAACAGTGCAATCTGTACTCGTCTCAATTGTATATAAAACAGGAGTAGCTTGAATAAACTCAATATCACCGATCATTCCCATTGCTTCTTGGAAGCGCAAAATCAGTCGCTTATCATCTAATGTCGTCGTGTAAATTTTCAGCTTTCCTTCAACAAGTAAATACATTTCATTTATTTCATCACCCTTTGCGCAAAGTACATGCCCCTTCGGCAATTGAAGCAACTCAAACTGCTCAATTCCAATCGGCTCAAAAATTTGCTCCAACTCATACTTTTGCAGGTATGATAAAATCATTTGTTTCTTTTTTAAATCCTGCATTGAAAAATTTCACCTAACTTGCGTATTGCTAATTTTATTTAATATGCTCTAGATTAAATCATTTCATCCGCATTAGTATAGTAGCAAGTTTTCGTTCGGTAAATATATAAAATTTACCTATACGTATCAGCAATTTCCACCCTTTTTAATAAAAATTTATATAATGACATAAAAGAAGAGACAGCTCCAAACTGTCTCTTCTTTTACATATCAGTTTTACTAATCTCAAAAAAGCGGGTCTTTGAAGGCTGCAATGTAAAAATAGCTAAGGCAAGTGCAAAAATAACACTGATTGCCGCAAAGACGATACAGACGAATTGCAATGTCAACCATTCAGCAAAGAAGCCCAGAATCAACGTCAAGACAATTTGAACAATTCCTTGTAACATTTCTGCGATACTGCCGACCCTTCCCATTAAATCGACAGGTACACTGCCTTGAAAAAATGTTGCATAACCCGTATTGGCAAATGACAAAAAGAAACCGAGGAAAACAAATGCCGACGTTGCCGTTATAAAATTAATCGATGCGTAAAACATCACATACCCGACCGATGTCATCAGCATGCCGATACCGATATACAGTTTCAAATGCAATTTATCTGCCAGCATTGCTGATGTTAAGGCGCCCAATAATGAGCCGACACCGGTGATGCTGACAATCAGACCATAATCTGTATCCGTTAGATTCAACGTCGTTTTTATGAATGTCACTTCTTGAGAATCCAAGGCAAATCCGATTAGCATTGCTGCTTGAAATAAGCAATAAACGGTCAGCAAAAGCGGTGCTCCCTTCATAAAATCTTTCACAAGCGCCCAATCATTCATAAGTGTTTTCCAGCCGATCGGCTCTGTTTTATGTTCAGTGACTTCATCGACATCAGGAAGGAAATAAATGAAAAGTGCACATATAATAAACGTAGCTGCGTTAATAAAAATACACATATCTGTACCTGCATACATTATTAAAACACCTGAAATCGCCGGCCCGACTAAAAATGCTCCTGAACTCATCATACTCATCCACGAATTGAATTTTTGCCGTTTTTCAGCCGGAATCAGCTTCGTTATATAGACAAATGAAGCAGGTCCGAAAAAAGCGCCGAGTATGTTAATCAATAACAGCAACCCATAAATAACCCATAAGGAATCAATGAATGGTATCAGAAACACCAATGCTCCGCGGGCGATATCGACGAACATCATAAGCTTTCGTTTATTCACCCGGTCAATGAGACTGCCAGCCCACGTATTTGTCATCAATACAGCAATCGGTCTGATTATGTACAAACCGGCAACAGCTGCCGCTGACCCGGTCATTTGCAAAACTGAAAGATTAATAGCTATTAAGTAAATCCAGCTCCCTAAATAGGAAACACCTATTCCTGCCAGTAAAAGAATAGGATTTTTCCATGTTCCCGTCATTTGCCTCACCCTATTAATTGGAATAATTTTCACATTAACATATCATTATATGGGAGTTTAGTAAACAAAAAACAGCTCTGCAGCTGCCGTTTATTCTTCATTTATTATAGGATATGGAGTGACTGTCACGGTTTCAGTAAATGTTATCCCTAAATATTTATAAGTTATTTTCATCTCATTAATCGCTGAACTGTGAAGAGCGCTAACTCCATAGGCCAAATCCTCTTTAGTGGCCGTGCCGTTATCAAGTTTCTCAAAATGTACAGAAGGGGAAGTCCCCGTCTTAATGATTACATCTTCCATATTAGTAAAATCGTATTCTTCTGCATCTTTACCGGAACAATCATCCGTTATGATGAAACCTTTTAGCGCATGGCTGACTTGAATTTTTTTATCCAAAGGCTTTTCATCATTATTAACTGTCACATCGACAATTTTTATATCTGCAAAACCTGTATTGCCAACCCCGACAATGGCTGATTTATAATCTCCGCTTGCATAAACATTGCTTATGTCCAAAGGTGGATTCACTTTCACAAAAATAAATAATCCTATAAAGACAGCTAATAATAGTAAAATTGGAAACCAAATGATTTTTTTCAATATTCCCCACCCCTTAACAACCATTTTATACCTTTTTAAATTCTACAGAAAGGAGAACTTTTTAAGCATAAATAATTGTGGGAAAAGCAAGAAAGCTTTATAATAGGTTAAGATTTAAATGAGAGTGATTATCATTAGCGGAGGGGACTTATGAATTTAACCGAAATTATTAAAGATAGAAGATCCGTACATAGATTTCAAGATCGAGAGGTATCACCGGAGCTGATCATCGAGTTGCTCGATACAGCTGTTTGGGCGCCGAACCATCATGTGACAGAGCCTTGGAGATTTATTCTCATTCACGGCGATTCCAGAGAGGAATTGGCTCAAACGGTAAAAAGCATCCGCGAAGCGAAGGAAACAGATCCTGATAAGAAGAAAGCAATCGGAGAAAAGATTTATAAAAAAATCAGTTCTAATCCGATGTATTTGATTGTTGTTGTGAAGGAAGACGAAAACCCAATTGTCCGGGAAGACGATTTCGCAGCCGCTTGCTGTCTATTGCAAAACTTCAGTTTGCTGGCTTGGGAGAAAGGCATCGGCATGACGTGGCATTCATACGGTTGGTTGAAAGACCCGGCATTCCGCGAAGCGTATGGCATTCAGCCGAACGAACGCGCGATTTGCAATATGCATATGGGCTATCCTGAAATCATCCCGATGGCGCAAAATCGCAAACCGGCTAGTGAGCTTGTGACAATATTGAAATAATAGACGAAAAGGCAGCCTTTATGACTGCCTTTTTCACTTTAATGACTATGACAAATTTTTGTTTCAGGATAACTACTTAGTACCCGAATAGTTATTAATCGTAAACCGGAAGCTTTATTATGTATAATTTTCTTTATGAAACTTTGATTTTGTTGTTTTACGCTAACTTGTACCTGAAGCACTGCCCTTAGATAGCTTCGATGGAATGGGGTGGATCAGTGTTGTGCCTTTTCAAATGTCGGGTGTTAGATTTCGCGGTTTGCCGGCGGTTCCCGGGACGGACCGGTTTCCGGAGCTTAACACATTCGCACTTATGTAATGCTTGACGGTAAACCAGGCGTTTATTTCTTTAATCTTGATGCAGCTAATCAGCTCGCCGTTTGGGCCGCTAAACGATTTTATCACTTGCCCTACCAACGTGCGGAAATGCAACTACAGCAAGACGGGCAAACCATTCATTTTGACAGTAAAAGAACGAACGCCAATGACGCTCGCTTAGTATGCAGCTATGAGCCTATTTCAGAACCGTATCTCGCTCAAAAAGGTTCCTTTGATGAATGGATTACCGAACGTTACTGCTTTTATACAGTAAACAAAAAAGGTATACCGCTTCGCTGCGACATTTTGCATAGGCCATGGCAGCTTCAGCAAGCAAAAGCTGAATTCGAGCAAAATACCATTCTATCAGAACAAGGTAAAGTAGAAAGCGATGTGCCGATTCTTCATTTTTCAAAAACAATCGAAATGCGAGCCTGGCCTTTAGTTCGAGGCTAAATAGAAGCCTTCGAACAACAAACCGCCATATGGCTTGAGGATACGCTCCGTTAATCGAATGACCTGACCTTTAGCACCTGTTTTATAAAAACTGTCGAAAGCAGCAACAAATTCAGAAGTAAATGCTTCATCAAACTCCTTCAATGAGCGAATCACCCATTTTGATGTTCCAATCCATTGGTTATTTACTCTCAAAATGAATTCGCTCAACTGTTCGGCAAGAGCATTCGCGATAAAAAGGTCTTCTGTGTGATTGGTACTGCCGATAAAATCATCTAAAGTATCGGTGATGAAATAACGTTTCATCTCAATTATGTCTTCAGTCCATTTTTCTGGTCCCGCTTTTAACAGATCCTTTGCTTCTGCTTGAATAGATTGTATGACGCCAGTATCTTTAATGATGATGCCTTCTGAAATCATTCTCGGCAAAGACGGACGCGCCCGTTTGCAGTCACCGTCCAAAAATGTTTTATAAGTTTGCATGCTATGAACAAACATCTCAATCGGCCAGTCAAAATCAACAACTGATTTCCGGAAAGACGAACTGACATCATCAAAAATGACAAGGTCAAGGTCGGATGTCTCCGTTGCTTGGTTTCGAATGACACTGCCGGCCAGAAGCGCACCATGACAGTCGGGAAAATGTTTCTCTACAAATAAATGCGCCGCTTGAAGGGGCTCCAGCCTATTTCCCATCATCTCCAGCCTCCAAATGCTTCGTACAATTGAACAATGTACATTCCCATTCTTCTTCTATTTGCCGAATGATGGTGATTGAAGTGTTATTAAGATTATCTTTCGGTATTGCGTTCGGCAAAAATTTACGCAATGTAAGCCCGATAATAGCACCGTGACTGACTATCAATATACGCTTCCCTTTATATCGTTCGCTTATATCCGTCAAAAAGTCGCTTCCTCTATCAGCAACATTTTCAAAAGACTCCATGCCAAGATCAAGATTACGCCAGTCACTTCCCCATTTATTCACTCTCATCTCTTCATTCGTACCTTCGAGTTGTCCGCAGTCGATTTCACGAATTCTTTCATCTAAAATTACATTGTTTAATCCAAGATTAGCGGAAATAATATTTGCCGTTTCTTCAGCGCGCATCATATCACTTGAGATGATGATATCCCAGTTCTCCTCTTGCGTAAGCCGTTCTCCTAGCGCTTGTGCCTGTTGCTTGCCCCGCTCATTCAAAGGAATATTTGATCTACCTTGTATGACACCGCGCTCATTCCACTCCGTTATTCCATGCCTCACAAATCTGATTGTTGTCATTTAAATCACTCCTCTATTATATTTCTGACAAAATGGCCTCTAGCTCCAGCAAATTATCAATTCTATAATGGGCTTCCACCTGTCCCCAGTAATTATCTATCTTCCAAACAGCTTTCATGCCGGCCCGTTCTGCTGCCTTCACATCGTTTTCAGGATGGTCGCCAACATAGATGCTTTCATCAGCACTCACTTGCAATCGTTGCAATGCTCGATGAAAAATTTCTGTATCCGGCTTTTTAATTCCTTCGGATTCGGAAACTAATATCGTATCAAAATATGAACCTATTCGGAGAGCTTTAATGTTGTCCATTTGAAATTTTTCATAACCATTTGTAATCATGCCTAAAGAGAAATGCCTGTTTTTCAATTGCCGCAACACGCTATGCAAATTTGGAAACGGAACGCAATGCTCACTGAACTCATCCAAGTAATCTAGCAGCAAATCCTCTGTGGTTATTTCTTTTATTGAAAATTCATCCGACAATTGTGCGTACACTTTGTCTTTCCAAACATAGCCTCGGCAATCGAGTTCTATAAATCTGGATATGTAGGTTTCTTTCGGAATATGAGCGAGCGATTGATACAGTCGGCTATGCTGATTTCCCAAAAATTTTTCTAAGGAAGCATCGCGGTTTAACAATGTTCCGTCTAAATCAAAGAGCACGGCTTTCATCATGTATATCCTCCTAAATCCGGTAATTCTGCAAAAAAGCCATAAATTCAAGCTTCTTCGGATGGCTATCTTTCATAATTACATATGTACAAGCCTCGGGAAGCTTGATGGACGGGCAAGGAACTTCCAATAACCAGCCTTCCAGCAGCTCCTTTCTCACTGTAGACTCCGGCAAAAATGACACGCCTAGTCCTTCGACAATAAAACGTTTTGTCACATGGATTTGTGACACTTTCATCGTTTTGATCTTCGGATATTTTTTCCTTACGTGTCTGTTTAACTCCTCCCAATAAGCGGGATGATTATCTGTCAGCAAATAATTAGATGTAAGCACCTCTTCTTCTTCCAGAACTGGTGCCGACTCCGAATCAATACCGTCATGCGGAGCAATCAACAAAACCTTGTCCTTCGATATCACTTCACAGACCAAATCAGGATTATTAGAACGGACACAAGACAACCCGATATCGACCTCATCAGCCAAAATTTCCCTTTCAATATCGAGCGCCTCGACCACTTTTACAGATACTTCGACATGAGGATGTTCCGTCATATACTTTTTCAGTACAAAAGGCAAAATCGTGTCGGCAATTAACGGGGAGATCGCAATTGAAAGCTGCGAGGAATATCCTTGGCTGTATGATTGCATATCGGCAATTCCGTTTTGATAGTTGGTCAGCAGAAGCTGGGCATGAGGAATGAACCTCTTTCCCGCCTTCGTCAGCTCGACCCGCTTCTTTTCTCGTAAAAATAATTGAACACCAAGTTCTTTCTCTAAGTTTTGAATATGCACTGTTACCGAAGGCTGAGACAAAAACAACACGTCCGCTGCCTTTCGAAAATTCCCATACTGAGCTGCAATTAGAAAAGTTTGAAGCCAGCTTAATTCCATAGGCACCTCTTTATTGATTAAAAATATTAATCAACTAAATTAATTTTATTTAATTTTCATAATAATTAATATTTTATACAATTATTACAAATAAAGGAAGGGGAGAAGGTTATGTTTCAAAAAGGATTAAAAGGTATAGTTGCTGCTGAAACAAGCGTTGGTCACGTTGACGGCGAGAAAGGCCAATTGATATACAGAGGCTATGACATCCGAGAAATTATGGAGAATTCAACCTTCGAACAAATTGCCTACCTGCTTTGGCACGGGGATTTTCCAAATGAGCAGCAGTTGAATGATTTGACGACTGCTTTAAAAGAAAATAGAAATTTGCCGGCCTATATGATTGATTTAATTAAAAGTTTACCGAAAGATATGGATATCATGAATGTGCTCAGAACAGTTATTTCCGCTGAAGGAAGGGCTACTTATCAATGGAAGCCGACAATTGAACAAGCTATTAGACTGACAGCAATTGCTCCTACCATCATCGCCTACCGTAAGCGATTTATTGAAGACAAACCGCTTGTTGACCCAGATGCATCGCTTAGCCATGTTGAAAATTATTTGTATATGCTAAATGGAACGGTGCCATCACGAGCTCATGTGAATGCTTTGGAAGCGTATATGATTTTGACGATGGAGCACGGCATGAATGCCTCAACGTTCGCAGCGCGTGTAACTGCTTCAACCGAGTCAGACCTTGTTTCCGCTGTCACATCAGCAATCGGCACAATGAAGGGACCTTTGCACGGAGGAGCACCAGCTGGCGTTATTACTTTATTAAATGAAGTACATGATTCTGGTGATATTGAAGGGACTTTAAGAAAAAAAGTACTAGCTAGGGAAAAATTAATGGGCTTCGGACATCGTGTTTACAAAGTTCACGACCCTCGCTCGATTGCCCTGAAGGCAAAATTGAAACAGTTTGCAGGAGATGATGAATGGCTTGATCTTTCGATGCAAGTAGAGGATATCGGCGTCAAGGTACTCCAAGAGCTGAAACCGGGACGGGCATTGTACACAAATGTCGAGTTTTATGCAGCCGGTATTATGAAAGCGCTCAACATGAGTGAAGAGCTATTCACACCGACATTCTCAGCAAGCCGCTTTGTCGGATGGACAGCACACGCAATCGAGCAATCCGAAGATAACGTCATCTTCCGTCCGGAATCCCGATTTGTCGGTACTGTAAGGGTAGGCAGTTAATTTCAATTAGATGACACAAGGTGGTCTTCCAGTTTTGGCCCACCCCACTTCTACTTAAATATATCATTATACATTTCAACAAATTAGCAGAAGAAAAATCATAACCACCCTTCCAAAGGGTGGTTTGAACAAAGGCTATAAGCCTCTACTACCGACCAGCGTCTCAAGGCGCTGGCTTTCATATCATTCAAGCCTCTATTGCCTTTGTCACTTTTGCCACCCCTGAAGGGATACTTGTATTACATGGCTACCCCTTGAATGGGTCGTTATATTCTTTCACACTTAACTTATCAAGGGCAATGTCATGCTTTTCTTGTTCTTGTATATATTTCTTAATCGTTGCCTCATTTAATCCTACTGTACTCACATAATAACCTTCTGCCCAAAAATGTCTGTTTCCAAATTTATATTTTAGATTTGCATGTTTATCAAACATCATAAGTGCACTTTTTCCTTTTAGATATCCCATGAAACTTGATACAGAAATCTTCGGCGGAATGCTCACCAGCATGTGCACATGATCTGGCATGAGATGTCCCTCTATAATTTCTACTCCTTTATACTTACAGAGCGTTCTCAGTATCTCACCTACGCTCTTTCTATATTGATAATAGATTACTTTTCGTCTATACTTTGGAGTGAAGACGATATGGTATTTACACATCCATTTGGTATGTGCAAGGCTATTCGCTTTATTGGCCAATATGCTCACTTTCCTTTCTGTTTTAGAGGCTTGAACACTCTCTATTATAGAACTGAAAGTGAGTTATTTTGTATAACGTTTTATTACCCACCCGCATAGCAGGTGGTTTTCTGTTTCGCCTTCTTCAGGCTCAACTGACTAAAGTCCATAATCAAAAACAGGTGTAGAAAAACGACTCGTTTTCTACACCTGTTTCATTTTAAAAACTTATTTATGGACAGCCCCTTCTGTTAGAAGCTACCTGCTCTTCACAATCAAGGGATGCTTTTACCTTTGCCTTCATTTCTTCGAAAATCTTATTCCAATTGACTTGCCGGTATCCCTTGTCATTCGCATACTGAATATTCAGGTGGTAGCTACGTAGTTACTTCTTATTCAGTTCCAGCCTCATCCACTATTTCAGGCAACGTGATATCTACTTCTTCAATTTCCTCATCACTCAACGGTTTGTGTTTTTCCGTCTGTACTTGATCGATGAATGCCTCTGTACCATAAGCATCATCGTTTGCTTTTTGAATTTCTCCGTTCGCTTTTTCCAGTTCTTGATTCAGTCGTTCATTTTCTGTAGTCAGTTCAGCAATCTGTTCATTTGCTTGTGCAAGTTGGGCTCTTATGAGTTCAAGGTCTACCAATGCAGAATCCAATTCCCCCCTCAGTTGCTCATTATCTCCAGTAAGCTCATCAATTTGAGCTTCAAGAATCCGAATTTCTTCCAAATAGCCATCAATCTCTTCCGCTAATCCTTCAATGGTTTGATTTTTATCCCGAATAACTGTATTTTTATCAGCAATCAAGTCATTTGCTTCACCGATTTTTGTTGATGCAGCAGTTTTCAGAGCATTGATTTTGTCTAACAATTTACCTTCAGCCTTATCAAAAGCCTGGACTTTTGAACTTTCATCCATCATCCATAGTCTTACCGTTTTCAAGGCATCCCCGCCATCATAGGTCAAACTTGCCAGACCACCTGTTACCACCGTTCCTGCTAAAATCATAGAAGCCACTTTACCACTAATTAGTCCCATTACCTATTCCTCCTAACTTATATTTATTAATTTGTTTACAGAGAACTTTGTAATAGAAATATATCGTAAAATGGATAATTGTGTAAATTCCAAAAAAAGCTTAAAAACCTATCATATCTATCATTTCCCTATATTTCCCTACGTTTATCTACTATTTTTAAATGATAGATAAAACAGTTCAAAAGTATGTGCAAATGGATAATCGGTCATCTTTTTCTAGTAAAATATATTTACATATTTAGGCTTCACTCCCTTTTTTTCATTTAGTTTACTTCACTATGATATTTTCAAGAAACTGAATATCATCAATTTAACATCGCTCATAGCGTGAAATTAAAAAAGCAAAAATGTTGTTAAATCAACATTTCTGCTCTCTGATATCTTTTTAATATATATACTAGATTTCTTTATTTCCTGTCCTCTAACAGCCTATATTTGCTCCTCTTTCCATAGTTGAGCCATATATCCTTCCTCCCTATTTCAAAACCACATCAAGCACTTCTTCCGAATACTTATCGACCAGTTTAATCTCCCCCTCTTTTTCCGCTAAGCGATCATTTTCTATATACCATAGATAAAGGCCGTTCAACTGATATTGTTCTACAACTTGAGCAGGGAGCATTTTTAAATTAAGTATGTGTGCAACATCATTATTCAACGTTACGATTTGGTCGTCGCCATTAGTCATTAATCCGTAAATCAAGTTATCTCCATTTCCTTGATAGCCGTTAAGGTGATTGTCGGTTATATTTGTGTCAAAAGGACTCAACGTCATATGCTCTAATCGCCATCCGAACATTCCTTTATGAATGTACGAAGCTCCAATTTGATTTTGATTTTTGATGAAAAAAAACAGAGATTTATCATTCATTTTATAAGCCTGAATTAAAATCAAGTCTTCATCAGCCGATAACAAAGCTTGAGTGGGACATTTGTACGAATTTGAATTTTCCGATACAAACCAGTAAACCAATAAGCCGGCAATAAAAAATAGCGAAATGAAAGCCCCTGCCCATTTAACTGTATTTCTCTTCACTTATATACCCCTCTTCAAAACACAATAACCATATTATATCATTTTTGGATTAAAGGTACTATTAATATAAAAAATGGCATACAAAAACCATTACGGTCCTTTTTCATCATGAAAATACTACTTGAATTTGCCTAGATGAAAAAGGAGCCATGCGGCAGGTAAAGTTAGTCAGCTATATAAGTTCAAAATTATATGCTTTTTTATCTTTTAGAAAAGCAGCCTCATACAGCTGCTTTATATGACAATATAATCAAATAATCAAACAAAGATATTGAAACCGACTCATATACCGCCAGTCTATTTCATAGAAAATATAGCACCACTATCCAGTTTAACTCTCAAAATTCCCTTGAAAGGAGCAGGATTATCCACTTTAATTGCTACTTTTTATAACGTCTTCTTAATCCCATCAACAAGATTGCTTCGACAGGAGACTTAAGCTTCAAAATAACAGTCGGATGTGTAACTTCAAATAACACTTTGACAATCGGATGCTCCCGTGCCTGTTCACGGACTGCGGCAGAAAACGAGAACACTACCGGCAACTCACTCTCTCTTACTGAACGGACAATGGTTGGCATATTTTTAAAAATCGTCAATAAAATAAAGACCGCTTCGACGGCAAAACCAACCCAAGTGATTTTTTCAAACGGGGTCAGATACTTCATTGGAATTAGAAAACGGACGAGAACCAAACCGGATGCCATTGATAAAATGATATTCTTCCAGCGCCACTTTCGCATCCAAGCCAAAAACATAAGCGGTGCAACAACAGCCAAATCAAGTATTGAGCCTATAACAACAAAATTTGGTTCGTCCGGCAAAATGCTGATTCCGAAGGATGTGTTGAAAAGCACATAATTGACAGCTAATACGAAAATCACCACTACCAGCCAACTATGGTAAAGAGCTTCTTTTTTCACTATCACGAATCCCCCTTGCCCCCAAAAAGGCACTATTCTCGTAATCCGATAGTTCTACCTGAAGATTTGTTTGATTTTCCCTTTTCCGCTTTCCACTTCAATTTCTGCATAGGCTCCATTAATAATCGTCAATTGTGGCGGCACATGCCCGCAGTCAATATCGTACACAAACGGAATATTTAGTTCGTTAGTCAAGTCTACATACACATCTTCAGCCGTATAACCTTCTACACTATGGTTCGCTGGACTGCGTCCGAATAAAATCCCTGAACAATTGTCAAACCAGCCTGCGTATTTCATTTGCACAAGCGTTCTTCTTAAATCCGTTGTCGACAGCTCACAGTTTTCGAAATACCAAACAATCGCTTCATCATTTATATACTCTTTTGAAAATTGCTTAATGTCTCCGTATGGCGTACCGATTAAATGCCTAATGACGTCAATGCAGCCGCCAAGTAATCGACCTTTTATAATCGCTTTTTCATGGTCAATTGTTTTCCACAATGTATTTTCAGTTAAGTGAAACACACATGGAGATGGATTGTCATGTTGCCATTCCTTCTGATACTGATTCGAAGAATATTGAATGACCTCACCGCCTGTTTCCGTGGTCAAAACCTTTTCCCACATCGCGGTTGTTTCATCCCAATGGTCGCCGCGCAAATCAACTAAATTCGTTCCGTGCGCTGTCGCAATCCCTGTATTTAAAGTGATGGCCACCAGCAATAAGCTTGTATCGGAATAGCCGAGCACCCATTTGCTTGGAATTTCCTTGAAATCCAGATACTCCAGCACTTCAACAAGTAACTCGCCTCCCCATGGAGGAATGATTAGCCCGATATTTTCATTATTCAACATGTCCGTTAATTCTTGTGCTCGCTTCGTTGCAGGTGCTGACTTAGCCTTATGCTGCGTCCAAACAGTATTGCCTGCTGCAACTCGGTAGCCTTTAGCCTCAAGGCGGCTAAACGCTTTTTTTACAATTTCATGCAGTTCTTGTTCCACTCCTGAAGAAGGTGCTGTTACGCCGATTGTTGCTTTTGGGTGTAATATTGGATAAATCATGATTTTCTCTCCCTATACGTAAATATGCAATCCTCAATTTATAATTTCTCAATGCCCTCTACTTCACCGGATTCATTGACCCTAATGCGATATTGTTCATCTTTAATCTTTACAACCAATGTGTAATATTGAAACCACTCACCCCAATCACTGATGCTGTTAATTGAAATGATTTCATCGATTTGCGGATTAACTCTAGTCACATTGGCCTCCACTCGAGATATGTTTATGTAGGTGAACAGATGAACAGCAATGAAAATGGCGATTACGATCATTGCGAGACGAAGAAAGGTTTTCCTCACGCGAGATCCCCCCTTTACAGCCTATGCACTCTATTTCAACACCCGCCGTGTATTTCCCTTCCTAATTTTATAAAGCTATTGAAAAGGGAACAGAGAGTTCTTGAAATATCCCAACGACCTAAAAGCCGTATCGAAAATTCGATACGGCTTCATCCTCTTATGATAATCTTCCTTTAAAATCTTCGTAGCCAAACTGTTTAATGATGTGACAGTCGCCTTTTCTATCTTGAAGTGCGATTGCCGGCAGCGCCATTCCGTTGAAGGTATTGTTTTTTACCATCGAATAAATGGCCATGTCCCCAAATATTAATCGGTCGCCGGATTTAAGTGGCTCGTCGAACGAGTAGTCGCCTATGACGTCGCCTGTTAAGCATGTCGGACCACCAAGGCGATAAGTATATGCCTTTTCCTGTGGCTGTCCTGATCCAATTAACGGCGGACGATACGGCACTTCTAGCACATCCGGCATATGGCAAGTTGCCGATGTATCAAGGATCGCAATGTCAATATCGTTATCGATGAAATCCAGCACAGTTGTGACAAGGTAACCGGCATTTAAAGCGATTGCTTCTCCCGGCTCCAGGTATACTTCGACATCGTATTTTTCTTGGATGCGTTTAATGCAGCTTTCCAGCAATTCGATGTCATAATCTTCTCTTGTGATATGATGTCCGCCTCCGAAATTGACCCATTCCATTTGCGGCAACCACTCACCAAACTTTTCTTCAAAGGCATCCAAAGTTTGAGCCAATGCATCGGCATTTTGTTCACAAAGTGTATGGAAGTGCAAACCTGAAACGCCTTTCAGCATTTCTGGACGGAAGTTTTTCAGCGTAATGCCAAAGCGTGAGCCTCTTGCGCACGGGTCATACATCGCATGGTCCGACTGTGTCGAGCATTCTGGATTGACGCGCAGTCCGACACTTTTGCCTGCTGCTCTAATTTTCTCGCCGAATTTTTCAAGCTGAGAAAAAGAGTTCAGGACGAAATGATCGCAAATCTCGATCATCTCGTCAATTTCATCTTCACGGAAGGCCGGGGAAAAGACGTGATTTTCTTTTCCCATTTCCTCATAGCCAAGACGCGCTTCGTATAAACCGCTCGCTGTAGCCCCGTCTAAATACTCGCTGATTAGCGGATAAGTCGCAAACATCGAGAACGCCTTTTGCGCAAGCAGTATTTTACAGCCGGTGCGCTCCTTGACACCTTGAAGGATTTTTAAGTTTTTCTCTAGCAGACTTTCATCTACTACATAACATGGTGTAGGCAGCCGCTCAAACTTCATATTAATCTACTAACTTCGGGTCGAAGCTTTCCTTCCATGGAAGTCCCCATTTGTTCAACTCTTCCATGAATGGATCTGGATCGAACTCTTCAATATTGTAAACGCCCGGTTTGTTCCATTTGCCTGTCATCACCATTGCAGCACCGATCATTGCCGGTACACCTGTTGTGTAAGAAATCGCTTGAGATCCTACTTCTTTAAAGCACTCTTCGTGGTCACAAACATTGTAAACATAATATGTTTTGTCTACGCCGTCTTTTTTACCGCGGAATATACAGCCGATATTTGTTTTACCTTTTGTACGTGGTCCTAATGATGCCGGATCAGGTAATACTGCCTTCAAGAATTGAAGCGGAATGATTTCTTTGCCTTCGAACATAATTGGTTCGATTGAAGTCATGCCGACATTTTCAAGACATTTCAAGTGAGTCAGGTAGCTTTGACCGAATGTCATGAAGAAACGGATTCTTTTTAGACCAGGAATGTTTACTGCAAGAGACTCAAGCTCTTCGTGGTACAGCAAGTACATATCTTTTTCGCCGACTTCCGGGAAGTCATATACACGTTTGATTTCCATCGGTTTTGTTTCAACCCACTCGCCATTTTCCCAATAGCGTCCGTTCGCTGTAACTTCGCGAATGTTGATTTCCGGGTTGAAGTTTGTAGCGAATGGATAGCCGTGGTCACCTGCATTACAGTCAAGGATATCAATATATTCAATTTCATCAAAATAATGTTTTAGTGCGTAAGCTGAGAAAACACCAGTAACACCTGGGTCAAATCCGCTTCCTAAAAGAGCTGTAATGCCCGCTTCTTCAAACTTCTCGCGGTATGCCCATTGCCAGCTGTATTCGAATTTTGCCGTATCTTCCGGCTCGTAGTTCGCTGTATCCATGTAGTGTGTTTTAGTCGCTAAGCAAGCATCCATAATTGTTAAATCTTGATATGGAAGCGCTAAGTTCATAACGATGTCCGGTTTTACTTCGTTAATTAGAGCGATTAGCTCATCTACATTGTCAGCATCCACTTGAGCTGTCGTAATTTTAGTTTTGCCGCCGTCTAGTTTTGCTTTTAATGCATCACATTTTGATTTTGTACGGCTTGCGATGCAAATTTCCTCGAAAACCCCGCTATTTTGAACACATTTGTGAATTGCTACAGACGCTACGCCACCGCAGCCGATAATAAGTGCTTTACCCATTTTTTATTACTCCTCTTCATCTATTATTTTTGACTAGGTTAACTGCTACTGTTGATATCCACTGCGGTCGGACGCTTCCGTTTATTATGCGCACCCTCCGCTACAATCAACAAAATAACAGTCTATTTTTTAAGCGCTAAAAGCAGTTCTCTGACAACCTTGCAGGCCATTGCTGTTGAGATGCCGCTTTGGTCATATGTTGGTGACAGCTCATTGACATCGCATGCTACTACGTTCACACCTTGGCAAACTGTAAAAATAGCATTCAATAATTGCATATATGAAACGCCGCCTGCTTCCGGTGTTCCTGTACCAGGAAACTCGGATGGATCCAGTACATCCAAATCGATTGTAAAGTAAACCGGCTTATCGCCAATTTCCTTGATCGCTTCTTCAAGGCCATTGAAGTTGAATTTGTTTGTTGTCACATGACCTTCTTCTGCCCAACGGAACTCGGAACGGTCGCCGGAGCGAATCCCGAATTGATAAATGCGTCCGTCGCCTAAAATATCATGGCAGCGACGAAGAACTGTTGCGTGCGATAATTTTTCACCCATATAGTCGTCACGCAAATCTGTATGTGCATCAAAGTGGATGATGTGCAAATCCGGATATTGCTTCGCTGTCGCACGAACCGGCCCTAACGTAACAAGATGCTCGCCGCCAATCATGAACGGCAACTTGCCGGCTTGTAAAATTGTCGCTGTGCGCTCTTCAATATCATTCAGGACACGCTCGGCATTGCCGAAGCACAAATCCAAATCGCCGCTGTCAAATACAGCCATGTCTGTTAAATCTTTATCTTGGTACGGGCTGTACGTTTCCAGACCGAATGATTCTGTACGGATCGCACGAGGAGCGAAACGCGTACCCGGACGATTGGACGTCGTTCCGTCAAATGGTGCACCAAACAGGACGATATCCGCCTCTTCGTATTCAGCGTCACATGCGATAAATGTTTCAATGTTTTTATTCAACACTCTTCAACAACTCCTCTACATAAGTTGGCAAGTAGAAAGCGCCGACATGAAGCTTCGGATTATAATATTTTGTTTTAATTCCGTTTTGCTTCCAAACAGCCTCTTTCAAATCAGCTACCGGATGATATTTCTTCGACGCAAAACCGAATAGCCAATGTCCGGATGGATATGTAGGAATGTGTGCCTGATAAACGCGGCTGATTGGGAAGCATTCGACAATTCGCTTATGCGCCCGTTGCATCGCCTGCACATCATCTTCATAAAAAGGACTTTCATGTTGATTGACCATGATGCCGTCTGCGCGAAGCGCTTTAAAGCAGCTGCCGTAAAACTCCTTCGTGAACAATCCTTCTCCCGGACCGAACGGATCAGTTGAATCAACAATAATTAAATCGTACTGATTTTCACAAGAGCGAATGTACTTAACACCGTCTTCAATATAAATGTTCACGCGAGGGTCATAGAAACAACATGCTGTCTGCGGCAAATATTGCTTGCACACATCAATAACCATCTCGTCAATTTCTACTAAATCGATGTTTTCGATATTTTCATAGCATGTCAGCTCGCGGATGACTCCGCCGTCCCCAGCCCCAATAACCAGAACATTTCGAATGTTCTGATTAACAGCCATCGGCACATGCGTAATCATTTCGTGATAAATGAATTCGTCCTTTTCCGTCAGCATCATGTAGCCGTCCAAAGTCAGAAAGCGACCAAACTCTTTGGACTCGAATATGTCAATGCGCTGAAACTCACTTTGACCGCTGTACAATTGGCGATCTACTTTAATCGACAGCTTTACATTCGGTGTATGGAGTTCGCTAAACCATAATTCCATCTTGTCACACCCCTTTTAATACATTCAGTCGTTCAATATCCGCATCCTCAGGTCCCGTCATCGTGCAGCCTTTTTCCTTGGCGTACTCGATGTAATCAA
This sequence comes from Peribacillus faecalis, assembly GCF_014712675.1. GTDB lineage: Bacteria > Bacillota > Bacilli > Bacillales > DSM-1321 > Bacillus_AD > Bacillus_AD faecalis. The sequence goes on along the minus strand of NZ_JACXSI010000029.1, from coordinate 13,219 downwards.
TAATGCCGCTCGTAATTTGCTCACCTGGCGCCAAAATCGGGATACCTGGCGGGTAGCACATAACAAACTCGCTGCAAACCCTGCCTACTGTCTCTCGCAATGGTAATGATTCTTTCTCTGCATAAAAAGCCTTTTGCGGCGTTACGATAACCTTTGGATCGATGTATTCCTGCGTAAACAATCCTGATTTATCGCTTCTATAACGGCGGCGAATTTCTGAAAGTGCGCTGACAAGACGTTCGACATCCCGCTTGCGATCACCGACAGATACATATGCCAAAATATTGCCGATATCACCGAATTCGATTTGAATGTCATATTCATCTCGCAACATGTCGTACACTTCAATGCCGGCTAATCCGATATCGAGCGTATGGACAGACAGCTTCGTCACGTCAAAATCGTAAATGCTGTCACCGTTAATCAACTCTTTTGAAAAAGCATAATAGTCGCCGATTTTATTGATTTCGCCGCGCACATATTCGGCCAGCTCCATCACCTGTTTAAAGATTCCCTCACCGTTTAACGCAAGGTTGCGGCGTGAAATATCGAGACTCGACAGCAATAAATATGAACCGCTCGTCGTTTGTGTTAAGTTGACGATTTGTCGTGCATAACCGGCATTGACATTCGGCCCCATCAGTAAAAATGAACTTTGAGTCAAACTTCCGCCTGATTTATGCATACTGACACTCGCCATATCTGCTCCTGCTTCCATTGCCGAAACAGGCAGTTCCTCGCTGAAGGAGAAATGCGTGCCATGCGCTTCATCAGCAAGAACGAGCATATTATGCTGATGCGCCAGTTTGACGATACCGCGCAAGTCTGAACATATGCCGTAATAAGTCGGGTTATTCACAAAAATCGCTTTAGCATCCGGATTATTTTTTATCGCTCTTTCCACTTGATCAAGTGACATGCCAAGTGCAATCCCTAAACGCTCATCCATTTCCGGATTGACGTAAACCGGTTCTGCACCGCATAAAACCAATGCATTAATGACACTTCGATGGACATTTCTCGGCAAAATTATTTTGTCGCCATGCTTGCACGCTGTCAGCACCATTGCTTGTACAGCCGAGGTTGTCCCATTTACCATAAAAAAAGCATGTGCTGCTCCAAAAGCTTCGGCTGCCAACATTTCTGCTTCTTTTATGACCGATACTGGATGACAAAGATTATCAAGCGGTTTCATAGAGTTGACGTCGACGCCGACACATTTCTCACCTAAAAATTCGGTCAGCTCCTTGTTGCCTCTTCCTCTTTTATGCCCCGGTACATCGAAAGGAACGATACGTTGCTTCTTGAATTGCTCCAACGCTTCGTAGATTGGCGCTCTCTCTTGTGATAGCTTCTCTGTTGCCTTCATCAATAGATCTTCCTTCCGCTAAAAATTTCAATCATTTCACGGCGTAAGTTTGAGCTGATTTCTAATCTCGTTTGAGGTGGAATCTCATACACATCCGTGTTAAATAAATAGTTTTGCAGGTCAATTTCCTTAACCAGCATTTTCGTATGAAACAAATTTACATCGTAGACATTTACGTCAATCGCATCATATTTTCGCAATGTTGCGTCATTTATATATTCTTGAATGGACCTAATTTGGTGATCCATATATAGCTTCTCACCTTCTAAATTGCGTGTAAACCCGCGAACTCGATAATCCATTGTAATAATATCCGAATCAAAGCTTCCGATCAGATAGTCGAGAGTCGAAAGTGGCGTAATTTCACCGCAAGTCGCCACATCAATGTCTACTCGAAATGTCGCGATATTATTGGCCGGATGGTATTCGGGGTATGTATGGACGGTTACGTGACTTTTGTCCAAATGCCCAACTACTGTATCGGTACGCATGCCTGTGAGCGGATTTTCCGCGATTAAACAAGTAACACTTGCCCCTTGTGGATCATAGTCTTGCTTAGAGACATTCAGAACCGTCGCGCCGATCATCTCCGTTACGCGCGTCAAAATATCTGTCAAACGTTGTGAGTTGTATTGCTCGTCGATATATTCAATATAATTTTTTTGCTCCCGGGGAGTTTTCGCATAGCAAACGTCGTATATATTGAAGCTAAGCGATTTGGTCAAATTATTAAAGCCGTACAGTTTGAGCTTATCCTCCATGATTTTTCCCCCTCGAAAAAAATTCAACAAAAAAAGCAAGCGAAGACACACATGAATTGTGCACAACACTTGCTTGAGAATTCATTCTAATATTAAAAAAGCATACAAAATATACAGCAGACATAAAAATCCGCAGCAAAAAACAGCTTAGCTTCTTTAATATTCAAATAAAACTATAGGCGTTAGGAGTCTATATAGCAAATAATTTACTTTTACTACTCTTATTGACCGTTTCACAAGTTGATTGCGCATTCACGCAGCGGTTATAAAGTAACCAACTTATAAAATTTGAGCTTCTAACTCAATCAATAAGGCAACTAAAGTTGCCAGTCGGCATTTGACCCGGCTGTCCGTATGGCCTTAACTCCTCCAAACCGGAGAAGTGGTCAAAAAACTATCTGCTGGAAAGACTCATATTAACTAAATATTTACTTTCCAAAGTTAACAACTACGTTATAATAACACCTTGCTTTTAAAATAGCAACACTTTTCTAATAATTTACCCACAAAAAAAATGCTACTTCGGGACGTGCACATAACAGCCAATTTTACTGTGATGCTCTTGAATATATACTTCTTTCCGAAAGTTTCTTAACATCCATAAGATGATGAAATCTCCAAAAGAACCACCAAACATCAACAACCCGATCATAAAATAAAAACCGCTGCCATATGCATAGCCGTATGCCATAGGTCCAACCCCTAAGATGACAGGCAAAAACAATGCGATCCGATAATGATTAATTTTCAGCGGCACCTTGCAGAGAGCATACGGCATTAAATGTTTCCAAAACACGCCCAGCTTCACTTCATTCAGCTTCACCTTTCCGATACACACATAGCCAAAAAGATGCAATAACTCATGCAGCAAAATAAATACAAAATAAGCTAGGAATGTTTTCAGCAAGATACCCCCATCCAACTCAATTCCCCAAACGAAGGCGTATGGTATAGACAAGATGACTATAATTATCGTTCCCCAAATATTACCGATTTTATTGACAGACTTGGCTTCCATCGTTACCTCTACTACTTCGTATAAGTCTTGTTTATCTATTTCCATCTGCACCTCCATACTGGCTTTTCTCAATTACTTATAGTTTTCGACACATTCAATATGAAACCTCTAACAACCAAAAAGCGATTCCTCTAAAAAGAAGAATCGCCCTAATTTTTATTAAGCTACCGCTTGTTTTTTGCGGTCTTGTTTCAAATAGATTTGTTTCATCACAAATCTTGCAATCGGAGCAGTGGAGTCTCTATTAATGAGCAACTGTTAACCCGGTATAACCCGCTTTCGGTATGATTCATTCACTTTCTGAAATGGCAAAGCGGCTTTAGGAATTAATTCTTCCACTTTTGAAATTAATTCATCTGCTTTCGCATTTAATTCGTCCGCTTTTGAAATTAATTCGTCCGCTTTGAGGCTAATTCTTCCACTTTTGCATTTTATTCTTCCACTTTTAAAAATAATTAAGCCGTCACGTGATTTCTCACTTCAGAGTATGCACGATTCTAGTGCCGTCCCTACCTCCCGATAAATGCTCGACTTCTTTTAACAGTAAATGATCGAATGTTAGCTTATAGACATCAGGCATATCAAGCTTCTTCCAAAAATCAAAGTCATACGTCTCTTCGAAATAATTCATAATCAGCACCATGATATTGCCGTGAGTCCCTATCACGATGTTTTGACCTGCATACTTTTTCAGCACCCGTAAAGTCGCTGCTACGCCTCTTTTTTGAGCGACCTGATTAGATTCTCCACCTGGCCAGCAAAATGAAGGTTTTTTCCATACTTTTGTAATAGCAGATTTAAAATCATCAACAGGCCCTATAGACAACGTTCTTTCCTTAAAATCCGTTTCGATGATAATTTCTTTCCCAACCAAACGAGCGATGCCTTCAACTGTTTGGATTGCTCTCCTATAAGGACTTGAAATTACACAACCTATGTTTTCCGTTTTTAATATCCGAGTTACTTGTTCTGCGTCCTTTAGTCCTTGTTTTGACAAAGGTCTTACTAATTCATCGGGTGTATAAATCGAATGAGCATGCCGGACAAAATATAGATTGGTCAGCATACTATTTATGATCAATTCCGTGATTAATCTCGATGAGCGTCCCATTCGGGTCTCTGAAATGAGCGACACGTATGCCCCAATCTTGTCTATTATGAGGTTCTGTAATAAACGATACCTTTGCTTTCAAAGATTGATACACTTCATCTACATCATCCACAGCGAAAATTAACGCCACTTCATTTCGAGGCGCATCAACTTTCACATCCACTAGTTCATTCAAGTCCTCAAGCATTTGCTCCTTATCAAAGATCGCAAGCAGAGTGCTCCCTGCCTGAAACTCCGCATAATTTGAATGCTCATCTCCCCACATGCACTCAAAGTCAAGCGTCTCTTTATAAAATTTATAACATTCTTCGTAATGGTCCACTAAAAGTCTCGTATGCGTCAGTTTCATTCGGTTTCTCCTTTTCTCCACTTAACTGCTTTACGGTCAATATTTTTTATAAAGCTATCTTTACCTTTGATATACCCGTCCATATTTTCCGGGAATTTTTTTGCTAACTCTTGCTTTAACAAGCTATAGCTTTGCGCCTCTTGCGGATGGGCAATCATATAATCGCGAAAAGTGAGATGGCGTTCAATTTCAGCATCGCCCGTTTCAAAAATATGTACGTGATGCGTTCTGTTATCGCCACCTTTCGTGAAAAAACGGCGTTTCGGAATGCCGTATTCACCAAGCGCTTCATAGTTTAATTGCTTCATCTGCTCATTATAGCGGTCAATCCGTTCGATATCTGCAACCTCCACCATAATGTCTATCAATGGTTTCGCATAAATCGTCGGGATTGATGTGCTGCCGATATGATAAATATTAATAATTTCATCGCCAAATACTTCTTTTAATTTTTCGCTTTCTTCAAGAAACAATGCTTTCCACTCGGCTTTATGCGAAACAACCTCCACTTTTCTCGTGATGTTCACCCCTTCATTCTGACTGTGCTTAACGTGTTAGCAAATTGCCATTCTAGCACTTTCTCTTGTTCTTCCCCATTAATAATGATAAATTATTTTTAATTTTCTGTCTTTAAATTCTTCAACATTTTCAAAAAGGTTGTTTTAAACTGCCCCGCTTAGACCGTCAATGTCAACGACAACCGTCTCTGAAAGCTTCAGAATTTCAACAGCTATTTCCTTCGCCCTGCATGTAGCTTCCGGCATTAACTTCATCATTGCATCGAAATATTGAGAAGCCGTTGTAGGGTGAAACGGTGTATCTTTAAATTTTCCCCTTTTATTTTACAGAAAATTTCGTAAAATTATTTTAACATTATTTATTTCTGTTTTTCAAGATAACGAAGGATATTTCGAATTTGGAGAGAAATCTTAATCAACACCATTTAAGGAGAGGTCACATGATTAAATTTGTTGATGAAATCACTTACTAATGACCGCATAGAAATAGATTATGAAGAAGTCAGCCCTGAAACAGAGGAGATCCTTCATTACGTCCATAACAAAAGAAAACAAGCAATGGACGATTTCGAGCAACAGAGTGGCATTCACTTACTGATTGAAGGCAACATAACAGCCGCATCTTTTGACCCGATGAATATCGTTGCTTTTGAAGAAAAGCTACTGCATCAAACTTTTTTACAAGTCTCTATCAATAATACCGAGTATCTTATTGAGCAGCCAGTTCTCGCTTATGGTCACTTACATAAAATCAACAAATTACATGTAGTAATAAAGAATTATCCCACTGAAAATGTTAATGGGCTTGTAGTTGATGGCATCGGTGAAATTCAGGGTCGCTATTGGAAGCAAGGAAATGTTTTTTATCTGCATGCAAATTAAAAAACATAAAACGATGCCATTCACATGCATGACTTCACCACATGATAGTATAATTTTTATATCTACATAATAATTAAATATGAAGGTGTATAAGTTATGAAAATCATTTGTTTCGGGGACAGCGTTACTCGAGGTGTAACGTATGTAAATGGGCGATTACGAATTTTAAAGAAAAACTATCCGAATATTCTTTCCGCCCTACTTAAAGATGATGAGGTGGAAGTTGTCAACAAAGGTGTATTCAATGACAACTCCAATAATTTGCTAAGAAGATTGGAGAAAGATGTGCTGAAGGAGAACGGGGATATTGTGCTTATCGGCATTGGCGGTAACGATTGTAATTTCCTATGGCAGGAAGTAGCAGCCAACCCGGAAGAAGCCCATCCTGCAACGGTGCCGCTCGACCGATTCGTCGATAACTTAAAAACGATCATTGCACGGGTCGAAAATAGCGGTGCAACGCCTGTTGTGCTGACATTGCCGCCACTTGATCCGGTTCGCTACTATGCCTATATTTCTAGCTTGTTCAGTTCCCGCATTAGCGAGTGGATTTGCAAAGTGGGCGGAATTGAGCATTGGCATGGCTTGTACAATCGCGCGGTGAAAAAAGTTGTGCAAGAATCGCATGTTAAGATGATTGACATTCGTTCAGCAATGAAGAACGCCGGCGATTTATCCGATCTTATTAGCGACGACGGCATCCATCCGACCGAGCAAGGCTACAGTGCAATCAGCAAAGCTATTTACGAAAATATAACTGCCTTGCTGCCACAAAAGCTTGTGAAGTGATGGACATACAGCAGAAACAATAGTTTCTGCTGTATTCATGAACTAATGCAAATCAAATAAATGCCTGAATCCCTAAATAAAATTCATATAGAAAATAGCAGCCAAACCCAAATAAGAGAATCCCAGCAATAATTGATGTCCATTTGATCATGTCGCGGTTCATGATTTTCCTTGTGAGCGATACAATCGTCAGCAAACCAAGGTCGTGCAATAAAATCCCGGTTAAAATACCAGCAGCCACGATGATGAAGCTACTTGGCCCGTTTTCAGTATAAGATTCTGCCAATACAGCTCCAAATACCGAAACCCAAAATACAAGATTTCCCGGAGAAATGGCTACCAGCAAACCATTCCGGTACGTTTTGGCAAGTGATTTTTTCGATTTTTCACCTGCTAAAGCAATATCTTGATCCGCGTTTTTGATTGAATCATAGGCCAATACGAATAAAAATATTGCCCCGATCACCCATAATGGCATTTGAATGTATGGCAGAGCCAACACTTTAGCCAACCCGACATACAAAGCTGCAATTAGCAGCAAATCCACGGTCATTCCGCCTATCCCGACTGCCCATCCATGTATAAAACCATTTTTCAAACCTTGTTTCGTCATCTCCACTGAAATTGCCCCGATAGGAAGCGCAATTGCCAGCCCAATCATGACGTAAGCCAAATACAAACTCATACCCACACTACTTTCAGTCTATTATTCTATCCGTTTACCCGGACTATTTCACTACAAAATAACAGAAAATTAAATATTTTCCGTCTAATAAACAAAAAGCAGCTTGCCTATTGTAAAGTTTAGAAGTGAGATTACGCTATCAAAAATAAGTTTTTGCCATCAGGAATCACATCCAGCATCTATGTATAGACCCTAAATAAAATCCGGCATTTCATTCAATAAAGTGACGAAAAATGCATAAAAAAAGCAAAAATCTATTAAATCCCGAGCGTTCATGCAAGAAAACTGATAGATTTTTGCTAGTTTACTATTATTTTAAGATCAAATGTTATCGTTTAGGACGTAGATAGAGCGCGAAACCACAAAGAAAGAGCGCCACGCGAATTTATAGAGCGCGAAACGCCGATGATAGAGCGCCATACGAAATTATAGAGCGCGAGCCAACAAGGATTGAGCGCCAGACCATGTTATTGAGCGCGAGTACCCTTGATTGAGCTCCAATGCTCTTAATAGAGCGCCACGCCTCCACCTCTCACCCAAACAACAACTCATCATCTAAAATTCTCTTCTATATAAGCTGCTTCTTCCGCTTCATTGAGCAATCCGGTCGCTTCGCCAATCGTGCCATTTTGAAGCCTCCATATTGCATTGTGGTCGTGGTCTGCTCTGCTGAAATCACCTTTAAGCCAGCGATCGATAATATCTCGATAGGTTTTATAATGTTTAAGATTGCCTTTATTTTCATCGATTTCTGAACTTAAAAATTGCAAGCGGTCTTTCGTAATTTCAAGACTGCCCCACTTTTTATCAGCCTCTATCTTTTGGTGACTCATCTTGTGAATCACACTTTGAACTTTGCTGTCAGTTACTTCACCTGTTATAATTTCCACATCTGCCTTTTCGTTATTGAAACTATCTTCTATCACTTGTTTTCCTTCGTCTATTTGTTCCTCGGACGGATTATCAATTTTGACGCCAGAAGTATTGCCTCCATTTTGCCAAAAATACCATGCTGCTACGCTTCCAATTACAATCAATCCTATTAATGGAATAAACAGCTTTTTTTTCATTTGCCACCTCTTATTGCTTTCTCTTTTTCTTAATCTTACATAAAAAAGACGTTAGATGGAAGCATTTAAGAGGCTCTCTTAAGAAAGCCTCTTAACCTTTAATCAAATAGATGATCCTCAACATTTACTTGTTCACCGAGTCCTGTGTTGGTAATCCGCTTATGCTGTTCGAATTCTTTTGTTACCTCTTCAAGCTCTGACGGATCGAGCTCTGCTATCCCATCACCGCGTACAATTAAAGCAATTGGATAGCCGTTGAAAGCGACCGCATCAAAAACTCCTTCAGCTCCTTCTATTTTGATGATGTCATTAGTCGGCGGAAACATTTCCAATCTGTAAAAATCAAGCCACTCGAAAATATCCGGAATTGACATGTCATCGTTGAAAATGATGGACACTAGATAGTACTTGTCCCCTTCTTTTATGAGGTTAGCAAAGCAGCCACCCATATCAACCGCGTATAAACTAGTGCCGGAAAACTTGTTTTCATAGTTCGGTACAATGCAGTACTCATAGTAATCCGGAAATTGCCATAGCTGATCAAAATTAAGATCAGAGCGATCATCACTATATTTCTGCGTCTTAAATACACTTAAATCAACGAGTTTGCCAACTTGGTCATTTGTTTCCATATCGTTCACCTGATTCTTTTGATATTCTGGGCACTCATTGTTTCTTTACCCGTATTTAAGGAATCAGTATCACTTTTCCGGTTGTTTTTCTTGATTCAATTTTATCTTGAGCCACAGCAGCATCCTCAAGTTTAAACGTTTCGCCGATGATGACTTTCAGTTGACCATTTCCTATTAAATTCAACATTTCGCTGACGCTTTGGCGATATAAAGCCGGTCGCTGCATGATACGAACGAGCCAGAAGCCGATGACGCTCGTATTGCGCTGCATCAAAATTGCCGGATCGAAGCTGTTCTTCTCCATGCCAGCCCGGCCGTAAATGACTAAGCGGCCAAAGTTGCCGAGAAGCTGCAAGCTTTTTGTAAAAATATCGCCACCGACCATTTCCAGCACAACATCAATGCCCTTACCTTCCGTATGCGTCAGCACTTGGTCCTTCCAATCGGCATCTGTATAATTGACGCCTATGTCGGCGCCGATAGACTTGGCAAATTTCAGTTTCTCCTCACTGCTTGCAGTAGCGATCACTTTGCCGGCGCCAAATATTTTGGCGAGCTGAACAGCAAATGTTCCAACACCGCCTGCCGCTGCATGGATAAGCACTGTTTCCCCTTCAGCCATCTGACCGGATGTTTTCAGCGTATGATAAGCCGTTAAGCCTTGAAGTAGTATCGCTGCTGCTTGTTCAAAACTTACCGCATCAGGAATTTTAATTAACTGGCTTTCATGCAGCAACACATATTCCGCGTAGCCACCGTCCTCTGTCAGCGCGACAACACGGTCTCCTTCTTGGAACTTTGATTCTCCCTGTGAAACTTCCGCGATCACGCCAGCTACTTCCGCACCGGGCACACATGGCAGCAGCGTCGGAGATAAGTAATCGCCATAACGCTTCATGATATCTGCAAAATTTATTCCGGCCGCTTTAACCTGCACTAACACAAAACCCGGTTTCACCTCGGGTTTCGGCACATCCACATACTTCAAAACATCACTTTTTCCATATTCACTGAATTGAATTGCTTTCATACGCCACCTACTTATCCAATTTTATCCAACTATATTCATGCTATAATCACCCTCAACTATTGTCAAATATTTATGTGCTACAATTATAGAAGAGAGGGGATTGTCATGAGAAAGACGAATATACTGGCGATTTTGATTTCACAGCTTAGCTATTTGCTATTGTTGCCATTCATCATCGACTTATTTCATTACTTGCATTCGATTGTCTACGTGGTAGTTTGGCTATGCCTGACACTGCTTGTCTTTTTCTTCGTCTATTTATTTCGAAAACAACGAATTGTTATGTCAAAGCGATTCGTTTTTGCCGGCTTAATTGCTTATACCATTTGCCTGCTGATGCTTCTTTTTATGAGGCCAAGCAATCAAAGCTATCACTCTTACAATCTCGTGCCTTTTGAAACAATTTTTTATTACTTATCAGGCGAAGTGAAGCCGCTTGTCGCTATTTATAATTTAGCGGCCAATATTGGACTGTTCATCCCGTATGGTACAGCGCTACTTTTACTGCCGAAAAAAAGACCTTCAACTGCAGTTCTGCTAGCTATTCCAATTGCCGGCGTCACTATAATTGAACTCATGCAATGGCTAACAGAACGAGGCAGCCTTGATATTGATGATTTATTGCTTAATGTGCTCGGGGTCGCAATCGGTTATGCACTTACACCAATAGTGCGGCGTGTGGTGACTTTTTTCTAATATAATAAAAATCATTGACTCTCCCCTTGTGGCAGACTTTATAGTGGTTAATAGACGTTTTTCGAGGAGAAAGGAGAGGAGAGAAACTATGCAGAAACAGAATGTAACGTTAGCTCTATTATTAATGAACTTATTCATCGCCTTTCTTGGGATCGGCCTTGTTATACCGGTAATACCGACTATTATGAATGAATTGAATCTATCAGGTTCTGTCGTCGGCTACATGGTTGCGGCGTTTGCCATTATCCAGCTGCTTGTGTCTCCGATTGCCGGTCGCTGGGTCGACAAGTTCGGGCGAAAAAGAATGATTGTCATCGGTCTATTCATATTCAGCTTGTCCGAGCTGTTATTCGGACTCGGGCAGCATGTTGTCACACTTTTTGTGTCACGTATGCTTGGCGGCGTCAGTGCTGCATTCATCATGCCAGCCATCACGGCATTTATTGCGGATATCACGACATTAAAAACACGCCCGAAAGCGCTTGGCTATATGTCAGCGGCCATTTCTACAGGATTCATTATTGGACCTGGTATTGGCGGTTTCTTAGCAGAAATCGGCACACGCCTGCCATTTTTCTTTGCCGCAGGTTTTGCGTTGCTGGCAGCGATTTTATCAATCATTACGCTTCGCGAGCCGGAACGCAATCCGGAAAATATCGAGCCGGAAGGAAGCGAAGCTGGATTGAAGCGCATTTTTGTGCCAATGTACTTCATTGCCTTCATGATTATCTTGATTTGCGCATTCGGATTGGCAGCATTTGAATCGTTATTCTCATTATTCGCTGATCATAAATTCGGATTCACACCAAAGGATATCGCAATTATGATTACTGGCGGAGCGCTGATTGGAGCGATTGTACAGGTTTTGCTGTTCGACCGCTTAACAGAGTGGTTTGGGGAAATTCGTCTTATTCGCTACAGTTTAATTTTATCAACTGTGCTTGTTTTCTTAATGACAGTTGTGAATTCTTACTTTGGGATTTTACTTGTCACTTGGACAGTATTTATCGGCTTCGACCTTATGCGTCCAGCCGTAACAACTTACTTGTCTTCGATTGCCGGCAATGAGCAAGGATTCGTCGGCGGCATGAACTCAATGTTCACAAGCCTCGGCAATGTATTCGGGCCGATTGTTGGAGGGATTTTGTTCGATATTAACTTAAATTATCCGTTCTACTTCGCGATGGTCTTCCTGGCGATTGGAATCGGCTTGACACTTGCTTGGAAAAAGCCGGTTGTTAAGGCAAGCAATCAATAATAAAAACGCAAAAGCCCGGTTTCATAAAACTAGCTTTTGCGTTTTTTTAATAGTTCTTTTTCAGTTTATTTTTATATTCAGGTATAATGATATGTATGTGAGGTGACTAACTTGAAGGAAACGCTATACACAATAGGAGAAGTATCGAAGCTTTCAAATGTATCGATCAAAGCGCTTCGCTATTACGATAAAATCGGTTTATTCAAGCCGGTACATGTCGACCCAGAGACAAATTACCGCTATTACAAAGATTCGCAGCTGTATCACCTCGACCTAATCAAATCACTGAAATATATCGGCACGCCTTTAGAGGAAATGAAAAAAGCTCAGGCGCTAAAGCTGAATGATAAATTGTCGTTCATGACAGAACAAGAGCGCATCATTGAAGAACAGCTGCAAGACTTGCTCAAAGTGCAGCAAACAATTCAGAGCGTAAAAAAACGGATACAACGGCAAATCGAAACACCGGCACTTGGCATAGCGTTTCAATGGCAAGAAGAAGAAACGCGAATTATTCAAGCAAAAGTTGCTGATTTGAATCCAGAAAACATATTAAACGCTTCTTACAGCAAGCTGAAGCACATCGTCGAGTCAACGGACGGATTTTTGCCGATGGGTTACGGGACTTCCTTCACCTACCAATATTACAGCGAGATTGATGATATTACATATAATCACCTTTTCACTCCGGTTTTGACGGATAATACTGTATCCCCACTGCCTCCCGGGATGGAAATCACCTCGATTCCGGCCGGAACATACGCCTGCATCACCTACATATATTCGCACGAGCAATATTTAAGCCAGATTCAAAAGCTCGTAAATTATGTAGAACAACAGCAATTGACGGTCATCAGCGACATTTACGAAACATTCATTCCTCTCCGCTATTCTCCGGACCAGCATGAGGAATATATGATAGAGCTGAAGGTACAGGTGCAATAAGAAACATTCATGATTTTACACTCACACCCCGGGGATGAAAATATATTCCCGGGGTTTTGTTTTCCACCAAGATACCCATAATGGTAATGCTATGGTGTGTAACTTA
>NZ_JACXSI010000028.1 GCF_014712675.1 Peribacillus faecalis | reverse complement strand
TTTTACTCATATTCTTCCCCAGTATTTCTTTGATGTTTCTTCATTATATAAAAAATGTACCCCATAGGTAGACCTTTTTTGAAGTGTCTACTCTATAGGGTACATTTTATTTCAGTAAGTTGAACAGCCTTTTTTAAGATAAGCCAGTATATATTTTTGAACTAAATATACTCCAGCATGTCTCCTTTTTCATCGCAGTGAATCTGAGTAGTATACTCATGATGAAAAAGGACCGGTGACGGTTTTTCTTATTTCTTCTGCATTCTTTTAATTCGGTAATGAAGCATAATCAGACGAATGCCTGATCCGAAATCAATAGTAGCAAGGAATACGATTAAGTAAGAGAACCATGTCCATCCGTCTTCTTGTACATAGCTGATTGCCAAGTACGTGAACAGTGTTCCTAATGTCATATATAAAAGACCTGATACTAAAGGTGACTGACGTCTCATAAAAATCCTCCAATAAAGCTTTGAACTTGTTCCATGCTGTTAATCATTTCATTAATATCATCTCTATAGACAAATTGAGCGATAACAACAAGTGTATTCATCATAACATGAGCTGCAATCGGAACAAAGATTCTTTGTGTTTTAGCATATAAAAAGGCAAATGTGAAGCCCATTGCTGTGTATAAAAGAATATGTTCAAACTCAAAGTGCACAAGACCGAAAATGAGAGAACTCAATAAAGCTGAAATGAAGAAGTTCCAGCGCTTGTATATGGCCCCGAAAATAATTTTACGAAATACAATTTCTTCCAAAACCGGCGCGATAATTGATGTGGTGATGATGAATAATGGCATTTTATCTATTACCGAAACAAGGAATTGCGTATTTTCAGAGCCTGTTTCAATTCCTATTGCCGCTTCAATCATACCGGCAATAGACTGTGCGAAAAAGGCTAGGAAGATGCCGGCAATCGCCCAGAATGCGGCAAGCGAAGCAGATGCTCTCGGAAGCTCTGTGCGCAACAGCGGTTCATTTATAAACAGTTCTTTCCGCAAGATCAGCAAGATAATCAGCAGCGCGGCTGAAAAGCTGAATATGCCCCAATATCCGGTCGCGAATAATTCAGCATCGGCTGATGAATAGCCCTTTTTTATCAAATACAGATAAATTGGCGGCATACCTATAAGACTGGAAAGCTGCATTAAAATATAGGTCAACAAAACGTATATGTATTGTTTTTTCACTCTGTTAACTCCTTTAAAATTGCTTATATTTATTGTACTGCTTTTTATCGTATAGTTACAAACGTTTCTGCAAAAATGCATTAATTGTCTATTCAAGTTATAAAATTGAGAGATTTGTTACATAATGTAGAAGGATTGCGTGACTATGCAAAGTATTTTCGCAGAAATTGTAGAAAAGAAACTGAAATTTTTTAAACTGAAAGACTTGAAAATTCATCTAATTTTATTTATTATATAACTTGTGTTAGCACTCAATAATAATGAGTGCTAATAAAAGAATGACAATTTGGAAATGAAATTGAGGAGGGTGTTTTTCTTGTTAAAACCATTAGGTGATCGCGTTATTATTGAACTAGTTCAGTCAGAAGAAAAAACTGCAAGTGGCATCGTATTGCCGGATACTGCGAAGGAAAAGCCTCAAGAAGGTAAAGTTGTAGCGGTAGGTGCTGGAACTGTGCTTGATAACGGTGAAAGAGTAGCTTTAGAGGTTGCTGTTGGTGATCGTATTATCTTCTCAAAATATGCAGGTACTGAAGTGAAATATGAAGGTACTGAATACTTAATTTTACGCGAAAGCGACATTTTAGCGATTATTGGCTAATAACATAATGACTTTTTGAGACGGATCAGTCCGTTATTTAAGATATGTTGATATTTATAGGGAGGTAATGAAAGATGGCTAAAGATATTAAATTTAGTGAAGAAGCACGCCGTTCGATGCTTCGCGGTGTAGATGCTCTTGCAAATGCAGTAAAAGTAACTCTTGGACCAAAAGGACGCAACGTGGTTCTTGAGAAAAAATTCGGTTCACCTTTAATTACAAATGACGGTGTAACAATCGCAAAAGAAATCGAATTAGAAGATGCATTCGAAAACATGGGTGCTAAACTTGTTGCTGAAGTTGCAAGCAAAACAAACGACATCGCTGGTGACGGTACAACTACTGCAACAGTTCTTGCTCAAGCAATGATCCGTGAAGGCTTAAAGAACGTAACAGCTGGTGCTAACCCAATGGGTATCCGCAAAGGTATCGAAAAAGCGGTTAAAGTTGCTGTTGAAGAACTTCAAGCAATTTCTAAACCAATCGAAAACAAAGAATCTATCGCACAAGTAGCGGCTATTTCTGCAGCTGATGAAGAAGTAGGTCAACTAATTGCTGAAGCGATGGAGCGCGTTGGTAACGACGGCGTAATCACAATTGAAGAATCTAAAGGCTTCACAACTGAATTAGACGTAGTAGAAGGTATGCAATTCGACCGTGGATATGCATCTCCATACATGGTTACTGATTCAGACAAAATGGAAGCTGTTCTAGACAATCCATACATTTTAATCACTGATAAGAAAATCGGAAGCATCCAAGAAATACTTCCGGTTCTTGAGCAAGTGGTACAACAAGGCAAACCATTATTAATCATCGCTGAAGATGTTGAAGGTGAAGCACTTGCTACTTTAGTAGTGAACAAACTTCGCGGAACATTCAATGCAGTAGCTGTAAAAGCTCCTGGCTTCGGTGACCGCCGTAAAGCTATGCTTGAAGACATCGCTGCATTAACTGGCGGTGAAGTAATCACTGAAGAACTAGGTCGTGACCTTAAATCTGCTGGTATCGAATCTCTAGGCCGCGCAGTGAAAGTTGTTGTTACAAAAGAAAACACAACAATCGTTGAAGGGTTCGGAGATAAAGCCGGCATTGATGCTCGCATCAACCAAATCCGTGTTCAATTAGAAGAAACAACTTCTGAATTTGACCGTGAAAAATTACAAGAACGCCTTGCTAAGCTTGCAGGAGGCGTAGCGGTTATCAAAGTTGGTGCTGCTACTGAAACTGAGCTTAAAGAGCGTAAACTTCGTATCGAAGATGCTCTAAACTCAACTCGTGCAGCTGTTGAAGAAGGTATCGTTGCTGGTGGTGGTACTGCACTTCTAAACGTATACAACAAAGTTTCTGAAATCGTTGCTGAAGGTGACGAAGCTACAGGTGTGAACATCGTGTTACGTGCGATTGAAGAGCCTGTACGTCAAATCGCTCACAACGCTGGCCTAGAAGGCTCTGTAATCGTTGAACGCCTGAAACATGAACCTGTAGGCACTGGTTTCAACGCAGCTAACGGCGAGTGGGTAAACATGATCGAAGCTGGTATCGTTGACCCAACTAAAGTTACTCGTTCTGCATTACAAAACGCAGCATCAGTTGCAGCTATGTTCTTAACAACAGAAGCTGTAGTAGCTGACAAACCAGAACCAAACCCACCTGCAATGCCTGACATGGGCGGCATGGGTGGAATGGGCGGCATGATGTAATATCCGCCTCCCAATCCAAAGAAGCATCTCATAAGTTGAAAAACTTGTGGGAGGCTTCTTTTTTTATGCTTGTTAAAAAAGGGAATATTGCGCTCATAAAGAAAAAGGATTGAATCCTACTAAGAATTCAATCCTTCTAACAATTAATATTCTTTTATTCAACGACTACTGTAGCTTTGTAAGGCGTATCTTCACTAGATGTGCCAAGGTATACAGTGTACTCGCCAGGCTTTACTACGAAGTCATGCTTGTAGTAATCCCATACACCCATCGGATGGTTTGTAGCCATTGGGTCAATTGTAATAGTAATTTCTCGAGACTCGTTAGACTCTAGGTGAACTTTTTGGAATCCTACAAGACGTTTAGGCGGCTGTCCTTCGACAGGGATGCCTAAATATACTTGAACGACCTCAGCTCCAGCAACCTTGCCTGTATTGGTTACAGTCACGTTTACCTTGATAGGCGATTTGCCATCTGTTTGTGATGGTGTTACTGAGAATCCGGAAAGCTCAAAGGAAGTGTAAGATAGACCATATCCAAATGGGAATAATGGTTTAATTCCTTGAGACTGGAACCAGCGGTAGCCCATGTTTAAGCCCTCAGAGTATCGGATAACCGGGAAGCCATTGCCTTCGTCTGTACCAGGATAGCGCTCAGGGTTATTTGCGTATAAAAGGTCATCCTCGGATGCTGCATATGTTGTAGGTACCTTGCCGGACGGATTGACAACACCAAATAGTAAGTCAGCAACAACGTGACCATCTTCAGTACCTTGGTTCCATGCCTCCAGAACGGCTTTCGCTTTAGAAATCCATGGCATCATCACAGGGCTGCTATCTTTCATAACGACAACAGTGTTCGCATTGATATCCAGCAGTTCGTCAACCATGCGATTTTGATCGTTCAGCATGTTCGGACTAGGTAAATCGAAACCTTCAGAGGCAACTAATCCGGCCATTACAATAACCATATCAGCCTCAGCGGCAGCGGATTTCGCTTCTTCAAGGTTTGATAAATCTTTAGCGACAGTGAACTTGCTGACCTTCGTATCTGAACCAAGGTTTTGCAGAACATTCTGCATCCCTTCTACCGGTGGTACAGTATAAAGCGGAGTAACTTTGGACGAGCCGCCGCCTCCATTGCAAGCATCATCAACAAACTCAGACTGACCGATAATTACGATAGAGCTATAGCCTTTCGGATCAAGCGGCAGCATTCCATCTTCGTTCTTTAGAAGAATAGCCATCTGAGAACCGATTTTTCTGGAGATTGCACCGTGAGCTTTTGCATCGATTTTGCCTGGATTGTAAGGACGCTCAAATTGACCGAAACGGAACATTTGCGTATAGCGGCGAATTAATGCACGGTCAACAGTTTGAATCTCAAGACTTGTATCTTGAAGTGCATTTTTGACATTCGTCTCATTTAACCATTTAGCATCCGGCATTTCATGGTCCATACCGGCATTCAATGATGCAGCAGCAGAGCGGCATGACCAGAAATCAGATTGCACGTAACCTTCGAAGCCCCACTCGTCACGAAGAATATCATTTAGGATATAACGGTTTTCCGTTGCGTAAACACCACGAACGCGGTTGTAGGCACTCATGATTGCTGCAATGTCGCCGTCCTTCACTAACATTTCGAAAGGAAGCAGGTACAGCTCGCGCAATACGTGCTCATCCAGCTCGACACTCGTGCGGAAGCGTTCATACTCTTGATCATTAACGACATAATGTTTACCCATAGCAATAACATCGTGTTCTTGAATCGCTTTCGTAACCTCAACGCCCATCACCCCTGAAAGGTAAGGATCTTCTGAGAAGTATTCAAAGTTACGTCCGGCAATCGGAGTTCGGTGTAAACACACTCCTGGTCCTTCAAGCACATGTTGGCCAAGTGTCGCCGTCTCAGAACCGATGATATCTCCGTATTCGCGTGCAAGCTCAGGATCAAAGCCCGCAGCAAGACCGATAGACATTGGTAATGCAGTAGCAGCAGGGCTTGGGTGTCCGTCGCCCATACCTACGCCTACAGGACCGTTAGTAATGCGGAAACGCGGAATTCCTAGCTCGTCAATACCCTTAACATGGCGTTGTACTTGGAGCTGAGCCATAAGCTGATCTTGCTCTTCTGGGCTCATTTCATTCATTTCATCCATAGACGGCATGTCATAGATGTTGATCGTATTCATCGAACCGTGAAGCTGGGCAATTTTCTGCTCCAGAGTCATAGCGGCTACAAGCTTTTCAGCGCGTTCACGTGGTGACAGTGACTTATCCATCCACGGGAATTGTCCATTCTTTTCTGAATCATTATGTTGCTTATTCATGTTGAACTCTCCTCACACAATATTTTTTACTATCTTTAGCATGTGCTTTATTTCGGGTTATCATTTGTGAAGAGGTGAGCATGCATCGTTATACTTTTTAACATAACTAGTATTACGTGAACCCCCAATATTCATCTATAATAAATACCGTTATAATATTGAACACGCTATCATTTATATTGTTATAATAACACCAAAGATTATTTGGAAAATATCATTTATTGCTATAAATATTGTAATTGTTGCTGTTGAAGGGAAGGATTATGAAGTATGAAAGAAACACATTTTTTACCTTTGTCAATCCGGGATTTCGAAATCTATCGTGTAGGTAAGAATATACCTGAACAAGTTCTTTTGAAAAAACATAACGAAACTGGACATATTTCCACAAGTACCGAAACCTTTTTTCAATTGCATAGTCACGACGTTTTTGAATTTTTAATACTTGAAAGCGGGGAATGTGAATATTTTTGTGAGGGAAAGACTTACTCGTTAAAAAAAGGAGATGTCATGGTGATTCCTCCTCATGCAATTCATAGAGCGCTGGTCAAAGATTTCGATCAATATGAGCGCATTCTAATTAGTATTAATCCTCATTTACTGTTGGATTTTCAATATAGTTCCCCGATATTAAAAGAAAACATCACTTTCCAAAAAACGAACGGAAACTACATGTATCAACTTGATTCCAAGAGTTTTCAAAAGGTGGTTTCTTTACTAAATGATATTATTAAGAAGGTTGAGGAAGGTAAATGTACATATTCCTTTACCTTGCAAAATCTGCTGTTTCAGGCGCTGGAAATCATATTCGATCCTTCACTTAGTAAACAATGCTTAAGCATGAATAATGGGTTAGATAAACGTTTAGCATCGATATTAGAATTTATTGAAGTGCATTTGACAGATAAAGATTTGAGTCTGGATTTCGTATCTGAAAGTTTTCACATGAATAAATACTATTTTTCACATTACTTTAAAGGAAGAATGAATTTGCCATTTTATCGTTATGTATCATTAAAACGCCTTTCTTTGGCTTTGGACATGATTAAGCAAAACCAGCTTCCAATGGAACAAATTGCGATAAAATGCGGTTTTCTAGACTATTCGAGCTTCTACAGACTTTTTAAAAAGGAATACATGGTCTCACCGAAAAACCTGCAAAAAGAGTTTATAAATAGATCTTTGTCATAAAGTTGAAATGTAAACTGGAAGAGGCTTCTTAAAATTTTTAGTTTTTAAGAAGCCTCTAATTATTTGGCTTAGAAACTATTTTTCAGTCTTCATAGGTCCTTTTATATGCGGTATATAAATAGAAAGGTTATGTAAGCCGGCAGTGGAAAAGCAATTTGAATCAAAAAAAAAGGAAAAGTAAGCAATTTCATGAAATGTTTTTTTGGCAAAAGTATACTAGTATAGTAGTTGGGTGTTCGAGATAAATAATTTATTAAGACCACTGATTTTTTTAAGATGTGAACGGTTATAACGTTAAGAGGTGTAAGAGTAATTATTACAGTGCTTCTTCTTTGAAGTATACTAGTATAATTTATGCAAACGTTTACATTCGGGGGTATAGCAATAATTATTTTCTTTAGAGAGGCATAGTGAGTTCTAATATGCTCAGTATTGAACAAACTTTTGTATCTCAAAGTAAAAAAGAAAAGAATATCTACACAAGTTTGCTCAGTATTGAACAAACTAATGCAATCATTTTATTTCAAGGAGGAAAACGTAATGAGTATGAGAGAACCAGCATGGGTACAGGAGGAGCAAATTGAATCCAAACCAGTGCGACCATTTGGCTTCCGTGACAAATTGGGATATTTATTAGGTGATTTTGGTAATGATTTCTTCTTCTTATTAACTAGTACATTTTTAATGGTGTTTTATACGGATATTTTTCATATTAGCGCTGCAACAGTAGGGGTATTATTTATGGCTGCTCGACTATGGGACGCATTTGCTGATGTAGCCTGGGGGCGTTTTATTGATACACGACCAACAACAAGAAATGGAAAGTTTAAGCCTTGGATATTGCGCATGTCATTCCCGTTAGTATTTACAGGTGTTTTAATGTTCACAACCATTCCTGGAATGTCAGATGGATTCTATCTAGCATGGGCATTTGTTACGTACATTGTTTGGGGTACATTATACAGTACAGTTAATATTCCTTATGGATCAATGGCTTCTGTTATTACAGCTGATCCAGTTGAAAGAACAACACTATCTACATGGCGTACAGTAGGTGCTAGCTTAGCAGGTCTTATTATTAATGTTCTTGGACCAATGATTGTTTTTGTAGATAACAAACTTGATGCAGATCGCATGTTTATGACAGCTTGTGTTTTTGGTGTGCTAGCAATGGCTTGTTATATTGGTTGCTACAAACTTTCAACAGAACGTATTGAAGCACCAGCAAAAGAAGCGAAAAAAGGTGATTTCCTTCGTTCTGTAAAAAGCTTAGTGAAAAATAAACCATTCTTATGGGTACTAACAGCATCACTTCTAGTAATGCTAACATCATTTATTGCAATGGCAGTTAATACATATCTATTTAAAGATTACTTTGGAAATGCAACAGCTCTAAGTATTATTGGGCTTGTTCAAATGGGTACAATGTTTATTACGGTTCCATTAGTAAAACCATTGGTTGCAAAGTTTGGTAAAAAAGAAATTGGTGTTGTCGGAATGGCAGCTGCAAGCATTATATATATTGGACTATTCTTCTTAAAAGGTATTGAATTAATGCCATTCATTGCTGTTGTAGCATTAGCTATGGCAAGTATGGGATTCTACAATTTTATTAGTTACGCATTTATTTCAGATGTTATTGATTATCATGAATACTTAACATCATTACGAGAAGACGCAACGGTTTATTCAATTGTTTCTATGTCTAGAAAAATAGGACAAGCAGTAGCTGGTGGTATCGGTGGGGTAGCAATTGCTGCTGTTGGTTATAATGCTGCACTAGGTACGCAACCACAAGAAGTATTAGATGGTATTTACATGCTGGGTACATTAGTGCCAGGTATCTTATACGGAATTGTTGCAGTCGTTTTATTCATGTATCCGTTGAATAAGAAAAAGACAATCCAGCTTGCAGCAGATTTAACAGCAAAACGTAATGCAAATAGTTAATGAATTGAAGAGTTAAAGATGAAAGATTGGCTCGAGTGATATGTATACATATCATTCAAGCCAATTCTAAATCTATATTTTAAGATGGAGGATTTCGTTAATGATTGAATTAAAGGATAGAACAACAACGGTAGATTTAAAAGCTAAACCTTATAATCTAACGGATAAAGATATTCAATGGGTAGAAGAAACAATTGCCAATATGACAATTGAAGAAAAAATCGGTCAATTATTTGTAAACATGGGAGCCAGCCGTGATGAAGAGTATTTAAAAGGAATGTTAAATGACTATCATATCGGTGCCGTTCGTTACAATCCGGCTACAGCTGAACAAGTATATGACCAAAATAAAATCTTGCAAGAAAACAGTAAAATTCCTCTATTAATTGCTGCTAACACTGAAGCAGGTGGTAATGGGGCTTGTGTAAACGGAACTTATGTAGGCTCTCAAGTTAAAATCGGTGCTACAAATGATCCGAAGTATGCGTATGAAATGGGTAGAGTTTCAGGTGTTGAAGCAGCTGCAATTGGATGTAACTGGAGTTTTGCACCAGTAGTAGATATCGATATGAACTGGCGTAACCCAGTCATCTCTTCTCGTTGCTATTCAAATAAAGCAGAGCAAGTTTTAGAATTCTCTTTAGAGTATATGAGAGGGATTATGGAAAGTGGTATTGCTCCAGCTGCTAAGCACTTCCCAGGAGATGGTGTAGATGAACGCGATCACCACTTATCATTTGCTCCAAATACATTATCAGTAGAAGAGTGGGATAACACATTCGGAAAAGTGTACGGCGGATTAATCGAAGCAGGATTACCTTCTATTATGTCGGGCCATATCGCTTTACCAGAATATGTACGTCATTTTAAACCAAATGCGACTGTAGAAGAGTTAGCCATGCCATCAAGTTTAAGCCATATCGTATTACAAAACCTATTACGCGATAAATTAAACTTCAACGGCGTTATCGTAACAGATGCTTCTCACATGGTAGCGATGACATCTGCGATGAAGCGTAGTGATATGTTACCGACAGCAATCGCTGCTGGTTGTGATTTATTCTTATTCTTTAATGATCCAGAAGAAGACTTCAACTGGATGATGGAAGGCTATAAAAAAGGTATCATCACTGAACAACGACTTGAAGAAGCATTAACGCGTATTTTAGGCTTAAAAGCTTTCTTAGGTTTACACAAAAAAGCAAAAACTGAAATTTTACAACCAAAAGAAGAAGCGATGGCTAAAATTGGATTAGAAGAAAATAAAGCTGTTGCTCCAGAAATTTCAGATAAAGCCATCACATTAGTGAAAAACAAGCAAGAATTATTACCGATTAGCCCAGAAAAGCATAAGCGCGTTTTACTTGTTGAAGTAAAAGGACCTGAATCTGCTTATGGTAAAATCATGGCTGCTATGTCAGGTGGCAAGAAAAAGCCAATCGAATTAATGAAGGAAAAGCTTGAAAAAGAAGGCTTTGAAGTAGAAATTTATGAGTCTTCAATTGATAAGATTGTAAAACTTCCACCACAAGAAATGATGGCTGCAGTAATGAACGTATATGCGCAAAAACGTGCAATTTCTGATTTAACAGATAATTATGATGTAATTATCAATATAGCAGATGTGGCACCAAGCACAGACCAGCGTATTCAATGGAATCCTTCAAAAGGAACTCCGGATATACCGTTCTATGTAAATGAAGTGCCGACAATATTTATATCATTACAATGTCCATTCCACTTAGCAGATGTACCGCAAGTTAAGACGTACATTAATGCTTATGATAATCATGGACATACATTATCTGCAATAGTTGATAAATTGTTAGGACATTCAGAGTTTAAAGGTGTAAGCCCTGTTGATGCATTCTGTGGTTTCATAGATACACATATGTAATCACCTTTAATAAAAACATAGAAAATCTTATCTGAATTAATCAGAAGCAGAGTATGAAAGAAGGTAGTTTAGTTTAAAGATAACTATCTTCTTTCTTTATATACTGCTAGAAGCAATTATACATAAACTAATAATGATCAGTGTTCTTTGTAATGGGAGTGAGAATAAATATGGTGAAAATGCTGCCGAGGTTACCGAGTGAGAATAATATAAACTATTCGTATAGAGCAATTAAAGAAGCAATTTTATCATTAGAATTAAAGCCGGGACAACTATTAAGTGTAGGAGAACTTGCCGAGGCACTTAAAGTCTCAAGCACACCTATAAAAAATGCTCTATGGAAACTGCAACAAGAACATCTAGTAGATTTAATTCCTCAAGTAGGATCGTATGTTTCAGAGATTAATCCAGAATTAGTTGAAGAAGCTGCCTGTATGTGGTTCGACTTAGAGAAGGAATATTTAAAACTGGCATGTGATAATTTTCCTGAAGAAAGCTTTAATCGACTGAAAAGAATCATTCGTTTTCAAGAGTTACTGTTAGATTCGACGTTGGATCAAGGAGAGTTGGCAAGGAAATTTGATGAATTGGATGATAATTTCCATTCCACCATCTTTCACAGTCATCATAGAAACAATACTTGGAAAGCCATTTCTCAAATGGCATCGGATTATCACCGAATGTTTAATCTCACCCGGAGCGAACACTGCTTTGAAGATTCAATTACCGAACATAAGAATATCCTTGCAATTATTGAAAATAAAGAGGCGGAACGAGTAGAAGCTGTTCTTAGAAACCATATATTAAAACCAGTATATGATTGGAAGGAAATTGGGGATGAATACTTAATTACTTGAATTATAATTTAAAACTCATAAAATATTCACCTTCCTAAAGAGATTAACGAATGTTAATCTCTTTTTGCGTGAAAATGTACGTATTTTTTATTGACAGTTAGAAAATCTGATGTTAACATTTCCTTTGTAAAAATTAAATATTATTCTCGTATAATATTGGGGATATGGCCCGAAAGTTTCTACCGAGCTACCATAAATAGCTTGACTACGAGGTTGCGTATATAAATGAGAGGATATTCCAATTTCTATCTTATCTTCTTTTATATCTGCCTTTTTGAAGTCAAGCACCGGTATAATTCGGTGCTTTTAATTTTTATATGAAGCAATAAAAAAGGCAGAGGAGAGAAGTACATAATGAAAAAAAGTATTAAAAACATAGCATTAATTTTAGTTCTTGCTCTAATGACTGTCGTAATGGAGGCATGCGGAAATAATGACAATGCAGCAAACAAAGAAGCAGGTGAAGGCGGGCTGAAAATCGCCATTGTAACAAGCCCTTCAGGAGTGGATGATGGCAGCTTCAATGAAGATAACTATAACGGCATTTTGAATTTCATTAAAAATAACCCAACAGCAACAGTAACGGCGGTTAAAGAAGAAACCGGCGACCCGTCTGCGGCTGTACAGGCAGTTGCAGATATTGTGGCCGACTATGATGTTATTGTAACTCCAGGGTTTCAATTTGCTGGAATCTCAAGCATAGCAGTTGAAAACCCAGATAAAGTATTTATCCTAAATGACTCAGAACCCGAAGCGGTTGGTGACCAAAAAACATTCGAAAATATATATGCAATGAATTTTGCTGAACAAGAGAGCGGCTTTTTTGCAGGAATGGCCGCAGCATTAGAAACAAAATCAAATAAAGTAGCAGTTGTAAGCGGGATTGCTTATCCTTCAAATGTAAATTATCAATTTGGTTTTGAATCAGGCGTAAACTATGTCAATAAAGTGTACGGTACAAATGTTGAAGTGGTTGAATTATCAGGTTATGCAGGAACTGACGTAACAGGTGCTAACATTGGCGGTAACTATGCAGGGTCATTTGCAGATGAAGCAACTGGCAAGGTGATTGGTAATGCATTGATCAAAGAAGGAGTCGACAGAATCTTTGTTGCGGCAGGCGGCACGGGCAATGGTGTATTCACAGCGGTGAAGGAAGCTAAAGGCGACATCAAAGTAATTGGTGTGGACGTTGACCAATATGATGAAGGAGCAAACGGCTCTGAAAATATCGTGTTAACATCCGCAGTGAAATTCATGAGCATGAATGTTGAGAAGGCATTAAACGCTGTTATTGACGGAAGCTTCGAAGGCGGAAACGTAGTACTTTTTGCAGATACAGATTCCACTGGCTTCATTAAAGAAGAAGGACGTCACCAATTATCGGAAGATACGCTTAGCAAAATGAATGAAGTTTACGAGCTGGTGAAAGCCGGCACAATTGCACCAGCTTCTAATTTCAATGGCTATACGCCAGATAGTTTTCCAGGTCTATAGAATAAAATGCATCGCAATTGGATAAGGGCGGAGGCAAATTGATAGAATTAGTTTCTCTCCAATTAAAAAGTGCATACTGCGTCATACAAGTGGGCTTCTCATAAGTTTACGGAATTTATGGGAGGTCTCGTTTTTGGATAAAAGGTGAAGTCTTTGTTGTGAGTAGATAACGGGATTCAGTAATTGAATAGATCGTGTTTTATACAAATTCAATCAGAAAAACGCTTACTTTTATTTTATTAACGAACATTAATATAAAATATTATTTAAAATGTACGTATTTTTGTTGACGATAGATATTCCCGATGTTAATATGACGTTGTGAAATTAATTGTTATTTTAATATAACAATAGAGAGTGCCCGAAAGTTTCTATTGAACTACCGTAAATTGCTTGACTGAATGGATGTTTATATAAATGCGGTGATTTTTTTGTTTTTATCTCCCATTGAAGTCAAGCACCGGTGCCACTTAATTACTCGGTGATTTTTAATTTTTTTCGAACAGCGTGATAAATAGAGGAGGATCATTGTAATGAAAAAAAGTACAAGGAAAATAGCATTATTATTAATTGTTGCGTTAATGACGGCTGCTATGGCGGCATGCGGAAATAGCGCGAATGAAGCACAGTCCGGAGAGGAAGGGTTGAAAATTGCTATTGTAACAAGCCTATCCGGCGTTGATGATGGCAACTTTAATGAAGATAACTATAATGGTATTTTAAAATTTATCGAGAATAACCCAACTGCTACAGTAACAGCTATCAAAGAAGAAAGTGGCGATCCGGCTGCGGCTGTACAGGCTGTTGCTGATATTGTGGCGGATTATGATGTTATTGTAAGTCCCGGATTCCAATTTGCAGGGGTTTCGAGCATTGCTGTAGAAAATCCTGATAAAGTATTCATTCTAAGTGACTCTGAGCCTACAGCTGTAGGTGAGCAAGACTCATTCGACAATATCTATGCGATGAACTTCGCTGAACAAGAAGGCGGTTTTTTTGCAGGGATGGCTGCAGCATTAGAAACAAAAACAAATAAAGTAGCAGTTGTAAATGGGATTGCCTATCCTTCAAATGTAAATTATCAGTTCGGATTTGAATCAGGCGTAAACTATGTCAATAAAGTTTATGGGAAAAATGTCGAAGTGGTTGAATTATCTGGCTATGCAGGAACTGACGTGACAGGTGCTAATATTGGCGGTAACTATGCAGGGTCTTTTGGCGATCAAGCGACTGGTAAAGTGATCGGGAATGCGCTGATTGAAAAAGGAGTCGATCGAATCTTCGTTGCGGCAGGCGAGACAGGTAATGGTGTATTCACTGCAGTTAAGGAAGCCAAAGGCGACATTAAAGTAATTGGCTGTGATGTTGACCAATATGATGATGGTGTAAATGGCTCAGGAAACATCGTGTTAACATCTGCTATGAAATTCATGGGCATGAATGTAGAGAAGACATTAAATGCTATCGTTGACGGAAGCTTTGAAGGCGGAAACGTAGTCCTTCATGCAGATACAGATTCAACTGGTTTTACAAAGGAAGAAGGACGTCATCAACTATCGGAAGATACACTAAGCAAAATGAATGAAGCGTATAACTTAGTGAAAGACGGAACAATCGTACCAGCATCTAACTTTAACGGCCAAACGCCGGAAGAGTTTCAAGGTCTATAACATTAATATAAAAACAAAATAGTGAAAATGAACAATTAGAAGTTCATCATCCACCAGATAAAGAATTGATTGGAGGATAATGAACTTCTAAATTTTTCTTTCCTAATTGTGGTGAAGGAGGAGAAAGATGTCGGATTACATTGTAGAAATGAGAAATATAACGAAAAGATTCCCTGGGATAGTAGCGAATGATGATGTGTCAATCGGTATAAAAAAGGGAGAAATTTTCGCCTTACTAGGTGAGAATGGTGCAGGAAAATCAACGTTGATGAGTATTTTGAGCGGTATGTATGAACCTGATGAAGGAGATGTTTACATTCGCGGCGAGAAAGTGCAAATCAGTTCTCCTAACCATGCGGCAAAACTCAACATAGGCATGGTTCATCAACATTTCAAGTTAGTCTCTGATTACACAATCACGGAGAACATTATTTTGGGAATTGAGCCAATCAAAAAATGGGCCGGCTTCTTTCCATATGTAGATGTACGTAGCGCTAACCGTAAAATTGAAGAACTATCCAAAAGCTTCGGCTTAGAGGTGGAACCCACGAAGAAAATAGCTGATTTGAACGTTTCTATGCAACAGCGGGTGGAAATTTTGAAGGTGCTGTATCGGGAAGCGGATATCCTCATTTTTGATGAACCTACTGCAGTTTTAACTCCGCAAGAAATTGAATTTTTACTAGATATTATTAAAGGCCTGCGAGACGGCGGGAAAACTATCATCTTGATTACGCACAAGCTGGAAGAAATCAAGAAAGTAGCTGACCGATGCGCCGTATTGAACAAAGGAAGATTGATTGATGTGTTGGATGTGAAGACAACGTCTACAAACCATATGGCTCAATTAATGGTAGGCCGAGAAGTAAACTTCGAAGCCGAAAAAGTGCCTGCTCAGTTTAAAGAGGAAGTACTGAAAGTAGAAAATCTGACCGTTAAAAATGAAGACGGATTTGAAGTAGTAAAAGACGTGTCATTTACTATACGAAGCGGCGAGATATTTGCTATTGCCGGAGTAGCAGACAATGGTCAAGTTGAGATCGCGGATGCCATTGCCGGATTGACAAAGGCAAGCGGAGGGAAAATTGTTCTTCAAGGCAAGGATATTACAAATGAAAGTATAAGAAACAGAACAGAAGCTGGAATATCGTATATACCTGAAGACAGACAAAGTTACGGTTTGGTTCTGGACTTCGATCTATCAACTAACTTGGCTCTAAAGCAGTACTATAAAACCCCTTTTTCTAGTAAGGGAATCTTAAACAAAGAACAATTCGAGCAATCCGGCAGTGAATTAATTGACAAATATGATATTAGAAGTGGTCAAGGCGTGAAAACACAAGTTCGTTCAATGAGCGGAGGCAATCAGCAAAAAGCGATCATTGCACGTGAAATCGAACTGCAATCACCGCTGATGATTTTTGTTCAGCCGACACGTGGAGTTGATATTGGCGCAATCGAAAATATTCATAAGATGATGATTCGTGAACGAGATCGCGGAAAAGCGATTTTGCTCATTTCCTTAGAGCTAGAAGAAATCATGAATGTGGCAGACACAATAGGAGTCATCTATAATGGCCAACTTCAAAAGATTGCTAGCAGTGAATCATTAACGACAAATGAAGTTGGTGAATACATGATGGGGGCAAAGCATGCGTAACGATAAAAAGAAAAACATCTTACAAAGTAGTCTTATAAATCCAATAAGCAGTGAGAAATGGCAATCTATCTCAATACCTTTAGTCGCGATTATTTTAAGCTTTGTTGCAGCAGCTATTGTAATACTTTTAATCGGCAAAAATCCTTTGCAGGCGTTTTATAATTTATTGCAAGGGTCGGGGATTTTACCTAAGCCATCTTACGCCGGCTATAAGAGTATGTTGACTGATTTTCTGAGTTTGCTTAATGCCATGACGCCGCTTATATTTGCTAGTTTGGCAGTTGCGGTTGCTTTCAGAGCAGGTCTGTTCAATATTGGGGTTGCCGGTCAAATGCTTGTCTCAGGTTTTTTTGCGACAATTATTGTTGGCTACAGCGGGTTGGATGCAATTATCGCGAAGCCTCTTGTTTTACTGATCGGTATAGTTGCCGGAGGTCTGATGGGAGGATTAGTAGGCTGGTTAAAATATAAATTTAACATCAATGAAGTTGTTTCGACCATCATGTTAAATTATATTGCGCAATATGTTATAAGCTTTTTCATTCAAATGTTTTATATTGATCCTGTTTCAAGGCAGTCTCAATATGTCTCAGAAGCAGCCAGATTAACATTAGTGAATGTCGAAATGGCAAATTTGAAGATGGATATTCCGTTAGGTTTTATTTTGGCCATCATCACTGCTGTTTTAATAAAGTTTGTTATGGACAAAACGGTAGTTGGTTTTGAGATTAAAGCGGTTGGTTCTAACCGAAAAGCAGCGAAATTTGCGGGGATTAACGTAGGCAGAAATACAGTGTTAGCGATGGTTATCTCAGGAAGCTTGGCTGGTCTTGCGGGTGTTACCTATTATTTAGGGTACTATGCATCCATACAACCAAAAGTGCTATCTGGCATCGGCTTCGATTCAGTGGCAGTTTCTCTACTTGGAAACTCTCATCCGATTGGCGTTGTTTTTTCATCATTTTTAGTTTCTATTATTGATCAAGGAAGTACGTATATGAGTTCGCAAGCAGGAATCAGACAAGAAATTTCTTCTGTGATTGTAGGGTTAATCCTCTTATTTAGTGCGTGCGGAGGATATTTGAAATATAAATTTAGCCGCTTGGAAGTAAAAGAAGTAGATCGAAAGGAGCGTGCATCATAATGGATACAGTAATTATTGATGGTTTATCCTTTGCTTTGCCTCTTTTTATTATGGCAATCGGTGGCATATATAGTGAAAAGAGCGGTATTACCAATCTAGCTCTTGAAGGTTTCCAAGGTTTCGGGGCATTCATAGGAGCGCTGGCAGCTGTCTTAACTGCTTATGCGTTTGGGGTAGACATTCAAAATCTATTTTATGTGGCTTTGCTGTTTGCAATGATTGGTGGGATGGCTTTTGCCGTAATTCATGCTGTACTATGCATTAAGTTTAAGGCAGATCAAGTAATCAGCGGTGTTGTTATCAATATTTTGGCATTGGCGTTAACAACGTTCTTGACGACACAAATAAATTCGATTGTCTTTGGGTCAGCTTCAGACAAGTTTCAGTTGGGCGTAATGAATCGGTTCACTGTTCCGGTCTTGGCTGATATACCAATAGTAGGTGCGGTCTTTACAAATGTATATCCGTTTGAATTGATTATCATCGTGATTGCCGTTTTTGCTTGGTATCTTCTATATAAAACAAAATTCGGCATGCGGTTGAAAGCATGTGGAGATAATCCTCATTCGGTGGATGCAGCAGGTGTGAATGTATCGAAAATTAGGTTTGCAGCTGTGTTAATTTCGGGTCTGTTATCAGGTCTAGGCGGCATGTGTTTTGCCTATTCGATTTCAGCAAACTTTTCTTCTAACATTTATATGGGATACGGTTTCTTGGCCATTGCCGCATTGATTTTCGGAAACTGGCAGATCGTTCCTACTTTAGCTGCGTGTCTTTTATTTGGCTTTGCAAAATCGGGCGGATCTTTTATTGCTCAATCAATGGCATTGCCAAGCAGCTATACTGATTTATTCATGATTTTACCGTATGTATTAACATTATTGTTATTAATCTTTTTCTCTAAATCAAATCGAGCTCCGAGAGCATTAGGTGAAATTTATGATAAAGGGAAGAGGTAATTTTGTAATATGAGGGAACAAGAAGCTCCGCAAAGTTCAATGAACTTATGCGGGGCTTTTTTTATGCTAAGAACTTCATAGGTCCACTCACAGCAAAACTTCTCCCATTGTCAATTTTCCATTGCTAACGGAATATCATAAACCATCTGCGCTGAAACGGTGGGGCGATCAGGATGAGACAAGAACGGAGTCAGGAGGAGTTACTGCAAGATTTGATAGAAATTGAAGTGGATGATGGTTTGATTGCTGGAGCTGTACTTATTTTGATTGGCGCTATATTGAATGCTATCGGTATAACGCAAGTTTTGCTGACTAAAAGTCCGCGGGGAGCGGAAGGTGTTATTATCGGTAATGGTGTGGCTAGTATTGGTAATGTGATGCAAGCTGTGGCAAGGAAAGGCTATACTTCAGCAAAAAACTTGAAGGGCACTATTCCGGTATGATTGGTTCCTTGACTCAGGCGGTAGGAAATGCAGGCACTGCAGTAGTTGTGTCGGAAGGTTTGGATTTTGGGTTGTTTTCTTTTTCGTATATAAGGAGTCAGGAGCAGAGAACAGTTAACACAGACGTAGAAGAATCAGAAGCAAGCAGAGAAAGGAGCGAGATACTACGGAGAATTACTGAAGTGTATGCGTTGACCGATTTTATTCAAGGTGTAGGCGCTTATATAGAGGGGAATTGAATCTTAAGCCTTCCTCCCTATGAAACTCAGCAAATGAAAGCAACCGGCGATTATATTACTGCAATCGGTTCCTTTATCCAAGCGTTCGGACTGTTCCTTGCATTAAGTGATGAGTCGAAAGAAATCGAAAATGCTGTACTGCAGGTAATCGGCTCATGGATTCAAGTAATTGGTTCCTCCCAAGGATTTAGCGCAACAGGCACGCAAAGCGTATTGCACAAACTAAAATATGATGAAAAATATCGTTACTCTTATCGTCGTCATACGACGTAGCATCTCTCCAGACGGAAAAAAGTGGTGATGGATATATCTCCTCACATACCATTACACTATATATAAAGGCATCTTAGGAGAGAGGAGTCTAATACGATGCATAAAATAACGGAACGAATCACCTGGCTAGCTGTGACAGCTGTTATATCGGGCTGGTCTATTTTCATGTACGTTGATGGGCGCAGTACAAAAGGGTTTATGGGTATTTTAACAATTGCCGCTTTGCTTGCAGTTGGTTTTTGGCAAATGAAAGCTCAAAAACCTTTCCCGTCATTATTTGCAGTGATGACGTATATTTTCATTTTCATTTCAGTAGGATTAGGCACCTTTGGAGGCGGGTACAGCATTCATCATTTTGATGACTTTCTTCATGTAAGCTCCGGAATTTGGATCGGTTATGGAGCTTGGATTGTACTCTGTCTTCTGGTTGAAGAGGAATTAAAAGATAAACTTCCATCTGCTTTCGTTGCCCTGTATCTTGTTGCCGTTGCACTAGCTGTCGCTGGTACATGGGAGCTGCTTGAGTTTGCTGGGGACAAGCTGCTGCATTTCACCGCCCAAGGTCGGGATCCGGATGACACAATGTTCGATATGATAGATGGATTAATCGGCGGTACAATTTTCACTATATTCTTTGTTGTTAAACGAAGAGCTTCGACAAAGCTCGTAGAGTGACAGTGTTAACCCCTTTCAAAAAGGAACTTCGTAAAAGTGATAACCTTCAGCTTTTGCGAAGCTCCTTTTATTATATTTGAAACTTCGACAAAAACTGTTATGTTTCGGGTGATTTCGGGTAGTGACAGGCACTGGAAAGATTGAATATCATATACTATCGACATAGAACGATGGGGCGGTGGCGTGATGGATGGGGAAGGAGAAAGAACATACGGATGAAGATCTTATAAAGGATCTTATAGAAGTTGAGGCTAGTGATTTTCTTGTCGCTGGAGCTGTTCTTATATCTATCGGGACGATTATTACGGCGTTAAGCTTGACAGAAGTTTATTTGACAAGGAGTCCGCAGGGGGCTTGGGGAATAGTGGTTGGTAATGGGGTAGAAAGTATCGGCAATGTTGTGCAGTATATGGGAAATGAAAAAGAATACAGTCTTCGGCCCACTGAACCAATTAGAACAGAAATGACCGGAAATTTACTACAGGCAATCGGTAACGCAGGAAATACGTTCTTTGTAGCGGAAGGGATTAATTTATATCGCTACACATTTACAGATTCAGGGAGCAGGGCGGCAATGAATCAAGAAAATGCCGGAGGTCAGTTCAGGAACACTGCCAGTCAGCAACCTTCCACTGCAACAGCTACTGGTACCAATATGCAAACTGCAGAGGGAACAACTGAAATAGCTGCTGAGACCGCAGAAGAAGAAGTGACACCGGAGGAAGAGGTAATTGAGTCAAAACTGAGATTTTCTATCGCAATGGATGGGTTATCCAGTGCAATCCAATCGCTCGGAGCTTTTTTAGAAGCGAAGGGCACAACAAGGCAAGAGCCATATCTGGAGCAAGGAATAAAAGCAACCTCGGAATATCTTACTGGTATTGGGGCCTTTATTGAAGCAGTTGGAGCGAGTTTATCTGTGAATGAACAAGAGTTACAAGGGGCAAAGCTACAGGTAATCGGTGCTTGGACACAAGTCGGAGCAGCAGGTTTAGATGTCTATGCATCTACATCATTTTCCGCATCAAAGAGAAGGGAGTTTGAAGAAAAAAGCTATACTTATGGACAGTCCATTAACTAATCATTCGACAAACTTAGGGGAGTGACAGGCACCAAAAGAGCTGCACAAAAGTGATAACAATCACTTTAGCGCAGCTCTTTTGATTTTCGACAAATATCGAGTGAAATCGGTTGGTGACAGGCACCTATTTTAGCATCCCGAAAACCTGTTCCACGTCTTTATCGCCGCGGCCTGACAAGTTGACGATGATGATGTCATCTTGACTTAATTGTTTTGCCAGTTTGAGTGCGTGGGCGACGGCGTGGGAGCTTTCGAGTGCCGGTATGATTCCTTCTGTTTTGGATAGCACTTGGAAGGCTTCCAGCGCTTCTTGGCCATTTACAGTAACGTATTCTGCTCTTCCGCTGACTTTCAGATGGCTATGTTCCGGTCCGACACCAGGATAGTCCAATCCGGCTGCTATGCTGAATGTCGGCTTCGGTTCGCCGTTTTCGTCCAATAATGTTAAGCATTTGAATCCGTGAAGAACAGCCGGAACCCCTTCGGAAATAGAAGGCGCTTCTGAAGGTTCTACGCCGATAAGACGCACTTCTTCATCCTCAATATAATGAGCGAAAGCGCCGATAGCATTGCTTCCGCCTCCTGTGCATGCTACGACAGCGGCAGGAAGCTTTCCTTCTTTTTCGATAATTTGGCGTTTTGATTCCTCACTGATAATCGCTTGGAAATGCTTAACCATTGATGGGTACGGGTGCGGACCGACAGCTGAACCCAACAAGTAAAACGTATTTTCATAGTTTTGCACAAGGTCATTTAATGCTTCATCAACGGCATCTTTCAAGCGACCTTGGCCTTTTTCGACAGGAATGACTTTTGCTCCCAGCAATTCCATACGGAATACATTAAGCGCTTGACGCTCAGTGTCGACCTTGCCCATGTAGATGACACATTCAAGCCCGAACATTGCACAAGCAGTAGCTGTTGCCACGCCGTGCTGACCTGCGCCTGTTTCTGCGATGATACGTTTAGCGCCCATACGCTTAGCTAATAAAATTTGTCCGATAGCATTGTTGATTTTATGAGCACCTGTATGGTTTAAATCTTCACGTTTTAAATAAATTTTTGCTCCGCCAAGCTGTTCCGTTAAGTTCTTTGCTAAAGTTAACGGATTTTCGCGTCCGACATACTCCTTCAAATAGTAACGCAGCTCTTCTTGAAAAGACGGATCATCTTTATAATGCAAAAAATTCTCTTCAATAATATTCATTACTTTTTGAAGGTCTTCGGGAACGAAGCTTCCTCCAAATTCTCCAAAGTAACCTTTTTTCTCAACTTTTAAACTCATCTCTTCTCTTCTCCTCTAAACTATCATTTGAAAAATGCTTCCTCCTATTATATCTGAAAATTCGTTATTTTCAAATATATAACTGCTGAATCTCATTAAATAGGAAACTTTATTATATCTTAACAAAAAGAAAAAAGGTTTTTTCTATGTTTGGAAGAATATATTAAAGTATATATTTTGACAATATTCTACTTTTCTGGGAGGTTTTTTATGATTCATGAAGTGAAGCATCCAATTACGGAAATAATTTTAAAAAATATAGAGAATGTCATAATCGGAAAAAGAGAAATAGCTGAACTAAGTTTGATTGCTCTGTTATCGAAAGGGCATGTGTTGCTTGAAGATGTGCCAGGAGTCGGGAAAACTATGCTGGTGCGCGCATTGGCGACATCAATCAATGCCAGTTTTAAACGCATCCAATTCACTCCGGATTTGCTGCCCTCTGATGTTATAGGCACCTCAATTTACAATCCGAAAGAGCAAGAATTCCGCTACCATCCAGGTCCGATTATGGGGAATATTATTTTGGCGGATGAGATTAACCGCACATCGCCTAAAACTCAATCATCCTTGCTTGAGGCAATGGAGGAAGCCAGTGTCACGGTTGACGGCGTCACGAGACAGCTGCAGCAGCCTTTTTTTGTTTTGGCTACACAGAATCCGATTGAGTATGAAGGGACGTATCCGTTGCCAGAGGCACAGCTCGACCGCTTTCTAATCAAAGTAAAGATGGGTTATCCTGAGCGCGAGGAAGAAATTGAGGTATTAAGAAGAGCGCAATTACAGCATCCGATTGAAAAAATTCAAATGGTCGTTCAAACAGAGGACATATTGCAGCTTCAAAAGGATGTGAAAAATGTACGGGTTGACGACTTGCTGAAAGAATACATTGTCCTGCTGGCAAATTTAACCCGTAAGCATGAAAGTGTATATTTAGGCGTCAGTCCGCGTGGATCAATTGCCTTAATGAAAGCAAGCCAAGCGTATGCGTTTATGTCCGGCAGAGACTATGTATTGCCGGATGATATTCAATATCTTGCTCCATTTGTGTTTGCGCACCGCCTTATTTTAAAGCCGGAAGCTAGGTACAGTGGGACGACAGCGGAAGATATCATTTTTGAAATCATTGCGAATACATCTGTTCCAGTCCAAAGGTTAGTGAGGAAATAATGAATAAGTTTTATAAGAAGTTATCTGCATCGCTTTTTCCGCTACTGGCTTTAATAGTTACATTTGTTTTTGCCATGTTTCAAGGAGGATTTGTCAGTTGGTTTTTATTTTATAGTTTTCTGCCGTTCATTCTGCTTTCCTTTCTACTCCGTTTTTATTCTTTCAAACAGGTGAGAGTAGAAAGGCAAATAAAGTGCAAAGAGTTTGTGTACGGTGAACGTATTGAAGTGGAGATTGCGATTACGAGTGAAGGCGCGTTGCCAATTTTGTATCTTTTAATAGAAGATCAAGTGCCGGAACGGTTACGTGAGCAATTGAACAACCGGCATAAAGGAGTGCTTTTTCCATTTTGGAGAAAGAAAATTAATTTCAGTTATGCTATTCCTGCCGCGGTAAGAGGGGAGCATGAATTTTCCGCTGTTAAATTGACGACGGGAGATTTTTTAGGTTTTTATACGAAGGTTCAAGAATTTAATTGTTTCTCCCGTTTGCTCGTTTATCCGCATTATGAAAAAACAGCATTCAAAAACTTTGAAGCACTGTTTGAACAAGGACAGTGTCATTCCGCGGTCAGGAATTTGAATGAGTCAGCTATTATTACCGGTGTTCGACGTTACATACCGGGTGATCGCATGTCTTGGATTCACTGGAAAGCGACGGCTAAAAAAGATGAAATTATGACGAAGGAATTTGAAGAGAGCAAAAAACAGGATGTCATTATTTTGCTAGATCAGGCACCATCACCTTTATTTGAAGACTTAGTTTCTCTCGCGGCATCATTGACGTACGCTTTTTTGAAGAGAGGCATAGGAGTAGCTTATTTTGGAACAGGTTCAAAGTATGCTTCTGCGGCAATCGGAAAAGGGGAGCAACAAAGGCAACGAATTTTATATGAACTGGCTAAAGTTGAAGCTGACAGCAATCAGACGTTGGCGAATTTTATGAATGAAAGGATGGACTTGCCCTCACAGGCAGCACTTATCGTAGTGACAAGCAACACATCTATACAGACCTTAAGTCTTTGGGGTGGAAGAGCTGCTTCTGCTACGGCTGTCATCATGCAAGAACAGGATTCTGCTGCCGCAGTAAATTACTCTGAAGAAAATAAAGCTGGCATACAGTGTACATATGTCACTCCGAGCTCATGGAAAAGCTCTTCTAAGGGGGGCGGAAGTCTATGAATGAGCAAACAATTAAAAAGATATTGCGTGTCGTGTTATATGTATTCAGTTTTCTTGTTTTATGGGAATGGATATGGCCTCTTGAAACAATTTCCGATATCGCCAACAGCCATTACTTTGTCATTTTCCTCGTTTTCATGCTGGCTGCTGATTTTTTTTCAGTGAAATGGCTATGGAAATGGTCAGCTGCCTTAATCTATATAGTAGTAGTCAGCTATATTCTGTATTATGAATCCAATCCGATGTTTGGGTCTGGCGGGCTCACTTTGCTGATCGGTGATTTCATTAACAGTATTATTGCAGTTATCCGGTTCGAGTGGAATGATGTGACGAATAGTTTCCGTACATTTTTGTTCTTTTTATTGCTATGGATGATGACCTATTTGCTTCAATATTGGCTTATAGTCCGAAAGCGGATTTTGCTGTTTATTGTCCTTAGCATAGCTTTTATAGCGACTTTGGATACTTTTACACAATACGATGGAGACTGGGCAATTGTACGTCTGTTCATGTTGGGAGTGACTCTGTTAGGGGTGCTCAGATTGCTCCTTTTAATAGAGAAGGAGAATGTGATCGTACCGATTAAAGTCTATTACAACTGGCTCATTCCTTTAGGTCTGCTGGCAATCATTGCGATGACAGTTGGTTTGATGGCGCCGAAACCGGCTGCCCAATGGCCGGATCCGGTTCCGTTTCTCATCACTAACTCCAATAAGTTTATCAGTAATGAGGAAAAGACTAATAAAGTAGGATATAGCGAAGATGATACTAGATTGGGGGGTGACTTTACCCCGGATAATACACTTGTCTTTTGGACGATGGTTGCGGAGAAACATTATTGGTATGTAGAGTCTAAAGATAAATATACGGGATTTGGCTGGGAAGTATCGGACTCAATGGGGGACTATGGGGAAATGCCTTATACTAGCGGAACTACATTTCCATATATGACGTCCATTAACGAAAAATTGGAGCTGTCTGATCCTCAGTTCGATTACATCAAAGGAATTTACAAAGAAGATCATATTCCGTATCCGAGCCCATCCTATAATGGCATGATTATTCCGGAAGGCTCATCAGATCAGCTCATATTGGATATAGAAACAAATAAGCTGACCTACGCCGAAGGAAATTCATTTAGAATAATGGGCACCTATGAGGCACATTATCAAGTTCCAACTTATCATATTGATGATTTGCGGGCAGCTGGTGCAGATCAAATAAATCAGTTTTATCCGGAGTCAGACTTTACGCAGTTACCGGAAAACTTGCCGGAGCGAGTTAAAGAGCTAGCCGAGTCTATCACGAAGGATAAGACCAATATGTACGACAAGGTGAAAGCGATTGAGGATTATTTCCACTCGCCTGATTATCTTTATTCCCGTGAAGACATTCCTTATCCGGACGAAGATGAAGACTTTGTTGACCAATTTTTGTTCGAATCAAAGAGAGGCTATTGTGATCACTTCTCGACAAGTATGGTAGTTATGCTTCGGACGCTTGATATCCCGGCCAGATGGGTAAAGGGTTATACAGCAGGTGAATATGTCAGATATCAATCAGATTTCGAACAGTATATATACGAAGTGACCAATAATAATGCGCACTCGTGGGTTGAGGTGTATTTTAACGGCTTCGGCTGGATACCTTTTGAGCCGACAAAGGGCTACGACTTGAATATGAGTATTGAACGCAATACAGCTGCTACACCGACAGATGATCCGCGAACTCCAGAAGAGCCGAGAGCTGAGCAGCCGGAACAGGAACAAACAGCGAAGGAAGAGAAGATGAAGGAAGACGCCACCGAACAATTAAAACAGGACGAAAAGTCTGATACAAAAATCAGTGAGAGCCTGAAGAATTATATAGCCGATCATTGGAAAAGCAATGTAATTGCCTTAGTGGTTTTATTGGTGTTTTTATGGCTCATTTATTTATTCAGAGGGAAATGGCGACCTCGTTTTTGGATATGGCGATTTGGACGTTCAAATGATCAAGAAGCCTTTAGTGAAGCCTATGCTGCTCTTTTGAAGGAGTTAAACCGATGCGGAATTAAACGCAAATCGGAACAGACGCTAAGGGACTACGCACAATCTGTGGATAGCCGCTTTGCGACAGAGGAAATGAGCGAACTGACGATGCATTATGAGAGGATTATATACGGAAATGGCGAAGCATCAGAGATTTGGGAGAAAGTGAAACCGCTTTGGAAGAATGTGATGAAAAAAACAATCACTTGACCTCCATTTTGTTCCGTTGTTACAATAGGGAATATTGTAATCATATAAGCTTATTTCCTTCGTATATCCTTGACAATATGGGTCAAAAGTTTCTACCGGATTGCCGTAAATAATCCGACTATGGAGGTTGTGTGCAGAAACTGCATGCATCATACACACGATTGGAGATAACTAGACCTGCTGTTTCTTATATAAGAGGCCGCAGTTTCTAGTTTTTTTGTTTATGTTTACAGTGGGTAATGTATAACTGACTTTTTCACTTGTTAATACTGAATGGTAAGTGATAAGATAAGGTCATTGTTTACATGGTTAACTGATTTTCTGGATGAAGGGTCAGTTTATTTTTATAAATTTTCTAGATGAGGTGACGTTCGTGGCAGCAAAAACAGATATGCAAGGTCAAGAAATGATTGTCGTTCTTGATTTTGGAAGTCAATACAACCAGCTTATTACAAGACGTATCAGGGAATTCGGAGTTTATTCAGAATTACATCCGCACACTATTACAATGGAAGAAATTCAAGAATTAAATCCGAAAGGGATCATTTTATCAGGCGGTCCAAACAGCGTATATGATGAAAATTCTTTCCGTTGTGATGAGCGCATTTTCGATATGGGTCTTCCTGTATTCGGTATTTGCTACGGCATGCAGTTAATGACTACACATTTTGGCGGAAAAGTAGAGAAAGCTACTCATAGCGAGTACGGTAAAGCAGAAATCAATATTGAAAATGCTTCTGCTCTTTACAAAGATCTTCCGGCTCAACAAATCGTATGGATGAGCCATGGTGACCTTGTAACAGCTACACCTGAAGGCTTCGTAGTTGATACAACTAGCGCTTCTTGTCCGATTGCCGGCATGAGCGATGAAGCACGCAAGCTGTATGCTGTTCAATTCCACCCGGAAGTACAACATTCAGAATACGGAAATGATATGCTGAAGCATTTTGCTTTTGACGTGTGCGGCTGTACAGGCGACTGGTCAATGCACAATTTCATTGAAATCGAAATGCAAAAAATCCGTGAAAAAGTAGGCGACAAAAAAGTTCTTTGTGCACTTAGCGGTGGTGTAGACTCTTCAGTAGTTGCTGTATTAATTCACAAAGCAATCGGCGATCAGTTAACGTGTATTTTCGTAGATCACGGTTTACTGCGTAAAGGTGAAGCTGAGCAAGTAATGAAAACATTCACTGAGCAATTCCACATGAATGTTATCAAAATCGATGCGAAAGAGCGCTTCATGAACAAGTTGAAAGGCGTTTCTGATCCGGAGCAAAAACGTAAAATTATCGGTAATGAATTCATCTACGTATTCGACGATGAAGCAGCGAAACTTGAAGGCATCGACTTCCTTGCACAAGGAACGCTTTACACAGACATTATTGAGAGCGGTACAGCTACAGCTCAAACAATCAAGTCTCACCACAACGTAGGCGGACTTCCAGAAGATATGGAATTCCAACTAATCGAGCCATTGAACACATTGTTCAAGGACGAAGTGCGTGCACTTGGAACGGAACTAGGTATGTCTGATGAAGTAGTATGGCGTCAACCATTCCCGGGTCCTGGTCTTGGTATCCGCGTACTTGGCGAAGTAACAGAAGAAAAACTTGAAATCGTTCGCGAATCTGATGCGATCCTTCGTGACGAAATCAAAAAAGCAGGATTAGATCGTGACATCTGGCAATACTTCACAGTACTTCCTGATATCCGCAGTGTAGGTGTAATGGGCGATGCTCGTACGTACGACTACACAATCGGTATCCGTGCAGTAACTTCAATTGACGGTATGACTTCTGACTGGGCACGTATCCCATGGGAAGTACTAGAGAAAATCTCTGTACGTATCGTAAACGAAGTAGCACACATCAACCGCGTTGTGTATGACATTACTTCTAAGCCACCAGCTACAATTGAGTGGGAATAGAATCGGAAATCGCTGAAACCATTGAAAATACTAGGTTTTCAAGGGGTTTTAAGACGATTGATGGCAATTTGATGATAAATTAATAAAACGAGACTAAAGGTCTATCTGAATGAAATATTTCAGGTAGGCCTTTTTTGTTTATTTTTCTAAAAAAAGATTTTAAAAAATATAGAAAATATATTGCCCGGTTTTTATAAAATCCGTATTATCCTGTGTAATTAAAATTAAAGTAGGCAGAAATGCCTGAAAAACGAAAGGAGTAATTATTATGCTTTCCAGGTCACCAAATTTTGATTGTAGCGCATGATGATAACTATGCCCACATCGTTATCAATTCTATTCGTGACAAAGAACGTGATAAGCAAGAATGGATGATGAAAAATAAGCATGGAGATATCCACAAATGGGAATATGGCGCAGGCTACAAGCATCAGTCTGGGGATCATTTTCTCAATTATCTCAGACGTGAAACGATGAATTTCTGTCAGGAACGAGGCTTGGGGCAGATAGATTTATTCAAAACTACAGGTGAAAAAAGAACTGATAAAGAGTATTTCGTTGAGAAAAAGGCTGCTCAGAAAGGCAAAATGACTTACAAAGCTTACATTCGCACCGTGCTTAGACAGGCAAAACAAAGGTGTACATCACCTGAAGAGTTTTATCAATTGTTAGCTGAAAACCATATTTTCTGTGAAAAACGAGGACAGACATTCCGATATAAGGCAGCAGAAGCCCAGCGATGGATCCGTGAAAGTACACTAGGTGATGCTTACAAGATGGATGAAATTACTAAGGCCTTAAATAAAAATGCACTTCAAGCGTACTTGTTTAAGAAAGCATTAAAGCAGGCACAGGAAGAAGAAAACATGTATGTTGAAGCGTGGCGAAACAAAAAAGGGATACATTACACAGTCAGCTTGTATGATGACGACGGTAGAAAACGCGGGCTGTTAGAACAACTTTTGATTTTAGCTGTAGTTAGAATTAAGTCATTTGAACTAAGAATTATATCGCAGTCATGCATAAAATTGTGTGGCTGCTGTTCTTTTTTATACTGTGATTTTATTTTAGGTGGGAGATGAATTTGCTAGGTGATATATGGAATACGTTAGATATTTGTGGTAAAATTATCCTAATATAAGATTTAGACAAATCGGGATTTCGTATAGTAAAGAAAGAGGAGAGGTATCATGAGTTACTTTAACTATGATGGAGCAAAGGTGTTTTATGAGGAATTTGGCAGTGATAATGTTGAACTATTACTTCTTCTGCACGGAAACACTGTTTCCAGC
Source organism: Peribacillus faecalis (assembly GCF_014712675.1). Lineage (GTDB taxonomy): Bacteria > Bacillota > Bacilli > Bacillales > DSM-1321 > Bacillus_AD > Bacillus_AD faecalis. The sequence continues at coordinate 18,861 of NZ_JACXSI010000028.1, read as the reverse complement.
AAGTTCTTTACACCTGTAATTCCTAAACTTTCTGAGCGATATCATGTAATAACAATTGACTTTATTGGATGTGGAAAGTCAGAAAGAATCGAAAAGTGGCCGGCAGATCTCTGGTTTGATTGGGCAAATCAAGTAGCAGCACTTATTAAACAATTAGGTTACACAGGAGTGAACGTAATCGGATGCAGTGGAGGTGCAATTGCAGCAATTAATCTTGCTCTTGAAAACCCTGAACTAATAAATGCAGTAGTTGCGGATAGTTTTGAGGGTCTTAACGCTAACCCGGAAATAACAGAACAGATACGAATGGGTAGAAACTTAGCAAAAGAAAATGAAGGATTCTGTTCTATGTCAAGAATGATGCACGGTGAAGATTGGGAAAACGTATTAGATGCTGATACAGATGCGGTCGTTAATCATGCTTTGAATGTAAGGTCATTTTGTCATAAGAGTTTAAATGATCTCAAGGTGAGACTCCTGCTTACAGGTAGCAGTGAAGATGAAATGTTCCCGGAGAATCATTTCTCAAGATTGTTCGAGGAAATGTGTAAAACAACTGAACTTGCGGAATCACATCTCTTTGAGCATGGTGGACATCCCGCAATGATTAGTAATATGGATGAGTTCATCTCAATATGTGACGAATTCTTTGCTCGATAAATTCAAATTTGTGAGGTAGTATTTTGTTCAAAGAAATGATGACATGTACAACAGAAGACTTATACGAAATCGCTGAGAAGCTGGCGACTACTCTTACTTCTGAGGAAATGGCAAGGGAATGGATTATCACCCAAAGAGCACATGAGCTATCAGATGAACAAGAAAAGAAACTTCATCAGCTCGGAAGGAAAGTTCGAAAGAAGTTTGGTATGAAGCCAGTTAGAATAGAAAAATAAATTCCGGATTATAGTATAGTTAAATTGAACATTGCCACATTGGTTTAGATGTTTTTCTTGAACTATAAGCCACTTGGTGCTAAGATATGGGTGGAAAATGATACATCATACTCTTTAGAATAATTGATAGAATATGAGTGATGTCATTTTGATGGCAAAAGTTTAGACCGTATATTACGGATTATTATCTGTGGTCAAATGCCGAGGAATGCCCATAAAACCAACAAAAACATTAAGTATTTTTGCAGATGCGTTGAGCGGGAGTAGTTTCCCAAGCGCTATAAAGCCCATGGTTACGGGAGTTTTGGAAGAAAAAGTGCTGAAATGATAGTAAGGTCATTTAAAATCGGTATTTTATACGCCCAAAGATTAATTTCTGTGGGTGTTTTTGTGTACGAGTAAAAGAAAGTCTTGAAAGGGAAGAAGGCTAACGGTTGCAGATATGGCTGAGGATGTTTACAAAGCGATGAACATGCTAGGTGTAAGCTCTGCTTTTGTCTATGGTGTTTCACAGGGGGGATGATTACTGACCCTTGCTATTAGACATTAATAGAACAATTTCTAAGCGATAAAAAGAGAGCGGCTACTTGCAATAACACACTCTCGGATGTGTAATGTCTAAGTGAGCAATTATTGGCGGTTACCCATTACACCATAGTAATTTAGGGCTGAGCTGATCCAATAATGATCAATTTAGAAATGGATTATTTATTCATAAAAGCTTTGATCTCTTCTTCCGACATGGAAGAATTGCATTTCACGTTCACTATATTACCTTTAGTAAAGATGAAACCAGGAACCGTTGGAATGTCGTATTCGTTACGAAAAGCTGTGATACCTACCATATCAGATTTTTCCGCACTATTGACGTAATAGACGTGAGTGTCTGTTGCTTCAGCAACTTTTTTTAATTTTTTAATGAATGTTTGGCAATAAGGACATACAGCTTTGCCAATATAGATAACAGCTTCGTTTTCTCCTTTTACTAGTTCCTGTGCTTTTGCGGAATCAATTTTATCAAAAACAGCTACATTTTCTTTATAAGTAACAATCATCGTTCAATCTCCTTTCTCTAATGCCAATAACATAAAGTAACGTTATGTCATTTAACAGCTTACCGTTGTAAATTCACGTTTTACTAGTGGTGCCCCTTGTTTGACGAACGACTCCTGACTTTGCGATAGTTCAGGGAATAAATAATGTATTATATGCTTAGTTAAACGCCGAGATTTTCCCTTATACGGATAAATGTGCATATACATTGATGGATTAAAATTAGCTTCAATGATTCCATAAGCGTTTTTGTTAGCTGCAGGGACTGCTATGTTTTCAATAATCAAATCGATACCGCAAATTTTAACTTCAAGTGCGGATACAGCATCCACAGCTATTTTTTTATAATCATCAGGTATTTGATCTGTAACATCAATCGAGTCTCCACCTGTACTAATATTAGAGTTTTCACGTAAGTAGACAATTTCATCCTTGTCTAAAATTGAATCTATTCGATATCCTTGCCCTTTAAGGATAAGTTTTTCTAATTCTCCTAGTTGGATATTTTCTAAAGGTGTTCGATGGTCTCTTCCTCTTAACGGGTCACGATTCTTTTGAATGACTAAGTCTTCAATTGTCTGTATACCGTCACCTTTAACATTCGCGGGAACTCGTAGTAAAACAGCATAAACTTGACCATCTAATACAAAAAATCGATATTCTGTTCCTTTAATAAATTCTTCTATTAATATAGAAGAATCTTCTTTAAATGCCAGTGTAATTGCTTTTTGATAATCTTCGTAATTTGCTCCTTCTTTGAAAATCGATATTCCCAATCCATAGTTTGTTGTTTTCGGCTTTACAACAAAAGGTTTGGTAGAAAATAAATCATAGGAACGTAAAGCTTGCTCTATTGTCAGGAATTCCTCGCCCATTGGCACACGGAAGCCATGTCGTTGAAGAATTTTCTTCGTTACAGTTTTATTTTCCATAATTAAAGTGGAGACATAGTTGTCTTTACTTGTCATATTACCATTTTTTACATATTCAACATGATCTTTTAGTTGAAGCTTTAAAAACTGAGCTTGCCGATCCAAGACTTCTAATTCGATCCCTTGCTGAATAGCATCAAACATTAAAATTTGAGTGGACAACTCCATGTCAGTAAATCCTGTTAATTGATAGGGCTTAGACCATGATTTTTTATAATTTTCTTTAGCGATATAAGTAGCCACTTCACTTTGACTACTTTTTTGACTCTCTTTATAAAGTCTTCCGGCTAAAGTTTTACTTGGGTCCATTAGCATTTCTCTCAGATGAACAAATAGTGTATCTGAAATACTCAAATCTAAGATTTCTACTACATGTTCCATCTCATCAATGATCTTCTTAGCCTCTATTTCAAATTGTGTATGCTCTAAAGGATGTTCAAGGGCTACTGCGTTATTGTATAATTCACCCATTTTCACCCACTCATCACAATCATTTCCTTCATCTTTCCACAGTAAATAAATTAAGAAAAGATGTAGAAACTCTACTTGTTTATAGCTAATGCCATACGTTTCAAAGGGATTTAAATCTATATTTCTCAATTCAATATAATGTACACCGTGATCTGCTAAATCTGAAACATGATGCCCGCCTCTTAAACGGATAGGTGCATAAAGTTCTTTTTCTTCTACTAGAAGTCCTCTTTTAATCATCAAAGAAAGATCGGAGAGATAGTTCTGTATACTACTGTACGATACTTGGACATCATCCGAATTTGTATAACCATACTTACTGCATCTGATACTTCTCACTGCTTCATTCAAAGAATCTTCTTCAAAGAAATTTTTTTCACTAATTGGGGAAGCTCCATAAAAATAAGTCACTAACCATTGATAGTGCAAATAATTTCTTGTGACTTTTAGATAAATCTCCTCTTTAAATTGCTGATAATCTTTTATCTCTAATTGGACGTTAAATAAAGCTTGAAGTAACTCATCACCGAATTCAAAATTGAAATGAGTACCACAAAGCATCTGTTTACGGCGACCATACGAATGCGCTAAAGATTGACGGTATTGAACGCTTTCAGAACTTTTTAATTTTGCGATAACGATGTCTTCCTCTTTTTCTGGTAACTGTGGCGGCATGCTTAATGGCCAAAGCATTTCATTATCGCTCATAGAACGATAAGCAACATCATGGATTGCTGCCAAGTAATCAAACAGTTCCTTTAAAGACTCGGTAACAGGTGTAATTAATTCAATTTGTGTTTCTGAAAAATCTCGTTGAATATAGGGGTGCTTGTCTCTTATTGAAATACTTTTAGGATGATCTGTTTTAGCTAAATTTCCTGATAGGTCAACTCGCTGACTTTCTTTTTCAATTCCATAGCGGGCTTTTAATAAGTATGGTTTAACATGGTCATTGGCTAATATTTTCTTGAAATCCATAGGTAGCTCTCCTTCCCAACTTACTTATTTATGACAAAATAAATCTAAAGTACCCACATTTATTTGCAATGAGGATACTTTTATTTTCTAATCCATATTTTTTATCGTAAGTACTTTTTGTGGAAAGCAAAATGTTCTTCTAAGAAAGTTGCTATAAAGAAATAGCTATGATCATAATCTTCCATTTTGTTGTAACTTACGGCTTGATTATTTTCCTGGGCATTCTTTAAGAAAATCGTTTCATCTAATTGTTTTGGGTAAAACTCATCTTGCGTTCCTTGCGTAATGAGAATAGGCGGCATGCCAGCTTCTTTAACCAATTCAGAAGCATCCCATTCTTTCCAAGAAGCTTGATCATTACCTAAATAAGCTGAGAAAGCTTTTACTCCCCATGGGACTTGACTAGGACTTAAAATAGGAGAGAAAGCAGAAATCGCTTTGAATCTTTCTTTATTTTTCATGCCAATCACTAAAGCGCCGTGCCCTCCCATTGAGTGGCCCATTATACTTTCTTTTCCTGAAAAAATAGGTATCAAGGTTGTCGCAATAGCTGTTAACTCTTCCACTATATACGTATACATGTTGTAATGCTTTGCCCATGAATCTTTTGTTGCATTTAAATAAAAACCTGCACCTTGTCCAAGGTCCCATGCATCATCATCAGCAATATGTTCTCCACGTGGTGAAGTATCTGGAATCATGACTGCTGTTTGATATTTTTCAGCCAATCTTTGAAATCCACTTTTTTGACTAAAATTATCATCTGTACATGTTAAACCAGATAACCACCAAATAAGGGGGATTTTTTTCATTTCTTTATTTGACGGTAAGTAGATACTAAATGTCATATTACATTGTAAAGTTTCTGAATAATGGCTGTACTTACATTGTTCTCCGCCAAAAGAGCGATGTTTTTCAATAAGTTTAAGACTCATTTTCTCACTCTCCATAGGTTAAAATCGTACGGATCGATTCGCCTTTATGAAGCAACTCAAACGCCTCATTGATGTCTTTAAAGTGTAAGTGGTGTGTGATGAATGAGTCTAAATCAATTTCACCATTCATATAATCTTCAACCATTCCTGGAAGTTGGGTTCTTCCTTTAACTCCACCAAAGGCTGATCCACGCCATACCCGCCCCGTTACTAATTGAAATGGACGAGTGTGAATCTCTTTACCTGCGCCTGCTACACCGATAATAGTGCTTTCACCCCAGCCTTTATGACAACATTCAAGAGCAGACTTCATTACTTCAACATTTCCGATACACTCAAAGCTATAATCTACTCCTCCATCTGTTATTTCAACGATGACTTCTTGAATGGGTTTGTCAAATTTAGAAGGATTTATAAAATCGGTTGCCCCCATTTTTTTAGCTAATTCAAACTTATTCTCATTTAAGTCGATGGCAATAATGCGGCTTGCTTTTGCTTGAACCAGCCCTTGGATAACAGCTAATCCAATAGCACCTAGACCAAATACGGCTGTCACAGCTCCTTCTTCTACTTTTGCTGTGTTGTGTACAGCGCCAATACCTGTAGTAACGCCACATCCGAATAGACAAACTTTATCAAGTGGAGCATCTGGATCAATTTTTGCTAAAGAGATTTCAGGAACGACTGTATATTCACTGAATGTACTTGTACCCATGTAATGATAAATAGGCTCTCCATTATAAGAGAAACGAGTTGTTCCATCCGGCATTAAACCTTTACCTTGAGTTTCTCGCACGGCACTACATAAATTTGTTTTACCAGAACGACAGAATTTACACTTTCCACATTCAGCAGTGTATAGTGGAATAACATGGTCTCCCGGTTTTACTGAAGTCACATCATCCCCTATAGCAACGACAACTCCAGCTCCTTCATGACCTAGTACAGCAGGAAACACGCCTTCAGGATCATCACCTGATAATGTAAACGCATCGGTATGACAGACTGATGTATATAAAATTTTTACTAGTACTTCTTTTGCTTTTGGTTCTTCTACATCTATTTCAACAATTTTAAGTGGTTCTCCCGGATTAAATGCAACAGCAGCTCTGCTTTTCAAAAAAATCCCTTCTTTCCTATAATTTCTGAATTTTCTATTTACTTCCTTTATAATTACATATTACAATTCATTAAACAATACTGACGTTTTTGTCACTATAAATAAAATAAAAGCAGAGAAAGGGATGGTTATATATGGAAATACTCTATAAAGAAAAAGCTTTTTTCACTAGCAAAGATTTGGCTTTATCGGTGATAGGCGGACGTTGGAAAATAGCAATCATATGGAGTTTGCTTCAACAATCTCCACTAAGGTTAAACGAAATACAAAAATCCCTTCCTAATGTCAATCAACGGATGTTGATTAGACAATTAAGAGAATTAGAAGAAGATAAAATAATTACTAGAGTTGTATATCCAGTTGTCCCTCCTAAAGTGGAGTATCAGCTAAGTGAAATTGGTTTACTTTTAGAACCTGTTGTAGCTTCCATTTGTGATTGGGGAGATAACTTTAGAGCGTTTTTAGAGATAGACACTGATTGAACATCAGTTGGATAGTAAATGGAATGGTTCTGCGCGAAATATTGATATGAAGGTATTTTTAGAATGACTAAAAATAGTGCAGTAAAAGATTTAAATGCAACACCCACATTTGTTCAAGAATGAGCAAATGTGGGTGTTTCTTTTTTGTAGATTAAACAAGCTGCTTATTCATCTTTTGATAATTGCTTAGTTTATAGTTGATGTTTTCTTTATATCTTTTGTTGAAATAAATGGAGTACTCTTGCCAATGTTGAGAAGAAGATTGATACAAGCGGAACGTTATTGATGGATTACGGCAATTTTAAGGCAGTGAGTATCGGAGCGAAGGACTGCAAGGCTCCAATCGTCTCGACATTACAAGGCGATTAAGGCAGCATCCGGATTGATGCCCCGGTCAATCAAATGACTGCATTTGAACATACTGACAACAGTGGGAATAAGGATCATTTCGCAACAGAAGAATTGGAGCATAGACTATATTACGAGTTTAAAGAGTTTACTAGAATAATCGATGAAGTTGATTTTGTATTTGCGAATGATGAACAATATGTAGTTGTCTGAATATGTATTTTGCAATGGTAATTATTCGAGTATGAATTCGTCCGTTAATCTTGCTATAATATGTGAGCAACAAAATTCTATATCGAAAGTTGATTTTCACTCGTAACTTTGACTTTGACAATAGCTCTCTTTTATTTAGGTTAGATCGTAAATGAAAGGGAGTTTTTTTATTGCCTAAAATCGTAAAGATGATTGGCAACTGTAGATGAATTCAGTAATTTTGAGAGAAAAAATAAAAAGTCCCCAGCGGCAACTGGCGACTTAAAACGAATAGGTTCAACTGAATAAGAAATCCTTATCAGCTTCTTGACTATTTTACCATTTTTAAAAAATAGACTCAAGAGGTCTAGTTTCCTATTGTCTTTTTTACACTATTGGAAGTATAAATTGACCGCAATCGAAGTAGTTCGACGTAGTGGCCAATTTTATGTATGTAGTGTAAGTGCAACTAATGCCTCAGGCTAAAAGACGAGCCAGTCGGCAAGTTTTCTTTAGGGATGATAAGGCAAGGTAGCCCATTAACTTGTTAAATATGGTCAGGGTTTTAGTGTTCCCAATGCAAAAAAAACGCTCCTTCGCCCTGAGTTCAATCTCAGCCATTTCCTTGTTTATGGCGGGCGATTGTAGGTGATTGCGACCGTTAACAGTGTAGGGTGGATTTCTGAGTCTCTGCGGGGGCTGGAGCACATAACGACAAAAGACATTTAGGGCAGAAATTAAATGAGTTATGTGTTGCTCGAAAAGCAATAGCTAAACAAGGTGATACAAAAAACTTCAGCCATGAACGAACGTTCAGTATTAAGCTATTCTCTATTATCATTGATACTTTTTATTTTTGTATCTTTGATAGTAGGGAATAACTATGTCCAACTGCTTAGACCATCTCACTCACATTCAGCTTCTGAGTAAGCCCGGAAGTCAACCTCTAGATAATGGAAACGTTAAGATGCGGTTGAGATGGGCAACTAATGAGGTATTTCTCGTAATCTCTGAAGTGTTTATTTCACATTTAATAGGGAAATAGTTAATGTCATTATCATGGCATATACAACAAACATAAGGAGGGGAATATATGCAGTATATTTTGGACACAGCCAATATTGAAGAATTGCAGGAGGGGTTTGATCTATTTCCAGTAGAAGGAGTTACGACGAACCCATCCATTATCGCAAAAGAGAAAAAGCCATTCTTCGAAATTTTACGTTCTATCCGACATGTGATCGGAGAGGATGCAATGCTTCATGTTCAAGTACTAGGCGACACAGCTGGAAAAATCGTCAGAGAAGCACATAGTCTCCGCGATATGGTCGGAGGTAATCTATACATAAAAATTCCGGTTTTGCCAGAGGGACTAAAGGCAATCAAAAAATTGAAAATAGAAGGCTTTAAGGTGACGGCAACATCGATTTTAACGGCAAATCAGGCTTTATTGGCTGCTAAAGCGGGAGCGGATTATGTCGCTCCTTATGTGAACAGAATCGATAATCTTAGCGGCAGCGGTGTTCAAACGGTGGCGGATATTGTCACGATGTTCGAGAACTTCAATTTGCCGACAAAAGTAGTGGCTGCATCTTTTAAGAATGCTCAACAAGTGCACGATGTCGCGGTCGTAGGCGGACATGCAGCGACAGTTCCTTATGATGTATTAAAAGCAGTGGTTTCCCACCCGATGACAGATAACAGCATCGCTCAATTCAAGGCCGATTGGGAACGTGTGTACGGAGAGGGCCGAATTATATGCGACATGAAGGAAATTGAGTGGGTAAGCGTTTAATTTAGGATTAAAATTACTTACTATCTCTGGAGGGAACAGAATATGACAAAAGAAATCATTTCAACTAGCAGGTATATACAAGGTAAAGGCGAATTGGAAAAGTTGTATGATCATGTTCATACACTAGGGAATAAATTTTTCGTATTGATTGATTCTTATCTGTACGATGTGCTTGGGGACCAAGTGAAATCAAGTTTTAATAATCATCAGGCAGAATGTCATCTTGAGAAATTTAACGGAGAGTGCTCAAAAGTAGAGATTAACCGACTGTTAGATGTATCTAAAGAATTTGACGTCTATTGGTGTAGGAGGCGGTAAAACATTAGATACTTCAAAGGCAACAGCGCACTATAAAGAATGTCCTGTTGTCATTGTTCCAACAGCAGCGTCAACAGATGCTCCATGCAGTGCGCTTTCTGTTATTTACACAGAAGAGGGTGTATTTGAGGAGTATTTATTTTTACCAAAAAATCCTGATGCAGTCATTGTTGATTCCCAAGTAATTGCAAATGCGCCAGTTCGTTTATTGGTGGCTGGCATTGGTGATGCACTGGCAACATATTTCGAAGCGCGAGCGACTCTTAATTCCAATGGAAATACAATGGCAGGCGGAAAACCGACAAAAGCGGCGATGGCACTTGCGAGACTTTGTTACGATACGATTGTGGCAGACGGCTTAAAGGCCAAACTTGCCGTTGAACAAAAGTCAGTAACAAAAGCACTTGAAAGTGTCATTGAAGCCAATACATACTTAAGTGGTGTCGGCTTCGAAAGCGGCGGATTGGCAGCAGCCCATGCTATTCATAACGGCATGACAGCAATGAAAGATACGCACCAAATGTATCACGGTGAAAAAGTATCTTTTGGCACACTTGTTCAGCTTGTACTTGAGGACGCTAGCAATTGTGAGCTGGAAGAAGTATTGAATCTTTGTGCGAGTGTAGGATTGCCAATCACGTTAGGTGAACTTGGTGTAAAAGAAATCAATCCTGAAGAGCTTCGACAAGTAGCAGAAATTGCCTGTGCAAAGGGAGATACAATGGGAAATATGCCGGGGGATGTGACTGTTGATGATGTAGTCGCGGCAATCCTGTCAGCGGATGCTATTGGTTGTCATTACTTGGAACGCCATATTTCGAAAAAAAGTATAAGCTCAATAAGTGTTTACTCTCCTGATTATGTTTTTGCAGAGTAAGGAAATAGAATAATTCTATAGATAAAGCCCAGCAGGAATCATTAAGAACTGCTGGGCTTTACAATTTATAGTCATATTTTTAGTATTGTAAAATAAAACCCTTAATTGTCAGCAAATATAATATAGTGCATTTATAAACAAATTAGTTTATTATATAATTATATCGAAATAACTTTGAAAGTTTATTTACAATATTATTAACATTTGATTCCTTAAGATGTAATTGTAACTAATTATGCGAAAAGATGAGCATGATTAGTGTGCTACTTATAGTGTTTATTTGAGGGGGAAGAGTATGGACAGCGCTGTCTTGCCTAAAAGCACCTATATTTATGGAGAGGGAGAAATAGAAAATCTCGCTGAACATGTAAAGCCATACGGTACAAAGTCTTTCATCATTATAGATTCATTGCTTGTAGAAACAATAACACAAAAAATCCGCAAAAGTTTTATGAGAGCGTTATCAAGTTATAGGATTGCAAGTGCTAGTGAAGCTTGCAATGGAGTATTTACTGAACGGCTTTTGAAAGAAGCGGAAGACTTTGACCATGTTATTGGAATTGGGAATGGTTGCACATTAGACATCGCAAAAGGAATAGCACACATAAAAGGTTCTCCTTTTATCCTAATTCCGTTTATCACTTTCACTAATGCTTCTTGTGGAACATATTCAGACAATTTCGCAAAAGATTATGCAATATATGCTCAAGACCCGGATATGATTATTATTGATAATCAAGCAATTGCAGACGCTCCGGTGCCGTTTATCGTAAAGGGTATTGAAAATACATTATCTGTTTACTATGAAATAAGAGCGGCTTTACGCTATAGTTCTCAAGTTTCCAGTCGCGAAGATATAATGAGTTGTCAACTTATGCGATTGCAGAAATGTTATGAACAACTGTTGGAAAATGGAGTCCAAGCAATTAAAGATGTAGAGAAAAATTTTGTTACCCCACAATTAGAAAGAGCTATACGAGCCTGCCTTTATATAAATTATTCTTATTATTCGCAAGAGGGGATTTCTGTACATAGTCGATATGCAGTCATTCATGCCGTTTGCAATGGTCTTGCGAAGATGAAATCAGCAGCAAGAGAAGAAGATATTTCATTTGCTACATTAGTGCTGCTAGTGCTGGAGAATGTGAATACAAGTGAACTTTTTCAGGTGCTCGCGTTCTTCTGGGAGCTTGGTTTGCCAATTCGGTTGGAGGATATAGGCATTCAAGATATCGACGCTGATTGCCTGAGGGAAATCGCTAAATCGATTTGCGCTCAGAAAACGATGTTCGGCAATCGTTATCTAGAACCGGCTGAAATAGTAGCAGCTATTGTAACAGCTGATTCATTAGGAATGCAGTATATAATTAAAAAAAACGATAATTGATACATAGAAGCAGAAACTGAAGACAAAGTTTCTGCTTTCTTTTATGTGGTAAAGGTAAAGGGAGGTCTTCTAATAAAAGGGGGAGTGGATAATGAAAGAGCGACCTTTAACTATCACAACTTTCATTGTATTGTTATTCACCGGAGTAGGGGCTTTAGCGGGAGGACCGCCTTTAATGTTGGACCCTTCCGGCAAGACTATGGGATTTTCGTTGAAGTGGCTTCATGGTTCTCCGTTCGCTAATTATTTAATACCAGGCATATTGTTATTTGTTGTAATCGGTTTAGGCAGTCTGGCTGCAGCTTTGGTGCTATGGAAAAAACCTGAGATATCATGGATGACGACAATGATTGCCGGCGGGGCATTAATCATTTGGATTTTAGTTCAAGTATCGATTGTCGGTTATCTTAGCATCTTGCAACCGATCTTTTTTATCATCGGTGTATTGGAGTTTGTTTTAGGATTCTCGTATATAAAATTTGTTAAAATGAAAAAATTTAGCGACTACAATATTTCTCATAAATATTAGTGATGACTCATACTTTTCTACTAGAAATTGTAATAGAAAGCGAACTATGTATTAAAAAAAAGTTAGAATGTTCGTGTTATTGGTTGACATTTCGATAAGTCATTGATATTATGAGTTTGAAATTATCTTTATAGTATATTGTTAGTCGTATATCTTTGGGAATATGGCCCGAAAGTCTCTACCAAGCTGCCGTGAACGGCTTGACTACGATGAAATCTAACTGGACGCATAAAAGAATGAAAGATTAGTATAATTTTTTGCGTATCAGTAACCATTTCTTTGTTGTCGTGCTCCGTTCCATTCTTGGACGGAGCTTTTTGTTGTGATTTGGCTAGATGACTGAAGAAATAAGTGCTAATGACAATCAGGAGGAACAAACAATGAAGAAGTATTTCCAATTTGAAGAGTTGGGAACGAATTATCGTCGTGAAATAGTCGGCGGTATTACTACGTTTTTATCAATGGCATATATTTTAGCAGTCAATCCGGGCATGCTATCTGCTACGGGGATGGACTATGACTCCGTATTCGTTGCAACAGCATTAGCTGCAGCAATTGGTACTTTAATCATGGGTATCGTTGCGAAATATCCAATTGCCCTGGCACCGGGTATGGGATTGAATGCATTCTTTGCATTTTCGGTTGTTTTAGGAATGGGTATTCCTTGGCAAACAGCATTAACAGGTGTTATGTTCTCTGGTCTAATTTTTATCATTTTGTCACTTACAGGTATTCGTGAAAAAGTTATTAATGCCATCCCTGAACAGCTAAAATATGCTGTTGCTGCTGGTATCGGTTTATTTATTACGTTTGTAGGTCTACAAGGAGCGGGCATCATTGTAAATGATGATTCTACGCTTGTAGTATTGGGTGATTTAACTTCAGGTAACACTTTATTGGCAGTGTTCGGAATTGTTGTAACAGTTGTATTGTTAGCGAAAAAGGTTAATGGCGGCATTTTCTACGGAATGGTTATTACAGCTATCGTTGGTATGATTTTTAACTTGGTTGAAGTTCCGAGTCAAATCGTTTCTTCTATTCCAAGTGTGGCACCAACTTTTGGAGCTGCATTTGATGCGTTTGCTAGTAGTGAGATTTTCAGTGAGCAAATTTTAAACATCAACTTCTTAATTGTTGTTTTAACATTCTTGTTTGTTGATTTCTTTGATACAGCTGGCACATTAATGGGTGTTGCGAATCAAGCTGGATTAGTAAAAGACAATAAATTGCCTCGTGCAGGCAGAGCGTTAGTTTCTGATGCGGTTGCAACAGTAACGGGAGCGATTTTTGGTACTTCAACAACTACATCTTACGTTGAATCTTCAGCGGGTGTAGGTGCGGGGGCGCGCACAGGTTTTGCATCTGTCGTAACGGGCATTCTATTCTTGCTAGCGTTATTCTTCTCTCCGTTATTAGCAGTTATTACTTCTGCTGTAACAGCACCGGCGTTAATTATTGTTGGTGTTCTGATGGTAGCATCATTAGGTGATATCGAGTGGAGAAGTTTTGAGATTGCTGTTCCGGCATTCTTAACTATCATTATGATGCCTTTAACTTATAGCATCGCAACAGGTATTGCGATTGGGTTCATTTTCTATCCGATTACAATGATCGTTGCGAAACGTCATAAAGAAATTCACCCGATTATGTACGGATTATTTGTTATATTCATACTGTACTTTATCTTCTTAAAATAATTGTCTGAACCGAAAAGCTAATCAGAAGCTGTTTTACAGCGAATGATTAGCTTTTTTGTATTTTGGGCAAAACTATTAATCTCTTATGATAAGTTAACATCGAATCACTGTCGTTCTTCGTGTTTCCTACGATGCTTTTTTGGGGCGCCTACGCTTTTGTTCTTTCTTAATCAATCGATTGATTGAACTATTTTTAACAGATAATACCAAAACAGTCATTGCGAAAACAGGTCTTGTAATATACAATTTAATTACATAATTTATACAATTAAGTTTTAATGTGTAAATTTTTTATCGTCTAAGAGAATTATTTGGAAGCGATTTCATTTTTATTTATACATAGGGGGAACAAGGATGAAACATCCGTACTTAACTGAAGATCATGAGCAATTTCGTAAAGCATTCCGCAAGTTTTTGGAGAAGGAAGCCTATCCTTACTATGAACAATGGGAAAATGATCACATTATACCTCGGGAGTTTTGGAGAAAAATGGGAGAGAACGGCTTTTTATGCCCTGATCTACCTGAGGAATATGGAGGGAGCGGCACAGATTGGGGATATTCTGTCGTTATTAATGAGGAATTGGAGAAAGTCGGCTCCGGGACTGTCGGCATCAACCTGCATAATGATATCGTTGTTCCTTATATTATTGCCTATGGAACAGAAGCGCAGAAGCGACGTTATCTGCCAAAGTGCGCGACGGGGGAAATCATTACAGCTATTGCAATGACGGAACCGGGCGCTGGATCTGACTTAGCCGGTATCTCAACGACGGCTGTACTACAGGGTGATTCTTACATCGTTAACGGACAAAAAACATTTATCACAAATGGTATTCACGCAGATTTAGTTTTAGTAGCATGTAAAACTGATCTGAATGCTGTACCTAAGCATAAAGGAATTAGTTTGCTTTTGATTGAGAAAGAGACTGCCGGTTTCTCTAAAGGGAAACACCTGGATAAAGTCGGTCTTCACTCTCAAGATACTGCGGAACTTATTTTTGATGAATGCCGGGTACCGAAAGAGAATTTGCTAGGCAAAGAAGGGCACGGTTTTCAATATATGATGGATAAACTTCAGCAGGAGAGGTTAGTTGTAGCATTAGCTGCACAAGTAGCGGCAGAGGAGATGCTTGATATGACATTGGAATATATTAAAAGCCGTACTGCCTTTGGAAAGCCAATCGCTTCATTTCAAAATACACAGTTTAAGATAGCCGAGATGGCAACGGATATCGAAATGGGGAGAGCTTTTCTCGATCAGCTGATTGCTGAGCATATAGCGGGAGAAGATGTTGTGACAAAAGTATCGATGGCAAAATGGAAACTGACGGAGATGGCTCGTGGTATCGCGGTTCAATGCATGCAACTTCATGGAGGCTATGGATATATGGAAGAATACAAGATTGCTAGAAGGTATCGCGACATTCCTGTCGCCAGTATTTATGCGGGCACAAATGAGATTATGAAAGTCATCATTGCCAAGAGATTGGGATTATAGAATTGGAGGTATGATAGATGAGAGAAGCAGTTATTGTAGAGATGGTAAGAACACCAGTGGGAAGAAAAAATGGTCATTTAAAAAGTTTCAGACCGGATGAACTGGCAGCGTTGGTTATTGCGGAATTAGTGAGTCGTTCGAAAGTTGATCCTCTTTTAATAGAAGATGTGATTTTAGGCTGTGTTTCTCAAGTGGGTGAGCAAGCGGGGGATATTGCTAGAGTTGCATCTTTAATTGCCGGATTGCCGATTGAGGTGCCGGGTGTAACGATCGACCGTCAGTGCGGCTCTAGCCAACAGGCAGTTCATTTTGCTGCACAAGCGATTTTATCCGGAGATATGGATATTGTTATTGCCGGCGGAGTAGAAAGTATGTCGAGAATACCGATCGGCTCCAATTACCTAGATGCGAAACTAAGCCAAAAGCTGACCGGAGCCTACGAAATTATTCATCAAGGAATGTCTGCAGAGAGGATTGCCCGCAAGTACCAGTTGACACGAGAAGATTTAGATTTGTTTTCATTTAATAGCCATCAAAAGGCTCTTCGTGCAATTGAAGCGGGTGTATTTAATGAGCATATCATTCCTTGCGAAGTAGAAGATGATGAAGGCGATCAATTCAATTTTAGATTCGATTCAGGACCTCGAGAAGACACCTCACTGCAAAAACTATCTCAATTAAGACCGGCTTTTAAAGAGGATGGTCTCGTTACAGCCGGCAATTCCAGTCAAATAAGTGACGGGGCTGCAGCCTTACTAATTATGGAGAAGTCTGTTGCTGAACGTTTAGGCTTTACACCGAAATTCCGTATTCATACGCGAGTCGTCATCGGTTCCGATCCGACTTACATGCTGCTTGGTCCAATTCCGGCAACTGAAAAAGCTTTATTCAAGGCTGGATTGTCTGTCGAGGACATTGATGTTTTTGAAATAAACGAAGCCTTTGCCTCAGTTGTACTGGCATGGCAGAAAGAAACAAATGTACCGGATGAAAAAATCAATCCTTATGGCGGAGCAATTGCGCTTGGACATCCTCTTGGTGCGAGCGGAGCGAGGCTGATGATTACAATGCTTCAGTACTTGGAGAAAACCGGAGGCCGATATGGGCTACAGGCGATGTGCGAAGGGAACGGCATGGCTAACGCAACCATTATTGAAAGATTGGAATAAATGACTTTATTCTTTGCTTTCATATAACATGAGTGCCAATATCACAACTATTGTCAAACAAAAGCTTGTCAAATTAAAAGAAGGTGGTTATGTAACGTGATGAATGTACAGTTAACAGTTGCATCACTTCTAGAACGAGCAGAAAAGTTTTTCAGTAAAAAGACAGTGGTATCTCGTACTCATACAAGCATTCACCGATTTACTTATAAACAAATTGGTGAACGTACCCGCCGGCTTGCTCATGCGCTAGAAAAATTAGGTGTCCAAAAGGGCGACCGCGTTGGTACGCTTGCCTGGAACCATCATCGTCACTTAGAGACGTATTTCGCGGCGCTGGGACTTGGGGCGGTATTGCACACAATTAATTTGCGCTTAAATCCCGAACATATTATTCATATCGTTAATCATGCAGAGGATAAAGTGTTACTGGTTGATGAAGATTTATGACCGTTAGTGGAAAAATTGGCTCCTGCTTTTAAAACAGTAGAGGCATACATCGTCATGACAGACAAAGATCAATTACCTGAAAGTTCAAATGAATTTTTATATTCTTACGAGCAATTACTGACAGAAAGTAACCCGTCATTTCCATTTGTAAAGGATATTGATGAAAATGATCCGGCTGGTCTTTGTTATACTTCTGCGACAACCGGTCTTCCGAAAGGTGTTGTTTATTCCCATCGAGCGATTGTTCTCCATACGTATGCACTTGGATTGGTTGATACAACAGCTGTATCAGAAAGGGATGTTGCGATGCCAGTTGTACCGATGTTCCATGTGAATGCTTGGGGTTTGCCGTTTGCATCGACTTGGTTCGGCACTACTCAAGTATTGCCCGGACCGCAATTCACACCTGCTCTATTAGCCCAGCTCATTCAAGATGAAAAAGTGACGATTACAGCAGGGGTGCCGACCATTTGGCTTGCTCTTTTAAATGAACTTGAAAAAGGGGATTATAATACATCATCTTTACGAGCTGTATTGTGCGGAGGATCTGCGGCTCCGAAAGGGTTGATTCATACATTCGAAAATAAGTACAATATTCCATTCTGCCATGCATACGGTATGACGGAGACTACTCCGTTAGTGACAATTTCAACATTAAAGAGTTATCAGGGTAACTTAGCAGAAGAAGATGTTCTGACAATCCGAGCAAAGCAAGGCCTTCTGGTACCGGGATTAGAAAGGAAAGTTGTCGGTGCTAATGGAGAAGTAGCTTGGGATGACCAAGAAATGGGTGAGTTACTGCTTCGTGGCCCTTGGATTGCTGATGAGTATTATAATGACGACTGCTCGGATGAGGCGTTCAGAGACGGATGGCTCCATACAGGTGATGTAGTGACAGTTGATGGAGAAGGGAATGTCAAGATAGTTGACCGTACGAAGGATTTAATAAAAAGTGGCGGAGAATGGATTTCATCTGTCGATTTGGAAAATGCAATTATGTCTTATGAAGGAGTTTTTGAGGCGTGTGTAGTCGCTGTTCCAGATCCGAAGTGGCAAGAACGCCCGATTGCCTGTGTTGTTGTGAAGGAAACGTATAAAGACAAAATAACAAAAGAAGATATATTGGAACACTTAAGGCCGCAAGTTGCGAAATGGTCGCTTCCGGATGATATTCTTTTTATAGAAGAAATACCAAAAACGTCCGTCGGGAAATTCCTAAAGTCAGCTTTGCGCAATCAGGTAAAAGAGTTAATAGGGAATAAAGCATAATGTATTGATGAAGGGAAATCTTCTAAATGTAGAAGTCCCTTTTTTATTTTAATAAACTTTTTTAAAAAACTAGTTGCAATGGAAAGAGTACGGTGGTATATTTATATTCGTTGCTGCTGAACGCAGCACTAAACGAAAATCTCATATAAAAAAGAGGTTGACGAGAAAAAGAACTTTATGTTAATATAATAAAGTTGCTTCCGAAGAGAAGTTAAGAAGAAAAAGTTGTTGACAACGAAATAACAAAATGTTATGATATAAAAGTTGTCGCTAACGACAAACGATTGATCTTTGAAAACTAAACAAAACAAAAACGTCAACGTTAATTCTAATAAAACGTTTCGGCATTGACCGGAACAAAACTTTTTATTTTATGAGCTTTATCAAACACTTTTTGGAGAGTTTGATCCTGGCTCAGGACGAACGCTGGCGGCGTGCCTAATACATGCAAGTCGAGCGGACAGAT
>NZ_JACXSI010000027.1 GCF_014712675.1 Peribacillus faecalis | reverse complement strand
GTAATGATGGCGAAAAGGTCACACCCGTTCCCATTCCGAACACGGAAGTTAAGCTTTTCAGCGCCGATGGTAGTTGGGGGTTTCCCCCTGTGAGAGTAGGACGTTGCCAGGCTAATATTATTCCGCAGTAGCTCAGTGGTAGAGCACTCGGCTGTTAACCGAGCGGTCGTAGGTTCGAATCCTACCTGCGGAGCCATATTTCTTGCTTCCATAGCTCAGCAGGTAGAGCACTTCCATGGTAAGGAAGAGGTCACCGGTTCGAGCCCGGTTGGAAGCTTATTTAATGAATGTGGCCCGTTGGTCAAGCGGTTAAGACACCGCCCTTTCACGGCGGTAACACGGGTTCGAATCCCGTACGGGTCACCACATAATGGAGGATTAGCTCAGCTGGGAGAGCACCTGCCTTACAAGCAGGGGGTCGGCGGTTCGATCCCGTCATCCTCCACCATATTTTTATGACGGTGTAGCTTAGTTGGTAGAGCACGTTCGAATATGCTTCGTAGATTGAATACAGCATACAGAGCGAGCCACATCTTGACTACTCTTTCTTAGGTCTAGATGACGAAAACAGTGAAGCGGTAGTAAATAAATAATACTTAATATATCGCCGGTGTAGCTCAGTTGGTAGAGCAACTGACTTGTAATCAGTAGGTCGTGGGTTCGACTCCTATCGCCGGCACCATTTCTATTTTCAATTTTATAGTGGAGGGGTAGCGAAGTGGCTAAACGCGGCGGACTGTAAATCCGCTCCCTCCGGGTTCGGCGGTTCGAATCCGTCCCCCTCCACCATTTTATACAATAAATATTATTGGGCTATAGCCAAGCGGTAAGGCAACGGATTTTGATTCCGTCATGCGAAGGTTCGAATCCTTCTAGCCCAGCCATTTTAGAGCCATTAGCTCAGTTGGTAGAGCATCTGACTTTTAATCAGAGGGTCGAAGGTTCGAGTCCTTCATGGCTCACTTTATTTTAATTTTCCGGGTGCGGAAGTAGTTCAGTGGTAGAATACAACCTTGCCAAGGTTGGGGTCGCGGGTTCGAATCCCGTCTTCCGCTTATATACATATTAAGGGGCCTTAGCTCAGCTGGGAGAGCGCCTGCCTTGCACGCAGGAGGTCAGCGGTTCGATCCCGCTAGGCTCCACCATACACTACATAAATACTATTACGTCACAAATCTCATTGGTTTGTGACTTTTTTTATATCATAAAACGACGTTCGTTAAAATGTGGTATATTTTCTGAAGCTTGCTGTTTTATTCGAAAAAACTGTAAATTCTATGCCTTAATTAGCAGAATTTGATAATATAGTCTCATATATATTTGAAACCTTTTTTAAAGAAGAAACGTAATTAGAGCATAGCCCGCGGGGCGGAGGTTAATTAGAAAATGGAATTACTAGTTAAACAGAGGATTAAAGAGGTTTTAAAAGGGGATCAAAATGCATTTGGAGAAATAGTTGAAATTTATAAAGACAAAGTATTTCAGCTGTGTTTTCGTATGCTTGGCAATCGGCATGAAGCTGAAGATATGGCACAGGAAGCGTTTGTAAGAGCATATGTCAACATCCACACTTTTAACATTAAGCTGAAATTCTCGACTTGGTTATACAGAATAGCAACGAACTTATGTATTGATCGAATACGTAAGAAGAAACCGGACTTTTATTTAGATGCTGAAGTAGCAGGTACGGACGGTTTGAATATGTATTCGCATATTGCAGCAGATGCGGAAGATCCTGTTGATGAGGTTGAAAGTCTGGAGCTGCATGATACCATTCAAAAGGAAATATTGAGCTTACCGGAGAAATACCGTTCTGTCATTGTATTGAAGTATATTGATGAACTGTCTCTTAAAGAAATATCTGAAATACTTGATATGCCTATCGGAACTGTTAAAACAAGGATTCATCGAGGACGGGAAGCATTAAGAAAACAACTGAGTAATTTATAATAAGCAGGTGATTATATTGAAATGTTCAGAAGAAGTAATTTTATACATGCATGAATATTTAGATGAGGAAATTAGCAAAGAACATGAAAATATGCTCAGAATTCATCTGCATGAATGCAATGATTGCAAGGCATATTTTCACGAGTTGAAAAGGGCAATTGCATTGGTACAAAGCACGTCCCACATTGTAGCTCCTGCTGATTTCACATCAAAGGTAATGGCAGCTTTACCAAAAGAAAAACGTAAGGTGAGCGTACAAAGATGGTTCAAAAAGCATCCTTTCTTCACTGCAGCTTCTTTATTCACTATATTAATGGGAGGGGCATTGTTCTCCAGTTGGCAAGGAGACCAGCATCTATCATTTTCTAACCAGCCTGAATTGCAAGTTGAGCAAGACACTGTTGTAGTGCCGGAAGGAAAAGTGGTGACGGGAGATATTGTTGTCCGTAATGGCAATATACGAATTGAAGGGGAAGTAGACGGCAATGTGACTATCATCAACGGAGAAAAGTTAATGGCATCTGCAGGAAATGTAACAGGTGAGATTCAAGAAGTTGACCAAGTATTTGAATGGTTATGGTTTAAGATAAAAGAGTCCGGCAAAGAATTCACTAACTTATTTAAAGAGCAAGAGAAGGTACCATCCAATTAATGCGGATGGTACCTTCTCTTTTCAAATGGTATGATTTACTGAAACCTTCCAACTAAACAAAGTGTACAAATTTATTGCATTTTTCATGTATGGTTTTAATTAGACTAAGGTTATTATATGTTATAATGGTACAGTTAATGAAGTTTATTAAAGGTTTTCAATACTAAAGTGGAGGAAGTAACATGTCACTAGAGAACTTTACTTTCCTTGATATAATCATAAATCTTTTAGATATTATCCTAATATGGTTTGTTATATATAAATTGCTGATGGTCATTAAGGGAACGAAGGCCGTTCAGTTATTAAAAGGCATTTTTGTTATTGTTGTCGTTAAGGTATTAAGTGATTTGATCGGTTTTAGAACGTTGAGTTGGCTAATGGGTGAAGCGTTGAGTTGGGGTTTCATTGCAATCATTATTATCTTCCAACCAGAGTTGAGGCGGGCCCTGGAGCAAATCGGCCGAGGAAAGCTATTTTCACGCAGTGTTGCTCAGGAAGAGGATGAACGTGAGCAAATGATCAATGCGATTACGACTGCAACTGCCTATATGGCAAAGCGTCGCATCGGAGCACTTATTTCAATCGAACGTGAAACCGGCTTGAATGAGTATATTGAAACGGGCATTGAAATCGATTCAAAAATCACATCAGAAATTTTAATCAATATTTTCATTCCTAATACTCCGTTACATGATGGAGCAGTTATTCTTCAGAAACAGAAAGTAGCAGCGGCAGCTTGTTATTTACCGTTGTCTGAAAGTCCTTTTATCTCAAAAGAATTGGGAACGCGTCACCGTGCTGCACTTGGAATTAGTGAAGTGACAGATTGCTTGACTGTTGTGGTGTCGGAAGAAACAGGCAGCATCTCTTTAACGAAAAATGGAGAATTGCATCGAGATTTAACACCGGAAGAATTTAAGGATATGCTGGATCAAGAGTTATCGAGCTCATCTAAGCCAATGACTCAATCCCGTTGGAACTGGAGGGCGAAGAAAAATGGATAAGCTTTTTGAAACTCCATGGTTCTTAAAAGTCGTTGCTTTAGTATTGGCAGCTTTGTTATACATATCAACTAACTTTGATATCGGCTCCGGCTCTTCTTCGTTTAACACACCTGCGCAAACGGATACAGTGGTTATTGAATCTGTACCGGTCGAAGTATATTATGATCGGGATAATCTTGTAGTAACAGGTGTTCCGGAAACAGTTGATGTAACTCTTGAAGGGCCAAAAAACTTATTGGTTATCACCAAGAATTCACGGGATTTCAGTTTGTTTATCGATCTGTCAGATCAAGAAATAGAATTAGGGACAAGAAGTGTCGCAATTGAAGTAAGAGATTTGAATGATCGATTGACAGCAACAGTTGATCCCAGAACTGTTGAAGTGACGATTGAGGAGAAGATTACGAAGAAATTTACTGTTACGCCGGAATTTGATCGCTCGCTTTTAGAGGATGGCTACATAGCTGAAGCGCCAACTGTCAATCCGACAACGGTTGAAGTAACTGGAGCTAAAAGCACAATTGATAGCATTGCATATGTAAAAGCAATTATCAATCTGCAAGAAGGCGTGAATGACTCTGTCACGCTCAAAGCCCCAGTACAAGCTTTTGATGAGAACTACAATAAGCTGGAGGTTGAAATAGACCCTGGGACAGTAGAAGTCGAGGTGCCGATTGTCAGTCCAAGCAAAACTATGAGCATAGTCCCTGTTGAATCCGGAGAGCCAGCTTCAGGAGTGACGATTGAGGACATTGAAGTGCAGCCGAGTGAAATTACATTGTACGGCAAACAGAAGGTACTTGATACAATAGAAGATCTTCAATTGCCTGTGGATATAAGCAATATTAAAGAGAACACGACAGTAACTATGCCTATCGACTTACCGGAAGGAATCACAGCTTCATCTGCTGAAGAAGTAACGGTCAAGATTACAGTGAAGTCAAATGCAGATACTGAAGAGGACAATCCGGATGAAAACACGGAAAATGAGGATGTAGATGTTTCCAGAGTGTTTTCTAACCTGCGCATACAATATGTAGGCCTGGAGGATACTTATGAATTATCCTTTATAGAGCCTTCGCAAGGCGTAACGAATGTATCGCTTACCGGAAAGAAAAGTATAATAAACGGTTTAAAGTCTTCCGATATTCAGGTATCTATTGACGTTACCGATTTAGGAGAAGGCGAGCATAGTGCGCCGGTTACGGTCAATACACCGAACAATACTGAAGCGAAGTCATCTGTTTCAGTCGCGAAGGTATCGATTGTAAAGAAGGAGAGTCCAACATAAGGTGAATGTCTACTTTGATTATATTTAAGGTAGTTCATATATATAGTATACCGAAATTGATACAAATTTTATTGTGTACTTATCACAGTAAAACACTTTGAAGGAGAGATATTTTAACATGGGTAAATATTTTGGAACTGACGGAGTAAGAGGTGTAGCGAATAGCGAGCTGACGCCTGAGTTAGCATTTAAATTAGGGCGCTTCGGAGGTTACGTTTTAACAAAACATACAAATGATAGACCGAAAGTAGTGATTGGTCGTGATACTCGTATTTCAGGACATATGTTAGAAGGAGCACTTGTTGCAGGATTGCTGTCAATTGGTGCGGAAGTAATGCGTCTTGGTGTCATTTCAACTCCGGGGGTTGCGTATTTGACGAAAGCTTTAAGCGCTGATGCAGGTGTTATGATTTCAGCTTCTCATAACCCAGTTGCAGATAATGGGATAAAATTCTTCGGCAGCGACGGTTTTAAACTGTCGGATGAACAAGAAGAAGAAATAGAGCAATTAATGGATATGGAAGAGGATACATTACCAAGACCGATAGGCGGAGACTTAGGTCAGGTTAATGACTATTTCGAAGGCGGTCAAAAGTATTTATCTTACTTAAAGCAGTCAGTAGAAGAGGACTTTACAAATATTCATGTGGCTCTTGATTGTGCGCATGGAGCGACATCCTCACTTGCAACACATCTGTTTGCTGACTTAGATGCAGACATTTCAACGATGGGTTCTTCTCCAAATGGTTTGAATATCAACGATGGAGTTGGCTCGACTCATCCCGAAGCATTAGCATCTTTTGTTCTTGAAAAAGGAGCAGATATCGGTTTAGCCTTTGATGGCGACGGTGACCGTCTAATTGCTGTAGATGCAAAAGGCAATGTGGTCGACGGCGACCAAATTTTATATATTTGCGGAAAATATTTAAACCAAACTGGACGATTAAAGCATAGTACAATCGTTTCAACGGTTATGAGTAACTTGGGATACTACAAAGCTTTAGAAGAGCAAGGAATCAAGAGCGCTCAAACAGCAGTTGGGGATCGTTATGTTGTAGAAGAAATGAAAAAAGGTGGTTACAGCCTTGGTGGGGAGCAATCAGGACATATCATTTTCCTTGATTACAACACAACTGGAGATGGGCTGTTAACAGGTCTGCAGTTAGTGAATATCATGAAAATGACAGGCTTATCTTTAGAAGAATTAGCTGGCGAAATGACCAAGTATCCGCAAAAACTTGTCAATGTGCGTGTGACAGATAAGCACCACGTTACAGAAAATGAAAAAGTAGCGGCAATCATTGCTGAAGTGGAAGAAGAGATGGCAGGCAACGGACGAATTCTTGTGCGTCCATCCGGTACAGAGCCGCTTGTTCGCGTAATGGCGGAAGCGCCAACTCAAGAAAAATGCGATGAATATGTAGAACGCATCAGTTCTGTTGTTAAAGAGGAAATGGGATTACAGGAATAATATAATAAAAGGGTCAGCGACTTTTGAGCTATTGGTCGCTGATTCTTTATTATTCTAAAATAGTTCATTGAGTTGTGAAAAATGGTAAAAGTCAGATGGAATAGGTACTATTATCAAACAAAATAAAGTAAAGTCAGCACGCATTCAATTGATAAGAATAGTCTAAAAGAGAAGGGATTTTTTTCCTTTTATCCTGTAATGCTGTTGACGGAATTTTTAGCATCGGTTATAGTTAATTATCATGCGCTATTAAGGCATGTCTCCGAATAAATGTTAGAGGGGGACCGGACATTTATCTTGGCAATAAATGATCTTTTAAAAGCGCCTGAACTAAACGGTACGGAGAGCGTTTAGTTGACGAGGTGGAGGTTTATCGAATTTCGGCGGGTGCCTCCCAGTTGCGGTGCACAGCTGTATATTTCCACTCCAAAACAAAAAGGTAACTTTTTGCACAAAGAGTTGAAAATGCACTATGATATAATAATAAGAGATAAGGGGACAGGAATGTCCTCTGACATTCTTGTCTCCTTCTGCTAATAGGAGGAAATCAAGTATGTGTGGAATCGTTGGATATATTGGAAACCAAGATGCAAAGGAAATCTTGTTAAAGGGCTTAGAAAAGCTGGAATATAGAGGTTACGACTCAGCAGGGATCGCAGTTGTCAATAACAATGGCATCCAAGTATTCAAAGAGAAAGGTCGCATTGCTGACCTTCGTGAAGTAGTGGATGCAGATGTGGCTGCTCAAACCGGAATCGGTCATACACGCTGGGCGACTCACGGTGTGCCAAGCGTAAGAAATGCGCACCCTCACCAAAGTAATTCTTCTCGTTTTACGTTAGTTCATAACGGTGTAATCGAGAACTATGAAATCTTAAAACGCGAGTATTTAAAAGACGTTACTTTTAAAAGTGATACAGATACAGAAGTAATCGTGGCATTAGTTGACAAATTTGCTACTGAAGAAAACTTATCTGTTGAAGAAGCGTTCCGCAAAACGCTTTCGCTTTTAAAAGGTTCTTATGCACTTGCTCTTTTAGATGACCATAATAACGGAACAATTTTTGTTGGGAAAAACAAAAGTCCGTTATTAATCGGTGTTGGTGATGGATTTAACGTTGTGGCATCTGATGCAATGGCTATGCTTCAAGTAACAGACCGTTTCATTGAGCTAATGGATAAAGAGATGGTAATTGTTACTCAAGAGAACGTTACTATCAAAAAGCTAGATGGCACAGTGGTAGAGCGCGAGCCTTACACAGCTGAACTGGACATGAGCGATATTGAAAAAGGTACTTACCCGCACTATATGCTTAAAGAAATTGACGAGCAGCCGCTAGTTACTCGTAAAATTGTTCAGGCATATCAAAATGCAGCGGGTGAGCTTACAATTGCTGAGGATATTTTAGCGGCAATGAATGAAGCAGACCGTATTTATATTGTTGCTTGCGGAACTAGCTATCATGCTGGTCTTGTCGGAAAACAGTACATCGAAAACATGGCTAAAATTCCGGTAGAGGTGCATGTAGCTTCTGAGTTCAACTACAATATGCCGTTATTGTCTGAAAAACCTTTATTCATCTTTATCTCACAAAGCGGTGAAACAGCCGATAGCCGTGCGGTACTAGTATCTGTTAAAGAACTTGGTCATAAAGCATTGACGATCACAAACGTTCCGGGATCAACACTTTCACGTGAAGCGGATTACACATTACTATTGCATGCAGGTCCTGAAATTGCAGTAGCTTCTACAAAAGCTTACACAGCGCAAATCACAGTGCTTTCAATCTTAGCGTACGTTACTGGCGTATCAAGAGGTCTTGAGCAAAAACTTGATTTAGTGCATGAGCTTGGAATTGTAGCGAATGCAATGGAAGTACTTTGCAATTCTAAAGAAATGTTAGAAGGAGTCGCAAGAGAATACCTGTCTGTGACACGCAATTGTTTCTTCATCGGCCGTTCAGTGGACTTTTTCGTTGGTTTAGAGGGCGCTTTGAAGCTGAAAGAGATTTCCTATATTCAAGCTGAAGGCTTTGCAGGAGGCGAGCTGAAGCACGGTACAATTGCCTTAATCGAAGAAGGCACTCCGGTTATCGCTCTTGCTACACAAGAATTGGTTAATTTAAGCATTCGCGGCAACGTGAAAGAAGTAGTTGCCCGTGGTGCATATCCATGTGTTATTTCCATGAAAGGTCTGGAAGAAGACGATGATGCATTCGTAATTCCAGCTGTTCATGAACTGTTAACACCTCTTGTCTCTGTCGTTCCATTACAACTAATCGCTTACTACGCTGCGCTACACCGCGACTGTGACGTAGACAAACCGCGTAACCTTGCGAAAAGTGTAACTGTTGAATAAGGATAAATTTTAATTAGTATATATTAAAACAAAAAAACTCGTCGAAATTGGCGAGTTTTTTTATGTGATTTTCTTTATTTTGTCGTAACTTATAATACGTTAAAAGCGGTGTTTGTAGAAATTTGACGGTGGAAGGAAGAGTCTTGCCGTTATATATATTAACTTGTCACAAGTTCGTATTTCTTGGGAAATAATCTAGAGTAAAAAGTGACAATAACCTACATTTTCTATACTGAACTTAATCAATCGAATGTTTGATTGAGAGGGAAATAAAAAAGAACTTCAGCACATGTGCTGAAGTTCTTTTTGGGGGATTATGCAAATAGACCTACGACAGTAGCAGATAGGATTGATGCCATTGTTGCAACTAATAAAAGTTTTAAACCGAATGAACTAACTTCTTTAGCCTTCGCTCCATTAATTGCTTGAACAGCACCAGCAATAATACCGATTGAGCTGAAGTTTGCAAACGAGACTAAGAATGTGCTTAGCACAGCTGATGCTTTTGTAGAAAGCACATCAAGTAATGGCTGTAATTGCAGAATCGCTACGAATTCATTTGATAGAAGTTTTGTACCCATAATAGAGCCAGATGTTAAAATTTCACTTGAAGGAACACCCATCAAGTATGCGATTGGAGAGAATACATAACCAATCATTGTTGTTAAATCCATACCGAAGATCCCATTAAAGATACCGTTTAATAGAGCAAGTAATCCTAGGTAACCGATTAACATAGCACCAACAATCAGTGTAACTTTACCACCATCGATGGCACCTGTACCGATAGCATCGAAAACATTTTTCGTATGAATCATATCGTCGATTACAATTTCTCTGTCTTCTTTTGATGCTTTTACAGGCGTAATGATAGAAGCAACAATCAGACCGCTGAACATGTTAAGAATAACACCAACAAGAACATATTTAGCAGGAAGCATTGTCATGTACGAAGCAATTAATGCTGCTGAAACACTTGCCATTGCTGATGTTGAAACGATGAATAAGCGATTCTTATTCAGGTGGTCGATTTGAGATTTAATAGCTAGAATTGCTTCAGACTGACCGAAGAAAACCGAGTTAATGGCATTGAAGCTCTCAACTTGCGGTAAACCGGTAATTTTCGAAAGAAGTCCGCCTAAGTATTTAATAATATAAGGAAGTATTCTTAAGTGTGTTAGCAACGATAGCAATGCAGCTGTGAAAACAACTGGTAACAGTACGTTGACGAAGAAAGGTGATCCACCATCAGGAATCCATCCGCCAACTACAAAGTCAATACCTTCATATCCGTAAGAAAGTAACTTTTCAAACGCTCTAGAAACTGCTGCGATTACATTAAGACCAGCTTTTGTGCTTAACAGTAACCAAGAGACCAGTAATTGTAAGCCGATCATAATTCCGACAGCTTTGAAGTTTATATTCTTTTTGTCATTCGACAGTAAGAAAGCGACCCCAAGTAACAGGGCGATTCCGATAATTGCAATGATAATACTGAACAAAAAAATCCCACTCTTTCAATAAAAAAATTATTTCAATAGTATCTGCCAAAATAGAGATTGACTATTGATTATGGCCCATCAAAAGTTGCCTTTAGTATAATACGAACTTTGTTATTCTATTACAAGGACATATGTCCGTAATATATAGAGTGGCGAAAAAACAAATTGTTTAGATAAATCAATAAAAAAAGCTGGTTGAGACTCAACAATAATTGAGACCTTTCCAGCTTTTGATTTATTGATTTTAAATGATATCTTGAAAGGTATCGTTCAGAGTTTCAAAGGTGAATGTGAAGCCTTCACGCTGTAATCGTTCCGGAATGACCCAGCGGCTTTTTAATACTAACTCTGTTTCAGTGCGGATGAAAATAGAGCCGAACTCGAGCAGCCATTTCGGACTCGGGAGGCCGAATGGTACGTTCATGATTTGGCGCAATGTTTGCATCATCTCATGGTTGCTGACTGGACATGGGGAAGAGCAATTAAAGACGCCGCTTAAGTCTTCACGGTCTTTCAAGAAGAGAATGATTCGAAATAAGTCCTCGATATGTATCCAGCTGAATTTTTGTCTGCCATTTCCTTGAATGCCGCCTAACCCGAACTTGGCGAGATTACGATAAGGAGTCATGACACCACCGTCTTTGCCTAAAACAATTGCTATACGCAAAGCAGCTTGACGTGTCTCAGGCAATTTGAAATCGAAGAAAGTCTTCTCCCAGCTTGTCGCCACATCAACAGAAAAGCCAGAACCAATCTCGCCATTTTCTTCTGTCATCGGACGGTCCTCAGCATGTCGATAAATTGTCGCTGTACTTGAGTTAACCCATAGCTTCGGAGGATTGCCGCATGCCAACACACTATTGCCCAATAATGCTGTTGTCCGTTTTCTTGATTCTAAGATTTCCCGTTTATTCGTTTCGTTGTAGCGGCAATTGACAGACTTGCCGGCAAGATTAATGAGAAGATCCGCATCTTCTAACGCTTCCGTTATGCCGTCTTGGTCCTCCCAGGAAATGTGCGGAGATTGTCTTGAAATTATTAGCAGCTCATATCCAAGCTCTTGGAATCGTTTTTGGAAGTATTGACCTATAAATCCGGTACCACCTGCTAAAACTACTTTTTTCATAAATACCCCCAATTAATCAGGATAAAAATCGTTTTCTTATTTCGGTAGAAGGCAGCATACAGGCCTCTTTTTTACCGAACCATTTGTATCTGTTTTTGGCTATGAATTTATAAATTATATCCCGCATTGGCTTTGGTACAAGAAGCAGAGCTGAGAGCAGCTTCCAGCCTCCATTTAAATTTCGGCTAATGTACAGAGCGGCGGTAGACTGGGAGTGCCATTGACCATTTTCAATCAAGATTAGACTATCTAAATGCGGAGAAACTTGAAGGTCTGTTAATAGTTTTTGTCCGATATTGCTTTGAATCGAGGCAAAGTGAAAGCGGGCATTTCTGTCACGTTTAATGATAAACTGGACGCTACTGTCACAAAAATTGCATTCTCCGTCAAATAAAATGATTCTGTTCACAACAATCGCCTCTTTCTCTGCTTTAATGTAAGTGTACATCTAATAGGTAAAATAATCCAAAAATATGATTTTTGTTATGTGTTAATGATTAGAGTATTTTTTGGGGAATAACGACTGCGATGGTTGGGGCATTATTTTTTTTATTTTGTATGGACCAGTCAGCAGAAGGTCGGTTCTTTGTACCATAAGTTGTCTGAGGTCAATTTACGGTTCAGTGATTTAATCAATCGTTTGATTGGACCGGTTAAAGCATGTATTGCAATATAATATGCTAGATTGATTCGTTTGAACAGGTACATACTATCAATAAAATAGCTGACAGGAAGAGGGAAAGAGAATGGCGAGAATATTTGCGATTAGTTTCATCATTCTTTTCTTGCTTTTGGGGGCAGTGATGATGAGAGATGGAGTAAAGGAAGAGCAGGTCAGCTCGTTTATTCAAAAAAATGATTACCCGATTATATTTGTTCATGGTTTGGCAGGCTGGGGCCGTGATGAAGTGTTCGGTCTTAAATATTGGGGCGGGTTGAACGATTTTGAGAAGCATTTGAATACTAAAGGTTATACAACTTATACAGCTGCTGTAGGACCGATCTCGAGCAATTATGATCGGGCTATAGAACTTTATTATTATATAAAAGGCGGAACGGTGGATTATGGGGCTTTTCACGCTGAAAGTTATGGGCATAGCCGTTACGGCCGCACGTATAAAGGCATTTATCCGCAATGGGACAGCGAGCATCCAATTCATTTGATTGGCCATAGTATGGGCGGGCTGACAAGCAGGGCATTAGTGGATTTGCTGATTGACGGAAATGTGGAGGAACAAGCGTATGCAGCATCCATTCCGGGTGAGGAGTTGTCACCTTTATTCAAAGGCAACCAAGATTGGATCCACAGTGTCACAACAATCGGAACACCGCATAATGGTTCCACATTTGCGGAAAGTGATAACGAGCTGGTTCTTTTTATTAAAGGATTGGTATTGGAGATAGCGGCTTTAAGCGGTGGAGATGTTTCCGCCTTTGACTATGATTTTAAGTTGGATCAATGGGGGATTGAACGCGGCGCAAACGAAGAGTTTGAAGGTTATTTGCAACGGGTTATGAATAATGGGTTATGGAGCAGTGAGGATTTGAGCATTCATGATTTGCATACTAAGGGAGCTTTCTACAATAATGAATGGATGGATACGCATAAGGAAGTCTATTATTTTTCGTATACAGGACAAACGACATCAGCTAACGAGCTCACAAAACGCCATTTGCCGAATTTGCTGACCAACCCACTCATTATTCAGCCAGCTATGTTTATTGGCAGCTTTTCAAGAACAGAATCAAATCCTATTATTGATGAAAGCTGGTGGCCAAATGACGGTCTCGTCAGTACGGTTTCTTCTATTCATCCTTTTGGTCATCCGGCTACCATATATACGGAGAGAGAAGACATAAAGAAGGGAGTCTGGAATTACTACCCGGTTCGTCATGAATGGGATCACCTTGATCAAGTAGGATTTACTGTCGCCCCTTATACCGATATGAATAAATTTTATGAAAAGGTAGCAGGACAGCTTCTAGCTTTGCCTGCACGTTAACTTATTGCAGGCTCAATTCTTTGACACATAATTGAAGCATTGTGATAATGGAATTATATATTTCCGGTATATGGTTTTTTTGTTTGTTTTAGGTGATTGATTTTGAAGAGGGGGGATTTCATGTCTTTGTACAATTTTTCCTATTTTGTTCATGTTATTGGGGTCGTTTTATGGATTGGTTCATTTGTGAGTTTTTGGTTCTTGCTCCGCACCGCTGTTAAACAAGATTCATACGAGGGAATCGGCAATGCAATTAGAAAAAATGTGAATGCTGTAATTTTACCTGCTGCAGTATTGGTGGTGGTGAGCGGCTCTTACATGATTATGACATTCAATCGGGACTCTATGCCGTTGTATTTTTCGTTAATGGAGATGGGCGGAACGATGGTGATTTTGCTTAGCATTATTGCTTTATCAATTATAAGCAGAAAAATCACAAAAGCAGTGGATGAAGCGAAAAAATTAGCTTTATACAGTTATTATCGCATGACTTTGCTGTTATCTTCTGTTCTTGGTGCAGCTGTTGTTTTTATCGTAGCCTTGCGTCTTACATAATGAAAAGAGAATATAGTTTTGATTGAATCGGGAATGAAACGTCATTTCTCGATTTTTTTGTGTCTAAAAAAGTAAAGAAAATTCAATCTTCTTGTAACGGACGTTAACATTTCAAAAATAGCACACAAATTCTTGGTAAAATTAACCTAAGTATGGAGAAGGGTGATAAGAGATGAGAAATGTTGTAGTAAAGGGTGCAGGAATCATAGTGCTGCTCGTATTAGCTTCTTTGATGAGATCCCCGGCCGTTCATGCAACAGACATACAGGTTAATGAAGGGCAATCAATCCAAGAAGCGATTAATCAGGCGCAGCCGGGAGATACCATTGCAGTTCAAAAGGGAACCTATAGCGAAGTGCTTACGATTATTCAGTCTATCTCACTCGTAGGGGAAGAGGGCGCAGTGATTGATGGCGGTGGTGACGGAAATGTCATAAACATTTCGGGGAATGACGTCACCATCAAAGGACTGACTATTCAAAATAGCGGTACGAATGAAACGGATAGCGGTATTTATGTGCAAGAAGGTCAAAACCATGTGCTGAAAGATAATATTTTTAAGGATACGATGCATGGAATTTATGTTAATGAGAGTCAAGACGCTGTGATTTCAGGAAATCAGATATCCAGTATATCGGAGCACTTTTCTAATCGGGGCAGTGGAGTGTTTATATTTAAAGGAAGCGGTCATACGATTGAGGAGAATATGATGATGAGCGTCCAGGACGGAATTTATGTGGAGTCTGCTTCGGACATCACTTTGCGGAAGAATGAAGCTTATGGCTCGAGATATGGGCTTCACTTTATGTTCGCAAAAGATATACTGGCCGAGGAAAATCATATGGAAAGCAATATTACCGGCATGATGATTATGGACTCAGAAAGCATTCAGGTGCTTAATAATGAAGTGCTAAATCAGTTTCATGTCCGCGGTTTTGGGTTGCTTGTTTACGAGAGCCACAATCTGCTGATTGAAGGCAATGAGATCCGTCAAAATAGTACGGGTCTATCTTTGGAGAAAACAGTAGATGTAGAGATTAAGAGAAACATTATTTCAGCCAATCAAGTCGGGCTGGAGTTTATCGGAAAAAATGAAAATAATATTTTCACAGAAAATAATTTTATCGCCAATATTGTGCAATCGAAAATCTCCAATAATGATATGAAGCTTGATAACGGAGAAATCGGCAATTATTGGGATGACTATTCCAGCTTTGATATTACCGGAGATGGAATAGGAGAAGAAACGTATAAAGCTGGCTCACTTTATGATCAATTGCTGGAGAAACAGCCATATTGGCAATTCTTTTTTGAAAGTCCATCGATTACGCTATGGAGCCAAGCAGAATCGTTTTTTCCGTCATTAAGTGCTGATGTATACGATGAGCATCCCCTTATATCGCCGGTTCAGTTGGATGAGGATTCCTCGGAAGAAGGAGCAACAAGGGATATAGGCGTATTGATTGTTGCTTTGTCATTTTTATGGTTCTCGATTTTGCTAATTTGGTTAGGGAGGCATTACGCATGAAAAAACTGCTTAGTGTGTTATTCATAATTGTTATTTTGGCAGGCTGCAGTGGCAATCAGTCATTTGAGCCGGTGGAAATTGATCCGGAGGTGGATGTGTGCGAGGTGTGCAATATGAGTCTGTCTCATGATGCATACGCAACGCAGCTTTTCTCAAAGGCTGGAGATGTGTTTTTATTTGACGATATTGGCTGTATGTTTGAATACGTTGATAAAGATAAAGAGATTGATAAAGATCAGATTGAAGTGGAATATGTGCGTGATTTGGATAACGGAGACTGGATTCAAATTGAGAAAGCGTACTTCGTTTATAATCCGGATGTGTGGACACCGATGGCAAATGGTGTAGTTTCCTTCGGAAGTAAAGAGAGCGCTGATGCATTTGTTGAAAAAGAAGGCGGAGAAGTTTTAAATTATGAGCAACTGCTGGAACATAAATGGGGTTGGGAAGGATGATTATCAATATTGCGAGACAGCAGTTTACATTAATTTTGCGCAGTAAGTGGCTGCTTAGCTTTGGTTTGTTATTCGCTTTCCTGGCTATATTCATCAGTTATTTCGGTCATTCGAGCGGATCCGGGTTTGAAGGCTTCAGCAGAATGTCTGCTAGCTTATTGAACTTGAACTTGCTGCTGATTCCATTAATAGCGTTGCTGGTTGGCGGGTTATTCCTGTCCGGAGAAAAAGAAGACCGTGGCTTAATGCTATTGCTGACGTATCCGGTCAATGCGATTACTGTCATACTTGGCAAGTATATCGGTTTATTGGTCAGTTTATGGACTGTTGTGACATTCGGCTATGGAGCGGCGCTTCTTGTCATGTATATTGCCGGTGTAGATGTGGCAATCGGAGTAATACTGAAGTTTTATATGTTCTCTATTTTATTGGCGGCGATTTTCTTAGCGGTTTCTATGATTATCGGGCTAGTGGCAAAAACACGTTTTCAGGCGCTGGGAGCAAGTTTAATTGTATGGGCATTTTTAGTGCTATTTTATGAATTCCTTGTCATGGGTCTTAGTGTGATTGTACCGAAACAATCGGTCCTTGCGTTACTTTCTGTTTCAATCTTCTTAAATCCGGTCGAGATGATTCGCGTATGGTCAGTTTTGACAATGGAGGGAGCCTCTGTGTTCGGTCCGTCCTTGTATGATTTGACGGTATGGGCAAATGGTTTCTTTGGACAAGTTCTTTTTGGAGTTTGCGGGGTTCTTTGGCTGATTGTTCCGATTATTATTAGCGGCATTGTGCTGAAAAGGAGGGTCGGAAATGAGTAAATGGATAGAGCTGCAGGACTTGTCGAAGATTTACAATGAATATAGTAAAGTAGAAAATGTCAGTTTCTCAGTCGAGAAAGGTGAGATAGTTGCTTTGTGCGGCGGTAACGGTGCTGGAAAAAGCACGCTCATTAAAATGATTACCGGCATTTTAAAACCTACGAGCGGAGAAATCTGGATTGATGGCAAGCCTGCTAATACAATCAGTAAAACGTATCGGACTCAATTTTCCTACATGCCGGATGATATGTTGTTTCCGCGTCAGCTGACCGCTTTGGAAATCCTTGCTTTTTTTGCTAATCTGCGAGGTGTGGAGAAGGAGAAGGCCGAAGAGGTACTAGGAATTGTCGGACTGCTGGATCAGCGCAATCAGTTAATTAAACATTTCTCAAAAGGAATGCAACAGCGGCTGTCCTTTGCGCAAGCTTTATTGGCGGATACGCCATTGATTATTTTGGACGAACCTACGAATGGACTCGATCCTTATTGGGTATACCGTTTCAAAGAAATCATGAAGCAAGAAAAGGCAAAAGGGAAGTCGATTTTATTCACGACTCACATCCTTTCCTTGGTTGAAGAGATTGCGGATAAAGCAGCCTTTATTGAGAGAGGTCAGTTGATCCACTTTGAAAAGGTCAGCCAATTGGTTAATCAAAACGGTGAACACGTACCGCTTGAGAAGGTATTTTTTGAAAAACAGATTACTGCGAGTTTAATTAAAGAGTAAACAAAAAAAGAGGCCTAGGCCTCTTTTTTGCACTTTTAATGACCGCTGTTTTCAGTGGTGCTTTCATCACTGTTGTTTTGCTGCTCTTGCATCTGCATTTTTTTCTGATAACGTTCGTTGGCTACTTCATCAACATTTTTCCAAGTAACGACAGTAGGGTTTAAATCAGCATGATCGCTTGTAAATGTATCGGCATCTTCTTGGCTGCTAAAGAAGGAATAACCGTATTTCATCGGTGTTGCAATGTCAGAGTGCACGATAATTGCATCGTCTGATTTAAGCCAATCTAATGTGTAGTAATCACGTACCCAGGATTCTTTATATGTTTCACCTGATTTACGAGGGGCATTTAAAAGGCAGCCTGAATCACAGAAAAATATATATTCGTCATCTTCAGTGATTGCCTCTGCAGTAAATTGACCCATTTCGTCATCTTTTTCCAAAATCTCCATGCCGCAGAATGCACAGGTGTCTTCTTCAGTCGGCTCAATTGGCTCTACTTTCTCTTCTGTTTTTGTATCATCATTATTTGACGCTGTGTCCGTGCTGGAGTTATCATCATTGCTATTACATGCAGCCATTGCTAATACAAGCAATAACGAGAGCAGCAGTAAAGAAAATTTCTTCATTTGAATTCCTCCCTCTATAATTTGCACTATAATAATACCCGCTTTGCGTGTTAAAATTCTGAACTTTTTGTGCAATAACTGAAAATAAAAAAAGCAGAGGATGTTCGCTCCTCTGCTTTTATTTCAAGAATGGCTTGAATCAGATTGATCATGCTCTGATTCAGATTCCGAATCGGAATTATTATGTTGTCCCTGATTCATTTTTTCCATTTTCTTTTTATATCTTTCATATGCTACTTCATCTACTGCATCCCAGTCGGTCATTGCAGCGTTTAAGTTTGCGTTATTGTTTACGTATTGTTCAGCTGCTTCAGAGTCGCTAAAGAAGGCATAGCCGTATTTCATCGGTGTTTGAATATCAGCTTTTACTATAGTAACATCCTCATCGCTTGTCCATTCCATTGTATTCAAATCCCGAACCCATGATTGAGCAAATTTCTGTTCTTCTTGACGCTCTGCATTCAGAAGGCAACCGGAGTCATCAAAAAATACACGCTCTCCATCTGCCGTGATGGCTTGAGCTGTAAAAGCGCCTAGAGGATCACTGCTTCCGAAAATTTTCATATTGCAAAAAGCGCAAACTTGATCATGATCAGGTTCTGTCGGAGTATGTACTGCAACCTGCTCGTCTGTATCATTCGAGTTTGTATCATTATCTATTGCTGTTGTTTCTTGCTCATCCTTTGTTGATTGGTTTTTCGTCGTTTCATCATCACCGCATGCTGTGAGTGCAACCATCGCTAATAATGACAATGACATCGCTGCTTGCTTTTTCATCAATTCATCCCCCTGAAAATCGTATATTGTCAGAATAGCAATAAAATATGTGGTAAGTGTGAAGAAAGCATGAGATTTTTGGATAATAGTAGTTATATTAGTATAATTTTCTTGTTGTATATGTATCATTTATTTTTTTCACAATGATGCTCTCAGAAGTAAGACTGGTCTTTAAAGTCTTGGCAAAGTCAAGTGCTGAACCGCCATCACCGTGTATGCATACAGTCTTTGCTTTTAGCGTGACTTCTGTTCCGGCGATAGATTTAGTCTTGCCGTTTTTTATGATTGAAATGACTTGGCTGACTGCTACCTCCGGATCCTTAATTAGAGCATTGGCTTGATTTCTCGGTGTCAAAGTACCGTCACAGCGGTAAGTCCGATCACTGAATATTTCATCAGCAGTTCGAAGTCCGATGGTTTGACCTGCCTTTACGAGCTCGCTTCCGGATAATCCGAATAGTATTAGCTCGGGGTTCACCCGATAGACAGCTTCAGCAATGGCCTCTGCCAACAAAGCATTGTTAGCTGCCATGTTATAAAGGGCTCCATGAGGTTTCACATGCTGCATTTTACCGCCTTCTGAGACCACAAAGGCATGCAATGCGCCAATTTGGTACACAATGAGCTCGTACGCCTCCGCAGGGGAGATGTGCATCTCTCTTCTTCCAAAACCGACGAGATCTTGAAAACCAGGATGAGCTCCGATGCCGATACCTTTCTGCAAAGCTAATTGAACGGATCTTCTCATCGTTGCAGGATCACCGGCATGAAATCCGCAGGCGATGTTTGCTGATGTGATATAATCGAGGATCTCCTCATCTCTCCCTAAATGATAGCAGCCGAAGCTTTCTCCCATATCACAATTGATATCGATATATGACATCTTTCTACCCCTTTATTTATTATTTCAATAAGGTCCCTTGTTTAACGTAATGAATGTTTCTTTCTAGTTTTAAGAGCTTCTCTTGCGCTTCTTCGTGACTTATTTCTTTGAAATTAACTCGGTCGCCAGGTTTTACTTGGGCCGCGTTAGGAAAATCCGCAGACGCAATTTGTGCGATTTTCGGGTAGCCTCCGGTTGTTTGTCTATCAGCCAGCAAAACAATTGGACTGCCGTCTGACGAAACTTGAATGGTTCCAAAGGCAACTGCTTCTGAAAGCATTTCAGTTTCTGTATATCGCTTTAAGAGAGGCCCTTTTAATCGGCAACCCATGCGGTCGGACTGAGGAGTGACTTCGTATGTGCTAGTAAAAAAACAGTGCTGGCTTTCTGCAGTGAACAGATTGAATTGTTGTCCTCTAACTACATGAATAGTCGGGCTACTGTGAAAGCGAGGCAGTAATTCATCTGCAATTGACCATTTCATATTATTGAATTCCCGGTCAGCAACGTTTATCAAAAGTTGATCGTCTTTTTGCAGCGGACGCCCATTAACCCCCCCATATTTGCCTCGTAAATAGGTAGAGGCGCTTTGCATTACAGCAGGCACTTGAAACCCGCCTGCAACAGCGATATAGGACCGACATCCATTTTGGATAGCACCAAAGGTTAAATATTGTCCGCGTTTGATGGCATATGGCTTCCATATTTGAATCGGATGACCGTCAATGGCAGGGGAAAGGTCGGCGCCGCCAATGGCAATCATTGTGTCTAATTCAAATCGCAGGTGCGGACCGATCAGCGTGGCTTCCAGAGTCGGTGTTGCTTCATGATTGCCAACCAGTAAATTGGCAAGCCTGTGCGAGAAGGTATCCATTGCTCCATTCACTAGCACACCATATCTTTGAAAACCGTACCGGCCTAAGTCTTGAATAGTTGTGAGCATCCCGGGCTTAATGACAGTAATCATGCAAAAGTCCTCCAATTAGAAAATTGTTCATATTCAATAGGAATAAATCGTATGAGGTCTCCAGATTTTAATAGTGTCGGAGGATTGCTGTTTGGCTTAAATAGTTCAAGCGGTGTTTGTCCGATAATCTGCCAGCCTCCCGGCGTTTCGATTGGATAAACTCCTGTTTGTCTGCCGGCGATGCCGACTGAGCGTGCGGGAACGCTTAGTCGCGGGACCTGTTTTCTTGGAGCAGCGATCTTTTCGGGCATACCGCCGAGATAGGGAAAACCGGGAGCGAATCCAAGCATATAAACTAAGTAATCGGTGCCTGAATGAATGTTGATGACTTCCTCGGGCATCAGATGATTATACTCAGCCACATAATTCAAATCAGGACCAAGTTCACCTCCATAACAAACTGGAATTTCTACAATCCGCGATTTTGAAGTAGTGACGTGAAGCAAAGTAGGCAAAAGTCTTTGCAGAAAAGTAGAGACGAATCGGTAAGGTAATTGATTTTCCTCGTTTTGTTTGTATATGCAGAAGGCATCATAAAATAAAGTGAAAGATGTAAAGGCCGGGGTATAGTCGATTAGCCAATCTGGCTGATTATGTTCAAAATAGGCAGCAATGGCTTGTACTTTATAATGTATTTCTTCTGATATTTCATGGCCGAGTTCAATGGTAATTGCTTGATCGCCTAAAGGAAATAGTTGATATTCCAATGTCACATCCTCACTTTCTAGAAATGCTCTCTATATTTTAAGTTAATTAAGTGAATATTTAAATAATTTATTTGAAGACCAATCACTTATATAAAGAAAAATATGACTATTGATTGTTTAATCCTTTTTTGCATGTTATGATGGCAATAACTTATAAAGAGCGGAGGGTTTTCGAAAAATGAAGTACATCAGACTACGTAACCAAACTTTGATGAATACTAATTGAATAGTATACAAAGGCTCTGCCTGTGTTGCAGAGTAAGGAACGAGTCTGTGTTTTTTTCGTAAAACTTACTTTTCTATAATGGAGCAACAATTTGAAGGTGGCAAAACTGCATAACGTGCGGTTTGTTTTGTCGTCTGCAATTCCATTTGATTAAAAAACACAGGCAGGTGAGCTTGTGTTTTTATTTTGGCTAAAATAAGGAGAGACGCGATATGGAAAAGAAGGAAAAGGCAATATTGGTTGGTGTGCATATTAAAGGTTCACGCGATGATGAATTTGATTACTCTATGGAGGAGTTGGGAGAGCTAGCAGCTGCTTGTGATGTAGAAGTAGTCGGCATGGTCACTCAAAAGTTGGAACGAATTAACGGATCTCATTATATCGGAAAAGGAAAAATAGAAGAGGTTAATACATTAAAGGAAATGACAGAAGCGGATACCGTTATATTCGATGATGAACTGTCTCCTTCACAAATCCGTAACTTAGAGGCGGACTTGGATTGTAAGGTGATTGATCGTACGATATTGATTCTTGACATTTTTGCCCGCAGAGCGAAGACGAAGGAGGCTCAATTGCAGGTTGAAATTGCGAAGATGCAATATATGCTTC
This sequence comes from Peribacillus faecalis, assembly GCF_014712675.1. Taxonomy (GTDB): domain Bacteria; phylum Bacillota; class Bacilli; order Bacillales; family DSM-1321; genus Bacillus_AD; species Bacillus_AD faecalis. The sequence continues at coordinate 32,720 of NZ_JACXSI010000027.1, read as the reverse complement.
CGCGTCTTGTCGGTTTGAGAGCTTCTTTAAGCAGACAAGGTGGCGGAGGCGGAGCAGGCCTGAGCAATAAAGGAACAGGGGAGACGAAACTAGAGCTTGATCGCCGTAAGATTGAAGAGAAGATCGTGGTGCTTGGTAGAGAGCTTGCTGCTATAGTGGCTCAGCGCGAGGTACAGCGCCGTCAGCGCAAGAAGAATGAAATCCCTGTAGTGTCTCTAGTCGGCTATACAAACGCGGGCAAATCGACAATCATGAATGCGATGCTGCAGGTGCATAATCAGTCGGAGGAAAAGCAAGTATTTGAAAAGGATATGCTGTTTGCCACATTGGAAACATCGATCAGAAGCATCCAGCAAAGTGATCAAAAGTCATTCTTATTGACGGATACAGTCGGCTTTGTCAAAAAGCTCCCGCATCACTTAGTAAAAGCATTCCGCTCAACACTGGAGGAAGCAGCTGAAGCGGATTTACTCATTCATGTTGTTGATTTTTCAAACCCTAATCATCAGCAATTAATTGAAACAACGAATGAAACGTTAAAAAGCATAGGAATAGAGGATATTCCGACAATCATTGCCTACAATAAAGCGGATTTAGCTGATGTGCCGTTTCCGAGCATTGAAGGAGAAGCGGTATATTTATCAGCGAAACAAAAAGTCGGCATCAAGGAACTTACCGAACTAATCCGCAAAAAAATCTTTAAAGATTATGTACAATGTAAGCTGCTTATTCCATTTGATCAAGGGCAAATCATCTCATACTTCAATAACCACGCGCACGTACTGCAAACAGAGTACGAAGAGAATGGTACTATGCTCCATGTGGAGTGCAAAAAAGCAGATTATGAGAAGTACCGTGATTATGTTGTGAATTAAATTAATGCAAAAAGGATGCGACTTTAAAGTCAGCATCCTTTTATGTTGCACTTAAGTTGTCTTTTTAGGCCTGATCTAATATGACTTCTGCGGGTATTTCAGATTTGGTTACTTCTATGAACAGAATTTGATGGCCTTCCATTTCTTTAATCATAAAGTTGTAGCCTTCTACTTCAATAGAATCGCCAACCTTGACTTCATAGTTTTGCGTAAAAATCCATCCGCCGATTGTGTCGATTTCTTCGTCAGATAAATGCGTTCCAAGAATATCATTTATCTCAGAAACTAATACTTTGCTGCTGAACAAGTAATGGTTATCAGCCACTTTACGGATTTCAGGAATCTCGTCAGCGTCATACTCATCGCGAATTTCTCCGACGATCTCTTCCAGTATATCTTCAACTGTCACAAGACCGGATGTGCCGCCATATTCATCAAATAGAATCGCCATATGTGTACGTTCCCTTTGCATTTTCAAAAGCAACTCATTAATTGGAATCGTTTCAATGATGCTGATAATTGGCTTCATAATGTGAGAAAGAGGCTGATCATGAGGTTGGAACTTACGCTGAGCGCTCAAAATATCTTTCATATTGATTAATCCGATAATATGATCTTTATCACCATCAATAATCGGATAACGTGTATATTTTTCTTCATGGATAATATCCATAATCTCTTCTAATGTAGCATCTAAATTAATTGTTTGAATTGATGTACGAGGCACCATAATCTCTTTGGCCACACGATTATCGAATTCAAAGATATTATTTACATATGTTAATTCAGTTTTATTAATTTCCCCGCTCTTATAGCTATCAGACATAATCATGCGCAATTCCTCTTCAGAGTGAGTTTCCTCGTGCTCAGAAGCGGATTTTAAGCCGAATAAAGAAAGCAACAATCGGGCTGAGCCATTCAATAACCAAATGAACGGATACATAATGCGGTAAAACCACATAATCGGTCCGGCAAATAACAATGTAACTGTCTCTGCTTTTTGAATAGCAACAGTTTTAGGAGCTAACTCTCCAAATACAACATGCAAGTATGTCATAACGACTAAAGCAACGACAAATGAAATGGCATGCGTAGCACCTGAAGGCAAATCAGTACCGTTAAGGAATGGTAAGAGTATTCTTTCAATTGTGGGTTCACCTAACCAACCTAATCCTAAAGCTGTTACGGTAATACCGAGCTGGCAGGCAGACAGATACTCATCCAGATGGGATGTAACGTGCTTTGCCGCTTTCGCTCCACGTCTTCCTTCTTCAAGTAATTGATTGATCCTGGTTGGCCTGACTTTTACAATCGCAAATTCTGTAGCGACGAAGAAACCTGTTAAAGCAATTAATACTACTACTAAGACTAAATTAAATATGTCCAATTTCGGCCTTACATAAGTAAGGCGTCCACCTCCTGTAATGTGTAAATGATTGAATTATAGGAGCAGCAGAAGGAGTGATTGCAGTAGCGCTACACTTTCGTGAGAAACATGTTTATTCATAATCTCACTTTTATCAAGTTTATTCTTTTCTATTATTTCCAATATTTCGGAAACGTCTTTTTCTAAGACCTTTAACTTGTCGTGCAATTTGCTTATATCTTGCTCATCATCTGTCGTCCTTTTGAAAAAACTTTTTATATCTTCAAGTGACAGGTTTTTATTTTTTAATTCTTTGATTATTTTTATTTTTTCGATCGCATCACGTTCATAAAATCTGTAGTTAGAAGGTGTACGATGTGCTGTCAGTAACCCTAAGTTTGTATAGTAATCTATTGTTCTCTTCGAAACATTTGTAATTGCAGCTAATTCCCCGATTCTTAATTTCTCGTTCCCATTAGTGTACACCCCTCCAAACTGTCACGTGATAGTTTAATTACAATTATTATAACTTGAACAAAGATGTCCATACAAGTATTACGTTAGAAGTGTTCGAAGGTTTCGAACACTATGAAAATAAATTGCGTAACAATCGTATAATGAAAAAGAGAAAAGGAATGGAGGAAACGTAATGGATAATAAACACAAGGTTGTTATTGTAACCGGAGCGGCTCAAGGAGTTGGGCGGGCTGTTGCAAAGGAATATGAGAAAAAAGGATATCAAGTAGTGATAGCTGATTTGAAAGCGCCATTAGATTTGCAGGAAGAAAACTTTATTAAAACAGATGTTAGAAATCCAAACGAGATTGAAAGTTTGGTGAAGCAAACGGTCGATACATATGGACGAATTGATATTTTAATTAATAACGCCGGTAAAACGTTATGGAAGTCTCCTTATGATGTCACTGTAGAAGAATGGGATGATATGCTCAACACGAATTTGCGGAGTATGTTTTTGCTGTCGAGAGAAGCTGCAAAACTGATGAGGATAAACGAAAAGGGAGGTTCTATTGTCAATATCGCTTCAACTCGCGCTTTCATGTCCGAGCCGAATACGGAGCTTTATGCAGCTTCAAAAGGAGGAATTGTTGCATTAACGCATGCATTGGCTGCTTCATTTGCGGATGATTATATCACTGTCAATGCGATTTCTCCGGGCTGGATTGAAACAGGCGACTATTCATTGTTAACGGAAGCCGATCATGAACAGCATTTTTCGAAAAGGGTCGGGAAACCGGAGGATATTGCCAGAGCATGCCTGTTTTTGACTGATGATAATAATGACTTTATTACCGGAACAAATATGGTGATTGATGGCGGCATGACGAAGAAAATGATTTATGCAGAATAGAAAGGGGACCTCTTATAAAGGTCCTCTTTTCGTCAATGCTTATAAATAAGTTTACTTTAGAACACAGTTTTTCCGAGCAGTCGAGCAGCGGGTATTTGAGAGCGGGGAATATGGCTTAACGTTCATCGGCTGTAAATTTGATAAATCGAGCAAGCGTGAATTTAATGGTTACTTATTTGTAACGAATAAAAGAGTATTTTTCATCGGCCGCCGTCTGCAAAACTTAATATTGAGATTATCGAGAAGATAAAAAAAGAAGCTGTCTTTTAAAGGACAGCTTCTTTTTTTATTATTTAGCTGTAACGGCTTCTTTTTGTTCCGTCAGTATACCGTCTTCCATACGGAATACTCGATCGCAATATTGGAGCATGCGCTCATCGTGCGTTACCATGATGGCAGCTTTATTACGTGATTTTACTTCTTTTGAAATAAGCTGAACAACTTCGAATGCCCGGTTAGAGTCAAGACTTGCTGTCGGTTCATCGGCAAGGATGACGTTCGGGTTGTTCATGAAAGCTCGAGCGATGGCTGTACGCTGGCGTTCTCCTCCTGATAGCTCATTCGGGAATTTGTGCAACTTCGATGCAAGACCAAGCTCCTCTAACAGTTCTTTAGCAAACTGCTTGTCTGCCGCTGTCACAGAACCGGACATTCTTTTGACCACTAACAGTTGATCGAGCACTGTTAGGTACGGCACAAGATTAGAAGTCTGCAAAATAAAGCCGATTTCATTCAGGCGCACTTTTGATAGCTGTTTAGCTGATAAACCGGCAAGCTTTTTGCCATTAATCAACAATTCGCCTTCAGATGCCTGCAATAGAGCTCCGGCAATCGTCAAGAAAGTACTTTTACCAGATCCTGAAGGGCCGATAATAGCTACGAATTCACCAGGCTCAACTGTAAGAGAAACGTTGTTTAAAGCAGTAATCGTGCTGTCGCCTTCTTTATAAAACTTCGATACGTTCTTTAATTGGATACCTGACATTATTCAACCCTCCCAATTGCTGTTAGCGGATCAATTTTTGTGATTTTACGTACAGATAATAATGAACTTAGTACCGAAATAATTAATAGTACTACGCCGTATGTGATGACAAGGACAGTGTCCAGATTAAATGGCATCGCCTCTGGCAGAATTGCTGCAGTGCCATATGACAGTGCAATACCGATAAGAATGCTAATCAGAGACAGTGTGAATACTTGTGATACGATTGCTTTAGCAAGGAATCCGTTGCTTGCTCCGATTGCCTTCATAATACCGAATTGGTTGGACTTCTGTAATGTCAGTACATAGAAGAATACTGCAATGACAAAAGCAGAGATAGCAAGCAGGAATACTAGCATCATAGTGATTGTGCCATTTTCTGCTGTGTATCCTGGCATTCCGTTAATTGCTTGTTTTTTCGTCGCTGTTTGGATGCCGTCGATTTGGCTGTCTAATTTTTCTGCATCAATATTTTCACCTTGAAGGGCGATACCATTCACTGGATTTTCGATACCGTTATCAGATCCAGGAGCGGCGAATGTGTAGTCGCGCCATTTTTCCATTGTTACATAAATAGATGTTACGTGGTTATATGTTTGGTCTTCTACGAAACCAGCAATCTCCATTTCTTCAGTGGATCCGTCAAGCTGAAGTACGTCACCAATTTTGAAACCCGCATCTTTTAATGTATCGTTGGCGATCACTTTCATTGGTTCACCGGAAGAAAGCGAGCTTCCTTCAATTACTTTCGGTTCAAGGAATGTTCCGGGTTCAATGCCGAGGATAGCAACATCTTCCTTGTCGCCGTCAAGATCTTCACCGTCTTTTACTACTGAACCCATGGAAGCGCCAATTGGAGCGGCTGCTTTCACATCGGAATTTTCCTCTTTAATGCGGGTCGTTAAATCTTCTGAAAGCAGAGATTTGCTGAGCGCGTTACTGGACCCTTTCTCATAAACGACATAGTCTGTATCCATTCCTTTTAGGGAAGCAGCGCTTAGTGTCGATAATCCGTTTCCTAAACCTGATAGGATAAATACCAGCCAAGAAATAAGCACAAGTATTGTTCCTATCATTAAAAATCGTAATTTGCCATGCTTTAATTCTTTTAAAGCAAGAAACATACATTTCACCCCTTAGTCCATATGTGAATAATCAATCCTGACTATTATGAATGAATTATACATCTATTCTGAATACGGGGTCAAATCCGTTGACTCTGAAACACTGCTTTTTTAAAACGCAAAAAAGGGAATACGACCCTGTAACAGTCCATTCCCTTAACCGGATTGCTTGGCAGATAGTTTTGCGATGGTTTCCTTCAAAAAAGAAATCTCAGCTTCCAGCATTTTTGCTTTATGAGAGATAGCCAAATTGACACCAATTGCAGTTCCGTGGTCAGGCATACTCTTGAACATATGATAGCTTTGTTCCGTTTTAGCCAATCGTTGCTGCAACGCGTTTATTGCTTTTTCCAATGGTAAGTGTTCAATAAACATCAGGCCAATATCGCCTTCATATTCTACAGCATCGCCCGAGGAAAGGTTTTCGATAAGAAGCTCATAAAAGTAAGTTCTCCCTTTTTCGTTGATTGTATAGACTTTACGCGGAGGTCTGTTTCCTTCACGTTCTGTATTGACCTCAATGAAGCCTTGTTTACTCAATTTATCTAAAGTGGCATACGCTGTAGGCTTTTTCATATTGGTGATCATCGACATATTATTCTCGATGAATTCATTGATTTGATAGCCGTGCTGGCTTTGAGCCATCAGCAGTCCGAGCAGCACTAACGAGCGGTGATCCATTTTTGAACCTCCTTTAACAAGTTATGAATTACATAAAGTATAGCATCTTTTTTGAAAAATGACTTTGTTTGGCTATTTAAAGGTACTTGGGGGAACGATAATTTCTAGCAATGTAGTCTATTTTATCTATTTTTTTGAAAACGCTTGCAAAGTTCACAATTTAGACATAAAATGTATATAAATAGTAAAAAATGGAAGGGGATTAGCGAATGGATAGTCAAGGATTTGTTCTATTTCTTCAAATATTAATCATCTTTGCATGGTTTTTGCCGTTAATTATTCCATATTGGATCTTGAAGCATTGGGCTGAGGAAAAGCGGAAAAATGATTCCGGGGGAAAGCTAAAATTTGAACCGATTGGGAAACTGAAACCGAATGAACCGTAAGTTTGATTTGTACTAAAAAGCTGTCTATAGTGCGAACCCTTAAATATAGATGATCGAATGGACAATAAGCAGGCGAATCGGAAAGACTGATTTTTCTTTCTGATCGCCTGTTTTTTATTTGTTAAGAATAGAATTTTGAACGTGGATAGCTATCTAACCTTATACCTGCCATGAGGCCTACAGGATGTAGGTCTCATCGGCGAAGACATGCGGACGTGGCGTCCTTAGCCGATGTTCCTCTCCTGCCTTCCCGAAGACCAAAGTTGTCTAGCTGCAGCGGCCAGCCAGTTTTAACCTTAGAAAAGCTTCCTCGAATATCTTGTAAAATTCATGACTGACAAGTGATGACGCTCAAGGTTATAAGCTAAATCACTCCAGGAATTTTACAATTTCCTACGTGATTCGTCTTATGCAGGTCGGAGGCTCTCAGGACGAGAGTTACAGCGACGAAGATATGCGGACGTAGCGTCCTTAGTCGCTGTTCCTTACTTGCGGGCCGCTTCCGCTTTTCGGTTCCCGAATGGCTCCTTTTTCATTAAAGTTAAATCAAAAATGAAAAAGGACCGGTGACGGTTTTTCTTATTGGTCAGCCGGATAAGTAATGCCGAGTTGGCGGCGAACTTCATCCATGATTTTAATTACTGACATAGATCGCGCAAAAGTATTAATCGATGATTCAGTTTGGTTATTTTTAATAAGGCTGATAAATTCTTTTGCTTCGTAAAACATTGTGTTTTCTTTTTGCTGCACGGATATGTCTTTTTGTTCACCATTACGGTAATTGATTTGGATATGGGAAGGAGAACTTATTTTATCGATAATAATACTTCCAGCTTCTCCTTGAATCTCATTTGGAAGGTTGGAATCTGTAATTTTTGAATACATGACAACTGCCTCGTGCTGTTCGTATTGCATAATGATGCTTCCTTGCCCATCCACGCCAGATTCAAGTATAGTGCCCATTGCTTTTATAGACTGAGGCTCACCGAATAAATGAACAAGAGGAGCAATTGTATAGACGCCGATATCCATTAAGGCCCCATTTGAAAACGTTGGATTGAAGGCATTTAAAATATTGCCTTTCTTATATTCATCGTAGCGGGATGAATATTGGCAGAAGTTAGCAAAATAGCGGCGGACTGGGCCGATTTCATCCAAATGTTCTTTAACGGCCAGAAAGCACGGTGTACATGTGGATTTCATTGCCTCCATAAATAGTACGTTATTTTTTCGGGCTGCCGCAATCATGGCTTCTGCTTCTGATTTGTTAGATGCGAACGGTTTTTCACATAAAACATGTTTGCCGTTATTCATGCAAAGAATTGCTTGGGATGCATGGAAAGAGTTGGGGCTGGCAATATAAACAGCGTCAATTGTATCGCTTTGCGCCATTTCTTCTATATCGGTAAAGGTATAGGAGGCGCCGTGGGCATTGGCAAACTCTCTTGCAGTTACTTCTGATCTTGAGTAAACCGCAGTTAAACAAAAATCTTCTAACTCTTTAGCTGCTTCTATAAATTTATCTGTTATCCAATTCGTTCCTATCACACCGAATCTTATCATTCATTAGTCCTCCTAAAAAGAAAATGCTATAACATCATTTTACAGGATGGTTCTTTTCGATATATGAAGAATTTAAGGCAATTTTGTTGTCAGTGTCATGAAATAATTTTATTCAATAACGTTTTGATGCAGTCAGATGGAGTTAAATAATAAAGAGTGAGTTATTAGGATTGAAAAGAGGGGATCAGAATGAATCCGGATACTTTGAGAATGATGAGATGGGTTAGCGGCGGTTTAGAAGCATTTTTCGGTATACCGATAATCGGCGGCTCAATCATCATCGGTTTGAATTGGACTCCGCTTTTATTTTTATTAATACTTCATATAATTATTGTAGTGTTCAGCTACCAGTATGGTGTTTATGCCTACGGCAATATATTTGGCATTGTGTCCTCTTGTATCGGTTGGATACCGATTGTCGGCATGGTGATGCATATTTTAACAGCTATTTTTATTTTTATTGAATTAATCAAAACACCTGAGAATGCTGTCGGTGACGGAGAAGCGCAATAAATTAGAGGGGGATAAAATCTTTCCTGTCTGCATATATTAGAGCGAATATGCGAGAGTCACCTGAATGTGAAGTTGCATAAAACAGACGACAATTTGAAAATATATGAAGCGCTCTTTGAGAACGGGGAGGAGCTGAATCTGAGGAATCAGTTTTATTATACAAACGAGTGCTTTGAACATGGTATGGAAGATATAAAAGAGAGGGTTCAAATATAGGGCAAGGAAAGGGTCTCCTGGTTCAACAGGAGACCCTCTTTTATGCTGAAGATTAAATCTTATGCTTCAAAGCTTGTGGAATTGCTGGCTGAATTTTTATTCTTCAAGACAGCTGTGAGGGCGATAAGCGCGACAGCAGCAAGCAAGAAGATACAAAGTGTCATGATGCTAGACCAAGCAAATCCTGTATCATTCAACGATACTAAACCTCTGAATCCGTCAATTGAGTAACGCATCGGTAAGAAGTTGCTTAAGTTACGCAATCCTTCCGGCAACATTTCAATCGGTAGACTGGAACCTGTCGTAGAAAGCTGAAGCACAAGGAAGGCTACAGCTATGAATCTGCCGATATTTCCGGCCAAAGCTACTAAGAAGTAGGCGATGGCTAGGAATGTGACGCCGGCAATGACTGCAAATAATATAAGCAGCACACTATTTAAAGCGCCGATTTTAAGGAAGAATAAAGCGAACACACTCATGATTACAGCTTGGATGGCAGCAAAACCGGCCATTTTGGCGAATTGTGCACCATACCAGGCAAATGCCGAACCGCTGTATTCATCCGGTCTGCGAGTTTCCATAAACAACGTCAGAATTAACGCACCGACAAACAAGCCAAGTGAAAGAACATATGGAGCGTTGGCATAGCGGTATAACGGGAACTCATTAATTGTCTCACCTGCGGTACCGACAGGAGAAGCGAATTGTTTAATATTCGCATCATTTACTTGAATTGCGCCTACTTTCTCAGCGCCCCCTTGTAGTCCGGATGCTAATTCTCCGCTTCCGTCTTCAATTTGTGCGATTCCGTCATCTACTTGTTGAACACCATCTGTTAATGTTGACCATCCTTCTTTGACGGTTTGGTTACCGTTGTTAACTTGGGTCATCCCAGTATCAATTTGTTTAACACCAGATGATAATTCAGACCAAGATCCTTTTAAAGTTTGAGTTCCTCCACTTACTTGAGTCATTCCACTATCAATTTGTTTGACACCGGAAGACAATTCAGACCATGAGCCTTTTAAAGTTTGGGTACCACCAGCAATTTGTGCTAAGCCAGTGTCTACTTGAGCTACTGAACTTGTCAGTGTACCCCAAGATTGATTCAAGGAAGCATTTCCATCAGCAACCCTGACAGCCCCTGCAGATAATTCTTTAGCTCTAGCAGCTAGTGTATTGGCACTTGGTATGAATTGATCAGCTCCGCCTTTTATCTCTGACGCACGATTCTGTAAATTAGAAGCTCCTTTAGTTAACTCTCCGGAGGAAGCAACTAATCGATCAGCGCTACCTTTTAACTGTTGTAAATTTCCTGCTAAGCCATTGATGTTATCTGTTACCGATTGACTTCCATTTATAAGGTCTTGATATTCTTTAACTTGAGATAGAATTGGTCCTAGAGTAGGGTGTTGAAGTAGGGCTTTAAGTCCGTTAGTAATACCGTTTGAACCACTGGCAATTCTTCCAGCTCCATCAGCCATTGCGCTAACTTGACCAGGTAAACCATTTATATTAGCTGTTAATTGTGTAGCGCCTGTTGCGAAATCATTGGCACCATTCGCATATGCTACAGCGCCGTTGGCGAATGTAGGGAGTGCTGTAGAGAACTTAGATAAATTTTCAGCTAATAAAGTGCTACCATCAGCTACCCCCCTCGATCCTTCAGCCAGTTGAACAATATCTGGTGTTTTATCCTTTAACGTAGATAAAATCTGTGATGTACCTGCTTTCAATTTACTAGACCCATCAGCTAGTTGGTTAATATTTCCAGTCCCGCCTTGGACTTTTTGCAGCAATGTAGAAGTCCCACTTTTTAGTTGTTGTGATCCACCAGCTAACTGATTGATGCTTCCAGTCCCACCGTGAACTTTTTGCAGTAATGTGGAAGTCCCGTTTTTTAGTTGTTGTGATCCGTCAGCTAATTTAGAGATGTCAGGTGATTTTTCTTGAAGTGATTCAAGGATTGTGCTTGTACCATCCTTTAGTTTGGAAGCGCCTTCATTAATTTGACCGGAACCTTCTGCTCCGTCCTTAAAACCGGAAGCGATTTCATTTAGTTGAGAGAATAAATTTTGAGCGTATGTTTGGGAGATGTTCGCAGCAAGTTGTTCGCGAATCTGATTCGTGGCAGAATTAGTGACTTGGGAGGCCATGAAATGCAAGCCTTCGTTTTTCGTGTACTTCAGTTCCGGAAGTGTCGGATTTTCAGTAAGAACGGATGTGATATTCTCTGAAAAATCTTCAGGAATTTCAATGACCATATAATACTTCAAATCCTCTAAACCTTTTTCGGCCTCTTCTTTACTGACGAAATCAAATCCTAAAGACTTACTTTCCTTCAGATTTGCAACTAAATCCTCACCTGCGTTAATCGGATCAGATCCTGACATTGCACCTTTGTCTTCATTAACAACAGCAACCGGGAGATTTGAGAGATTATCGTATGGTCCCCAAGACGCTGTCAGCATAATGGCTGCGTAGATAAAAGGCACTAATAAGACAGTTATAAGTGCAATACGCATCCCCTTCTTTCCAGAAGCTGATGAGAATTCGTTCATATAAAACCTCCATTCTAGTGATTATTAATAGAAAATGAATAAACATTCAATGTTCTATTGATTCAATATATTCGGAGCTTGTTCGCGAAATTCCTTTTAAAGATATTACTTTATTTTACATTTTTATTATTATGTGGAAATATAAAGTCGATTTAGGGGGGAATAGTCGGATTACATCTATAGCTTAAGCAGTGGATTAATATGGTACTTATAGGTGCTTATGTCAGTAACAAAGGAATCTGTAACAAAATTTATAATTTTTTTAATAAATAGCAACAAAATAGTTGCTATTATTAATGATAATCATTATCATTAGAAAAGGATAAAGAAATTATAATAGATAATCAGTTATGAGAGAATGAAGCAATCTTTATTTTTATCAAACTGAGAATATACGAATTATGGGGACTGCATATGAGATTATGGATGTTGATGATTGCAGCATTGGTGCTGTCATTTATTTCACTTTTTATTGGTGCGATAGATATTAAAGTAACTGATTTGCTTGATTGGGATTCTGATGAAACACAAATATTCTTAATCAGCCGTGTACCGCGTCTTATTGCTATTATTTTGGCAGGAGCCGGAATGAGTATTGCCGGTTTGATTATGCAAAGTCTGAGCCGGAATAAATTTGTTTCCCCGACAACGGCTGGAACTCTGGATGCAGCTAAAATGGGGATAATGATTTCTATGCTGTTTTTTACAAACGTAACGTATACACAGCAAATCATATTCAGTTTCGCATTTGCACTGGCAGGAACTTTTGTTTTTATGCAGATTTTGGATCGCATTAAATTCAAGGATGTTATTTTTGTTCCACTGATTGGAATCATGTATGGTAACATTCTGTCATCAATCACGACATTTTTTGCTTATGAAGCGGATATTATACAAAATATTTCATCTTGGTTGATGGGAAGTTTTACGCTTGTGATTTCAGGTCGCTACGAGCTGTTGTACTTGAGTATACCGGCTGTTATTTTGGCGTACCTTTATGCAAATAAATTTACAGTAGCCGGAATGGGTGAGGAATTTGCCAAAAACCTTGGTCTGAGCTACAAATGGGTTTTGAATACCGGTCTTGTCTTAGTTGCGATTATCGCTACTACTGTAGTGCTGACGGTCGGCGTTATTCCGTTTTTAGGTCTTATTGTACCGAATATCGTATCGCTTTATATGGGAGATAACTTGCGGAAAACGATTCCGCATACTGCGCTATTGGGCATTGTGTTCCTGCTTCTATGCGATATTATCGGACGCGTTATCATTCACCCGTATGAGATTCCGGTGAATGTGACTGTAGCAGTAATCGGCAGTGCAATCTTCTTAATTATGCTATTTAGGGGGAGAGCATATGCGAAATAGTTTGAAACTGGCTTTATTGTTTGTGTTGGCTGTTACCTGTGTTCTATTATACGGATTTTATGATATTAAAGGCGGATTTGATTATGCATTTCCGAGACGAATGATTCGTGTCGGCGCGATGGTTGTAACAGGATTTGCGATTGCTTATTCAACAGTCGTATTCCAGACCATTACTCGCAACCGTATTTTGACGCCTTCCGTAATGGGCCTTGATTCAATGTACGAAGTAGTGCAAACCATGATTTACTTCTTTGCCGGGTCGTTATCGATTTGGGTATTGAACAAGTATTTGAATTTCGGCTTATCAATTGCTGCGATGATTTTATTCGCGTTACTGCTGTATCGCTTTTTATTCAGAGCGGATAAGTATCCGATTTATTTATTGTTGTTGATTGGGATGATTTTAGGCACATTGCTTGGCAGTCTTGTGTCATTCTTGCAGGTGCTGATTGATCCCGTAGAATATTTGAGTTTGCAAACGAGGCTATTTGCGAGCTTCACCAGCGTAAATGCTGACTTATTATATGTTGCGATGGCGATTTTATTGGTTGCGTTCATATACGGAGCACGTATTATGAGACAACTAGATGTCATGTCCCTTGGTCGTGAAAATGCGATTAACCTTGGCATTAATTATGATCGTCTTGTAATGAATGTTTTGATTCTATCTTCTGTGCTGATAGCAACATCTACTGCACTTGTCGGTCCGATCACATTTTTAGGCTTGATTGTTGCGAACCTGTCATACCAATACTTGGTGACATATAAGCATTCAACCTTAATTGTCGGTGCCGGTTTGATCAGTGTCATTGCTTTAGTTGGTGGACAATTCCTTGTTGAGCATATATTTGAGTTGAGCACAACAATCAGTGTCATCATCAACTTTGTAGGCGGTATTTACTTTATCTACTTATTATTAAAGGAAAGTAGGGCGGCGAAATGATTGAAATCAAAGGACTTACGAAGAGATTTGGGAAAAAGGCCGTCGTAGAAGATGTTACGGTAACGATTGAGCCGGGGACGATCACGTCTTTTATCGGTCCAAACGGTGCCGGTAAGTCAACGCTTCTTTCAATGGTCAGTCGCTTGATGAATGCAGACACAGGGGAAGTTTTACTGGATAAAAATAACGTGAGAAAATGGAAGTCTGATGATTTTGCCAAGCGTGTTTCAATATTGAAACAGTCAAACTACATTAATGTGCGTTTGACAATACGCGAGCTTGTTTCATTTGGACGATATCCATATTCAAAAGGCCGTTTGACGGCAGAAGATGAACAATTTGTTGATCAAGCAATTGAATATATGAACTTGACGGATATGCAGGATAAGTTTTTAGACGAATTATCCGGGGGTCAAAAACAGCGAGCTTTTATCGCAATGGTCATTGCGCAGGATACAGATTATGTATTGCTGGATGAGCCGTTGAATAACTTGGACATGAAACACTCGGTCCAAATCATGAAAATTTTGCGCAAGCTTGTAGATGAGCTTGGCAAAACGGTTGTTATTGTTTTACACGATATCAACTTCGCATCGGTTTATTCTGACCGCATCGTTGCATTAAAGGACGGTAAGGTCGTCAAAAATGGGCCGACGCATGAAATTATTAATTCAGATGCACTCCGGGACATCTATGATATGAACATCCCTGTACAAGAACAAAACGGTTGTCGCATTTGTGTATATTTTAATTCTCATTAGAAAAAGGGAGAGGGAAAGAAAAATGAAAAAGTGGCAATTATTCACATTAGTTTTGTCGTTAGTATTCGTACTTGCGGCATGTGGTTCTGACGATACGTCAAAAGAATCAGATAAAAAAGAGGCAGAAAAAACTTCTGCAACAGCAGAAAATTCTGCATATCCGTTAACAGTTTCTCCAACTGTTGCTTCAACTGAAAGCGAAGAAGCGGGCACAATTACTTATGAAGATATTACTTTCGAAACAATGCCTGAGAAAATGGTTGTATTTGATTATGGTTTCTTAGATACACTTAATACGCTTGGTGTAGAAGGCGTTGTTGGGTTAGCGAAAGATTCAAGTTTACCTGAGCATTTATCTGAGTATGCTAGTGATGAATACGCTAGTGTTGGTAGCTTAAAAGAGCCTTTATTAGAAGACATTGCAGAACTTGCTCCGGATGTAATCTTTATCTCTGGTCGTCAAGCTCCATTCTATGAGCAATTATCTGAGATTGCTCCAGTTGTTTTCGTAGGTACTTCACAAGATGATTACTGGAACACATTCTTGAAATCTGTTGATGTAGCTGCGGAAATGTTCGACAAAGAAGAAGAAGCTGCAGAGCACATCGCGAAAATCGAATCTGCAATTGAAGAAGTGAAAACATTAGCTGGCAACTATGACAATGTTTTAGTAACAATGTACAATGAAGGTAAATTATCTGGTTTCTCAACAAACTCTCGTTTCGGTTATATTTATGACATCTATGGATTTGTTCCTGCAACAGAAGACATCGAAGCTTCTTCTCATGGTTCTAACTTTGGCTTCGAATCAATCCTAAGTATCAATCCGCAAGTGTTGTTTGTAATCGACCGTACAGCAGCGACAGGTGACGAATCTAATATCGAAGCAGATATGGAAAATGATATCATTAAGAAAACAACAGCTTATAAAAATGACAACATCGTTTACTTAGATGGTCCGCTATGGTACTTAAGCGGCGGCGGCTTGGAATCTGAGCTTGCTAAAATCGAAGAAATCCTAGCTGAATTAGGTAAATAATAGATAGAAGGCATGTCAATTCATTGGCATGCCTTATTATATAGAAGCAAGTAGAAGAAGACCTTTGGAGATTCCGAAGGTCTTTTAATGTGCATGCGATTGTACTTCTTGTGCGAAATGATCAATGTGGTCCGGCAGAATTTTTGGCTGTTCTTCTGTTTTGGCAGAGCGCAATGCCATCTTGGTAACTGTTTTTTCGAAAAAACTTAGTGAATTCAAATGAAGTTCTCCCCCGAAATTCTCTTTAGCGAAGGCGTGTTTCAATAACTCAGGAGGGAAATTATCGATAAAATGCTGTTCTGCTTGATTCGGAAATCCGCAGCAAATATAAAGAGCAACATCCTTTTGCAGAAGCTCAGATAAGTGTGCTTCAACAAATTGATGGACTTTCTTATTTATGCGGCCGTATCGGATTGCTCCGCCGATAATGATAGGATTACAGCCTGAAAGGTCAACTGTTTTCGTTGCCAGATTAGCTAACACAGCATCAGACAGTTTTTGTTTTAGTATTTCTGCGCACTTTGCTGTTGTCCCGCTCTTTGATGCATAGACTATCAATGTTTTCATATCGTTACCTCCTATATTTTTAACAGTTTTATACCCGATAATTACAGAAGAAAAATATTAGAAAACAAAATATTTCTTTGTTTGTGAAACTTGAGTAAATTAAGTGAAGAAAATGTACGCAAAAAATGACGAAACATGAGATATTTTTCTTGAAGTTTTGAATAAACCTTGTATAATATCTAATGTTAAAAGTAAACTTGAAGTAAAGTTAAAGTAAACTTTATTCATTCGGAGTTTACTGATATTAAACACGATTGAGGGTTAATTAATCATGCAAATCGGAAAGAAAATTAAGAACTTGCGCTTGAAAAAAGGGTTAACTCAGGAAGAACTGGGCGAGAGGACAGATTTAAGCAAAGGGTACATTTCTCAACTTGAACGAGATTTGAGCTCGCCGTCTATTGAAACTTTTTTTAATATTCTAGAGGTGCTTGGTTGTTCGCCGAAGGATTTCTTTAACGAAGAGGATCGTATACAAAAGGTTGTCTATGGCGAAGAAGACCAGACAGACTATATCGATGAAGAGCGTGGTTACCAGATTCAATGGCTAGTACCCGAATCGAATGAGAAAGAAATGGAACCGATTATTATTACATTTGAGGAAGACGGAGAATTCAAGATTTTTGAGCCGTCTTTATCAGAGACGTTCGGATACGTATTAAAAGGAAAGATAAAAGTAATTTTGGGAAAAAGAGAATACTATGCAAAAGAAGGCGAATCCATCTATTTCAGCGCCTCTGATCAGCATCAGGTAACGAATGGACATAAAGGCATTTCGCAACTTTTATTAGTAGCAACAGATTCATACTTATAACAGCAGCAAATAAACAATAATCATGGGGAAAGCCGTGAAAAGGAGAAGAATATGACAGAACAAACGATAATTCGATTTGAAGGCGTTACACAACAATATGATGATGATCCGGCTGTATTGAATAATGTCAGCTTTGAAATACAAAGAGGAAAGTTTTATACGCTTTTAGGGCCATCAGGTTGCGGTAAAACAACTATTTTGCGCTTGATTGCCGGCTTTATCAGTCCGACTCAAGGAAATATTTATATAAACGATAAGCTTGTCAATAATATCCCGGCCAACAAGCGCCAAGTAAATACGGTATTCCAAGATTACGCATTGTTCCCGCACTTGAATGTATACGAGAACGTGGCATTCGGGCTTCGTATTAAAAAAATGAAAAACAATGAAATTGATGTGAAAGTAAAAGAAGCGCTTCGCTTCGTGAACTTAGCAGGATATGAAAATCGTGAAATCACTGATATGTCAGGCGGCCAGCGTCAGCGTGTAGCGATTGCAAGAGCGATTGTTAATGAGCCGGAAGTTATCTTGCTTGATGAACCTCTATCAGCATTAGACTTAAAACTTCGCACAGAAATGCAGTATGAGCTTCGCGAACTTCAACGCCGCTTAGGAATCACATTTATTTTCGTTACGCATGATCAAGAAGAAGCATTGGCTATGAGTGATGAAATCTTTGTATTAAATAACGGTAATATCGAGCAAAGCGGCACGCCGATTGATATTTATGATGAGCCGGTTAACCGTTTCGTGGCGGATTTCATCGGTGAATCGAACATTGTCAAAGGTCGCATGATTGAAGATTACTTAGTGGAATTCACTGGCAAAAAGTTTGAATGTGTGGATGGCGGATTAAAGCCGAATGCAGCCGTTGAAATTGTCATCCGTCCTGAGGATTTAGAAATCGTTGCTCCTGAAAAAGGAAAGCTTTTAGTGACGGCAGATACTCAGTTGTTCAGAGGTGTACACTATGAAATTTCTTGCTACGATGAGGACGGAAACGAATGGCTTGTTCACTCGACAAAGAGAGCGGCTGTAGGAGAAAAAATCGGTCTATACTTCGATCCGGAAGCGATCCACGTTATGGTTCCTGGAGAAACAGAGGAAGAATTTGATGCGCGCTTAGAGGCGTATGAAGAGGCTGATCATGAAGAATAGCAGAAAATTATATGCCATTCCATATTATGTATGGATGCTCTTATTTGTTGTCGCACCAATTATGCTAGTTGTTTACTATTCCTTCATTGATATCGAAGGTAATTTTTCATTAGTCAACTATCAGAAATTCTTTACGCCGATTTATTTAAAAATGACATTGAGCTCATTCTGGTATGCCTTCTTAATCACAGCATTTGCTTTGCTAGTTGCTTATCCGGCAGCGTATTTGCTGACAAAAACGAAGCATAAACGACTTTGGCTATTATTGATTATTGTTCCTTCATGGATTAATTTATTGCTGAAAGCATATGCATTTATCGGGATTTTTGGATCGCACGGCCCTATTAATGCATTCCTTTCCGTAATGGGCGGGGAAAAACAGCTGCTGTTCACGGATTTCAGTTTTGTCTTTGTATCCGTTTATATTTTTATTCCGTTCATGATTTTACCTATTTTTAATGCGCTTGAGAAATTGAATCCATCA
Source organism: Peribacillus faecalis (assembly GCF_014712675.1). Classification (GTDB taxonomy): domain Bacteria; phylum Bacillota; class Bacilli; order Bacillales; family DSM-1321; genus Bacillus_AD; species Bacillus_AD faecalis. The sequence goes on along the minus strand of NZ_JACXSI010000027.1, from coordinate 13,947 downwards.
TTGGTGGATGCATCCAACGATTTAGGTGCCTCCAATTGGACGACATTCTCCCGCGTAATCTTCCCGTTGACGCTTGATGGCGTGAAAGCAGGATGCCAAACAGTTTTCATACCTGCATTGTCACTGTTCATGTTGACGCGTCTTATTGCAGGTAACCGAGTGATTACGCTTGGAACAGCGATTGAACAGCATTTTTTGATTACAGAAGATTGGGGAATGGGTTCTACAATTGCCGTGTTCTTGATCATTACAATGTTCATCATTATGGGACTTACAGGAAGCCGAAAGCGAGGTATGAGAAGTGAAAAGAAATAATAAGCTTTCGACGATTTATTTAGCGGTTGTTTTCATCATTTTATATGCGCCGATTTTTTATTTGATTTTGTATTCCTTCAACAGCGGCGGCACAATGTCTGGGTTTGAAGGATTTACGTTAGACTATTATCGTGAAGTTATGCAAGACACGCGTTTGTTCATCATTGTCTTGAATACAATTGTCATCGCCTTACTTTCTGCAGCCATTGCGACCATCATTGGTGTTTTTGGGGCTATGGCCATTATGTATATGAAACAAAAGCAAGCAAAAAACACGCTACTATCATTGAATAATGTTTTGATAGTCAGTCCGGATGTTATCATTGGTGCATCTTTCTTGATTTTGTTTACGATGATTGGCATTAAGTTAGGCTTCACTTCCGTATTGCTTTCGCACATTGCGTTCGGAATTCCGATTGTCGTGATTATGGTGTTGCCGAAATTGCAGGAAATGAGTCCGACATTAGTGGATGCGGCGCTTGATCTCGGAGCAAGCAGATTTGAAGTAGTGCGGAAAGTAATCATTCCATACATCACTCCGGGAATTTTCGCCGGATTCTTTATGGCATTAACGTATTCTTTAGATGATTTTGCGGTAACATTTTTTGTTACGGGAAATGGTTTCTCCACTTTATCGGTAGAAATTTATTCATTAGCCCGCCAAGGGGTTTCACTGAGCATTAATGCCTTATCTGCTCTTCTCTTCCTATTCACTATGGTAATCGTCGTTGGTTACTACTTTATTAGTCAACGTAATACCCGTGCGAAAGGAGCGAGTGTGAAAAAATGAAACAATTGACGAGAGCATTTATTGCTGTATTTGTCGTTTCCTTCGCTTTATTATTTTGGATAAAACAATTGAATGCTTCAGAAGGCTACTCGGGGGATAAGACCATCTCTGTATATAACTGGGGCGATTATATAGATGAAGAATTGATTGCTAAATTTGAAGAGGAAACAGGGTATAAGGTCATTTACTCTACGTTCGATTCGAATGAAGCGATGATTACAAAAATCAATCAGGGCGGAACGAATTATGATGTAGTTGTTCCATCCGAATATGCGATTCAAAAGATGCGAGAAGATGATTTGCTGCAAGAAATCGATCACAGTCTAATTCCTAACTTGCAGTACATTGATGAGCGTTTTCTGGATTTATCATTTGATCCAGGTAATAAATATTCAATCCCTTATTTTTGGGGAACAGTAGGCATTGTGTACAATACGAAAATGCTAGAAGGCCGAACATTCGAGAGCTGGAATGACTTATGGGCTGAGGATTTAGAAAATGAGATTTTACTTGTTGATGGTGCCCGTGAAGTTATGGGAATGGGCCTGAATTCTTTAGGCTATTCATTAAACAGCAAAGATGAGTCGCAACTATTAGAAGCAAAAGAAAAGCTAGATACACTAACACCGAATGTGAAAGCAATTGTTGGTGATGAGATTAAGCTGTTGCTAGCTAATGAAGAAGCATCAATTGGAGTAGTTTGGTCAGGTGATGCTGCTGATGTCATGTGGGAGAACGAGAATTTGGATTATGTAGTACCTAGCGAAGGCTCTAACTTATGGTTTGATAACATGGTCATACCGAAAGATGCTGCGAATGCAGAAGGGGCTCATGCTTTTATTAACTTCATGTTGGATCCGGAAAATGCCGCTCAAAATGCTGATTACGTCGGTTATTCAACGCCGAACGTCGGAGCGTTTGAATACATGGATGAAGAAGTCATTACAGATGAGCGCTTTTATCCAAGCCCTGAGCTTACAGAGAAGCTTGAAGTGTACGATAACTTAGGTAAAGTGAAGTTAGCTCGCTATAACGAATTATTCTTAGAATTTAAGATGCATAGGAAATAAGAAAAAACGTTACCGGTCCTTTTTTCATCATGAATATGCTATTTGAATTCACCTCGATGAAAAAGGAGACATGCGGGAACCGAAATGCGGAAGCGGCCGGCAAGTAAGGAACAGCGACTAAGGACGCTACGTCCGCATATCTTCGTCGCTGTGACTCTCATCGTGAGAGCCCCGCTCGTGAAAAAAACGGTTTTGGTTTCTTGGGAGAGGCAGAAAAGGAACATCGGCTAAAGGCACCACGTCCGCGTGTCTTCGCCGATATGTCCTACATCTTGTAGGTCTCCGAGCATGGCAGGTATAAGGTTAGACAGCTACTCAAGATTGAAGTTGTACTATTTTATATAACAGAAAAAAGTCCGCTTTGCGGGCTTTTTTTGTTTGCTGATGCAAGTGTGTATTTTTGGAAAGTAATTAGAATGGGTTGAGTAGAATAGAATATGTATATTACGGCAACGATTGTACTAGAGTGTCGAGTATGAACATCTGTCTCGCCTGATTACTATTTTTCCATCAGTATCTGGGGCAAGCAGGTTTTCTCCTTTAATATTTAGTGTAATATAAAAGGTATATTGAAATAATAATTTGAAAAAGAGGTGCTTTTTATTGAAGAAGTATGGTTGGCTTATAGGTATTTTGGCTGTTATTGCTATTATAGCCATAACTATCATTCCGAGTTACAACGGGTTAGTAAATAAGGATGAAGACGTAGACCAGGCATATGCGCAGATTGAGAACCAATTGCAACGGAGATTGGATTTGATTCCTAATTTGGTTAATACCGTTAAAGGGTATGCAAGTCAGGAAAAAGAAGTGATCCAAAGCATTTCTGATGCACGCGCCAATTTAGCAGGTGCAAAAACACCAGGTGATCAGGCAACGGCCAATGATCAATTGACAACTGCATTGAACCGTCTGTTAGTTGTGGTAGAAAACTACCCGGATTTGAAGTCAAATCAGACATTTCAACAATTAATGGATGAACTTGCCGGCACGGAGAACCGAATTGCAGTCGCTCGCAAGGACTATAATGACGCTGTTTCTACATATAACCGCAGCGTAAAACGTTTTCCGGGTTCAATCATAGCAGGAGTTTTCAATTTTGATGAAAAAGAATACTTTAAAGCAAGCGAAGGAGCGGATCAAGCGCCTACTGTCGACTTTGGGGAGAATGATGAATGATGAAAAAAGCTGCTTTCAAATGGATAGCAGCACTTCTTCTCTTTCTTAGTCTTTCTCCTTTAATGGCGGAGGCAAAAGCGGACATACCTGATCCTGTAGGAGATATATACGTCCAGGACTTCGCCGGTCTGCTTTCTTCTGAGCAAAAAGCAAGTTTGAATATTCTGGGGAGAAACTTGGAGGATGCTACTACCGCGCAAGTAGCAGTCTTGACGGTAGATTCTTTAGATGGCTCATCAATTGAAGATTATGCGAATGAAGCCTTCAGAGAATATGGCATCGGCAGTAAGGAAGAGAATAATGGCGTGCTGCTTGTGATTGCCATAGACGATAAAGCGGTTCGAATTGAAGTAGGCTACGGTCTTGAAGGAGCGCTTCCGGACGGAAAAGTGGGAAGAATTCTTGATGATTTTACAATGCCTTACTTACAGGACGGGCAGTATGATGAGGCAATTATTCAAACGTATAAGGTTTTATATAATGAAGTCGCAACAGAATACAATTGGAACGGAGAGCAGGTAGAGACCGTTCCGTATGAGAATCAAGCAGATAATCCTTTCATGCTCATTATAGTGGGCGTCATTATCGTAATCATTGTAATTGTGGATATGCTGTTTTTTGGAGGTACATTCACAAGATTCTTGCTCATCATGTTGGCGAGAGGTGGTAATGGAGGCGGTAATGGAGGAGGCGGCGGTCCCCGAGGCGGAGGAGGCGGTTCCTCAGGCGGAGGCGGAGCCAGCCGTCATTGGTAATATAAAGAAGCTACAAATACCCCACACTGTTCTGCAGTGTGGGGTTTCTTTGGGGAGATAATATATATTAAAAAATGATAAAGGACTGGTGCTAGTTTTTCTTACACTATAAAAAAGCAGATAAATTGGCAACAAGGTGAAAAACTCGACTTAGACGCCAATTTCAAGTCTATAGTATAAGTACAACTAGACCTTTGCCTGCGCCTTATCAGGCTTGCCAAAGACAAGTTTACTTTAGTAGCTTATTTTAGATTCATAATAAGACCATTTCTCGAATGGTGCATTTTTTGTTTCGAGCGGCAAGGAAATAAAAGGTATGCACCGGGACGAATGGGGTTTCTGAATTTCTTCATAAATAAACGCATCATCAAATCCTGCTGAAGCAGCGTCGGTTTTGGCGGCAGCGTAATATACCTTGGCCGGTCTTGCCCAATAAATAGCACCTAAGCACATTGGACACGGCTCACAACTTGTATAAAGTATGCAGTTATCGAGCTGGAAGCTGTTTGAATTTCGGCAAGCTTGACGAATAGCTTCGACTTCAGCGTGTGCAGTAGGGTCTGAATTTTTAGTAACTGAATTTTGACCGATGCCTATAATATTGCCGTTTTGGTCAACCACAATGGCTGCGAAGGGTCCTCCGCCGTTTACTATGCTTTCATTAGCTAATTCAATTGTCTTTTGTAAAAAATCGCTATGATTCATGGAAACACCCTCCTTAAAATGTGATAGTAGTAGTGTACTATTTGTTTGGAAAAAATGGAAGTTAACATTCAGAATTATCAATTAAATTGTCGAGCAAGGTTGACTTTGCACGTTTGTTGTACGCTACACTTAACTGAATTTTAAAATTAATTAAAAAATATCTCACTTAAGTATATTATAACGAAATAATTTATAAAGAATTTGTGTTTATTTTGGATATATGGCGAATAAGGGGCTTTTGTTCTTTTGTGTGTATTTTTTGTTATATTGATATATTGAACTCAAGCGTGTAGATAGGAATAATTCAGAGGAAAGTCCAAAAGCAGACTTGACCTTTTTTTATTATGATAATATAATTTCGAGTATTATTATAAAATATTAAATGAGCGTTGAAGAGTCTATAGTAAGCCGGTCTCCCTGTTAGTAAAGAGAATCAGTGGTTGGTGAAAACTGATACAAAGATTTGGTGAATTTCATCCTTGGAGCTCTCCTTTGGAAGCGATAATACAGTATTGCGATATAAGGACGGTGTGAAACCGTTATTTTCTCACTAAGCGGAAAACAGCTGTTTTGTTTTCAATTAGGGTGGTACCGCGTGTTAAACCACGTCCCTATCTATTAGATAGGGGCGTGGTTTTTTTGTTGATTTGCGGAAAAAGGTTTTAAAAATAGAGATAGGAGTTGAACGATATGCAGCATCATGAGCAATGGTCTTCAAAAATTGGCTTTATACTGGCAGCAGCAGGCTCAGCGATAGGAATCGGAGCGATATGGAAACTTCCTTATGTAACGGGCGTCAGTGGTGGTGGAGCATTTTTTATGCTTTTCATTTTGTTTTCATTGTTGATCGGATTTCCGTTACTTTTAGCGGAGTTTGTTATTGGTAAAAGTACACAAAAGGAAGCAATCAGTGCTTACAGAGCACTGGCTCCGAATACGAAATGGCATTGGGTCGGCAAGATTGGTGTTTTTACAAGTTTCTTATTGCTATCATTTTATAGTGTTATTGGCGGTTGGATCGTTATTTACTTTGTTAAGGGGCTGTTTGGCGACATTATTTATGATTCTGCTCAATACAGTCAAGTGTTTGGCGACACAATCAGCAATCCGGGTTTGACGGTTCTTGCTCAAGGCGTATTCTTAATGATTACGGTTTATGTTGTAGCAAAAGGCGTTCAACAAGGAATTGAAAAGGCAACGAAGATTTTGATGCCGGCTTTATTCATCCTGTTTGTTGTATTAATTGTACGATCATTAACGTTGGATAATGCGATTGAAGGAGTGAAATTCTTCCTTTCTCCCGATTTTTCAAATATTAAATCTGAGAGTATTTTATTTGCTTTAGGACAATCGTTCTTCTCTTTGAGTGTAGGGGTTTCTGTTATGGTCACATACAGCTCATATTTGCCGAGAAGATCAAATTTAATCCAACCGGCAATATCTATCGTTTCGATGAACTTGGTTATTGCTCTTCTGGCTGGATTAGCGATTTTTCCTGCAGTTTTCTCACTAGGACTGGAACCTGCTGAAGGGCCGGGATTGCTGTTTGTCGTTCTCCCTTCTGTATTTGAGCATATTTTCTTCGGGGAATTTTTCTTAGTGTGTTTCTTGGCATTGTTCTTATTTGCTACTCTAACGTCAGCTTTCTCGATGCTGGAAATTATAGTTGCTTCGATTATTAAGGATGATGAAGATAAACGACGAAAATATTCTGTTATTATGGGGGCACTTATTTTCATTGTAGGTGTACCGTCAGCATTGTCTTACAGTTCTTTAAGTCATATTTCAATTTTTGGTTTGAATATTTTTGATGCGGCAGACTATTTAGTCAGTAACATCTTGTTGCCGATCGGCGCATTGTTAATTGCTATTTTCGTTCCGTTAAAAATTAGAAAGAAGGTTCTGCAGACAGAGTTGTTAGAAGGCTCAAGATTCGGCAAAACTGCTTTCAATATTTGGTACTATATTGTCAGGTACTTAATTCCGATTGTCATTGTTGTCGTATTTTTAGATGCAATAGGAATCATATAGTAGATCAGGAAGACCGGGATATATTGAATTCCGGTCTTTTTGTTTTGGATTCTTAAATATACTGTCGAATTTACCATTAAAAAGTTTCAAAAAATTTCAATTTTTGGTAATCTTATAATGATAGTGGAAAGGGGAAGAAACATGAATTTGCCAGTAAGACCTTTGAAGGGAATTATGAAACCGGGTATATACATCGATCAGTTAAAGTTAGCTGAGAATTGCAGTCAGTATAAACGTTACATTTTTATTTTATTGGCTATTAGCATCATTTTATATGCGTTAAATGCATTTTTAGGGATTGGGACAGAGTCACTGTCAAAAGAATTAATCGGTGCAGAGATGGAAACGTGGATTGCGAGAAGCCAATTGTTTTTGGTCGGCAGTACACTATCCGGTGCTTTAGTTGCTTGCATTTTTCTTTTTTTGAGCTCTATTTACTATTGGTCTTTTTTGCAAGCTGATTATCAACGAATTGTTATCGCTCAAATGAGTATTTTCATTTTGTTTTTAGTAGAAAAAGCACTGCAAATTCCTTTGTACATATGGTTGGATGTTGGTGATATATCAAATATTTTATCTTTCGGTATTATTGCCCAATATATATCGGACAGCCAGATTTTGGCTCATTTCTTAAGTCAAATCACGTTGTTTCGAGTTGGGATGTTGGTTATGTCTTATTATTATTTAAAGGAGTTATCTGAAGTAAGCAGAAGAACGCTTCTAATTGTAATCGGCTTTTTGTTTCTGTTCTTTTGGATAGCTTCAGGTTTATTATCATATATCAAAATTGGAGTTTTCTTCTAAGGGGGGCGGGGCGGCATATGTTGAAAAAGGTACGATATTACATATTGGCATTTGCAGTGCTCTTTATAGGAGTGAACCTCTTCCTCTTATTGAAGGAGGACAGCAAGGCTGAAAGAACGGTTTACGTGAGTGAATGGGAGCGAATCAAGAATGGTAATGTGACACAGACCTTCAAAACAGAGGGAGTAGCGCTACCGGAGAGCGAACAGTATGTGTATTTTGATGAGGAAGAAGGAGAACTGGCTTCTATTTATGTAAAGGAAGGGGAGTTTATTACTGCTGGTACTTCTTTGTTTTCCTATGATTCGGAGGAGCTGGAGAAACAAAAATCAGAAATAGAAATAGAAATTGAGCGCTTGGAGTCCGAAATTGATAGTGTCGAAGAACAGTTAGCGGATTTGAAAAAAATTGATACAAAATCATCAGCACGCAATCGTTCATCGAAAGAATCTAATTCCGAAGTAACGGTGAACGTGGATGTAAATGTGGATTTTTCGTTAATTGCTGAAAGCCAAGTAGAAGAATCAATTGCTGCTGCAAAGGCGGAAATTGGGAAATTGGAAGCGAAATTGAATGCCAGTGAACAAAAACTGGATCAGCTGGATGAACAGATTGATAATGTAACAGTATATAGCGATACAGACGGCATTGTCACTCAAATCAATAAAGATTTAAAAGCACCAATCATTACGATATCTTCTAATCAATTAGTCGTCGAAGGTCTATTGTCCGAGAAGCAAATGAAGGATGCTGAAGTCGGCCAGAAAGTCACAATGTATTCAGAACTGCATAAAAAAACATATGAAGGCGTCATTTCGCTCATTAATGAATATCCAACAGAGTTACCGAGCATAGGTAAGGAACCGGTTTATGCATTTTTAGCTACTTTTAACGAAGAAGAGCAGGAAGCCGATGCAGAAGACGAGTTTGCGGAGATAGAGGAGGAAGCATCTGAACTATCTGATGAAGCAGAGGGAATTGAATCAGAGGAAGAAACTGAGAAGGATAAAGACCGTCTCTTTGCAGGCACCAACTTGCAAGTGAAGGTAATTGTAGAAGAGGCATTGGATTTGCCGGTTATCTTGACAGATGTAACATACTCTGCAAAAGGGAAAGAGTATGTGTATAAATTAACGGCTGCCGGTATATTGGAACGTCATGAAGTGAAGCCGGCACTGACATTCAAAGGGAAATCGGCGATTGAGTCAGGCTTGGCTGCCGGTGAAGTCATAACTACACAGCCTAATGCTGTACCGGTCAATAAAGTATCTTACATAATGCCGATGAAGATGACAGGAATAAAGACAAAAGAAATAAAAAATATGAGAAAAAAACATTATGCCAAATATGTGCTGATGGGTTTGCTGGAAAATTAATTTAAAAAAGATGATTAGTAGCTCTAATCATCTTTTTTATGTTTGCGCTCCTGTTAGCCCGAATGCGACATATCACTTTCATATTCAATGTGTAATGAGTTACCGTCGTAAATGACTTTCGTTAAGCTCGTATTTTCAGGGCGTTTTTGCGTGAAAATCTCTGAAATAGGCATATTCTTAATTGTAGCAGTAAGCATTCTCAGAAAGATTGAATGTGCGACAACAAGTACTGTCCCGTTGCTATTCTGCTCAATAATCATTTGCATAGCTTGTTTGACGCGATTTTGCAGTTCATAGAATGTTTCACACGTTTCGCGTTTGAAGTTTTGCGGTTCTTCCCAGAAAGTACGGAAATCTTCCGGAAACTGCTCTATAATATCATCGCGATATTTTCCGTCCCAGTCTCCAAAGCACATTTCGCGGAAAACATCATCTTTGACAATGGGGATAACCCTGCCATCTGCAATAATTTCAGCTGTTTGGTATGCTCTCTTGCTTGTGCTGGCATATATTTTGTCGATTGGGGTATTATGAAGGCGTACGGCTAAGTTTTTAGCATCAGATAAACCGAGCTCTGTTAATTCACCATTGCCCCAACCTTGCATTCTGTGCTGTACATTCCATTCGGTTTGCCCATGACGTGTAAAATAAATTGTTAACATGGTGAACCTCCCTAAGTTGATGTATAAAATCATTGTATCGTACTATACTTAAAAATTTAAGCTTGTTACCTATATTTGGAAAAATTTTCAAAAGCACTTGAATAGGGTAGGGGGGTATGGTACATTATTGTTTGTAGGGGGGAGATTATATGTCAAATGATTTTTCAACCGAAGAAGAACGATTGGTTGAAGAAGAGTGTTGTCATTCGCAATCACACCGAAAAAGCCACCACTCGGAACAAGTTAAGAAAAACTTGATTACACGTTTGAACCGGGTAGAAGGGCAAATACGCGGCATAAAGGGCATGATTGAGAAAGATGTATATTGCGACGATATTATCACTCAACTGTCAGCCACTCAATCAGCTTTGAATAGTGTAGCCAAGTTGTTGCTTGAAGGCCATATGAAAACGTGTGTCGCAGAGCGCATTCAAGAAGGCGACTTAGAAGTGTTGGATGAAGTGATTGTGACTATACAAAAGTTGATGAAGAAGTAAGTCTAAATAGTTTTACGTTATTAATAAATAATAGATAGTAAAGGAAAAGGAGAGATACAGATGGAAAAGGTTATATTAAACGTCAGCGGAATGTCTTGCGGTCATTGTGTGAAGGCAGTGGAAGGCAGTGTAGGTGCGCTGAATGGCGTGAATGAAGTTAATGTTCAATTAAACGAAGGAAAAGTAGAAGTTAATTTTGATCCTTCAGTTGTGACGGTTGAAGCGATTAAAGATGTTATTGATGACCAAGGCTATGATGTAGAGTAATAGACTATGATGTGCTCCGGAATTGTCTAACCTTGCACCTGCCATGCTAGGAGGTCTAAAGGAGGGAGGTACAGCGACGTTGCTACAGGACGTAGCATCCTTACTCGCGGGCCGCTTCCGCTTATCCTCCCGCTTGGCTCTTTCAACGAAGTGAATCTAAGTAGCGTAGTCATGTTGAAAAAGAACGGTGCCGGTTTTTCTATTGCGGAGTTTTCTTAAATCTTCTATATACCCCTGTAAGGTATATGGGTGGAGGTTGGCAGTATGAGCGAAAAAATAAAAGAAACAACTTTTCAAGTTACAGGAATGTCATGCGCTGCTTGTTCAAGCCGAATTGAAAAGGTTTTGAAGAAGATGGACGGCGTGGAGGACGCTAATGTGAACCTTGCCATGGAAACAGCGACTGTTATTTATGATTCAAAAGAGTTATCCGAAAATGACTTGCAAGATAAAATTGAAAAGATTGGATACGGCGTAGCTGCGGATGTCGCGGAATTCACTGTTACCGGTATGACGTGCGCTGCTTGTTCAAGCCGGATTGAAAAGGTTTTGAAGAAGATGGATGGTGTAATGAATGCCAATGTCAATTTAGCCATGGAAACAGCAACAGTTTCCTACAACCCGGCTGTTTTATCGGCAAGTGATATATCGAAAAGAATCGAGAAAACCGGCTATAGTGCTGAATTGAAAGAGGACCAAGAAGAGGTTGACCATCGGGTGCTTTCTATTCAAAAACAAAAAATAAAGTTTATCATCTCGGCTATTTTGTCGTTACCGCTTCTTTACACAATGGTTGGACACTTTTCCTTTACATCCTTTATTTATATACCGGATATTTTCATGAATCCGTGGTTCCAATTTGCATTGGCTACACCTGTTCAATTCATAATCGGATGGCAATTTTATGTTGGTGCTTATAAATCGCTGCGAAATAAAAGCGCCAATATGGATGTGCTTGTTGCATTAGGCACATCTGCTGCTTACTTTTACAGTTTGTACGAAAGTATAAGCTCAATCGGCCATCATGGTCATAATGTTCATTTATACTACGAAACAAGTGCTGTATTAATCACGCTGATTTTGCTTGGCAAATTGTTTGAGGCAAAAGCGAAAGGTCGTTCCTCTGATGCGATTAAAAAGCTGATGGGGCTTCAAGCAAAAACGGCGGTGGTTGAGAGAAACGGCAAAGAACAAGTAGTAGCCATTGCTGAAGTTATCGTTGGTGATATCGTTCTTGTAAAGCCAGGAGAAAAAGTGCCGGTTGACGGTGAAATTATAGAAGGGCGATCGGCAGTTGATGAATCGATGCTGACAGGAGAAAGCTTGCCGGTAGATAAAAGTGCCGGTGATAATGTTGTCGGAGCGACAATCAATAAAAATGGCTTCTTAAAAATAGAAGCAACAAAGGTAGGAAAGGACACAGCACTTGCACAAATTGTGAAAGTTGTTGAACAAGCGCAAGGATCGAAGGCCCCAATTCAACGGCTTGCGGATAAGATATCAGGGATTTTTGTGCCTATTGTTGTTGCTATTGCTATCATTACCTTTATTGCATGGTACTTCCTTGTTAATCCCGGAGATTTTGCTGCAGCGCTTCAAAGTATGATCGCTGTTCTGGTTATTGCATGTCCGTGTTCGCTCGGATTGGCTACACCGACTTCAATAATGGCCGGTTCAGGACGCGCTGCTGAATACGGTATTTTATTCAAGGGCGGCGAGCACTTAGAGGGCACGCATAAAATTGATACCGTTCTGTTAGATAAGACTGGTACAGTCACGAATGGAAAACCAATTTTGACAGATGTAGAGACTGCTGCTTCATGGAAGGAGAAAGAATTTCTGAGATTGGTTGCATCAGCCGAAAAAAATTCCGAGCATCCTTTAGCGCAGGCAATTGTGCAAGGAGCAGAGGAACATGGAATAATGCCGGGCAAGGCAGAATCATTTCTTGTTCATCCGGGATTCGGGATTGAAGCTGAGATTGATGGGCGCAAATTGCTAATTGGAACACGCCGTCTGTTGCTTAATCATAAAGTGCACTTAGATGGAGAAAGCTTAAGCAAGGTCCAATCATTTGAAAAAGAAGGAAAGACAGCAATGCTTGTAGCAATTGATGGCACTTTTGCCGGAATTGTTGCCGTAGCTGATACGATTAAAGAATCCTCACAAGCAGCGATCAAACGCCTGCGGGATTTGGGAATCGAAGTGTGGATGATAACTGGTGACAATGAGCATACAGCAAAAGCTATCGCAGCCCAAGCCGGCATTCCACATGTCATTGCCGAAGTGCTGCCGGAACAGAAGGCTGAAGAAGTAAAAAGACTGCAGCAGCAAGGCAAACAGGTGGCGATGGTAGGAGACGGCATAAATGATGCGCCGGCGCTTGCCACTGCTGATATCGGAATGGCGATCGGCACAGGAACAGACGTAGCGATGGAGGCTGCTGATATAACGCTTATGAGAGGCGATTTAAATTCAATAGCGGACGCAATCACAATGAGCAAGCTGACAGTGCGTAATATTAAACAAAACTTGTTCTGGGCACTGGGGTATAATACGCTTGGAATTCCGATTGCTGCATTCGGTCTGCTGGAGCCGTGGGTGGCGGGAGCTGCTATGGCATTCAGCTCAGTAAGTGTCGTTCTGAATGCACTTAGACTACAAAGAGTGAAGTTGCAGTGAACTAATCAATCATTTGATTGAAAAAAGGTGGAGATAATCAAATGATTGATTAAAATCTCCTTTATTGCTGTACTTTAGGACAAAACAAAAGAAGGCTTCTGATGATTTTCTCAGGAAGTCTTCTTTTTTTAGAAAGTATATATTTTGAACAAAGATGGCTGCGAATTTTTGAGTGACGGTTTTTTCTGTGAAAATAAAAAAACTAAACGAAGCAAGTAGCGAAGAAAAGTAAGGAGAAAACAAGTGGATTTCAAAAAATGCCCAATCTTAAGAGAGGTATGCTTGTTTGTTTTTTAAAAAAACATACCCTAATCAATATGTTTTATAAGGTTAAGCTATTATACCTGGCTCCTTATAGAGTTGACGGTTTGTAAACAATTTATAAATGATTCTAACGAGCTTGTGTGCAATCGCTGTGATCGCTTTTTTCTTTCCTCTTCGTGCTGATAAAGACCAAAAGGTAGCTGCCATCTGCGTTTTTCTCGATCGTGAAATGCTCCAAGCGACTTGGCAGAGGGCAGCCTGTATGTGCGGATTGCCTTTAACGGTTTTGCTTCCTTTTTTTTTACCTGCACTTTCATTGTTGCCCGGTGAAACGCCGGCCCAAGAAGCTAAATGTTTAGAAGAAGGAAATTGTGTCATATCGGTTCCAATTTCAGCAATAATGGAAGCTGCGGATTGGATTTGAATACTAGGTACACTCAGAAGAATATCCACTTCTTCCTGATAAGGCTGCAGAAGTACTGAGATGCGATCTTCCAGTTCCTTAATGGACTTTTCAAGATAGATGATATGGTTCCAAGAGCTTTTAATC
>NZ_JACXSI010000026.1 GCF_014712675.1 Peribacillus faecalis | reverse complement strand
CAAGCTCGTTATGAATACTTGCGTCAATTATCTTAATTGAACCGCCGTATACGGAACCGTACGTACGGTGGTGTGAGAGGTCGGGGGTTAATCGCCCCCTCCTACTCGATTTCAGCGACTGCTTTTCTTACGGTCATTTCGTTCCCAAACGGAAAGATGGTAATAAGGGTCGAAGCTCCATTCTATGTAACCGTTATCTTTGTACATTCCAAAGTGAAGATGCGGTGGGAATTTTCCGCTTGTGCCCGGTGGTCCATATCCGGAGCTTCCTACGGTGCCAATTATCATGCCGGGTTCAACGATTTGGCCAATTTTCAAGCCTTTAGCAAAGCTGCCAAGATGAGCGAAATAATGATACGTGTTATTAATGTCACGTATGCCTATACGCCATCCTCCATACCGATTCCAGCCTTTAATTTCAATGATGCCGTAGCAAGTGGAACGAACAGGCACCCCATAATCGGCGAATATGTCCGTCCCTTCGTGGCTCCGTCTGCCGCCCCAGCCTCGTGCAACGCCCCATGTGCTTCGATAGCTGTAATTGACCGTTAGCGGTACCGGAAAGGATTTGTCGTTCAGATTAATCGTTTTGTATTTCTTGAACAGTTTGGCATTGCCCATAATCATTCCGACAGTTTTATCTCGCTTGTAGTAGTTCCAAAGAGCCAAGCGTATATGGTCATCATCTGTGCCGAATTGAGAGAGGTAGCTCCCCATAGTAACTAAAATATCCTCATCATTATTCACATCCGCTTTACCGTCACTATTGCCGTCTTTCCCAAGACCATCAAAGTATGCAATCCGCTCCGGCACAGTGTCAATAAGATTTGGGTTAAGCATTCCGTTCCATTTGTTTGGCGGAATTATAATGCCAATCGGTCCTTTTGAATCCGGCAAATCTTTGCGGGCGTTGCGCAAACTATGTTCATATTGATCAATAGCTGCCATATAGTACCACGGAATGTGGTAATATTGTTCAATCGCTTTATACATGTCCATCCTTTGCTGATAGGGCTGAGTGGCGGATTGAGCTTCTATGCTATCGATTGAGAAAAGCAGAGCAATTAAAAATAAACATATTGATATAAAAGCTCGCATGCAATTGCTCCTTTCAAATTACATCATGTCTTTAGTGTGTAGCGTATTGTCGTAATTACAATTAACAAATATTAGAATTTTTTATGTGCAGCTAACGACTTGAATGAATTTTCACTTTATGATTCTCTCCTCGATAGGTTATAATGAAGCAAGGAACGGATTGTAGAGGTGAAAGCATGGTTACTATCAATAATTTTCAATATGAATTAGTAGAAGACCATCGTAGTGGTTTTAATGAAGAGGCGTTTAAAGCTCGCTACAGTGAAATTTTAAATAAATACGATTATATTGTCGGCGATTGGGGCTATGGACAATTGCGATTACGCGGTTTCTTTGACGATCAAAACCAAAAGGCCTCTTTTGATACAAAAATCAGCACGTTATCAGAGTATTTGTATGAGTTTTGTAATTTCGGCTGTGCTTATTTTGTTTTGAAAAAAGTAAAAGTCAGTAACAATAAAGATAAATAAAAAAAGTCTCTGTTTCAAGTGATAATAATGCCACTTAAAACGGAGACCTTTTTACTTAACCATGATGTTTTTTCTAGATATCTAACCATACACCTGCTATGCTCGGAGGCGTACAGGATGTAGGTCATATTGGCGAAGACATGCGGACGTAGCGCTTTTAGTCGCTGTTCCTTACTTGCGGGCTGCTTCCGCATTTCGTGTCCCGCATGGCTCCTTTTTCATTGAAGTAAAATCAAGGAGTCAAATCAAAAATGGAAAAGGACCGGTGACGGTTTTTCTAGATAATTTCAGATAAAAAGCTGATTAATTCCTCTGCTTGTTCCGGTGTCAGGCGAAATGCATATTCAATATACCCTTCTTCCGCCAAATCATCCGGACCGATAATCGCGAAGTTGTTTCCTTGTAAATCAAGCACAAGCTGTTTACCGTAAAAGCGCTGTGACGACGTAATCGCCAAATCAAAACGCTGACTTTCCCCCAGGAAGCTTACAAAGCGTGTTTTTGTATCTTCCTTATCATCGTATAAATAGAAGCGTTCTTCCACCAGTCATCCTCCTAGACAAAAATAAGGTGAGGCTTATGATCAAGACGGTGATGAGCTTTAATGTACCGAACTGTTTTCGTTTTGCTTCGCATGACGATTGAGTCTGTTTCAACTAAATCGCCGCCCAAGAAACGAACGCCAGCCAATAATTCACCATTTGAAACGCCGGTAGCGGCAAAGATCGCGTCGTCCCCCATAACTAAATCATTTAAAGTTAACAGCTGTCTTGGATTCTCTAAACCCATTTTGCGGCAGCGGTCTTCTTCTTCTTGATTTTGTGGAACCAGTCTTGCTTGCATATCGCCACCCAAGCATTTAATCGCAGCTGCTGAAATAACTCCCTCCGGAGCGCCGCCGATACCGATAAATAAATCGATACCTGTTTGCGGGAAGCAAGTCGCGATTGATGCACTCACATCACCATCGCCAAATAGGCTTACGCGCGCACCTTTAGCGCGAATACGATCAATTAAATCTTGATGACGATCTCTTTCTTGTATAATAACATTTAAATCTTGAATTCGTTTATTATTTGCCTTGGCAACAATCTCTATTGTTTTCTCGATAGGGTCGTCCAAATCCACTAATCCGGCTGCTTGAGGTCCTACCGCGATTTTTTCCATGTACATATCGGGAGCATGAAGAAGTGTACCTTTATCTGCAACAGCAATAACTGTCATTGCATTGTTGTGCCCTTTAGCAACAATGGTTGTGCCTTCTAGAGGGTCAACAGCAATATCTACTGCTGGTCCATTGCCAGTTCCAAGTTTTTCGCCTATATAAAGCATAGGAGCTTCATCCAGTTCTCCTTCGCCGATTACGACAGTGCCTTCCATGTTGACTGAATCAAACATTTTGCGCATCGCTACAGTTGCTGCGTTATCAGCTTCGTTCTTTTTGCCTCTCCCCATCCATTGAGCGGAAGCAATCGCTGCTGCCTCTGTAACTCGAACAATTTCCATTGCTAATTCACGTTCCAAATATATAGCCTCCAATACATCTAATTACACAGCTTATTTTAGCAAAAAAACAACCAATTGTATGGCATATTGTATTAATTTCCATCATTATTACAAGAATTATGCCATTAAAATACTGTAAATAGCGAAATTTAATTGAGTTATTATTGTTCAATAAATGACTCTCAGGTGAAGAAATTGAAACTGAGAAAGCAGCTATGTTATCATCAGATTATAGATACATATTTTACAATTTGGATTTTATTTATTATTCAAAAATATTACTTACAGCATTATAAGTATGAAGGGACGATCAAAATGTACTTCGTTGACAGACAAAAAATCGAACAATATTTAACATGCTTAGAAAACAACCTTAATTTGTACAAAGCGAAAGAGACTTGGGAAGATGAATTATCTTTGCTGGCACTAGAACGCCTGACTCAATCAATCACTGATAACGTACTTGATACAAGCAACGTGATTATTGATGGTTTTATTATGCGCGATCCCGGCAGCTATGAAGATATTATCGACATATTGTTGGATGAAAGAGTTATTACAAAAGAGATGGAAGAGCAATTCAAAAATGTGCTGCCTTTAAGAAAAATGGTCGTTCAAGATTATTTAAGCATGAACCACGGAAACCTTGTTGAAGTTTTGCAAGAGAATATTATGGCGTTTGAAAAATTCCCGGAAGCAGTTCGCGGCTACTTGGAAAATGAACTGGGGCCAATTTCAGCATTTAAAAACTAATAGACAAGCAAAAAAGCAGGATGGTATATCATCTTGTTTTTTTATTTCTTCTTAAGTATAAAATTTCGTAAGAAGGTAATCATCCGGAGTTTATTGCAAATCTGGAGTATGCGCCTCACCAAAAAGGACCGGTGTCATTTTCTCTGTCCTTCTGCTTGAAATAAATGCTGTTTTAGAGTAAAGTCATAAGGTATTGAATCGTTGCAAAATTGCCGAAAGTATAGGCAAAGAGTAATGAACAATAGATTCCTCAAAGGGCTATAGAGGTGAAATATGTCAGAGATTGCATTAAACATTGTTGAATTTTTCAAACAATTTTCTTATTTTGGAGTATTATTGGCACTTTGTTTTGAGTTTATTCCGGCAGAAATTGTATTGCCGCTTGCGGGATATTGGGTATCTCAAGGAGATTTCAATATTCATTTGCTTGCGCTTGCAGGCACAGTCGGCGGAACTATCGGACCTGCCACTTTATATGCATTGGGTAGATATGGAGGAAGACCGATTGTTGAGAAATACGGCAAGTATTTTTTAGTAACGGACAAGCAAATAAGGGCATCTGATCAGTTCTTTGAAAAATATGGCCATGGTGTCGCATTTTTTGCAAGGTTTCTTCCGGTTGTCAGAACAGCAATTTCAATTCCGTGCGGAATGACGAAAATGAAGTTCTCTAAATTTTGTCTGTATACTTTTCTTGCGATGTACCCGATTACATACTTCTACTTATACTTAGGATTCAAGCTGGGAGAGAATTGGGAGCAAGCCGGAGCTATTTTCGATAAATACGCTTTTCCGATTGCGGGTGTCGTAGTAGCAGCGGTTATAGCTTTTGTTATCTATAAACGCATGGCTGCCGATAAAAATAGAGCTGCTTCGAAAATTGAATAGATTTTTATAGAAAGCCAGCGGATGTAATGCTGGCTTTTTTATTTTTAAGACCTTTAGGAACAAAGAGAATGTTATTATAGAAAAGTAGAATGCGAGTTTGAAAATAGGAGTGAATAAGTTGAAGCACTATAAAGGTTACTTAATTGACTTAGATGGAACGATGTACAAAGGTACAGAGAAAATAGAAGCGGCAAGCCGATTTGTTCATGAATTGAAAAAAAGAAATATTCCTTATTTATTCGTGACGAACAACTCTTCAAGAACGCCGGACCAAGTAGCGGCAAAGTTAACTGAATTCGATATCCCTACAGAGCCGCAGCAAGTGTTCACAACAAGTCAGGCAACTGCGAATTATATTTACGAGCAAAAACAGGATGCTTCCGTATATGTTATTGGTGAAGACGGGATTAGGGAAGCTCTTGCAGTGAGAGGCTTCACATTTGAAGATGAAAAGCCGGACTATGTTGTAACAGGGATTGACCGTCAAATTACTTATGAAAAACTGGGGAAAGCTTGTCTAGCTGTTCGTGCCGGTGCAAAGTTTGTCTCTACTAATGCGGATATAGCTCTGCCCACAGAAAGAGGATTTATGCCAGGGAACGGATCATTGACAGCGGTAGTCTCTGTATCAACAGGTGTGCAGCCGACTTTTATCGGAAAACCGGAAAAAATCATTATGGAACAAGCGCTTGAAGCTTTAGGAGTGAAAAAAGAAGAAACGATTATGGTAGGGGATTTTTACGATACCGATATTAAGGCAGGGATGAATGCTGGTATTGATACATTGCTTGTTCTAACAGGCGTAACAACGCGTGAACAGTTAAAGAATGTAGAAAAGCAACCTACATATGTAATTGATTCATTGGATGACTGGGAGTATTAATCTAGTCTACTTGCCAATCAGATACCAAAATGTATGGGTAAACTGCCCATGCATTTTTTTTATGCGCTCATATAATGTGGAGAATCTGTTACGTGATATCCACCTAAAGTAAGGGAGCTGTGAAAATGAATCCATATGAGTATGTTTCTCCGTACGACTTCGGAAGACCTGAATTCTCTTCACCTGAATCTTATTCCGATCCAATGCAAACGCAGAGTATGAACCCGTTTCAACTAGGTCAACCAGCAAGTGTAGAAAGTTGGATCATGCCGGTTCAAGGCGGCCAGCAGTCAAGTCAGGGAAATTGGACGCCTATGCCAGGAGGAATGTCGCAAAATCCGGGCAGCTGGTCTACGCCAACACCAGGAGGAATGCCGCATCATTCAGGCGGCTGGTCTCCGTCAACACCAGGAGGAATGCTGCAGAATCCGGGCAGCTGGCCACCTCCGACATCAGGAGGAATGCCGCAAAACCCAGGAGGTTGGCCACCGCCGACACCAGGAGGAATGCCGCATCATTCAGGCGGCTGGTCACCACCGTTACCAGGAGGAATGCCGCAAAACCCGGGCAGCTGGCCACCGCCGACACCAGGAGGAATGCCGCAAAACCCAGGAGGTTGGCCACCGCCGACACCAGGAGGAATGCCGCAAAATCCGGGCAGCTGGCCGCCACCGTCACCGGGAAGTCAATCGCCGGGAAGCTGGATGCCGGCTCCTCCGCCAAAACCGCCTAGGCCTCCACAAGCTCCACCTATGCAACCATATCCATTTAACTGGGGCAGTTAATAAATAACCAGGGTCGCTGAAGAATTAATCATTTTCAGAGGCCCTGGTTATTTTCTTATACATATAGAATATTTGACAGCATTTTAATCACTCGGTATTTTCTTTTCGGTGAGCTAAACGGCTAGAAGCTGCCGCTGCAATCGCTCCAACAATATCATCAAGGAAAGTATGACATTGACCGCTTGATTTATCATTTAATTTTTGCAGTATTCCCGGCTTTTGTTTGTCGATATATCCGTAATTGGTAAAACCGATTGATCCATATACATTGACAATAGAAAAGGCCAGTACTTCATCAACACCATATAAGCCTTCATCCGTTTCAATGATGGATTGCAAAGGTTCCTCCAGTAAACGTTTTTCAGCCAAAATATCGAGCTGGATCCCAGTTAGAATGGCATTTTGTACTTCGCGCTTAGACAATACTCGTTCAACATTTTTTAAGCACTCATCTATATTTAAATTCTCATGATACGCTTTTTGTAAAAAAAGTACCAGTTCAGCGATATCTCTTGTTTCAACACCTCGTTCGAGTAACCATTCGCGAGCTGTTTTTTCTGATAAACTGATTTGTTTTTCGTTCATGCTTTGTTCCACCTTTATTAAAATTTTCGTGTTGGATAAATTTTTATGAAGAAGTAAGAAGGCAGTGTATAAAAATGGGCCTACTAAGGACTGATGACGCAAAATTTCTTGTTGTATTGTATGCTCCAGTATTTGCGTCTTGTACCTTGTACGTTGCAACATCGCAAATTTGCGAAACTGTTGTGAGTATGAAAAGACCTGTATAAATAGACATACACATGAATAGAATGCCCTAAATACAGCTGAAATACATAATTGAAGAGGGGGTAAATAAATGCTTGAAGATGTTATTTATAAAAACTATGGACTAATTATGGAGAGGCAGGAAACAAAGGGGAATTACAGATGTTTCTTTTCAAATAATTATTTGTATACAATAATTCCGATTTATGAAGTCAATGAAAATGAATTGATGGAACGCCTGAAGATGTCTGACTTCATGAAACGGCAAGGAGATCCTTATGTATCATCATTTGTGCCTACTATAAATGAAACATTTTTATCGGAAAATGATGATAGTGTATTTCTTCTATTGGGCAATGCGCTTCTTGAAGAACCGCGTCCTGTTCGAATGGGGAAAAAGTTGGCGAGATTTCATGAAAGGGGCCGCATTTTTGCGGAACCATTGCAGGAATGCAACCGCATTGGTAAGTGGAAAGAGCTGTGGGAGGAGAGAATCGACCGCTTGGAGAACGTTTGGAAAGAGAAAGTGCAGTCCAATCCTGTTAACGAATTTGAAAGAATGTTTGTAGAGTCGTTTCCTTATTTCTTATCGCTTGGAGAAAATGCGATCCAATACTTGGTCGACTGCGAAATTGATGATGATCCTGCAGGGAATGATGCCGGTACAATCTGTCATGAGAGATTTTACAGTGACTTATGGTTAGGCGAATATTTAGTCAAAAATCCATTTGATTGGGTATTCGATCATCATTCAAGAGATGTGGGCGAGTGGGTTCGCGAGCATTATTTTCGTTTTCCTCATACGTATCGCCCGGGAATGACCCGCTTTGTGGAGGAGTATAGTTATTATACGCCCTTAAGTAGTTTCTCTTGGCGTTTGCTATATGCCCGTTTATTATTCCCGGTTCATTATCTGGAAGCGATTGAACGATATTACAGTAGCAGCAAAGAGGATGATCAACGCCATGTAGAAGATTTTTTGCAAAACTATTTGCAGCGGACTCATCATTACGAGGAATTTTTGCGTGAATTTTACGATGTATTGCGTGTACCGATTGGCAAACTGCGAATTCCGAAAGTCGATTGGCTATAAAAATTATTGTAAAATAGGTAGAAATCAGGACGATACGTGGTAAAATAAGCACATGTAAAATATTCTGTAATTTTAGACTATTGAAATTAGTTTGAGATGAGAGTATAATGTCTTTCATATAAATACATTTGTTTTCTGTGGAAGAACAAAAGGAGATTAAGCGATGAAAGCTATTTCAATTGGTTTATTGGGGTTAGGCACAGTCGGAAGCGGTGTTGTCCAGATTATCAATAATCATCAAGATAAGCTGATGCATCAAGTCGGCTGTCCGGTTAAAATAAAGAAAATTTTAGTGAAGAATATCGATAAAGCTCGAGATTTTGAGATTGATAGAAATATGCTGACTTTATCTGCGGATGAAATTATTGATGATCCGGAGATTGACGTAGTGATTGAAGTAATGGGCGGAGTAGAATCGACGAAAGAATATTTGTTGCGAGCAATCCGCAATAAAAAACATATCATTACTGCTAATAAAGATTTAATGGCTTTATACGGTTCAGAATTGCTGGAAGAAGCTACTCACAATGGCTGTGATTTATTTTATGAAGCAAGTGTTGCGGGCGGTATTCCAATTTTGCGTGGATTAGTGGACGGTCTTGCATCAGACCGCATTACAAAGATGATGGGTATCGTAAATGGAACAACGAACTTCATCTTAACAAAAATGAGCAAGTACGGAAGTCCTTACGAAGAAGTATTAACCGAAGCGCAACAACTCGGATATGCTGAAAGCGATCCGACAGCTGATGTTGAAGGCTTGGATGCTGCGAGAAAAATGGCTATCCTAGCAACACTCGGTTTTTCTATGAAAATCGATTTGTCCGATGTCAGTGTAAAAGGAATTACAAGTATTACAAAAGAAGACTTAGATTACAGCAAGCGACTCGGCTATACGATGAAGCTGATCGGCATTGCTTCCAGAACAGACGAAAAGGTTGAAGTAAGCGTTCAGCCAACACTGTTGCCTGAAGCGCATCCGTTAGCTAATGTGAATGATGAGTATAATGCTGTTTACGTATATGGGGAAGCGGTTGGCGAGACGATGTTTTACGGACCGGGTGCCGGAAGTTTACCGACTGCGACATCTGTTGTATCAGATCTTGTCATGACAATGAAGAATATGCGCCTTGGTGTTAATGGGCGAAGTGCAGCGGCGCCTCAGTTTGAGAAATGCTTGAAAAAACCGGATGAAGTTTATTCGAAGTATTTTTTGCGCTTGCATGTGAAGGACGAAGTTGGCGTGTTTGCGAAGATTACAACGTTGTTTGCTAAGCATAGTGTCAGCTTTGAAAAGATTTTGCAATTGCCGATTAAAGAAAAGGATTCTGCTGAAATTGTCCTAGTGACACACCGCGCATCCTTGCAAGACTATGAAAATATTTTAAATCAATTAAAGGATAATGCACTAGTTCACAATATTAAAAGCACCTATCGCGTTGAAGGAGATGAAGCATAATGAGTTGGCAAGGATTAATTAAAGAATACAGCGAATATCTTCCGGTTACTGAAAACACACCGACATTAACATTATTAGAAGGTAATACGCCATTATTGAAATGCGAAAATTTATCTAAAGAATTGGGTATCGAGCTTTACGTGAAATATGAGGGAGCTAATCCGACTGGATCATTTAAGGATCGCGGTATGGTGATGGCTGTCGCTAAAGCAATTGAAGCAGGAAGCGATACAATCATTTGCGCATCAACAGGTAATACATCGGCAGCAGCTGCGGCTTATGCAGCAAGAGCGGGGTTGCGCTGCATCGTCATTATTCCAGACGGTAAAATTGCAATGGGCAAACTGGCTCAAGCAGTTATGTACGGTGCTGAGATTGTCGCAATTGACGGCAACTTCGACCATGCTTTAAAAATTGTACGAAGCATTAGTGAAAAATCACCGATCACACTCGTGAATTCAGTTAATCCCTACCGTATTGAAGGGCAAAAAACAGCGGCATTCGAAATTTGTGATGCACTTGGTGATGCTCCGGATGTTCTAGTTATTCCAGTCGGAAATGCTGGAAACATTACAGCATATTGGAAAGGCTTTAAAGAGTATCATGAGAAAAAAGGCACTAAACTTCCAGAAATGCATGGTTTCGAGGCGGAAGGATCTGCTGCAATCGTGCGCGGAGAAGTAATTGAAGCACCGGAAACAATCGCAACAGCAATCCGTATCGGCAATCCTGCGAGCTGGAAATTTGCAGTTGAAGCAGCTGAAGAATCGAACGGTAAAATTGATGAAGTAACAGATGAAGAAATTATTGCCGCATACAAAATGCTTGCTCGAAAAGAGGGTATTTTTGCGGAGCCGGGTTCATGCGCAAGTATTGCCGGGTTACTGAAGCAATTGAAAACAGGTGAAATTGAAAAAGGCAGCAAAGTTGTTGCTGTATTAACAGGAAACGGATTAAAAGATCCGACGACAGCTGTGGAATATAGCGAGATTAAGCCGGTTGTGCTTCCTACAGACGAAGAAGAGATTATTGCCCATATTCAAGGTGTGGCTGCAATATGAGCAACGATGACATGATGTTCAGCATCCGTGTTCCGGCAAGTACGGCCAATCTGGGACCGGGTTTTGACTCGATTGGATTAGCTCTTTCGCTTTATTTGACTGTGCATGTATACCGAAGCGACAAATGGGAAGTCATGCCGTTATCAGAAGAAATGAAAGCTTTCCCGACAGATGAGAGCCATTATGTAATTCAAATTGCGAAAAAAACAGCAGCCAAATACGGCAAAACGCTGCCGACATGTCGCCTTGCTGTAGAAAGCGAGATTCCTCTCGCTAGAGGACTTGGAAGCAGTGCATCAGCGATTGTAGCGGGTATTCAGTTAGCGGACAGTCTTTGTCATTTGCATTTGACAAAAGAGGAAAAGGTGTATCTTGCTTCTTATGAAGAGGGACACCCGGACAACGCCGGAGCTTCAGTTGCAGGAGGTTTGGTAGTCGGCATGCACGAAGAGGAACAAACATCCTTGTTATCATTTCCGCTAGCTTCTGTGGCTGTCGCCGTTGTAATACCAAAATACGAGCTGTTGACCAGCGATTCACGAAATGTGCTGCCTCCGTCTTTAAGCTTTAAAGAAAGCGTGAAAGCAAGTGCAATTGCTAATACATTTTTGGCTGCCCTTTTATCAGGGAACTTTGAACTTGCAGGAAGTATGATGAAACGCGATTTGTTTCATCAACCGTACAGAAGGGAGCTTGTGCCGCTTCTGTCGGAGGTAGAGGGATTTGCTTACGAAAGAGGGGCTTTTGGTGTTGCGCTGAGCGGAGCGGGTCCGAGCATTGTTTGTTTTGCAGAAACGGAGAAGATGTCTCATTTGTTAGAGGATTTATCTGAACGATTCCCGGATTGCGATGTCAAACAAGTTGAAATCGATCAAGAGGGCTGTGTCGTAATGACAAAGGCGGATACGATTCATAGTTAGCAAAAAGGACCTCCAATAAGTCATCTGACTTGGTGGAGGCCCTTTTGTTAGATAGCTGTCTAACCTTATACCTGCCATGCTCGGGCCTAAGCTGCCTCGCCCAAGAAACCAAAACCGGGTTTCTCGTGCAATTCATCTTAGTCCTGCCGCATGTCTCCTTTTTCATCGAGGCGAATTCAAGTAGTATAATCATGATGAAAAAGGAGCGGTAACGGTTTTTCTTAGTCTATTAAAAAACTTGTTCTACTTCTACAATACCAGGTACTTCTTCAAGAAGAGCACGCTCAATGCCCGCCTTTAAAGTAATTGTAGAACTTGGGCAGCTTCCGCAAGCTCCAAGTAAACGAAGCTTTACGATACCGTCTTCTACATCAACTAGTTCACAGTCACCGCCGTCACGAAGTAAAAATGGACGTAATTTATCTAAAACTTCTTGTACTTGTTCAGTAATTGCTTGTTCAGACATTCTATCGACTCCTTTCCTTATCTTATTCATATTATAATCACAACAAAGGAAAAAATCCATTGAGTATTCTCACTTTCGGAAAAGATTGGTTTACACTACAATAAAAGTAGAAATATTCCGAAAAGAGAGTGAGCAAGATGACAAGAGAAGAAAGTAAGGTTGAAATTATTGTATACGGAGCTGAACAAATTTGTGCCAGCTGTGTGAATCTGCCTTCGTCAAAAGATACATACGAATGGCTTGAAGCCGCTTTAGGCCGTAAGTTTCCAGGTCAGCATTTTACCGTTTCATACGTGGATATTTATAAGAACCAAGAAGACCCAGAAAAAGCGGCATTTTCTGAAAGAGTAATAGAGGAAGATTTATTTTATCCGGTAGTCGTCATTAAGGATGAAATCGTCGGTGAAGGAAATCCGAAGTTGAAGGAAATTGTCAAAGAGATGGAAAAGTACGGATATACAATCAGTGAATAGAAAAACCGTTACCGGTCCTTTTTCAGAATTAACCTCTCGAATTTACTTCCATGAAAAAGGAGCCATGCGGGAACCGAAATGCGGAAGAGGTCCGCAAGTAAGGAACAGCGACTAGGGACGCTACGTCCTGTAGCAACGTCGCTGTGACTCTCATCCTGAGAGCCTCCGACCCGCATAAGTCGAATCACGTAGGAAATTGTAAAATTTCCGGAGTGATTTGGCTTATGACCTCTAGGGGCTGGCCGCTGTAGCTAGACAACCGTGAGAGCCCCACCCAAGAAACCCGGTTTTGGTTTTACAGAGTGGATGGCTTATAAAGGAACATCGGCTAAGAACGCCACGTCCTGTGGCAACGCCGATGTGACCTACATCCTGTAGGCCTCCGAGCATGGCAGGTGTAAGGTTAGACAGCCATCTTTGTTCAAAAATAAAACTTTTTGGTCTTCTAAGAAAAACTGTCACCGGAGTTTTAAATAAAAAACGGATCGCCTGAGAAGGTGATCCGTTGAGTTCATCATATCGTACTTTTGTATCAGCCAGTATGGAATTTATGCATCCATAGTATGCCGGATTTCAGCAAGCGGGCTACCCGTCCTTTAATTGGTGTATCACCGACAAGACCGAAACCTTGCTTTTTGCCTAGTGATCCAAGCATACCTTTACCTTTCATTGGTGGGAAGCTCTCTGGAAGAGGTTCGCCTTTCCACTTCTTTTCAAGAACAACAGCGATTTGTTCTGCTTGAGCCTGTGCCAATTGAGCACTTGGCGCATGATTAAGGCTGGCGCAATCTCCAACTACGAATACATTTTCAAAGTTAGGAATGAAATGCTGCGGTGTGAGTTTGATTCGAAGTTGCGGATCTTTCTCCACTGGTAAATCACGTACAAGTTTAACAGGTTGAATACCAGCAGTCCAAACGATAACATCACTTTCAACAGGTTCATCGTGGTTATATAAAAGGTTCGGTTCTACTTTAGTAATATTTGATTCACTGATGATCTCAACATTATGTTTTTTGAACCAATCTGCTACATAGTTGCTTAGTCGCGGTGAAAATGAAGAAAGAATTAATTTGCTGCGGTCAAATAGTTTAATTTTCAAGTCCGGTCGGCTTTCAATCAGTTCGCTGGCTAGTTCAACACCGCTTAGTCCAGCACCGACAATTGAGACAGTTGCGCCAATGCCAAGGTTATTTAAAGCTTGATATGTTCTGCGCGATTTTTCAATCGTCTGAATGCTATAAGTGTTCTCTTGCGCTCCTGGTACATTATGATATTTATCAGTACAGCCAAGTCCAATCACAAGATCATCATACTGGATTTCTCGTCCGTCTTCTAATCTTACGGAGTTGTTTTCCAATGAGATGCCGCGAACATTGCCGCATACATATGTTAATTGAGGATGTTCCGGAAAACCAACACGAATATGCTGATCCGAAATCGTACCAGCAGCTAGTGCATAGTATTCAGTTTTTAAGCTATGATATGGATTGCGATCAATCAAAATGATCTCTACATCCTTCGGCAAGCGATTTGGAAGTAAAGTATCGATAATTCGCATACCTCCATAACCTCCACCAAGTATAACTAGTTTTTTCATCACATACGTCCCCTTTACGTTTATGCTAGTTTGCTAGTTTTTTTGCTGTAGGAGATGAAATTATCCCTTAATAATTTATTATACCCCTTTTAAAAACAATCTAATGATACGGTAAATACGTTTACGTACATTATTATCCATAGGTTAGTATAGCGGAATTAAAGAAAAACTACAATTGATTTGAGAAAATTTAAACTTAACGGATGATTGAGTCTATTTTTTCAATTATTTGACTGTATCATAAAAAGAGGGTAGCATGAGAGAAGTAGTGAGGTGAAGAAGATGATACAGCCAATTGTAGAATTTTGTGTAAGAAATTTAGCAAGCGGTTCATATAAAGCGTTAGCAGTTTTAGAAAAAGATCCGAATTTGGACATCATCGAATACGGCTGCCTTGGATATTGCGGGAAATGTGCTAATTATATGTATGCGCTGGTAAATGGAGAAGTTGTTACAGGCGACACGGCTGAAGAGCTTGTTCAAAATATATATGATTATTTAGAAGAAAATCCAATGTTTTAATAAAGCCGGCAAACAGACGCCGGCCTTTTGCTTCATGCTCTTTTTTTTCTGCCCTCTCTAATTTCCCTCCAGCGCTCTTGCGCCATTTCAATCAGTTTTGTTTCTACAGTTCTTTTCCGGCTTTCAATCACTTTTGAAAAATAGTGGACAGCTGTTTCCTCATTGCCGATTCTGCGCGCCAGTTCTCCTAATAAATATAAAATCCGCACATCCGATACTTGTGTACCTCTGTAATCGTCCCTTGAAAACGATTGATAATAATTATGGAAAGCAAGTTCCATAAAACGCTGTTCAAGTGCTTTTCCTTGTGAACGGTAAAGCCAGGCGATCCGGAGATAAAGTCCGGCAATAACAACATACTTCTCTTTTTTTAATGTTGCTGTATAAGCGGCGAGTTTATAGGCTCTGATTGCTTCTTTTGTGCTTCTTTCATTGCCGAAGTCAAAAGGAACCCATTTATTGGTGATATTTTCGGTTATCGCATCCTTAGTGCCAGGAGGGAAATAACCCGAAAAGTCAGATGAGAATGAGTAGCCGCAGTTCGGGCAAACGAAAATATTATACAAGAGTCCATTGACAGAGTCTTCATTATAAATAGGGCAAAAGTCAGTATCATAGCGATCGACTTTAATAAATTTGGACCGGCATTTCATCGTGACAAAGTTTTGCTTACATAATTGACATTCTTGATTTCGACCAAATAAAGGCTGCAGTTCTTCCATTGTATATTTACTCCGATTTGGTATAATTTTCTTTCATTATACTAGAAAAAGAATGATTAAAATGTGTTAAAAGTGGTAAAATTATCATAGTTTGCACATTAGCTATATTGAAAACTTGAGCAGAAGCCAGATTATTGTATATACTGATAGTAAATTCCTTTAATATAAGGAGGTAATTTAGGAATGGAAGCGATTATTACTATTACAGAAGCTGCAGCGATGCAGATAAAAGATATGATGAAGCATAATGATGAAGAAGGCGCGATTTTGCGTGTTGCTGTCCATGGCGGCGGCTGCAGCGGTCTTTCATACGGAATGGGCTTTACACATGAAGTAGAGGAAAAAGATATTGAATTGACTCTGCAAGATATCCCGGTCGTTATTGATGCTGAAAGTGCTCCGATTTTAAAAGGGACAGTTATTGATTACAAGCAATCGTTAATGGGCGGCGGATTCACAATTGAAAACCCGAATGCGATTGCTTCATGCGGCTGCGGATCGTCTTTCCGTACAGCGCAAAATGCTGGTAAGCCGGAAGAATGTTAATTTTGAAATGAAGAAAAGCCTTTCGAAAAAGCGCATATGCTTTCCGAAAGGCTTTTTTGTGGTCCTGAAAAAGGACCGGTAACGTTTTTTCTAGTTCTTTAGGAAATTATAAAAATCTACATTGTGTATAAGTTGAAAAAGGTGTATCGACGTCCAGCTCCAGCGCCCAGCACCTATTGCCCTTCGGCAACCTCCCTTCGATAAGTCAACATCGAATCACTGTCGTTCTTCGTGTTTCCTTTATCTCGGTCGGCGGCCTCCAGTTCATACGGTGCTAAACAGGGCGCTTGCGCTTTTGTTCTTATTTAAACATAGACGTGCTATGTAATGGTTGGACTTTTGCTTTCGGATCGATATAGGATTTAGCGTTATTGATTGCAATGGGCGCTTCCCCGAACCCGCAGGCGATAAGTTTTACTTTTCCTTCGTATGTGCATATATCACCTGCTGCATATATGCCAGCAATATTTGTTTCCATCTTGGAATTGACAACAACCGAATTTTTTTCGATTTCAAGACCCCAATTTTTGATAGGCCCAAGTGATGAAATGAATCCGAAGTTGACAATCAGCGCATCTAAATCAATAATTTCTTTTTCTCCAGTAGAGGCATGCTCTAATTCAATTTGTTGGATCTTTTCTTGATCTCCGATGACAGCAGAAGGAATGTAAGGTGTTTTGACCTCAACTTTGGAATTATGTAAGTTTTCAACACTGTGCTCGTGAGCGCGGAATTTATCGCGGCGGTGAACAATATACACTTTCTCAGCGATATTCTCCAACATTAATGCCCAGTCAACTGCAGAGTCTCCTCCACCACAAATAACAACCTTTTGACCAGCAAATTTATTGAGATCATCAACGAAGTAGTGAAGATTAGCCTTCTCATATTGCGTAGCATTCTCCACTTCCAGGCGACGAGGTTGGAAAGCTCCGTTTCCAGCCGTAATGATGATAGCTTTTGTATAGTGTACACCCTTAGAGGTAGTAAGCTTAAAGGTATTGTCTTCTAATCGTTCTAGCTGCTCGACAGCCTCTTCTAAAACAACAGTCGGTTCAAACTTGGCCATCTGTTCTTTCAAGTTATTAACCAATTCTTGTGCTCTTATCTTTGGGAAGCCGGCTACATCATAAATATACTTTTCAGGATATAGTGCAGAAAGCTGTCCGCCAAGTTGGGGCAAACTTTCGATAATCTTAACGGAGGCCTGTCTCATTCCGCCGTAAAAGGCCGTAAATAAGCCTGTTGGTCCTCCGCCGATAATAGTAATGTCATACACTTTTTGATCTTCATTCATAATAAAGCCCCCTTAAGCGAATAGTTACACAATCTAAGTTTCATTTTACCATATATAGCTCATCCTATTAAGATTAGAATAAGTTATATTTTGGGAAAAATTCAATTAATTATAATAATCCTAATTGACTGATTATTGCTTGTTCAGTACACTTGAAATGGGAACTTCAAGGAGGTGTACTTTGTAAAATGCCATTGTCAATACCATCGTTTATAATATCGATCGTTCTATTTTTAGTGCTTTTCTTCGGAATTGGTTTTTTGTTGAACATGTTATTTCGTTCATCGTGGATTATGGCAGTTCTTTTTCCGCTTGTAGCAATTTACATAATTAACAATGCTAAGCTGATTCAATACGTGAAAAACCCCTCTGCGACGTTCGGTCAAATCGGTGACAATTTCATCAATTTAGCTGTTGCGGACATCGTTATATTGAGCAGCGGTTTTATCGGAGCTATTGCTTCCGGAATTACAATCAAAATGTTAAGAAAAAAAGGCTATCAAATGTTTTAATGATTAATCCACGGCGAATCCAAGCTGTGGTTTTTATTTTTGGGATAATAAGGTTATCTAATCATTCGACGCTTATACTGAAGCAGGCTGAATATTTTATTTGCCTGATGGAAAAGACTATACATCGAGAGGAGTGGAATCAAGATGCCGACATTAAAACGAATGGTGAAAAAGACTTTAATATCTTTACTTATAATATTAGCTTTAGAATCAACTTTTTATCAGATAACAGGCGTGAAAGCCGACTCGGATGATGAGAGGCTTTCCTCATTGCAAAAGAGTGTGCAGGCGATTGAGGAAGGCTATAGTCTGACAAAATATGAGAAAGCAAGAGTGATCGCCACAGGTTATACTGCGGGTGAAGAATCAACAGGCAAAACATTGAATCATCCTGCCTATGGCATTACATACTCCGGTGTAAAAGTGAAACGGGACTTATATTCAACAATTGCAGCGGATCTTAATATCTTCCCTTTAGGTACAATCCTTTGGATCCCCGGTTACGGCTATGGAGTTGTAGCAGATAAGGGTGGCGCTATTAAAGGCCATCATCTTGATCTATACTACGAAACAGTCGAAGATGTTTATTCCGAGTGGGGCAAAAAGGAACTGGATGTCTATATTATTCAAAAGGGTAATGGCTCGCTTTCGGAGGAACAGTTGACTGCTTTAAACGAGGATGAAGAGATGCAAGTTTTTCGCCAACAGTTCACTAAGAAACAAGAAAAATAAATTTGCCGGCCGCTATATTATTCCCGCTTTCGCTGCTTAGGGGAAAGCGGGAAACGAGCATTAAACATTTTACAAGAAAGAATAAACGACAAAAGCAATGATGATGCCTGTCAATGCTCCGAAAAACACTTCAATCGGTTTATGGCCGAGCAATTCCTTCAACATCTTCTGTTTCTTTTTCTCTTCCTGTTCCTGCCAATTTTTAGCTTCTTCAATAAAAGTATGGAAGTCTTTCACTAATTGATTTAATACTGCTGCTTGTTCGCCAGCTTGTCGACGCACACCGGTCGCATCAAACATTGTGATGATCGCGAAAATGGTCGCTACAGCAAATACTGGGGAGTTAACACCTGCTTCGATGCCAATTGCTGTTGTCAGCGCTGTTACAGCTGCTGAGTGAGAACTTGGCATGCCGCCGGTGCTTGTTAATAAAGACCAATCAAATTTTTTGCTGGCGATGAAATTAATGGGAACCTTAATAAATTGAGCAAAAAATATCGCAATAAGAGAGGCGATTATCGGGAAATTCCATATTTCACTCATGTGCTCACCTTCTTTAAATTTAGATTGCGCCACAAATGTAAAATCTTCATTTACCTATATTCTACCACTCAAGCATTAAAATAATATGTATTTTAAGTTAAATATCGCATCTAATAAAAGAAATGCTACTATAATAATATTGAACGAATCATTAGAAAAGAAAAAATATTAACGCTTACATGATGATTGGAGAGGATATGTATGTTTTCAATGCAAACGCAATGGAATAGAGAAATGAGTAATGAGTGTTTGATTGTCGGGCTTCATAAGCCGGGAAATCCACTAAGCGGAGTGCTTGCTGCTTGTGATGAAGCAATGGATCAACATATTTCACAGCTTATTAAAAGCGGGGATATTTCTGATTCGAAGAAATCAATTACGCTGATACATACGCTTGGAAAAGTGATGACAAAGAGAATTATTGTGATTGGCTTTGGCAGAGAAAATCAAGTGACGGAGGAAGACTGGAAAGAAGCTTTAGGAATGGCTTTCAGAAAAGTGAAAGAGCTACGGTTGAACCAAGTTTCAATTGATTTGGATTCTTTGGCAGGAGCGAATATACCGCTTGAAAGAGCGGCACAGTTACTTGGAGAAGTATACATGCTTTCACTCTACACTTTCGACGGCTACAAGCAAAATAATATAAAAGCGCCGGTTGAAATTAAGGAAATCACTTTGCTGTCCGAAAGCGGCAAGACAGCGTTATTGCAAGAGAACGCTCACCTAGGAGCGATTTATGGTTCAGGGACAAATTATGCGCGCACTTTGGTTAATTTGCCTCCTAATATTTTGACGGCAACAAAGATGGCGGAGTATGCGAAAGAGTTGGCTAATCAATACCAATTCGAATTAGAAGTGCTGAATAAAGAAGAGATGGAGCGTCTTGGTATGGGTGCTCTTCTTGCTGTCAACCAAGGTTCAGTTGAGCCTCCTGCGATGATTGTGCTGAAATATCAAGGGAAATCGGAATGGAAGGATGTAATCGGACTTGTCGGCAAGGGGATTACGTATGATACAGGCGGATATTCCTTAAAGCCGCGCGAAAGCATGGTCGGCATGAAAACGGATATGGGCGGTGCGGCGGCAGTCTTGGGCGCAATGCGAGTCATCGGCGAACTGAAGCCAGAGCAAAATGTAGTGGCAGTCATTGCTTCGACTGATAATGTCGTTAGTGCCGAAGCGTTTAAGCCAGATGATGTCATCGTTTCATTAAGCGGAAAAACAATTGAAGTGCTGAATACGGATGCCGAAGGCCGTTTAGTGCTTGCAGATGCTGTAACGTATGCGAAGCAGCATGGAGCGGATTACCTGGTTGATGTTGCAACGCTAACAGGGGGCGTTATTGTTGCACTCGGTAATGAGATGACAGGTGTGTTTACAAATAACGATGAATTTCTTAAGAAAGTAAAAAGAGCGTCAGAGAAGAGCGGAGAGCCGATGTGGCAGCTGCCTATTACAGCGAAAGACCGCGAAAGAGTCAGAGGAAGTAAAATTGCCGATTTGAACAATTCACCCGGACGCGAAGGTCATGCGATTATGGGTGCTGCTTTTGTCGGCGAATTTGCGGAAAATACGCCATGGGTACATCTTG
This sequence comes from Peribacillus faecalis, assembly GCF_014712675.1. Lineage (GTDB taxonomy): Bacteria > Bacillota > Bacilli > Bacillales > DSM-1321 > Bacillus_AD > Bacillus_AD faecalis. Next base: position 34,281 of record NZ_JACXSI010000026.1, on the reverse strand, counting down.
ATATTGCTGGCACTTCTGTTTCTAAAAAAAGCTCAAGCCTGCATACGCATGGTGCTACAGGTGTGATGGCGAAAACGTTGGCACAGCTGGTTGTTGATTTTTCTTCATAAGAGAAAAGTTAGCTGAACTGTCCGGCACTTTATCATAGACAAGCGGAGAGACTGTCTCTAGACCATTAACTTTGAGACAGTCTCTTTCTTAGAAAGCTGCATTCCAAACCATTTGCAAAGTCACAGTTGTTTGAAGGGTACTTGTTGGATTAGGAGGGGTAACCGTGATAATAATGCTGTGAGGAGTGTAAGAAACATGGATATTGTTCTTCATACCGATGGCGTTCAATAGTCTGTAAATGGTTGCAGTGTCGTTTTTTTGGGCAGCTTCCTGAATTTGTCGGCCGACATTAGTTTTAATCAACTGATCGGATATAGACACGGCATCGGTTAATAAGTCCCTAACCTTTCGGGAGGATTCAATGAAGACCTCCGGATTAACTTCCGGCAGAACGTCATTGGAACCGGGCTGCTGTTGTGCTGGTTGTGAGGGATTCGGCGCCTGCTGTCTGTAATAAGTATATGGATAATGCCCATAATGATAGTTAAAGTGTTGGTTCATCGTAATCTCCTTTCTCTGAAGAGGATGTTATTTACTTCATCTTATGAGGAACAGGTAATGATGATAGTTGTCCCTTCTATTTGGGGCTACTGTCCAGTTTTGACAGGTGCTGGGTTTCTCAGTTAGACGTATAGATTTACACTTAATATGTCTCGATCAAAACAACAAAAGTGAAGTGTCTGTGCCCTTTCTGTTGACACAGAGTCTCAGACATGTAAAAAAGAGGTTATCCATCTAAAGGATAACCTCTTTTTTACATTATTTTTTCTTATTTTTTAAATCATCACGAACACTTTTATCCCATAATTTCACACCAGAGTTATAAGCTGCCCGACTGATTAAATGACCTGAAACAGGTGCTGTGAAAAAGACGAACAGAATCCCAAGAATCACACGGGAATTAAAATGGCCATGCTCAGCGTAGAAGTATATAAATGCAGCAAGCATGACGCTTATAACGCCAAGAGTGGCGCTTTTTGAAGCAGCATGATTGCGAGTGTATACGTCCGGGAGTCTAATGATACCGAAGGCAGAAACAGCGCTTAAAAATGCACCCAACAGCACGAGCAGACCAACGATGATTTTACTGATTTCTATTTCGGTCATCTTCGATAATCTCTCCCTTCTCTAAAAATTTCGCCATCGACACCGTTCCGATGAAAGCTAAAATACCAAGCAATAGGATTACCTCAAGAAAGGCGTATGTATCCAATACAATCGAAATGAGTGCGATGACAGCAATCAAGTTGACGCCGAGTGCATCAAGGGCAATCACGCGGTCAGGAATTGAAGGGCCTTTGATTACTCGGTAAATTAAAGCGAGCATCGAAAGTGAGATCAGCACAAGAGCAAATGTAATTACAAAGTTAAACATTAGCGGCTCACCTCCATGATTGCCTTCTCGAATGAATTTTTAATAGCATCAATGTCTGATTGCACATCATTAATATCCATGGCATGGATATATAGCACTTTGTTATCATCTGATACATCAATGACAAGCGTACCCGGTGTCAAAGTAATCAGATTGGCAAGTAGTGTGATTTCCCACGGGTTTTTCAGCTCTGTTTCTAAAGCGAAAATGCCTGGCTTCATATCAAGCTTTGGCTTAAGGATAACCTTCAATACAGAAATATTAGCCATGATCAATTCTTTAATGAACAGGAAGAATAGCTTGATGACAGCCCATACTCTTTGCATATAGAATCTTGAATTGAAAAATTTGCGGAAGCCCAGCAATAATAATATCCCTAGTAAATATCCAACTATAAAAGATGAAGGGTTATAAGAATGTGATAAGAACATCCATACTAAGGCTAAGACAACATTTAATAATATTTGAAAAGCCATTTCACATCACTCCTTTAACACCGCATCAATATATAAATCCGGATTCATTAATGTTTCGGTAGCTTGCGAGAAGTATGGCAATAGTTTTTCTAATCCAAGACCGAAAGCCAATGAAATTGCGACGAGCACCATAGCTGGCACAAGTAACATATTGACCGTTTTCGTTTGCTTGTTTTCAATCTTCATTGGAACTCCCCAGAAGCCGTTAATAAATACTTTCATAATTGAGTAAAGCACAATTAAGCTTGAGCCAAGGATGATGAAAGTGCCAAAATAATCGCCAGCTTCAATGGATCCTTGAACAATCAGTAATTTGCCGGCAAACCCGCTTAAAGGCGGAATGCCCGCTAATGAGATTGCCGCAACGAAAAATGTCCAGCCGACAACCGGGAATTCTTTAATCAAACCGCTCATTTTACGTAAATCACTCGTGCCGGCTATTTTCGCCATAATGCCGATTAATAAGAACAGCGCCGCCTTAATGATCATGTCGTGCACTAAATAAAGAACTGCTCCATTTGTGCCTGCCTCATTGAACAATGATACGCCGTACACAATGACGCCGACAGCGATGATGATGTTATAAATAACGATTTTTTTAATATCCCAGTATGCAATTGCGCCTATGACACCGATGATGATTGTCGCAATGGCAATCCAAGATAATAAAGTATGCGTATAATCTGTGTCATGATAGAACATCAAAGTATATGTGCGGGTAATTGAGTAAACGCCGACCTTCGTCAATAATGCTCCGAATAGCGCAAGAACCGGTGCCGGTGCTGCATAGTAAGAGCCCGGAAGCCAGAAGAATAGCGGGAATACCGCACCTTTCAACCCGAATACAATCAGGAATAGAACGGCAATTACCGTAATGATGCCCGGCTGTCCGATTTCAGCGATACGCTCAGAAAGATGAGCCATGTTCAATGTGCCGACAACGGAATACAGATAAGCGACCGCAATAACGAATAAAGCTGATGAAATGACATTCACCAAAATATATTTGATTGTTTCGCGAAGCTGAATCTTCGTGCCGCCAAGAACTAGCAGCACATAAGAAGACATCAGCATAACCTCGAAAAATACGAAAAGGTTAAAAATATCTCCTGTTAAAAATGCACCGTTCACGCCGATTAATAGCATTTGGAAAACTGGGTAGTAGTAAAACTTCTCTCTTTCTTTTCCAATTGAATTGAACGAGTAAATAACGACACATAAAGCGATGATATTCGTCGTCAATACAAGAATTGACGAAAGCATGTCTGCGACAATTGTAATACCGAAAGGAGCCGCCCAATTACTTACATCGAGTGTGCGAATACCGTTTGTGTAGACATCCGCAATCAAATACAGCGCAAGTAAAGTGCTGGCTGAAAGCGAAAGGACTGAAAATGTCTTTTGGACTTTCAGATTACGGAAAAACAATAATAATATGCCTGAGATAAACGGCAACAGTATAGGAAAGATAACCATATTATTCATTTGATTCATTTCCTCTCAATAAATCCATGTTGTCTGTCCCAAGCTCTTGATACGTTCTGTAAGCCAATACAAGAAAGTAGGATGTAACACCAAAGCTAATAACAATTGCTGTTAAAATTAAAGCCTGGGGCAAAGGGTCTACATATGAATCAGCATGTTCGCCCAAGAGAGGAACAGCTCCTCGTTTCAAACCGCCCATTGTTAATATCAACAAATGGGCTCCGTGGCTCAATAAGCCAGTCCCAATAATAATGCGCAATATACTTTTCGAAAGCATTAAGTAAGTGGCGCACATAAAAAGGATACCGATAACAACAGCCATTAAAATTTCCATTATTCACTCTCCCCTATGCTCTGTATAATCGTCATCGTTACGCCTACAACGACCAGATACACACCTAAGTCAAATAAGGCAGCTGTATGCAAGGAGGTTTTCCCTAAAATCGGCAAATCGAAGTAGCCGTAATAATGAGTCAGGAAAGGATCACCTTGGAAAACGGCAATTAATCCCGTTGAGACGGCTGTCAATAAGCCGACTCCAATCAAAATACGATAGTTGATCGGCAGCATTGCGCGTACCGTCTTCATATCATAAGCAACCATAATCAAAACGATTGCAGCAGAAGTCATTAATCCTCCAACAAAGCCTCCCCCAGCATAATAATGCCCGGAAAAGAATAGGCGAATAGAAAAGAGAACAATGACTAACGAAACCACTTTAGTGGCCGTCTGTAAAATCACATCATTTGTTTTCATTCGCTTTTTTCCCTCCTTGCTTTGTCAGTCTTAATTTAATCATGCCGTAAATACCTAGAGCTGCTAATCCCAGCACTGTAATTTCGAACATTGTATCGAGTCCGCGATAGTCAACAAGGATGACGTTCACCATGTTTTGACCGCCGGCTTCTGTATACGTTGTGTCTACATAGTATTGTGAAATCGAGTCAAATAGTTTTGTGCTACTTGCCGATAAAGCAATTAATGTAACAACGACACCGACTCCAAGAGAAATCATGAAGTTAGTCAACTTGAAGCGGATGCGCTCCTCCTTGCGGAAGTTTTCCGGAAGGTGATAGAAGCATAATAGGAATAACGCAGTCGAAACTGTTTCAATAACTAATTGAGTCAAAGCTAAATCAGGCGCTCTGAACAAGACGAAGAATAATGAAACCGTGTAGCCGACTGAACCTAACACAATAATTGAAGTTAGTCGGGATTTCACGAATAGAATCGAAATTGCTCCAATCGAGATGATGACAGCGAGCACTAATTCGTAAAAGCCAATTGGTGCCGTATTGTCGAGACTAATCGAAAAGGCATCTTTCCAAAATAACGTGAACCCTAATGAAACAATCAGGAAGAAAAAGATATATAAAAGATAGTTTCGGATTGAACCTGTCATTGTGTTGACAGCCAACTTATTAGAACCGTATTCCATGTATTTTAGACCATTGTTGTACAGAGAGTTGAATGACCATTTCTCTGTAAATGGTTTGTAAACAACTTTCCATTTCGGCCATGTTTTATAAAGAATAATACCTAGCAATACAACGCCAATTGTCATAAACAGTTCCGGTTGGAAGCCATGCCACATACTGATATGAATATGATAATCAGCCGGCATTGCATCACCTAAAATAGCAGATGCAGCGGGTAAGATGATTGAGTCAGTCAATAGATTCGGGAATAAACCGAAAACCACGACTAACACAGCCAAAATAATTGGAGAAATCAGCATACCGACAGGTGCTTCATGCGGTTTTTTCTCCAGTTTTTCCGGTTGCAATTTTCCGGTGAATGTCTTAAAGACAATAATCATGCTGTATGTGAACGTAAAGACACTGGCGATCCAAGCAAAAACAGGGAAAAGTACGCCCCAAGTCTCAAAGTTGAAAATATCAAGTGTCAGAACAGACAGCATGCCTGTAAAGAACATTTCTTTACTCAAGAAGCCGTTGAATGGCGGCAGTCCGGCCATCGAGAATGCACCTATTACAGCAATTGTAAAGGTGATCGGCATAAGCGACATCAGACCGCCCAGCTTTCGGATATCGCGTGTGCCAGTTTCATGATCGACAATGCCGACTACCATGAAAAGGCTACCTTTAAATGTCGCATGGTTAATCAGGTGAAAAACAGCTGCGACAGTTGTAGCGATATAAATATTGTCATCAATCGGGTAATGCAGAGCGGCTGCTCCTAAACCTAATAACGACATAATCAGTCCCAGTTGACTGACAGTAGAAAAGGCTAAAATACCCTTTAAATCCGTTTGTCTGATTGCTGAGAATGAACCCCAGACCAAGGTCAGCAAACCAATTCCTGCAACCAGCCATAACCAGATGCCTTCCGCTGCAAATAATGGACTTAAGCGTGCCACAAGATATAGACCGGCTTTGACCATTGTAGCAGAGTGCAAGTAGGCACTGACCGGCGTTGGTGCTTCCATTGCATCAGGAAGCCAAATGTGGAATGGGAATTGTGCGGATTTTGTGAAAGCTCCTAATAAAATCAGGATGGCAGCGGCAATAAATAAATCGTGGTTGATAAGCGTACCAGCCTGAGCAATCAATTCTCTAATGCTGAATGTTCCTCCCATTACATAAAGAAGAACAATACCTCCAAGCATACTCAAACCGCCAAACACAGTAATCAGCATGGATTTTTGCGCCCCATAGCGAGAACGTTCGCGGTGATACCAGTAACCAATCAATAAGAAAGAAGATAGACTTGTGAATTCCCAGAAGGTGTAAAGGACAATCAAGTTGTCAGATAAGACAACGCCCAGCATAGCGCCCATAAAGAGCAATAAATACACATAGAAATTATGTAGTTTTTCTTTTTTCTTCGATAAGTAGAAAATTGAATAGAGAACGACCAATGATCCAATTCCGGTAATCAATAATGCGAATAATAATGACAGACCGTCGATTACTACGTCAAAATTGATATTCAAAGATGGGATCCACTGTACCGTTTCTCTTATTGTTGTACCGTTACTGATCTTTGTCACTTTACTGATGAAGTAAATGAAAAGAACAAGCGGCAACCAAAGTACGAACCACCCTGTATGTACACGTTTTGCATATTTGTACATGAGCGGTATGATAATGGCCAGCAGGAAGGGCGACAAAATGGCCCAATGTAATAAAGACATACAATCCCCCTCATTTTTTATTGTTTTTGCTAGTATTCCCTGTGAATATTATTCAATGAATTTGACTTATTAAATAGGTCGAGATTTTCATGTTAAGGAATAAAATGTCAAGCAAAAAAAATCCTAATTTTATTATAGCGTACATAGAATACTGATGCATAAATGTTTTTAATAGAATAAACCGACTTGCAGAGTTCTAATAAATAAGAAGAAATATGTGTCCTTTTCGTGAAAAAGTTTTTGTTAGTAAAAAATTGGCAGTGTGAAATATCGTATTTTGAGCAGAGAAGATGCAATGGCAATGTTGTTATTTTTCAGAAAATTATGCATAATAACATGGTATGTACGCGAATCTAGGGGGAATTATGGGGGATTATTGAGTTAAGATGAGGAATACGTACTTTACAAGCTATTTTCCGTTAATATCAATTATATTGTTCAGCACATCCTTTGCTCTTTATGCAGAAAATCAGATTGTGATAATCTTTAAGCAAATCGGGCTTTACATAGGATTGCAGGAGTTTTTTTCTGTAGCCGAAATTAAAATGACGCTTCTGCTTATCATATTGATTTTGTTTTTTATGATACTTGCAGCTATGAAACTGTTATCAGACACTATTCTGCAATTAGCCTTGCTGTTGTTCTCTAAAGAAATGAATGGTGAAAGCTTAAAAAGCGCCAGAATGACATCAATCATTTTTTGCGGAGGGGGAGCGATCTCTGTTTTCTGCAGTTTCTCAATCTATGCTGTAATCCTTGTATTCTTTATTACAACGATGGTGGCCTTTACCTATCTTGTATATAAAGCCAGCTTTTATTTATCGACAGGAGGCCTGATTGGCTTTGTATTTTTCCAAGTAGTTTCATGGGGAGTACTCCTTTTGGCTGTAGGCTATACTGTCTTGAAATTTTACAACGGACTATTGGGGAGTCTGCCGATTTGAAAAATCCGTCCAATGCTGTTTTGCGGCATTGGACGGATTTTTCGAGGTTGTCGAGTGGCTCCGATATGTTAAAACAAGTGTATCGACGTCCAGCTCCAGCGCCCAGCACCTATTGCCCTTCGGCAACCTCCGTTCGATAAGTCAACATCGAATCACTGTCGTTCTTCGTGTTTCCTATATCTCGGTCGGTGGCCTCCAGTTCATACGGTGCTAAACGGGGCGCTTGCGCTTTTGCTATAGCCCACTCATAATGTTTCGCCAAATCATCAATTGAGGCTGTCCGGCATATTCGATATTTCCCGGTCTGTCTTTACCGACCCACACCCCGGTCGTATAGTCAGCATTTAATCCGACAAACCAAAGATCTTTTGTACCGTTTGACGTTCCGGTCTTGCCGCCGATGTAACCATCGGATGCAAAATTGGCGCTTCTTGCTGTTCCTTCTTTTATAACCGCACTCATAAGACTTCTCATTTTGCTGACTGTTTGAGCATTCCATACTTGAACGGGCTCATCATTCCACTCATAAAGCTTATTTCCTTCTAAATCTGTAATCATTCGGATTGATCGCGCCGGCTGATAGAATCCATCTTGAAAAGATGAGTAAGCGGATGTCAGTTCCAGTGGGCTCATCCCATATGCGAAGCCGCCAAGTGCAGTGGGTAAACGATAGTCTTCTTCGCTTATTTTTTTAAAGGAGAAATGATTTAAATAGGAAAAGCTTTCGTCAATGCCATTTTGAGAAAGCAGACGAACTGCTGTCGTATTATAGGAATGAATAAATGCTTTTTTTAAAGAAATGTTTCCGATGCTTGCGCCTCCATAGTTTTGCGGACAATAGTCGCCGCTGCAAAAGGCAGCACCGTTAACCGTACTGTTTAAGGAAGCGCCGGTACGTTCCAAGTATGGCGCATAAACAAGCAATGGTTTGATTGCAGACCCAGGCTGGCGATAGCTTTGAAATCCGCGATGGAAAGAATATTTTTTATATGTTTTTGCCCCAAGCAAAGAGACAAGCTCATGCGTATGATGCTGTATAACGGCTACAGCTCCCTCTATATCACGATAGGGCAAGCCCTGCTGTAAGGCATTTTGTGCTTTGTTTTGCAGGGCTGAATCAAGTGCTGTATGAATGATTACGCCTGATTCCAATACTTCTGTCACTTTCTGATTTAGGGAAGCTTCAGCATTCCCACGGGCTTTTTCATCATTGCTATCAAGAATTTCTGTCAGATTTTCATTCCGGGCAATCAACTGGCGAAGCTCCTGTTCGACGTAGGTAACATAGTCCGGATACAAGTCGATTTTTTTACCTGTGCTTATGGTGACGTTCTCGCTTTTAATCTCTGTGACCTGTTTCCCGTCCATATCCAGTTTCGATTGCAGTTGATCGATTATCCTCTCTTGACGCATTTTTGTATTTTCATAGTTCACGAGCGGGTCGTACAAGCTCGGGTTATTCGGAATGGCAGCCAAAAACAATAGCTCTCCTTCGGTTAAGGAAGAAGTTGTTTTATTAAAGTAAAATTGTGAAGCAGCTTCAATACCGTAAACACCATTGCCGAAGTAAATCGCATTAATATACATCTCCAAAATATCTTCTTTACTGTATTGCCGCTCCAGTTGCAGCGAGTATAGAAGCTCCGACAATTTTCGATTGTATGATTTTTCATGAGTTAAATATATGTTTCTTGCCAGTTGCTGTGTGATGGTACTCCCGCCCTGTACGATGTCGTCTGCTTCAACATTTTTGATAATGGCACGGCCGACAGCTATAAAATCAACACCTTTATGCTCGTAAAATTGCCGGTCTTCGGCAATAACAAATGCATCTTTCAAGAGCTGTGGAATCTCCTCACCTGTTAAATTAATCCGTTTCTCTTCATTGGCAATTTGAGAAATAAGCTGACCATCGGCAGAAGTTATATAGCTCATTTGCGGCAATGACGTATGACTTAAATCTATCTTTTCTGAAATATAGGCTTGTGGAGATTGCACTTGCTGCAGTTCCTCGGAAAAGCCAATAATAAAAACAACAAAAATTAAGAGTGCGCCAAAACATAATATAAAACCAAAAAAAGTTCGCATAAAATGACTTCCTGTTCCAGTATTAATTTAATTACAAATTTCATTCTATCTTTTATTTCGGCATGAGATTGCAAATCTGAAAGAGCATTAATCAATAAACTATAAGATACTAGCTAAATAAAGATTCACGTTATATGAAAGAAAATATGAAAATAACGTAAATTATCTGATATAATTTTGACAGCGAAGAAAAATATTCACATTCTTTTTGTCAGAAAGGAGGAGCAATATGGAAAAGGATCATCAATACATCTTTATTGATTTTGAATTTACGATGCCAGAAGGAAAAGTGAAGAATGGCAAGTTTTTTCCGGAAATTATTGAAGTGGGATCTATCGTTGTGGTGAATGATCAAATTATTGATGAATATTCGGCATTCATCCGTCCGGAAAAATTCCCGATCCTATCTGAGAGATGCAAGAACTTTCTAGGAATTGAACAATCAAGTGTAGACAGTGGTGTCTCATTTAAATATTTGGTGGACAAACTGTCATCTTATCGTACGCATTTGCCGACATCGGTCATTACATGGGGCAATATGGATATGAAGGTTTTGAAACAAAACTGCCAGGCTCACAATCTGGACTTTCCTTTCAATGCAGAGTTAGTTGATTTTGCGATGGAATATAAGCGCTTCTTTGGCGATCAAAATCAGACAGGCCTTTGGAAGGCTGTAAAGGAGTATGGTAAAGACGGTGTCGGGAAGCATCACCGCGCATTGGATGATGCGATGACAACGTACAACATTTACAAGCTTGTCGCAAAAGATAAGAAATACATGGAAAAGCATGAACCGACTACAATTGGAGATTTAATTGATTTGTCTAAAGTATTTAATAAGTTAGCATAAAAGCCAAATTATTATGTGATAATTTGGCTTTTATATTTGTTCAAAGTATATATCTTTGAATCTGGAAAGCTGTCTAACCTTACACCTGCCATGCCTGGTCCTAAGCTGTCTCCCCCAAGAAACCAAAGGCGGGTTTCTCGTGTGGGGCTCTCACGACGAGAGTACAGCGACGTTGCTACAGGACGTAGCGCTCTTAGTTGCTGTTCCTTCTTAGTCCTTGTCTAGCTGCAGCGGCCAGCCCCTCGAGGTCATAAGCCAAATCACTCCGGAAATTTGTCAATTTCCTGCGTGATTCGTCTTATGCTGGTCGGAGGCTCTCAGGACGAGAGTCACAGCGACGAAGATATGCGGACGTAGCGTCCTTAGTCGCTGTTCCTTACTTGCGGGCCCCTTCCGCATTTCGGTTCCCGCATGTCTCCTTTTTCATTGAAGCATATCCAAGAGGCGGATTCAAAAATGAAAAAGGACCGGTAACGTTTTTTCTTAACTAAAGTAATCGGCTTCTAATGCGGTGATGGCTGCAAGACTTTTTTTGTGCCACTCGCTGTCCTCTATGGTCAATTGCCCTTTTAGCTCGTTTACAGCATCTTGGAGCGATTTAGTGTAGCTTGGAACTTCACCTTCGAATGGTTTGACCATTTTTTTAGGAACATTCATCTGTTCGCGGAAAGCCAGTGCACGTCTCGTATGAAAAAGCATAACATCTGCTTCCTTCGGATGATGGAGGTCGCCTTGTGTCGGGTGTTTCAATACTGCCAGTACCTTCACTAAATATGTCAAATCTCCTTCATTTGTTATTTCGCCGATGTACTTGCCGGTTTTATAATGAGCAGTCACAATATCCTTCATTTTTAAGTCCATGAAACGGATCTCCTTCCTTTAACCTTCATGTATGAATGATATTTCAGATTAATCAGTTTGCCAAATCGTCTGCCTTAAAATCTATTATATAATAGTAAAAAATGGTATAATTGTTGAAATGTTACAAATGAGAGGGGCTAAACTTGATGAAATTGCTGAGTAATGCGCTAGGCATGTTTTTATATTTTCCGGAAGATAAATCAGAATATATTCCTGCTGTCATATCCTTAAGCATATTCCTGCTGGCAGCAATATTTACAATGCGATACATCGTTAGGCACTCCAAGAAACAGGAAGAGAAAGCAAAACAGTTTGAAAAAGAGCTTTTAAGCAAAAAAAAGAAGATGCAATAATTTAGTATGCAATCGTCCTATGCCGGTTACAATGATAGTCATCTAAGCAAAATGGAGGAACAGTATGAAAAAGTGGCTATCAGTATGTTTACTTCTGCTTTTGGCGGGATGTTCAGAAGAAAACCCGACAAAAGTTAAAGTGGGCATGTATAATGCAGACGGTGATTCAATCGGCACGGTTGAACTCGCGGAGGAGGCAGATGGGGTTGAATTGACATTTGATTTAAATGGCTTAACACCCGGAAATCATGCGATTCACTTTCACAGTGTCGGCTTATGCGAGGCGCCGGATTTTGTCTCAGCCGGAGACCATTTTAACCCTGAACAAACGGAGCATGGGCTTTTGAACGATAAAGGTGCTCATTTGGGGGATTTGCCGAATATGGCAGTCGATGAATCAGGTACATACAAGGGAACAATGAAATCAAATGTGACATTGAAGGAAGGAAAAGATTCACTTGTCACAAAGGATGGAACTTCTCTCGTTATTCATGCGGGTGCGGATGACGGGATGAGTCAGCCTGCCGGTAATTCAGGAGAAAGAATTGCATGCGGTGTAATCAGTAAGGATAAACAGGTCGTTCGATAAAAAGCCGCTCAAAAACTTGAGCGGCTGCTTTTAGATAAATATGAAAAAGAACCGGTAACAGTTTTTCTTACACTATAGGAAGGTGCATCGAAGTGGATTATCCACGCAGTTGCTAATTTTATGTCTATAGTATAAGTGCAACTGGACCCTTGCCTTCGCCTTATCAGGCTTGCCAAAGGCAAGTTTTCTTTATGTTAGAGCTAACTTTAAGCGTTTCAAGCCCTCAATAACGGTTGCATGTGTGCATCCGACATTGAGGCGGATAAAGCCTTCTCCGCCTTTGCCGTAGCTTACACCCGGTGAAACGGCGATTTTTCCTTTTTGAATTAACTGTTGCTTTAATTCCTGGTCGGATAGACCGAGCGCTCTGCAATCAAGCCATATCAAATAAGATGCTTCAGGGGCGATCATCTTTATGTGAGGCAGTTCTTCTTCAACAAATTTTTGGACAGTTTCAACGTTTTTTTGAATGTATTGTACAGCTTCCTCAAGCCAATAATTGCAATGGTCGTATGAAGCGGTAATCACTTCAAGAGCAAATAAGTTCAAGCCGTGAAATGCCAGCTGATGCTGTTTTTGATTTAGTTTTTGCTGCAACTTTTTATTTTCGCAAATGATTAAAGAAGCTTGAATGCCAGCTACATTAAAGGTTTTGCTTGGCGCCATCAATGTAACAGTCACATTGGAAATGTCTTCGCTCAATGAAGCGATCGGATAATGAGTGAAACCCGGCAAACATAAATCAGCATGAATTTCATCCGAGATGATGACGACATTGTATTTTACGCAAAGTTCCCCGATTTTTTGTAAATCTTCCCTAGTCCAGACCATGCCGCCTGGATTATGAGGACTACATAACAGGAATAGCTTTACATCGTCCTGCAATTGGCTTTCTAACAAATCGAAGTCAATTTTCAGTGTATTATCTTCATACTTTAATTGATTTTCCACGAGCACGCGATCATTACTTTTGACGCTATCGAAAAAGGGTGTATAAACGGGTGTTTGGATAAGCACCTTATCTCCGGGCTCGGAATAAGCAAGTATCGCTGTCGTAAAGCCGGAAACGACCCCAGCACTGAATGTAATCCATTCTTTTTGGATTTCCCAGTTGTGCTTATTTTTCATCCAATTGATTGCGCTATTATAGACAGCTTCTGTCGGGGCTGTATAGCCATATACAGGATGCGCAGCTCGCTTTGTTAAAGCTTCAACGATTTCAACAGGAGATGCGAAATCCATATCGGCGACCCACATCGGCAGTAAATCTTTTTCCCCGTAACGTTCTTCTGTCAAATCCCACTTTAGAGAAGCTGTGCCCTTTCTATTGATTTCTAGATCAAAATTGATGATGCTCATTTCTCCACCTTCTTTATTATGTATTTAATCTATCATACAATATTTTCATATTTTAAGTTTAATTAATTGAATTATTTAAAAACTTTTGAAAAAATTATAATTAGTTAATTACTGATTATGCTGAGAAAAATAATTGATAAGAAAGCAAAAAATAAAACCAATTAACGCGTTAATTTAATTAAAAAAAGTTATCGTAAAAAAAGCATTTTTCATTATTTTTGAATCTTGGTATAATGGGTGAATAGTGTTTGTTTATCTAAGAATAGGGGGATGTTTATGCATCTTAATACAATAGAAATGGAAATTTTAAAACTAATCGAAAACAATGGTCGTATCGATGTGAATGATCTTTCCAAGATGATAGATATGCCGCAAGAAGATTTGGAAGCGACATTAAAAAAACTAGAAGAAATGAAAGTCATTGTTCGATATATGACCATCATCAATTGGGCTAAGGTAGACGATTATCAAGGCGTTACGGCAATGATTGATGTGAAGGTTACACCAAAAAGAGGTGTAGGCTTTGATGAGGTTGCCAAAAGAATTTACCGTTACAAAGAAGTGCAATCTGTATATTTAATGTCTGGTGTTTATGATTTATCTGTAACTGTAGAAGCTAAATCAATGAATGAAGTGGCTAGCTTCGTTTCAGAAAAACTATCGACATTGGATTCCGTTCTGTCAACGACAACGCATTTTATACTGAAAAAGTATAAACATGACGGTATCATTTTTGAGCAGGGCGAGGAAGATAAAAGAATTGTGGTGTCACCATGATTAAAACAAGTTACTTGTCCAAAGCTGTTCAAGACATTCAACCTTCAGGTATCAGAAAGTTTTTTGATTTAGCCGCAACGATGGAAGGCGTTATTTCCTTAGGGGTCGGCGAACCTGATTTCGTTACATCCTGGTCTGCAAGGGAAGCTGCAATTACTTCTCTTGAACAAGGATATACATCATACACAGCAAATGCTGGACTTTTGGAACTTCGCCAAGAAATTTCGAAATATATGAACAAATCATTCGGTGTTAATTACGACCCGAACAATGAGATTATTGTCACAGTAGGAGCAAGTCAGGCACTTGATATAGCTTTACGTGCATTAGTTGATCCAGGTGATGAAGTCATTGTTGTTGAACCGAACTTCGTTGCGTATTCTCCGCTTGTTACTCTTGCAGGAGGGGTGCCAGTTCCGATTTCAACAAAGAAAGAAAATGATTTCAAGCTGACACCGGAGGAGCTGGAAGAGGCAATCACACCGAAAACAAAAGCGGTTTTGATATGCTCTCCAAATAATCCGACAGGGACGCAATTGACTCGTTCAGATTTGGAGGCGTTGGCGAAAGTCGTCAAGAAGCATGATCTTGTTGTGCTTTCTGATGAAATCTATGCCGAATTGGCTTATGATGATGAATTCGCAAGCTTTGCCTCTATTCCTGATATGCATGAGCGTACGGTCGTAATGAATGGCTTCTCGAAGGCTTTTGCTATGACTGGATGGCGTCTAGGTTTTGTCTGCGCACCTAAAGAATTGGCAGAAGCGATGCTGAAAATTCATCAATATGCGATTATGTGCGCTAATTCAATGGCGCAATTTGCTGCTATTGATGCACTGAAAAATGGTATGGATGATGTCGAGGATATGCGCCGCAGCTATCGTGCAAGACGTAATTATATCGTTAAATCGTTCAATGACATAGGATTGGAGTGTCATATTCCAGGTGGTGCATTCTACGCTTTCCCATCCATTAAAAGTACAGGGCTTTCATCAGAAGAGTTTGCAGAACGATTGCTGCTTGAAGAGAAGGTCGCTGTAGTTCCAGGCAATGTTTTTGGAGAAAGCGGGGAGGGTCACGTAAGGGCTTCTTACGCCTCTTCATTAGAGCAGTTGCAAGAAGCGGTAAAACGAATCCGACGTTTTCTTGATCGATTAGAGGGTAATAAATAAGGATTTGTAATTTTCCCCGAAAAAAAGACGAGGCTATCTCTTTTAAGAGGATTGCTGCATCGCGTTAAGCGATGAACGGCATCTTCCAGAGATAGCCTCGTTTGAAAAAGGGGGGAATACTTCGAAAACATTGCTTCAATTGAAATGTTTGGGGGAGCATAACAATTCGGCAACATGTTTTCTATACTAATCGAATGGATTAGTAAAAGCCTTCTTTATTCATTATTACCTTTATTTGAATTTTTATACTGCCGAATTATTTTTTCAAAAGAAGGGACATATACGATGCGAAATCAGGATATCTCGAAAAGAAAACTATTAGGTATTTCAGGTTTAGGCTGGATGTTTGATGCGATGGATGTCGGTATATTATCTTTCGTGCTTGCAGCTCTGGCATTAGAATGGAATCTCACTTCCGGCCAAGTAGGGTTGATTGGGAGCATTAACTCAATCGGTATGATGGTCGGCGCCTTTGTTTTTGGTATAATGGCTGATCGTGTTGGTCGCAAAAATGTATTCATTATAACGCTTTTGCTATTTTCCGTTGGCAGTGGTCTTTCTGCCTTAGCGACAACACTAGGCGCATTTTTGGCACTTCGTTTTTTAATCGGAATGGGATTAGGCGGTGAACTTCCGGTAGCATCAACGTTGGTTTCAGAAAGTGTAGATGCAAAGGAACGGGGGAAAATGGTTGTACTGCTTGAAAGCTTCTGGGCGGCGGGTTGGATTATTGCCGCGTTGATTTCTTATTTTGTCATTCCGGACCATGGATGGCGAACAGCTATGGTTTTATGTGCTATACCAGCTTTTTATGCTTTATATTTACGATTTAAATTGCCGGATTCACCACAGTTTACGAAAACGAGAAAGGGTAAAAGACATTCTATTGTGCAACAAATTACAATGGTGTGGGCTCCGAAGTACCGCAAGCAAACTGTGATGCTATGGATTCTTTGGTTTTGTGTCGTATTTTCCTATTACGGCATGTTTTTATGGCTTCCGAGTGTTATGGTTATGAAGGGGTTTAGTTTAATACATAGCTTCAAATACGTGATGATTATGACTTTAGCGCAGTTGCCGGGATACTTTTCTGTAGCTTGGCTCATTGAGCGTGCAGGAAGAAAGATTGTGCTCATTGTTTATCTGGTCGGTACAGCAGGCAGCGCATACTTCTTTGGAGCGGCTGAGTCTGTATCAACATTAGTGTTATTTGGTGCACTGCTTTCATTTTTTAATTTGGGAGCATGGGGAGCGCTATATGCTTATACACCTGAGCAATATCCGGGCATTATAAGAGGCACAGGTGCTGGAATGGCAGCGAGTATCGGCCGTCTGGGCGGAATTTTCGGCCCGATGCTGGTAGGTACGCTTGTTGCAGACAACTATGGAACTGAAAGTATCTTTTTAATATTTTGCATTACTATTTTAATTGGTGCTTTGGCCGTTGGATTATTGGGGAAAGAAACGAAACAAACAGAATTAGAGTAACAGAAAAATCGTCACTGCTCCTTTTCCATTTTTGATTTCTCTCCTTGATTTTTCTTCAATGAAAAAGGAGACATGCGGAACCGGCCCGCAAGTAAGGAACAGCGACTAAGAATGCTACGTCCGCATATCTTCGTCGCTGTGACTCTCATCGTGAGAGCCCCACACGAGAAACCCGTTTTTGGTTTCTTGGGGGAGGCAGGTAAAAGGAACACCGGCTAAAGGCACCACGTCCGCATGTCTTCGCCGATATGACCCACATCTTGTAGGTCTCCGAGCATGGCAGGTGTAAGAGTAGCCCAAGCATACATTCAACAAAATCTATACTTAACAACAAAAAGGAGAGGCTATTTTGAAATGGCCTCTCCTTTTATATAATGTGAAACTTTGACACATAGTATTGGTTAAATAGGTTTATGTGTTTTCTCGTCCAAAAATTCATTAGCCGGTACATCCAAAGCTGTGGAAATCTTTAAAATGGTATCTAAGTTAGGCGTAGCTGTCCCGTTTTCATAATTCTCAATTGTCTTCGTCCCGCAGCGAACTTTTAAAGCAAGTTCTTCTACGGACATACCTTTACTTTCGCGAAAATTACGAATATTTACGCTGATTTTAGACAAAGTGATTCGCCTCCTAAAAATGCCGTTATTACTTATATTATAACAGCATAAAAGACGTATGTAACGAGGAAAGATGAACATTCCGTGTAAATGAGTAGAAAGAAAAGAATTAGGAAACATCTAATACTAATCAAAGAACGGTCGGTAAACTATTCTTTGATGTAAACCAATTAATATGATATAGTATTATATTGTGTAAATAGACGAATAAAATAAGTATATATATAGGAGTGTTTATATGTCAGCAAAATTTGAAGTAGGTTCAGTAGTAACAGGTACAGTTAAAGGAATCCAGCCTTATGGTGCATTCGTGGCACTTGACGAAAATACACAAGGTTTAGTTCATATCTCTGAAGTAACTCACGGTTATGTTAAAGATGTTAATGAGCATCTTAAAGTAGGTCAAGAAGTTACTGTTAAAGTATTATCAGTTGACGAAGCTGCAGGCAAAATCAGTTTATCAATCCGTGCTACTCAGGAAGCTCCGGCTCAAGAGCAACGCGCTAAAAAAGCACCTGCTCAAAAGCGTCAAGCTACAGCAGTTGCAGCATCAACAGCTCCGGAAGAAGGTTTCAACACTTTAAAAGACAAGCTTCAAGAGTGGATCGCACAATCTGATCGCCAAGATTTAATCAAAAAATAATTCTTTAAGAAAACCGTCATATAATGGCGGTTTTTTTATTCAGTAAGCTTCATATATAATGAATATAGTGAGTTTTCGTTTTATTAAGTCTTTTTAGAAAAGAGGGGTAAAATGAATTCGAAAGATATTATTCAACAAACAGATCAATTTGGGGCCCATAATTATCATCCGCTTCCGATTGTGTTGGAAAAAGGAGAAGGCGTTTGGGTAGAGGATTTGGAGGGAAATAGGTATCTGGATATGTTAAGTGCATATTCGGCCTTAAATCAAGGACATCGGCACCCAAAAATCATTGAGGCTCTCAAAAATCAGGCAGATCGCATCACGCTCACTTCCAGAGCTTTTCATCATGACCTGCTTGGTCCTTGGTATAAACAAATATGCGACCTGACAAAAAAAGAGATGGTTTTGCCGATGAACACAGGAGCTGAGGCGGTAGAGACAGCTATTAAAGCAGCTAGGCGCTGGGCTTATGATGTGAAAGGTATTTCTGAAAATAAAGCTGAAATTATCGCGTGCACAGGCAATTTTCATGGGCGTACTATGGCGGCTGTCTCTCTTTCATCCGAGGAAGAATATAAACGCGGATTTGGACCAATGCTTCCGGGTATCCGATTAATTCCGTACGGAGACTTAGGAGCGCTTGAAAATGCCATAAATGAAAATACTGCCGCCTTTTTAGTTGAGCCAATCCAAGGTGAAGCGGGCATCATTGTGCCGCCGCAAGGCTATTTAAGAGGGGCAGCTGCTATTTGCAGTGAAAATCAAGTTCTCTTTATGGCTGATGAAATTCAAACAGGACTAGGCAGAACAGGTAAAATGTTTGCTTGTGATTGGGAAGATGTTGAACCCGATGTTTACATATTAGGCAAGGCATTGGGAGGAGGAGTTTTCCCGATTTCTTGTGTTGCGGCTAATAAAGACATATTAGGTGTATTCAATCCGGGATCACATGGTTCTACTTTTGGCGGGAATCCGCTGGCATGCGCTGTGTCATTGGCAGCATTAAAAGTTATCGTCGAAGAGAATCTCGCCGAGCGTTCCAATGTTTTAGGGAATCAATTGCTCGCCTCTTTAAACGCAATAAGAAATGAGGCGATCATCGAGGTAAGAGGACGAGGTTTATTTATTGGCATAGAATTAAAAGAGAAAGCCCGTCCATATTGTGAAAAGCTAATGGAGAAGGGGATTTTGTGTAAAGAAACCCATGATCATGTTATTCGCCTTGCTCCGCCTTTAATAATAAAAAAAGAGGAATTGGAATCGGCATTAGAGAAAATAAAAGAAGTATTGGAATAAGATAAATGGAAAAATGGGGTTGTCCTGTTTTGCTCGGACTACCCCATTGTAAAAATGATTTAGGAATTAGCGGCTTGGTTTTGCTTCCGGACTTGTGACAGATGCTTCATTCGGCTTGAATAATAATCCTAAGTTCACCAATCCTGCAATTCCGACTAAACCAAATATAACTCTTGAAAATAAGCTGCCTTGGCCGCCGAAAATTGCAGCTACCAAATCATATTGAAAGAATCCGATAAGTCCCCAGTTTATAGCGCCGATAATCGTTAAAACAAGGGCTGTACGCTGTATCCAGCTCATGATTGTTCCTCCTTTTAAGGTGATTCCTTTATAGCTTTAGTAAAAAAAGAAATACTATACAAAGTGGCTTAATTTTTTTAGCATGTTTTGAAATCGAAAGGAGTTTATTCATGAATAAATTTAGTTATTGCAATCCTACAAAATTAATTTTCGGAAAAAATACAGTAGAAGCTATCACTCAGGAAGTGCCTCAGTATGGCAAAAAAGTTTTAGTTGTTTATGGTGGAGGAAGCATAAAGAGAAATGGTTTATATGATGAAGTGTTGAATCAGCTGCAGAAAGTTGGAGCAGAGGTATTTGAGTTAGCGGGCGTCGAACCTAATCCACGAATTTCTACGGCACGAAAAGGCGTTAATTTATGCAAGGAGCATGGCATTGAATTTTTGCTGGCGGTAGGAGGCGGCAGTGTTATTGATTGTACGAAGCTAATTGCAGCGGGTGCAAAATATGATGGCGACCCTTGGGATCTTGTGACGAAAAAGGCGCAAGTCGAGGCGGCACTTCCTTTTGGAACGGTATTAACGATCGCGGCAACAGGTTCAGAGATGAATTCAGGTTCTGTAATAACAAATTGGGAAACGAAAGAGAAATTTGGCTGGGGCAGTCCGCTTACATTTCCGAAGTTTTCAATTTTAGATCCGCAAAATACGTTTACAGTACCGTTAAATCATACAGTGTATGGAATTGTCGATATGATGTCTCATGTGTTTGAGCAATATTTTCACAAAACGAGTAATACTCCGCTTCAGGACCGGATGTGTGAGTCTGTGCTGCAGACAGTAATCGAGGCTGCGCCGAAATTGATTCATGATTTACATAATTATGAGCTGCGTGAAACAATACTATACTCAGGTACAATTGCATTAAATGGGTACTTATCTGTTGGGGCAGCGGGTGATTGGGCATCACATGGCATAGAGCATGCAGTTTCAGCCGTTCATGACATTCCACATGCCGGTGGTCTGGCTATTCTATTCCCGAATTGGATGAAGTATACGATGCATGAGAAACTTGACCGATTTGTTCAGTTGGCTGTCAGGGTATGGAATGTGGACCCAAGCGGCATGAGCGATGAAGAAATTGCACTTGAAGGAATTGAGTGTGTAAGAGAGTTTTGGAGCAGTATAGGAGCGCCGAGCACATTAGCTGACTATAACATTGATGAAACAACAATCCCTGTCATTGCTGATAAAGCGATGTTAAGAGGACCATTCGGTAATTTTAAGAAGTTAAACAGAGAAGATGTTGTTGCTATTCTACAGGCTTCTTTATAAAAGTTTTGCAAGTCTTTTTTAAGAAGGGGAAAAATTGGAATTGATAAAGTAAAACGTTTTCTTGAATATGTATCCCCTATTCGATAAAGTGGGAAATGAATAATTATAAATGGAGGAAAATAGATGACTCATATTCGTTTTGATTACTCTACAGCTTTACCTTTTTTTGGAGAGCATGAACTAACTTATTTACAAGATGCTGTAAAGGTTGCGCACCATTCCTTACATGAAGGCACTGGGGCAGGCAATGATTTTCTGGGGTGGATTAACTTACCGACTGCCTATGACCGTGAAGAATTTGCCCGCATCCAAAAAGCGGCAGAAAAAATTAAAAATGATTCTGATATCTTGCTTGTAGTTGGAATTGGCGGCTCATATTTAGGAGCGCGTGCTGCCATCGAAATGCTTCAGCATAGTTTCTACAATGCGATAACGAAGGAACAAAGAAAACTTCCACAAATCGTATTTGTCGGAAATAATATCAGCAGTACATATATGCATGATTTAATCGACCTGCTTCAGGAGAAGGATTTTTCAATTAATGTTATTTCTAAATCCGGTACAACAACAGAGCCTGCGATTGCTTTCCGTTTATTCCGCAAACTGCTTGAAAATAAATATGGGAAAGAGGAAGCACGCAAACGCATTTATGCTACAACAGATAAAGAGCGTGGCGCATTAAAGTCTGTTGCAGATGAACAAGGCTATGAAACATTTGTTATTCCTGATGATGTCGGTGGTCGTTTCTCTGTTCTGACAGCTGTTGGATTACTGCCGATTGCAGTTGCCGGAATCGATATCGAAGCAATTATGCAAGGTGCACAAGCAGCGCAGGAAGACTTCAGCAAATCTGAGCTTTCTGAAAATCCTGCTTATCAATATGCTGCGGTTCGAAACGTTTTATACAATAAAGGTAAAACAATCGAAATGCTAATCAACTATGAGCCAGGTCTGCAATACTTCAACGAATGGTGGAAGCAATTATTCGGTGAAAGCGAAGGAAAAGACCAGAAGGGAATCTATCCTTCATCAGCTAACTTCTCGACTGACCTTCATTCATTAGGTCAATATGTTCAGGAAGGGCGCCGCGATCTATTTGAAACGATTGTAAAAGTGAAGAAAGCGCGTCATGAAATCGTTATTGAAGCAGAAGAGAACGATAGCGACGGTTTGAATTATTTAGCGGGCGAAACAGTTGATTTTGTTAATAACAAAGCTTTCCAAGGAACGCTTTTAGCTCATACTGACGGGGGAGTTCCGAACTTAGTTGTTGAGATCCCGGCAATGGATGCGTACACATTCGGCTATATGGTATACTTCTTCGAAAAAGCTTGCGCAATGAGCGGCTACTTGCTTGGAGTTAACCCGTTTGATCAGCCGGGAGTAGAAGCGTACAAAGTCAATATGTTTGCTTTACTTGGTAAACCGGGCTTTGAAGAGAAAAAAGCAGAATTAGAAGCACGTTTAAAATAATAAACAAAGAGGGCCTGCTCAAAAAAATGATTGAGCAGCCCTTTTTTTTATTCTGTAAGGAAGGATTTCGCTGAAAGAGAAGGAAGGAGCAAAATTAAAAATGAAAATGGGCGGTGTCGGTTTTTCTTATAGTTTAGGAAATTATAAAATTACACATTGTGTATAAGTTAAAACAAGTGTATCAACGTCCAGCTCCAGCGCCCAGCACCTATTGCCCTTCGGCAACCTCCCTTCGATAAGTCAACATCGAATCACTGTCGTTCTTCGTGTTTCCTATATCTTGGTCGGCGGCCTCCAGTTCATACGGTGCTTTTTAGAGGGCGCTTGCGCTTTTGTTCTTACGGTTCGCTTAGGAGTACAGTGACCATCTTTTCACCGGCGAATAAATTCGTTTGGATGATGTGGTCGGCTCCGGCACGTTGAGCATTGATCACTTGGGTTTCTGTCAGTATCTCGACGCATGCGTTGATGGCAGGATTAAGGCCTTTGCTTGCTATTAACGTTAAAATCGAGAACATATCTGCCTGAAATTCATTTTTATTCACATCGGCTGTTATGACAATTTTTTTTGCCGCTTGGATATTTGCCCTCTTTAAGGTGTGATCTTCATGAGCTTTTCCTTTAATGAAATGAAAAGTAAGAGGTGTATCGGGATGTTTATCAAGCGTATGGTCAATTAAGACAATAGGCTTACGTTCATTGGCTGCGTGTAGCGAAGAAATAATGTTGCGTGACTTTTCATTCCATCCGACAATGATTATATGATTTTCTTCTTTCACACCTTTTAAGCCCTTCAACAGCATTTCCTCCGTTCTGACTGCTTCCGCAGCAAGTGTTGCAAAATAAGCTGTAACAAACCCGGCTCCGATTAGAATAAGGGTTATGCCAATCAGCTTGCCAGCAATCGTTTCCGGAACATAATCTCCATATCCGACGGTGGAGGTTGTAACAATTGCCCACCAAATTCCGATGAGAAAGGAAGGGAAAGTGTCAGGTTCAATAATGGCGATTAACAGCCCGAAAAAACTAATTAAGAGTAGAACAATCAGAATCGATTTGATTATTCGCGGCAGCCGAATCAGTAGTTTTATTAGTTTTTGCATAGGCAACCCCCGTAGTTCTGTTCAAAGTTAGTATGTTCATACATGAAAAAATCACTCATTTTAAACAAAATGAAGAAAGTGATGATATAGTTAAGCAAATAAACTAAAACAGAATATGGTGAAAATAGATGAAGAAAGAAGAACAAATAGAGTTAACGAAGGATTTTGTGAAGAAGCATCTGGAAAACGATGCGAGCGGTCACGATTGGTGGCATATTGTACGTGTAGCAGAGCTGGCAAAAACAATTGCAATGAAGGAACAGGCGGATTTATTTATATGCGAGATGAGTGCCTTGCTGCATGATATTGCCGATGAGAAGCTAAATGCTACAGAAGCTGAGGGATTAAAAAAAGTTAGAGACTGGCTGTATGCCATCGCTATGGATGAGTCTTCTATTTCAAAAATTATCAGCATCATTTCTGGTATGTCATATAAAGGCGGCGGACAGCCTGCGATGCAAACGTTAGAAGGGAAAGTCGTTCAAGATGCGGATCGGTTAGATGCCATTGGAGCTATCGGTATTGCAAGAACGTTTGCTTATGCAGGTTCGAAAGGGGATTTAATTTACAATCCGGCAATGGCCCCGAGAGAGAAGATAACAAAGGAGGAATATAGAAGCGGGAAATCGACAGCTATTAATCACTTTTATGAGAAGCTGTTAAAGTTAAAAGAGTTGATGAACACAGATTATGCAAAATTGCTGGCTAAAGAGCGCCATCAGTTTATGGAAATATATTTGCAGCAGTTCTTTAAAGAATGGCAAGGAAAGAAATAGTATCCATTGACGTGAAAGAAGCCGCTTGATTTCAAGCGACTTCTTTCATGCTGATATTATTATTTCTGCACTTCGGCTGCAATCATAGCTGCATATGCTCTAGCACCTGTCTGAGTCAAATGAATGCCGTCGTTGGCGAAATATTCATTACGCCCGCTGCTGGTTGAATACCAATCTATTAAATGTACAGATGGATTATGATCGGCAGCTTCTTCTAATCTTTTATTAACGATATTTTCCCAATTTCTAGGCACTCTTGTGTTGATGAGAAATATTTGACGATTTGAGCCGACCGCCTCCAAAGCGTCGGAGAGCTGATCGGATGTAAAGGATCCATTTGAACCAAGAGCGATAATAACGATGTCTCCGAGCTTATTGTTTTGATTCATACTTTTGATTAAATCGGTACCTTCATGCAATTGCCTTCCAATTGAAGCATTTACAGTTGTATTTGGGAAATGCGTTTTTATAAATGGTTCGACATTCACCATAACAGAATCACCGATAATGGTAATATTGTAATCTGTCGGCGCTTTTTGGGGTTGTTTTACCTTATCATCTGCTACTTTTTCATCGGCTGGTTGTTCGTCCTTTTCAGCAGGCGTTGTTTCTTTATTTGAGTTTTCCTTTATATCCGCGTCTGGCATGTCTGAAGACTGTTCAGATATAGTCGCAGACCCAGCGCTAGAGATTTCTGGTTGAAGAGCGCCAATTGATTTAAAACTCAAACCTATACAGGAAACAGTGACTAATAAGGCTATACAGCCAACAGTGAACCATTGCCGGTATGTTGTTTGTTTTATTGACCAACCACGACTTTGTATCTTTGCATAGAAAGAGCCGACAGCGCCTTTACGGATTGGGTTTTCGATATATTTATACGATATTGCAGATAAAATTAGCGTAAGTGCAATTTGGACAGCGATAGTCACAAGGCTCGTTTCACTCGTACTGATTTGTGGGCTCGTAAGTAAAATGACCGGAAAGTGCCATAAGTAGATGCCATATGAGCGTTCTCCAACCCATGTAAGCGGCTTAAAAGTCATGAACACTCCCAGCTTGCTTGCGGGGTGAATGAGCACGGCAAGAAGCACTGCTGTCAAAAGGGATGCTAAAAGCATACCGCCGCGATAAAGAAAGCCATCATATTGATTTACTACTACCATCATGACTAGGATTGCTGTTAAGCAAACAGCTCCAATAATATCCATTGAGCGCCTTAAGGATGCTGGTATTGTCTTTGATAATTTCTGACTTGGCCAAATAAAGGCAAGTGCCGCGCCAATCAATAAAGAAAATGCACGTGTATCTGTTCCGTAATAAACTCTGCTCGGGTCAGTGGTTGAGCTGTAGAATAGCGCCATTAATAAAGAAGATAAGAGCGCCATCAGCAATGTTAATTTGACCATCTGCTTTTTACTCATATGGCAGAGGAAAGCCCCTGCAATCAGTAATGGCCAAATAATGTAAAATTGTTCTTCAATAGCTAAAGACCAGAAGTGGGTCAGCAATGAAGGAGTAGACATCGCTTCAAAATAAGATAAATCTTGAAATATGTACCACCAGTTACTGTAATAAAGCAATGCGGGTATGAAATCGTCGCGCAAGCGCTCTAAAAAGGGTCGAGCGAATAGGGTAGACCAGGCTGTAACTGTAACAAGAACAGTAAACATAGCAGGCAGCAACCGTCTTGCACGCCTTATCCAGAAATTTTTTAAGTTGATTCTATTATTATTTTCATATTCAATTACTAGGAGATTGGTAATCAAATAGCCTGACAAAACAAAGAAAATGGTTACACCGAGAAGTCCTCCTGATGCCCAAGGGAAATTGAGGTGGTATGCAATAACAGCGAGAACCGCTAATCCGCGCAAACCATCCAAGCTCCTTATATATCGAGTAGGTTTCATTTTATTCATTAGTTCAATAGTCCTTTATACATTATATTTTGTATGAAGAAGAAAACAAAAAAGCTGAACGTTTCTTCCTCTCTAAGATGATATGTTGTACTTTTGAAAATTGCTCCATACTCAGTTTTATACTTTTGGACATATTAATCAAGCAAAAGGCTGTTTATTTCGCTGAAGTTGTTTCTTCCGCGTGGATTCGTTTCCCAAAAATCATTAAATCCCGTTCTATTCCATCCAAAACAGCGACTTTCGGTAAATGGCCCCATTGATCAAAGCCGTGACGTTCGAACAGTTTTATGCTGGAATGATTATGGGCAAATATAAAGCCGAGAAGATTGGTAATGCCAATTTTGGGGCAGAACTCAATTGCCTGTTCTAGCATGTACTTACCGAGTCCTTTATTTCGAAACTGTTCATGTATATAAATACTTACTTCAGCAGTCCCGTTATAGGCAGGTCTTCCGTAGAACGATTGAAAGCTAAGCCAAGCGCAAATATTACCGTCATTCAATATTACCCATAAAGGACGACAATTAGGAGAATGCTCCTGAAACCAATTCATCCGGCTTTCGACTGTCACCTCTTGTAAGTCAGCTGTAACCATTCTTGATGGAATGGTAGAATTATAAATTTGAACAATCTCCGGCAAATCTTCTATTATTGCATCTCTAATTTTAAAAATTTCTTTCATTACGTACACGTCCTTTATTTTTTGGTAGTCTAGCGCGTTTTTTCTAAGGGTAACGAATTTTTTTTTGATTATCAACATTGAAGCCTATAAAAAATGCCCGCCTTTTTCATGAAAAGGCAGGCATTTATTCGATTTAGAAATAATTGTGTTAACCTGTCGGGTCAGGCGGCGATGCTTCTTTTCGAATTCTTAAAAAGCGAGCGATGCTAAGAGCGATTGTTTTAGTAACGGCATAGGTTGGAACGGCAAGAACCATTCCGACAATGCCTGCGATATTTCCTGCAGCAAGCAATAGTATGATAACAGTTGCAGGATGGATATCGAGTGTTTTGCCAAGGATGAGAGGCGATAAGAAATTGCCTTCAGCTTGTTGGGCGATGGTTGCGACAACGACTACAAGCAATGCTTGCAATGGTGAATCGAACAAGGCGATAATAAACGCCGGAGCTGCTCCAAGAATGGGACCCACATAAGGAATGATATTTGTTACAGCAACTACCAATGCCAATAATAATGCGTACGGAAGGTCAATGATCCAATACCCGATTAGCGAAAGAAGACCGACAATGCTGGCAACAGTAACCTGACCGCTAATGTAATTAGATAGCGTCTCTCCTACATCCTCTATAATTTCTAAAGCTTCATTGCGGTATTGTTTCGGAATGAATTTTGAAATAGCAATCGGAAATTTATGGCCATCCTTAAACATGTAAAACAACAAAATCGGAACCGTGACAATCGTAATGACTGCATTGGTCAGGAAACCGAATATGCCAACGATACCGTTTGTCAGTTTATTAGGTAAGCCGTTCAGAAATTCGACGAGCTTATCCTGTATATCATCAAGCGATACATAATCATTTGCTAGAATAAGTTTTAGTTCTTCTGAACGGGAGATGTCTGTAATGAGTTTTTCCACTTGTTTCGCATAAAAAGGGATATCATTAATTAACAATGAGATTTGCTTTGAAATCATCGGTATGATACTTCCGATTGCTATACTGATTAATGAAATCATCGCCACAAAAAAGACGACAATCGAAAGAATACGAGATAGCTTCAGTTTTCTTTGCATGAATTTAACAACCGGATTAAAAATGAAAAATAAAAATCCGGAGATCAGTAGCGGAGCAAATATAGTGGAGAAAAAGACTCCGACCGGCTCAAACAGAAAGGAAACTTTGGTAGCTATGTATATAATTGCTAATATAATCAGCAATTGTATTGTCCAATATTTTAATTTACCGTTCACTAAATAATTCTCCTCTCTTAAACGCACTTTTTCTTTATTATAGACAAGTTTTGTAAAAAACGAGTTAGTTTTCTGAAATTACGAAAAAAAAATTCTTTGTTTGATTTGAAAGTGCTGATGATTACAAGATAACGTAAATTGACCTTTGACTTCAATAGAAAGTGGAGAATAGATTAAAAAGCGTTTCACATAATTGCCACTTTATTGAGGATGTATTATAATTGTTTTCAGATTGTTATTTTACTTCTGTAATTTGTGAAATGTTTTGCAAAGTAGTTTTTTATGAGTAGATTTATATGTTAAAAACAGCACAATGATTTTGGACTGGATGTTTTCAGAGCAATGCCAGTGGGGTATAAAATAATGTAGAGTGTAATCTGGAGCTTGCTTAATGGGGTCCGATTGGTGTTCAGTTAGGTATTAATGTTTTTCAATGAAGAAAAATATTATTATTTATATTTCTCTCTAACTACAATTGCTTTATAGAGAGACCCTTAAGAAAGAACATTTGCTATGCACACAGCGTTAACTGCTGCCATAAAATCAGATGTTAGATGTGTATCATTATTGTGGTTACCGGTCTTTATTATGCTTTCAAACACATGCTAAGATGACTGTCATTTTTATGGAGCTATGGCACATAAACGGTGCTGTAATGAAATAGTAGTTAAGTAATTTGTTCTTTGTTTTCAGTTTTAGGGAGATAGGGATGCAAAATATATGTTTATTTATTTGAATCTTCCTAAAAATATTTATAAGAATTTATGAGGGAAATGGGAATGGTTTATGTGTTATTCCCGAAAAGTAAGCAAAATGGCTTATAGTAAAGGAGAATGCGATATGTCAGAAATTATCACACAAACAAAGTCTGAACAAACAGCAGCTGAAGAGTCTGCTATTAAACAACGCGACGATCTTCTTGATCAACTTTTAAAACCGGAAGTACAAGAGTCCCTTTCGGCTTTAGTGGATCAACTGCCGAAGCTGGCTGAAATGGTGGGTGCCATGACGCAAGCGTATAATGTCGCTCAGACAGTAGCGAATGACAAAGTTCTTATAAACGATACAAAAGGCGCCATCAAGGAAATTGTTGAGCCGATCGTAGATGAAGTGAAGGTTATCGCAGCGAATGCAATTGAAGCGAAAGACCGTGCAGAAGAGAGTACTGAAGTGATTGGTCTGTTTGGTCTATTGAGAATGCTGAAGGATCCGCAAGCTCAAAAGCTTTTCCGATTCGTAAATGCATATCTTGAAGTTGCTGGAGAAAACGACTCTAGAAAATAAATCATTCTTGATCAATGAGTAAAGACGGGGGACTTAAATTATGTCAAAACATATTGTCATTTTAGGTGCAGGCTATGGCGGATTGCTGGCTGCTACAACTATTAGAAAATATTTAAATAAAGATCAAGCGAAGGTAACGGTTGTAAACCAATATCCTACTCATCAAACAATTACTGAATTGCACAGACTTGCAGCGGGTAATGTTGCTGAAGAAAACGTGGCAATGCCATTAAGTAAATTATTAAAAGGTAAAGATATTGACCTTCAGATCACTAAGGTTAAATCTTTTAACGTAGATAAAAAAGATGTGAAACTTGAGAACGGAACAGTCTTAACATACGATGCGTTAGTTGTTGCTTTAGGAAGCCAAACAGCGTTCTTCGGAATTCCAGGTCTTGAAGAACACAGTATGGTTCTGAAATCAGCTAACGATGCAAACAAAATTTGTAAGCATATCGAACAGCGCATCAGTGAATACGCAAAAACAAAAAATGAAGCAGACGCTACAATCTTAATTGGCGGCGGCGGCTTAACGGGCGTTGAATTAGTTGGCGAAATCGTCGATACATTCCCGAAAGTTTGCAAACAATACGGTGTTGATCCGAAAGAATTGAAAGTCATGCTTGTTGAAGCAGGCCCGAAAATCTTGCCGGTTCTTCCTGAACCATTAATTGAACGTGCAACTGAAAGCTTAGAAGCTCGCGGAGTGAAATTCTTAACAGGTCTTCCTGTAACAAACGTAGAAGGCAATAAAATTGACCTAAAAGACGGTCAACAAATTGTTGCCAATACATTCGTATGGACTGGCGGTGTTCAAGGTAATCCGCTTGTAGGCGAATCAGGTTTAGAAGTGAACCGTGGACGTGCTACTGTTAACGGTCATTTGCAATCAACATCTCATGAAGATGTATTCGTTGTTGGCGACAGTGCAGTTTATTTCGCAGAAGATGGTCGTCCTTACCCTCCAACAGCTCAAATTGCATGGCAGATGGGTGAAACAGCAGGGTATAACTTATACGCATACCTTGAAGGGAAAACATTCGAAGAATTTAGCCCGATCAACTCAGGTACATTAGCGAGCCTTGGACGTAAAGATGGAGTTGCGATTGTCGGCGAAAGTAACTTGCCTCTAAAAGGTCTTCCGGCCATCCTAATGAAAGAAGCAAGCAACGTTCGCTACTTGTCTCATATTAAAGGTTTGTTCAGCTTAGTGGCTGGTTCAAGCAAGCATTAATCGAAAAAGCTTTCTCATAATTATATGGGAAAGCCTTTTTTTTGAATTGAGCGCTTTTTATAGTGAGAGTGGAAGTCATACGATATAATAGTTCATAAGATTTAGGTATAAATGTCGAACAAACTTGGGGAGGAACAGTAGAGATGCAGGTTAAAATTAAACGAATGGAAGCTGAGCAAGCGAAGATTATTTTTCAAGAGACGGCCGGTCTTGCGATTATTACGATTCATCGGCCGCAATTACGAAATGCATTAACGGCAAGCATGTGGAATCAATTGTCAGAAATTGGTGCGCGTGTTCTTGATAATCCGAAAAATAGAGTATTATTGCTTCGAGGAGCCGGCGAACAATTCACAGCAGGGTCAGACATAAAGGAATTTCATAAAATGTCTCTTGAAGAAGCTGAAAATGCGTTTATCTCAATGGAAAAAGCGATTTCTACTTTTGAAAAATTGCCTATTCCTACAATTGGCGTCATTAATGGTCCTGCTATGGGTGCCGGTCTGGAATTGGCTTTAGCCTGCGATATTCGTATCGGTTCAGAAAAAGCACGTTTAGGGATTCCGGTCGGCAAGCTGGGAATTACACTGAACAATCAATTTGCTCAGAGGTTGGTAAACTTAATCGGTCCGAGCTTAACGAAAGATCTAGTTTATACAGGCCGTATCTTAAAAGCTGAGGAAGCTCACCGCCTGGGTATGCTGAACTACTTAGTAAAGGAAAAAGACTTGGATCGCTATGCGATTAGAATGGGGAATCTGGTAGCATCGCAATCCCCGGCATCATTGTTGGCAATTAAACAGTCTGTACAAGAATGTGTCGATAGCGCTCCTGTATTGTGGAATGGATCAACACCGTTTGTTGACCATCAAGATTTCCCGGAAGGTGTGGCGGCATTTGTTGAGAAGAGAATACCGCGATTTGTGAGACGACCAATTAAATAAAAAATGAGGGAGGCTATATATATAAAGCTTCCCTCATTTTTTGTTGATTATTTTATGCATATATGGATACGGGTAAATTCAATGTTTAGATACTGCAAAAAGCTTTCATAAATATCTTCTTGAAGCTGTGTTATCTCTTCGGGAATATTAAAAGAGACAGGGTTAATTATTTCAATTGTAATATTAATAGATTGTATGCCTGCCAGTTGGACATAAAGGTTATTGCAACGGACGACGTATTTATTATTTCGACAAATATGTTCAATAATGTCATGAAATACTTTTCTCTCGATGTGGATTGTTCCTTTTTGAAAATCGGGGAGCACAATCGTCGTTTCGCCAATTCTTTCTTTCTTAGGAGAGAAGATGTCCATACCTTTTTGAATCAATCTTCTGAAAAAATTTTGTTCGACTTGTTTGAATGGGACAGGAATAATATGTTTTCCTTCTGTTTTCCGGATATACTGGGCTATTTTTATTTCGCTTGAAGTCCGAATATCTTCTATATGAATGTAGCGGGTTATTGGTCCTAGTTGCAGGCGCTCTGCAATTAATGTCGTCATTCGATCGGATGTTCCGATAATTAAAATCTTATCAACTACATATAAGCTTAGCGCTTTTTGTATATCTTTTATGTGGATTGGATCGAAAAAAGTTGCGCGCTTTACGGCAGTTAAGGCATTTTTCTCGAATTTTGCGGATGTTCCTGCGGTTTTTTGGCCATTAATGATTAATAAGCCATCATCGATTATTGCGGGTATTTTATATTGATGGGCAAATGCAAGTGCGCTTGAGCTTTTTCCGGAACCGCTAGGCCCGCTTAATGAATAGATTTGCATAAACAACCACCCTTTTATACTGAAAATTCAGTCCTTTTGTATTTGAATGAGGATTAGGTATTCACAATATACACAGAAATTGTTACACAGGAAGAGCAACTGGAATAGTCGGCATAGTGAAAAAACCTTGCATCGCAAGGTTTTGAAGATGGAGCATAGGGGGATCGAACCCCTGACCTCTTGCATGCCATGCAAGCGCGCTCCCAGCTGCGCCAATGCCCCTCAAAATGTAGATAATTCTAACTATTAATACTTTACACTGACAGCCGGGAGCGTGTCAATTTGATTTTAGCGGATTTTGCTGCTCGGTATGGTTTATTAGAGATTTTCAATTTCTACAGCCTCGATACCTTGGATTTTAGAAACAGCTGTATATACATCAACAGTAAGGCGTTGATAGTGCACAGCTATGATTAGTTGGACAATTAGTGAATTTCCGGAGCTTTTAATACGGATATTTTGGATATCTATATCTTGTTCTTTTATTTTTTTGGTTATGATACTAATGTTATTTTTATCCGATACAATTAGTTGAAGCATAATTTCCTTTTGTCTTAGCTGTTTTGGTCCGATGAAATTCATAAGTGGCGGAATGAGTTCAACACTGATAAGTATGAGTACCACACCGGCAATCGCTTCGAAGTAGAACCCTGCTCCGACAGCCACGCCAATGCCTGCAGCTCCCCATATCATCGCTGCGGTTGTTAATCCGGTGATCGTATCATTTTCACGGCGTAATATAACACCTGCCCCTAAAAAACCGATTCCTGATATAATTTGTGCAGCCAGACGTAGAGGATCCATTGTAATATTAACTGTTTCACTGTCAGGTGTTATGTATGGAGCTTCTATAGAGATAACTGTCAGCATGCAACTGACAATCGCTATGACGGTGCTTGTCTTAAGACCTACAGGTTTTCGTTTTATCTCTCGTTCAATCCCGATAACTAATCCTAAAAAACCGGTGAGGCATAGTTTTAAAAAGATATCAAAATGGGCTTGCCAATTAAAGTGAAGCAGTTCCTCGAGTATATTCATTTAATCGTCCTCCTTGGAGTACAATTTATTGCTGAAACATAGAAGTTTGCGATGTACTTACTTATTACCCGTTTTAAAAATAAGAATAACCTTGGGAGCGACCATCGTTACATTGTATTAGTAAGCAGAAGGTTTTATGGCTTCGTAAAGTTTTTTTAAAAAAACTATTGCGCAAAAGTTGTATTCGTGCTAAATTATTACTTGTCGCTGAAACAATAAGATAAATTAATGGTTAGCTAAATAACAGCTTTGAAAATTATTTCAAAAAAGTTATTGACTATTAAAGAAGCGGATGTTATATTAATAAAGTCGTCTCGCTGATGAAGTGGCGATGAAAAAATAAATAAAAAGTTGTTGACAAACAAACGAGCTGGTGTTATTATGAAAAAGCTTCTGTTTGAAACAACGGATTGATCTTTGAAAACTAAACAAAACAAAAACGTCAACGTTAATTCTAATAAAACGTTTCGGCATTGACCGAAACAAAACTTTTTATTTTATGAGCTTTATCAAACACTT
>NZ_JACXSI010000025.1 GCF_014712675.1 Peribacillus faecalis | reverse complement strand
CCCGTCCGCCGCTGACTTCAAAGGAGCAAGCTCCTTATCTGTCCGCTCGACTTGCATGTATTAGGCACGCCGCCAGCGTTCGTCCTGAGCCAGGATCAAACTCTCCAAAAATTGTTTGACTTGCTCATAAAATAAAAAGTTTTGTTTCGTTCAATGCCGAAACGTTTTATTAGAATTAACGTTGACGTTTTTGTTTTGTTTAGTTTTCAAAGATCAATATGTTATCTCAAACAGAAGCTTTTTTATAATAACATTAGCTCACTTGTTTGTCAACAACTTTTTTATTTTAATCACTTCACTCAGAAGCGACTTTATCAATATAACATTTTCGAATTTGACTGTCAACAACTTTTTTGGTTGTTCTTTCATTCGAATTGTTTGTTTATCGCATTTCCTAACGACAGATATTAATATACCACCTTACCTAAAACTTCGCAACCCATTTAGGTAAAAAGTTTAGCAGAATAGTAAAGTTTGATAATTCATAATAATTTAACAACCAGCATTGTTACTAGTACCCAATTTAGTCTAAATCAAAACCATTAATTTTATTATTTTTCCCATATAAAAAGACAGCAGTTTCGCTGTCTTTTTATAAATAATATTAACGTTGGCGCATATAAGGGAATAAAAGAACATCGCGAATAGATGGCGAGTTTGTTAAAAGCATGACTAAACGGTCTACTCCGATCCCTAAACCACCTGTAGGCGGTAAACCATACTCTAGTGCTTCGATGAAATCTTCATCCATTTCATGTGCTTCATCATTACCTTGTTCTTTTTCTTTTAATTGCGCTTCAAAGCGTTGACGTTGATCGATCGGGTCATTTAATTCAGTGAAGGCATTTGCATGCTCGCGGCCGACAATGAATAACTCGAAACGATCAGTGAAACGTGGATCTTCTTCATTTTTCTTAGCTAATGGAGAAATTTCCACCGGGTGTCCATATACAAATGTCGGCTGAATAAGTGTTTCTTCAACTTTTTGCTCGAAGAATTCATTTACAACGTGTCCGAATTCCATATGTTCATTTACTTCAATGCCATGTTCTTTCGCTAACGCTTGTGCTTCTTCTTTCGTCATGTGCTTCCAGAAGTCTACACCAGTTGCTTCTTTAACGGCATCTACCATATGAACTCGTTTCCATTGAGGTGTTAGGTCCACTTCGTGCTCTCCGTAAGGAATAACCATTGTACCGTTAACTTCTTGGCAAACGTGCGCAATTAAGTTTTCAGTCAAGTTCATAATATCATTGTAATCTGCATATGCTTCATACAGTTCGATCATTGTGAATTCCGGATTATGTCTAGTTGATACACCCTCATTACGGAAGACACGACCGATTTCATACACTTTTTCTAGACCACCGACAATTAGTCGTTTCAAGTGAAGTTCAATTGCAATACGCATGAACAATTCCATATCTAATGCATTATGGTGCGTAACGAACGGGCGTGCTGAAGCTCCGCCTGCGATTGTATGCATCATCGGCGTTTCTACTTCCAGGTATCCGTGGCTATCCAGGTAACGACGCATAGATTGGATGATCTTACTTCGTGTAATGAATGTATTTCTGCTTTCTTGGTTTGTAATAAGATCGACGTAACGTTTACGGTAACGTTCTTCAACATCTTTCAGACCATGGAACTTGTCCGGAAGCGGACGAAGTGCTTTCGTTAAGAATGTAAATTCGCTCGCTTTAACAGATAGCTCTCCAACATTTGTTTTGAAAACTGTACCTTTAATACCGATAATATCACCAAGGTCAGCGTGATTAAATTCGTCATACGCTTCGTCGCCGATAGCATCTTTACGAACGTAAATTTGCATTTGTCCAGTCAAATCCTGAATGTGCGCAAATCCCGCTTTACCCTTACCGCGCTTTGTCATAATACGACCGGCGATTTTCACTTCGATTTCTTTCTCAGCAAGCTCTTCTTTTTCGCAATCTCCATACGCATCAAATAACTCTTGAGTTAGATGAGTGCGTTCGAATCTTTTGCCGAACGGGTCTTTTCCCGCATCAAACATGTTTTGCATTTTCTCGCGTCTAACGAGAAGCTGGTCATTTAATTCTTCATGACTCATTGTTTGTTCACTCCACTTTCTCTTATCTGGATATATAGACAGCTCGAATAACGAACTTTATTTTCTTTACTCATTGTACACAAAGTATGGACAGAAAACACCTTTTTTCCATCAAAATCGAGTGCTTTCTGCTTTTCACATATAAAAAACTGCCAGTTTCTCTACTGGCAGTCTAATTTTACATGCATTATAGAAAAGATACCAATCAAAGTCAACAAACTATACCGCTTGGACTTGGTCAATCTCCTCTTCTTTTTGATTATCTTCTACTAATGTATTTAAAAGGTTCGCTAAATCAGCACGCGTTTCACACGCATTAATCTCATTGCGCACCTTCCCGCTTCCTTTTACACCTTTTAAATACCATGCTGCGTGTTTTCTCATCTCACGAACAGCGATGTGCTCGCTTTTCAAATCAATTAAACGATCGAGATGCAGTATGCACACATCAATTTTCTCTTGTGCAGTCGGCTCAGGCATAAGCTCTCCCGTTTCGAGATATTTGACTGTACGATAAATCATCCATGGATTTCCTAGTGCTGCGCGACCAATCATAACACCATCGCAGCCTGTTTCATCAAGCATACGCTTAGCATCTTGAGGGGTGCTAATGTCTCCGTTTCCGATGATTGGAATGTTCACATTTTGTTTCACTTCGCGAATAATGTTCCAATCCGACGTCCCTTCGTACATTTGCACACGTGTTCTTCCGTGAAGCGCAACGGCCTTACCTCCAGCCCGTTCGACAGCTTGCGCATTTTGGACAGCATAAATATGCTCAGGATCCCAACCCATACGCATCTTCACTGTGACAGGTTTCTCGACAGCGTCGACTACCGCAGCAACCATATCATAAATTTTGTTCGGATCAAGCAGCCATTTGGCACCTGCATCAGCCTTCGTGATTTTCGGTACCGGACATCCCATGTTTATATCAATAATATCAGCATTTGTATGTTTATCGACAAATTTAGCCGCTTCGACAAGAGACTCCCTTTCACCACCAAAAATTTGCAGACTTAGCGGCTTCTCGCGCTCATCGATGTACAACAAATTCATCGTTTTTGCGTTTTTTAAAACAATCCCTTTATCACTGACCATTTCAGCACAAACAAGACCTGCGCCAAATTCTTTGACCGTAAGGCGAAATGCTGAGTTGCACACACCGGCCATCGGCGCAAGGACGACGGGATTCTTCATTTGAATATCGCCTATTTTTAACATTCGTTGTGTTCTCCTTTGCTTTAAGCTATTCGAAATTCAATCCCAAATCCTTAATCAATTCTATTCTTGCGGCGGACGCAACTCATCAATAGAAATGCGCAGTACTGCAGACACTTCTGATAAAAATTGTTCTGTCGGAACACGGTTGCCTCGTTCGATTTCGCCAAGTAGCGAAACAGATACAAGTAACTCTTTTGCTAATCCTTCTTGTGTATATCCTTTTAGCTTTCTAAATGCGCGAATTCGTCTTCCCCATCTTTCCTCTTCCATAATCGAACTCCTTCTTTATCGGGTATATGGTCTAATACTTTCTGCAATGGCAATCCCATCGCCGGAAGCTCGATGTTAGGTTCTATTTCCAATAGCGGAATGATGACAAAAGCGCGCTCATGCATCCGAGGATGTGGAACAGAAAGGTTATCCGTTTCAATATTGTCTTGATTATACAGCAAAATGTCAAGGTCAATCGTTCTCGGACCCCACCTGATTTTCCTTTCCCTGCCAAGCTCTAATTCTATTTGCAAACATTTTCTCAACAGCTGCTCTGCTTCATAGTCTGTTTCCAGCTTCACAACTATGTTTAAGAAATTTCCTTGATTTGTATATCCAACCGGTTCTGTTTCATATATCGATGATACGTTATTTATACTTATTCGCTCATCTTTATGCAGTTCCTCTATAGCTCCCTTTAAATAACTCAAACGGTCATCTAAATTGGAACCAAGAGAGAGATATGCTACTGACTTCACGCTTGTCGACTCCTCTTAATTTCTACAGCAACTGATTTGTAGTGTCCCGGTATTGGCGGATCAGGTTTGATGACCTTCACCGTGCATGCCGATACTAAAGGGAATTCCGCTAAAATTGTTGAAGCAAGATTTTCAGCTACTGCTTCTAACAGTTTATACGGTTTTCCTTCGACAATCATCTTGCATGCATTATATAGCTCTCCATAGTTAACAGAGTCATGCAAGTCATCACTTTTGCCAGCTGCCGATAGGTCTACTTCTGCGATTAAGTCTACTCTAAAGCGCTGACCAAGTTTTGTTTCCTCCGGGAAAACACCATGATAGCCGTAAAACTCCATCTCATTGACATATATTTTATCCACTGTAATCACCCTTTCCCATTAATGCATCCATCATTTTTGCCATTCGGGCGATTTCTTTTACATCATGTACCCGCATGATTTGACAGCCCTTTTGTATGCCATAGCAAACCGTTGCGCCTGTTCCTTCCATGCGCTCGTCAGGGGGTAAATTTAAAACAGCTCCAATCATGGATTTTCTTGATGTACCAAGAAGCACCGGATAACCGAGAGCTACGATTGTATCTAGATTCTGCATCATTTTAATATTCAACGCTAAATCTTTCGCGAATCCGATGCCCGGATCCAAAATGATATTATCATCACGGACACCCGCTGTTTTAGCTAGCTGAATGCTTTCGTAAAGATCATTGATAGCATCCCGCATAAAAGAAGAATAACTACTTCCTTCGCGGTTGTGCATAATAATGTACGGAACATCCAGCTCCGCCACCACTTTCGGCATAGCACCGTCAGCTTTGCCTCCCCATACGTCATTGACAATATGAGCACCTGCTAATATCGATTGCTTAGCCACTTCCGCTTTATACGTATCGATGGAAATCGGTACTTCAATCTCCTGCGAAATTGCTTTTATAACCGGAATAACCCTTGATAATTCCTCATCGGCTGAGACAAACTCCGCTCCCGGACGTGTAGACTCACCGCCAATATCGATAATATCCGCACCATCAGCTACCAACTGCTTCGCTTTCGCCACTGCGTCATCAACGTGAATGTAGCGACCGCCATCCGAGAAGGAATCTGGTGTTGCATTCAATATCCCCATAATCAATGTCTTTTTCTCATAATCCAATTGATAAGGACCGCAAGATAGAACTGTGTTTTTTGTAGTCATCTTTTCACCCAGCATTTCTTATAATAAGTTTTCACACGACGATGAAGACGTGCGTTCCAGTTTGTATTGCTGATACAAGGCCTGTGTTATTTTGCCGGCTGCTCCTTGATAAACACCGATCTCTATCAGCTTATTAATGGCGACTATTTCCTGAATAGAGTTAGTTAGAAAAACTTCTTCTGCCCTCTCTAACTCCGATAACGGGAAACTGCCCTCCTGTATTTCATAGCCCATCTTTTTAGCCGCAGCTATAATCCATTGTCTTGTAATTCCCATTAAAATGCCAGTATTTTCACCTGGCGTATATATGACCTTGTTTTTCACCCAAAATACATTGGATGTAATACCCTCTGCGACAAATCCATCCTTCGTCAAAAATATTCCTTCCGCATTCGGATATGTTGTCTGAAGCTCCATTTTTGCAGCAATATTATTTCCGAAATGATGCGATTTAAGACGATTGCCTGTTTCCGGCATATTACGTCTTAATTTCAAAATTACAGCCTCTTTCTCGACAATACAGTTAACCGCTTCCGAAAGAGGACTAATAAAGACAATCAAAATCGGATAAAAGTAATCATCTTCCGGTAACCCGGCTTTTCCGATACCTGCCGAGTAATTAATCCGGACACGTGCATTCGAAAGGTTATTTAGCCTTAGCAGCTTTTGTACGATAGCTGTTATTTCCTCTTTACGAACAATTGTTCTTATACCCATTTCATCAAGACCTTTTTGCAACCTGACTAGATGATCATCTAGTAAAAAAGGGTGTCTATCATATATACGAACGGTTTCAAAAATGCCCATTCCGTATAGAAACCCATGGTCAAAAGGCGAAATCACGGCATCTTGTTCTTCTATGTACTGTCCATTACAATAAATAACCACTCTATCACCTAGCTCTTTTATAAAAGTGAAGGAATTGGCCGATTAGTTCTTTCCCTTTTTCCGTCATAATCGATTCAGGATGGAACTGAACACCTTCAACCGGATATTCCTTATGACGAATCGCCATGATTTCCCCCTCTTCGGTCCATGCTGATATTTCAAAGCATGATGGCAGCGTCTCTCTTTTTACAATTAAAGAATGGTATCTTGTAGCCTGAAAAGGGTTTGGCATATTCTCAAAAATCGTCTTACCATCATGAAAAACAGGTGATGTTTTTCCGTGCATCAGCCGCTCTGCCTGAACGACATCTCCTCCAAATACTTGCCCTATCGCCTGGTGCCCTAAGCAGACACCCAAAATCGGAATATCTTTAGCAAAATGTTCGATTATTTGAAGGCTCATTCCCGCTTCATTCGGACTGCATGGTCCGGGTGAAATCATTATGCATTGCGGCTGCCATTGTGCAATTTCCTCAATCGTGATTTCATCATTACGCTTCACGATTAATTCTTGACCCATCTCTCCTAAGTATTGCACTAAATTGTACGTGAAGGAATCGTAGTTATCAATCATGATGATCATAGTTGTTTACCTTCTACTTTCTCGTCTGCCATTTCCTTTGCTCTCCATATAGCCTTCGCTTTCTTTAAGCTCTCCTTATACTCATTCTCCGGCACAGAATCGATAACCACACCTGCTCCCGCTTGAATATGTCCGATTCCACCTTTAGCAAACAAAGTACGGATGACAATATTCAACTCGAGATCTCCGTCAAATCCAATCCAACCGATTGAGCCTGTGTAAATTCCTCTCCGGACAGGTTCCAACTCCTCAATAATCTCCATTGTCCGTATTTTGGGTGCTCCCGTAATTGTCCCTCCCGGAAAGGCTGCATCAATTAAATCATAGCCATCAAATGAAGTTTCCAATGTCCCTTGAACATTGGAGACAATGTGCATGACATGTGAATATTTTTCAATGGTCATAAACTCATTCACTTCCACTGAACCATATTCACACACCTTTCCAAGATCATTGCGTTCTAAGTCAACAAGCATAACGTGTTCAGCTCGTTCTTTTTCATTGTTCATTAATTCTTGCTCTAAACGCTCGTCTTCTTCTGCATCTTTCCCTCTCGAACGTGTACCCGCAATTGGACGTGTACTGACATGATTCCGTTTCTTTTTGACCAATAGCTCCGGAGATCCGCTGACAATTTGAAAGCTTGGCGTTTGTATGTAGCCCATATAAGGTGAAGGGTTCAACTCTCTTAAAGCAGAATAAATAGCCTGAGGATGTGCTGTAAGCGGTTTGGACTGTCTTACCGATAAATTCACTTGAAATATATCCCCAAAAGATATATATTTCTTTATTTTCTCGACTGCAGTGATAAATTCCTGCTCTGTCATAGAAACCGACAAACTTTCTTCAGAATAATATACAGAATTCGACTGCTGTCGCATTGTATGAGAAGATGCTGCCCTGATAAAGTCCTGTTCAATTTCATCCAGCCGTCTTAAGCAAGCTCTCTCAGTTTCCTGCTCCCCTACTTTCAGAAGCCATAGAATATTATTTTTGTGCTCAAATACAGCAACCTCATCAAAAACTAAGAAATATATATATGGTGTTTCCAAGTCATCTTTTGCCAAAATCGGCAGCTTTTCAATGCAACGAACATAATCATAGCTGATAAACCCAATCGCCCCACCTCGAAAATCAGGAAGCTGATCACCTGAAGGAATACTATATCGATGCATCCATTCCTTCATTCTATGTAAAGGATTTCCGTCCAACTTTTCCACTTGTCCTAGTCGATCGGTCACTTGCAAGTAATCCGCATATCCTTCCAGAATGGCGAATGGCTGCAAGCCACAAATGGAATAATTCCCGTTTCGTCCGCTTTCCAGAATGACGTGGTGATCTTTCTCTTGTGATAATACTTCATACGCCTGAAAGAATTGCTCTTTCGTAAATGAAAGTTGCTTACTGTATACATGCCTGTTGATCATAATCACTCCAATACCATATTTGTTAAACCTTAATAGTTTACTACGAACTTCTTTTTTTCTGCATTATAAAGCAAAAAAGCACCCTGGGGGAAGGGTGCTTTCTTTCGAAATAATATTATTCAAAGTTATAAAGAGGCGTGCTCAAGTATCTTTCGCCATTACTTGGGATAATCGCTAATACTTTTTTGCCTTTTCCTAACGTTTTCGCCACTTGAAGTGCTGCTGAGATTGCCGCACCGGAAGAAATTCCACCTAGAATACCTTCTTCTTTAGCTGCTTGGCGTGCATATTTGAATGCTTCATC
Organism: Peribacillus faecalis; assembly: GCF_014712675.1. Lineage (GTDB taxonomy): Bacteria > Bacillota > Bacilli > Bacillales > DSM-1321 > Bacillus_AD > Bacillus_AD faecalis. The sequence continues at coordinate 47,510 of NZ_JACXSI010000025.1, read as the reverse complement.
ATTTTGCACAGTGATAATTTCATCATAGATATTTGTGTTCAACACATCTGGGACAAAACCTGCACCAATACCTTGGATTTTGTGAGGACCTGGTTTGCCGCCTGATAGAACCGGTGAATCAGCTGGCTCAACAGCTACGATTTTAATACCAGGGAAAGCTTCACGTAACACGCTTCCTGCACCAGTGATTGTTCCGCCCGTACCGATACCTGAAATAAATGCGTCCAGCTGCTCGCCGCCAAATTGCTCTACGATCTCTTTACCAGTTGTTCTTCTATGAACTTCAGGGTTAGCTTCATTCTTGAATTGTTGCGGCATAAAATAGCCGTTTTCTTTCGCCAACTCTTCTGCTTTACGAATTGCTCCGCCCATTCCTTCAGGTCCAGGAGTCAATACAAGCTCAGCTCCATAAGCACGTAATAAGTTTCTACGCTCTAAACTCATTGTTTCCGGCATAACAAGAATTGCTTTATAACCTTTAGCTGCTGCGATCATAGCAAGACCGATACCAGTGTTGCCGCTTGTCGGTTCAATAATAGTCGAATCAGCTTTCAATTGTCCGCTTTCCTCTGCTGCTTCAATCATCGCTAAAGCGATACGGTCTTTAACGCTGCTTCCAGGGTTCATGTATTCTAATTTCAAGTAAACATCCGCACTGTTGTCATCTACTAAACGATTTAATTTCACGATAGGCGTATGCCCAACTAATTCCGCTACAGAATTTGCGATTTTAGACATAATCTCCACTCCTAATTCCAAGTATTTTTATTGGTTTTATTTTAATTTACACGCAAGTTTAAATTTTGTCAACAATTTAAAGCTCAGTTTTTAAATTCTTTATTTATTTAGACATCCATTCCCATTTTATACGTTTATGAAACTCATTCTCCTTCTAACGTATGAAAAACATAGCAAAAGGGCTGTCAAAAGCTTTAAACTTTTATACAGCCCCATCACCTCTTTAATAGTTCCACTTGACACCGAGTTCATCCCAGAAATAACTCGCTGTTATTGCGCCATCTATTTCCTCTAAGGCAAGTTCGCGCTCAATCATACTTTTGACATCTTCATAGGCGAACGTTTTCGCTTTAATAATTTCCTGCACAAAAATCAACGCGTAACCGTCTTCTACTTTAAAAGGCTTGCTGAATTCTTCTTCTTTCAGCTTTCCGGCCTGTTTATAATAGGACGGTGAATATCGCGTTTGATTTTTATTTATATAGCCAATATCGCCGGCTTGATATGCAGAGCCGGTATCTGTTGATTGTTCTAGCGCCAACGTGCCGAAAGCCACACCATCCTGCAGTTGCTCATAGATTGCTTGCGCTGATTTTTTATCTTCAACAACAATGTGTGACAGATGATACGTTTTACCGATTTTATATAAATCTTCATTCGCATTATATGCTTCTTTAACTGCACTTTCAGATATTTCTACACTTTGGACTAAAAGCTTCTCAAGAAGGATTTTTTGTTCAATTTGACCTTCCCAGTCGCTTCCGTACCATAAGTATTGCTCATCGTAAGAGCCGTATTTCGCTTTAATCATCATTAACTCTGTATCGAGCTCTTCCTCAGATACCGAGATGCCATATTCCGATGCCGCTTGCTTAATCACTTCTTGATTCACCATATCAGACAAAACTTCTTGACCAAAACGTTGCTCCAATTCATCCCAAAGTTGCTGGCGTTCAATAGAAGTATCGCTGATTTTCGCTATTTCTACCTCGCCATCAGGTGTAGAAAAAGGATTGGTTGCAATAAAAATCGTGATGACATTCGTTAAGAAAAGGATGCCTATCGCATATACTAACTTTTTCTTCGAAACGGGAAACTGCTCCCATTTTATTGTGCGTCTTTTTCTAATTGTTCCAGTTCCTCCTTAGAAAAATGATAATTTTCGTTACAGAAGTGACAGTTAGCTTCCGCTTGACCTTCTTCTTCAATTATTTGACGAATTTCATCTTTTCCTAAGCTGATTAAGGCATTTTCAATACGTTCTCTCGAGCATTGGCAAGCAAATGAAACTGGCATTTTCTCTAGAATCTGCACGTTCCCTTCACCCAATAGCTGTTCTAAAATATCTTCAGGCGTAGAGCCGGCTTCAATCATTTTAGAAATCGGAGGAATTACTTTCAGCTGTTGCTCAATTGCAACAATTGTTTCTTCTTCTGTTCCTGGCATCAACTGCAATATAAATCCGCCAGCTGCTTTAATCGAATTGTCCGGATTAACAAGTACGCCTACGCCTACAGAGGAAGGCACTTGCTCGGAAGTAACTAAGTAATACGTAAAGTCATCACCAAGCTCGCCTGATATGATTGGCGTTTGTCCTGTAAAATGATCCTTTAATCCAATGTCTTTCACGACAGTCAACATTCCGTCTGTTCCAACTGCTCTGCGAACATCCAGTTTGCCTTCTTCATTCAAATCAAAATGCGTTTGCGGGTTCGTAACATAACCTCTTACTTCACCCTTTGCATTGCTGTCAACAAGGATTGACCCAATCGGGCCGCCGCCTTCGATTTTAATTGTCAGCTTATCGTCGCCTTTCATCATCGCACCCATCATCACGCCGGCCGTCATTGCACGACCAAGTGCCGCTGAAGCTGTAGGCCATGTGTAATGGCGACGCTGCGCTTCTGATACGGTTTCAGTAGTTGATACTGCATATGCTCTGACTTGGCCGTTATAACCTAATGCTTTTACTAAATAATCTTTCATACTATCTATTCCGCTCCGTTTCTAGACGTTATTCTTTAATCGGTCTTTGTTTCTTTGATATATAATTTTTAACCCTGTTAATGTTAAGTATGGGTCTACGACATCAATCACATTCGATTCATCCGCAATAAGCGCAGATAATCCGCCTGTTGCGATTACTTTCGGCTCAACCTTGCTCTCAGCCTTCATACGGCGAACAATGCCTTCTACTTGCCCAACATAGCCGTATAAAATACCTGCTTGCATCGCTGACACTGTACTTTTGCCGACAATCGAATCCGGCTTAACAATTTCAATACGCGGAAGCTTAGATGCTCTTGTATAGAGCGCTTCTGTTGAGATACCGATACCTGGAGCAATTGCCCCACCCATATATTGTTTCTTTTCATTGACATAGCAATACGTTGTCGCTGTTCCAAAGTCAACAATAATTAGCGGACCGCCATATTGTTGAATTGCTGCTACAGCATTAACGATACGGTCTGCCCCTACTTCTTTCGGATTATCGTATTTAATATCAAGACCTGTTTTAATTCCCGCTCCGACAATTAACGGCTTCGTCTTGAAATATTTCTCGCACATGCGTTCCAACGCTGCCATTATAGGAGGCACGACAGAAGAAATGATAATTCCGTCAAAGTCAGTAAATCTTAAGTTTTCATGTTCCAATAATGCTTTTATGATCATGCCGTATTCATCTTCAGTTTTATTGCGACTTGTTTCTATACGCCAGTGATGCTTCAAGACGTCATTTTTATATACACCTAACACTGTATTGGTGTTACCTACATCTAAAACAAATATCATTCAAAATCACCACTTTTAAAAGTTTGACAATATACCATCACATCATACCATAACTATATTGAGAGCGTTAATAAGAAAAACCGTCACCGGTCCTTTTCTAAAACTTATGCTATCTTAAAACTGTTATCAAATTGACTCTCTGTTGCTTAAGCAATAAAAAGCGACCTCTACACAATGAAGAGGTCGCTTATGTTATCGGAAGAAAAGAAGATTAATCTTCTTTTTTGTCAGAAGGCTCATCTTTTTGTGGCTTCTTTAAATCAATATCTTCTACAGATACATTGTCAGCCTCAATCTTTTCTTCTTTCTTTGTAATGTTTACTTTAACGTCATTTTCAGTAACCTCAAGGTTTCCGTTCAATGACTTGTATGAACGCTCAGGTAATTTACCGTGGTCGCATAAGGACTTGATTTGTTCTGCATCCAATGTTTCAACCTCAAGAAGCGTATTGGCGATTAAGTCCAGCTTATCTCGGTTTTCAGTAAGAATGTCTTTTGCTTTAGCATAGCATTCTTTAATGATACGTTGAATTTCCAAATCAATTTCATAAGCGATTGCATCGGAATAGTTTTGATCGTTATTGAAGTCACGACCAAGGAATACTTGACCACCTTGTGATTGTCCAAATTGAAGAGGTCCCAGTTTATCACTCATACCGAATTCTGTTACCATACGACGAGCAATGCCAGTAGCACGTTGGAAGTCATTATGAGCACCAGTACTTACTTCACCGAATACAATTTCCTCGGCGACACGTCCGCCAAGAAGACCGACAATTTTATCAAGAAGTTCCGGTTTTGTCATAAAGAAACGATCTTCTTTCGGAAGCATTACTGCATATCCTCCAGCTTGACCACGCGGAACAATCGTTACTTTATGAACAACTTCCGCTTCGTCAAGAACAACACCGATTACTGTATGTCCGGCCTCATGGAAAGCAACAATATTTCGTTCTTTCTTAGAGATAACACGAGTTTTCTTAGCAGGGCCGGCAATTACACGGTCTGTTGCTTCATCGATATCACCCATGTCAATTTTCTTCTTGTTTTGTCTCGCTGCAACAAGCGCAGCTTCATTCAACAAGTTCTCTAAATCTGCACCTGAGAAGCCAGGCGTTCTTTGAGCGATTGCTGTCAAATCGACACTATCATCTAAAGGCTTATTGCGGGCATGTACTTTAAGTACTGCTTCACGACCTTTAACATCCGGACGGCCTACTGTAATCTGACGGTCGAATCGTCCCGGACGAAGAAGTGCCGGATCCAAGATATCAGGACGGTTAGTTGCTGCGATGATGATAATACCTTCATTCACACCGAAACCATCCATCTCAACTAATAATTGGTTTAAAGTTTGCTCACGTTCGTCATGTCCGCCGCCTAAACCAGCGCCACGCTGACGGCCTACTGCATCAATTTCATCAATGAAAATGATACATGGAGCATTCTTCTTCGCATTTTCAAATAAGTCACGTACACGAGATGCACCGACACCGACAAACATCTCAACGAAGTCAGAACCTGAGATTGAGAAGAATGGAACTCCCGCTTCTCCAGCTACTGCTCTTGCCAATAATGTTTTACCAGTACCAGGAGGTCCGACTAACAGAACCCCTTTCGGAATACGAGCGCCAAGCTCAGAGAATTTGCGAGGGTCCTTTAGAAACTCAACAACCTCCACCAGCTCTTGCTTTTCTTCGTCCGCGCCCGCTACATCAGTGAAACGAACTTTTTTCTTCTCATCATTATAAAGCTTAGCTTTACTTTTACCAAAGTTCATAACACGGCCGCCACCGCCTTGTGATTGGTTCAATAAGAAGAAGAACAGGAATAAAATAATCACAAACGGAATCATTGTTGTTAAGAACGAGATGAAACCATTCGTCTCTTTTGCCGGAACAGCTTCAACATCTGTACCAGAAGCTTGAGATGCTTCTTCAATGCGCTCAAGAGTCGCTGTACTGTTGATTACATATGTAACAAAGTACTCCCCCTCTTTCGCATCTTTCAGTTGACCTTTAACAGTATATACGTTTCTCTCTGGCTGTATGGAATAACTTTCTACGTTCCCATTTTCCAAATTGCTAATAAATTGATCTTGAGTGATGCTTTTATCATTTTCATTATTATTGGTAAAGATGCTAACGATACCGATAATAACCAAAAGAATCAATAAATAAAAAATGGTATTACGGAAGATCCGATTCATTCCTTATCTCCTCCCACAGTCACAACTATTTAGAATTTTACCACAGTAAAACATTGGAATACAATATATTAACATTCTAACGAGACTGTATGTTTATATAAGCTATTATAGCTTAGTTTTCGTAAATTTCGGGTTTTAGAACACCAATGTAAGGAAGATTACGATAACGTTCAGCATAATCTAATCCATACCCCACAACAAATGCATCCGGAACGATGAAGCCTACATAATCAGCTTTGATATCAGCTTTTCTTCCGCTTGGCTTGTCTAATAAAGTAATAATCTTAATACTTTTTGCTTTGCGGTAACGGAATAGTTCCACTAAGTAGCTTAGCGTCAAACCGCTGTCGATAATGTCTTCAACAATCAGAATGTCTCTTCCCTCAACTGAAGTGTTTAAATCCTTTACGATTTTAACTTCCCCTGATGAAACTGTAGAGTTGCCGTAGCTGGATACATCCATGAAATCCATTTCGATGTGTGCGTCAACGCGTTTGAACAAATCTGCCATGAAAGGCATAGCACCTTTCAATACACCAATTGCTAATGGGAATTTATCTTTGTATTCCTCAGTCAGCTGTTGTCCTAACTCTAAAATTTTTGCTTGTATTTCTTCTTCACTAATTAAAATTTCTTCAATTTCATTGCGTAAGCTCATTAACTGCCTTCCTCCTAGAAGAATGAATTCTAAACATACTTTAATGTAATGAAAGACTTACTCTCCTTAACAGCCTCTTTGTCAGATTTGCTCAGACCGGGAATCCAGATGACCTCCCCGCCGGCATCCTCCACAATCGGCCATGACGCTCTTTCTGTTACAGGTATTTTTTTATCAATAAAAATGTCTTTCACTTTCCTCGATCCATTTAAACCTTTCACTTTCATACGGTCCCCGTTATTGCGGGTCCTGACTGTTAAAGGCAAATGTATATCCTCAAGATTGGCAATAAAAATATTGTTGCTCTTTTCTTCAACCGATTGATTCGCACTTGTTGTTATTTTTCGTCCATTCGGAAGGACGACCTCACCTGGTATATGTATTGTATAGGAATAAGGTTCTGAATCTTTCTGCCTGAATGTAAAGATACCTTCGTCATATGACTTAATAACCTTTAGGCCTGCTGGTAAGTGGATTTCTCCGGATGGATGAGAACTTTGAAAAAGAGTGATCATTGACTCAATATGCGTTGCAGATAGATCTTCTTGTCTTTCAAAATAAAGATAGTTTAATATTAGATGAATACACCTTCTTTGTAAAGGCTTTGGCGTTTGCAGAAACGCTCTAATACTAATCTTTACCTCGTTATCCTTTTTTAAAACCAGCGCTTCTAATCGTTCATTTGCAAGTGAGTTTAAAAAAGCTTCGTCCTCGAGCAATTCTTCGCTAAATCTTTGGAAATGCTCATGAACCTGTGTATTTTCCTTTTTCAGAAACGGAAGCACTTGTAAACGATACCGATTTCTCGCATATACAGGCTTCAAATTGCTTTCATCCAATCTGTACGCTATCCCATATCTTTGACAATAATCTTCTATATCATCCTTATCAGCAAATAGAAACGGACGAATGATTTCATGCTCCTGAAACGTTCTCTTCATTTGGATGCCGGCTCTGGCTTCTCCGCTTGCACCTCTTGTCAGCCTCATCAAAATAGTTTCAATCTGGTCATCACCGTGGTGAGCCAGCACCAACTTATGTATCCGATACTTTCTCATAACCTCTTCATAAAACTTATATCTTGCTTCTCTGGAAGCAACTTGCGAGCTTTTACCCGTTTTACTTATGTATGCCGGAACATCTATTCGTGTCCCCGCAAAAACCACTCCCCATTCGGCACAATACTTTTCAACAAACAAATAATCCTCATAAGATTGCTGACCTCTGAACATGTGGTCTACATGAGCAACTACCAGCTGCAAATTGTATTCTTTTCTCAGACTGCATAGAAAGTGAAGAAGTGCCATTGAGTCTGCTCCCCCGGAAACTCCAATCAGCAGACGTTCATCTTGCTGTATAAGCCCATATTTGTTTATTGCCTGCCTAGCTCTTTCTTCAAGCATGATTAACTCCCTCTTCTTAACTTATCACTTCATAGAAGAATTATTACTTTATATTGTACTTTATTGCTCTCTCTTTTCCAAAGTAAATAGTAAATAACTTCACAAATGTTTCTTTTTTTGAAGGCTTATCCTGTTAACTGCGAAAAGATATACAAACCATATATGCAACCGACAATCAATAGAATGAAAAATGTTTCAGCAAAACCGCCGTTTTTCTTATTAGATTTCACATTCTTTGATGTGACACTTCCCTTCACTCGCCGGTCATTTTTCGCCTGTATCGAAAGCAACAGCTCTCTTCTCATTTCCTTAGCACTTCCATACTCGCCCAATAACGCTTTTCTAATTACCTTATTGTACGGGCGCAGCTTTACGTTTTTATCAACAATTTCCAGCAATTGTCTTTTTCTATCTGATTGCTTCTGAAAACGATTCGGGTAACATACATTAATTCCAATCATTGCAACAGCAAATAAGTCATATGAAGGTTCCGCTTTTCTCGTACCCAACCCCCAATACCCGCGATCAAAAAACTCCGTATACTCTTTCACTGATCGGCCGATTGGAGTCGTACCGCCGACATCTATACAGCGAATGGAGTGGGATGCGTCCATGACAATCAGGTTTTCCGGTTTTAAGTCTCCAAATATCCAACCTTGACTATGCAGCTCGTCAAGGCTCGCAAGTAATTGCAGAAGCAATATACCGACCCAGTCATCCCCTTTCTTCTTAATAAATGAAAGCAAATCGTCCCCTTGAATATATTCCATAACATAAAAAGGAAAACTGCGGCCATTATGTTCCCAATCATCTCCATGAAATAAATAAGGCCCCAGGGAAGACCCTTGGACCTTGGAGAACGACTTTAATACATTCATCTCTGAAGCGATGCTTCCATAATCGCTGCTCATTTTAATCGCGACCAGCTGTCCCTGATGGTCGGCTAAATACACAGTCCCATTTGCGCCGGCGCCTAGCATTCTTATAACTTTATATCGATTTTTATTCCATTTTCCGTTTATTACTGTCCCTGGAGGCACTTTACTAGGATTCTTTGTAGTATTGCTCATCATCATCCGATAACAGGCTCCTTAACGATCTTTTTTTATTAAAATACCGGATTGCTTCACTGATAGCCGGACCTGTGGGCGTTATGCCTCTTGGACTCAGCTTAGAGAATACTTTGGATAATGACTCTAGCTTCGGTGTCCAGTCTATTAGCTTCTCCACATCCTCCTTTTTCCCGGGAAATACAAACAGAGAGAACTTATTTTTTCCGACACGAGCATTTAAACTAATGGAAAGGTCTATTAACGATTCTTTTACAGTAGGCAACTTTTGCTTCATACTGGCACTCGTATCTACTAGCACAAGCACTTCCAATGAGGAAGTCTCACTCAGCTCATCTACTACTTCAATAACTTCCCCCCTTTTATCCGGCGGCAATTCTTCTATAGAAGCCGATTGCCCCAGTATTTGCTTCAGTTCATTATTTACGACACCTTGAATTGTGGAAGCCATCGCCTTTCTCGTAACCATTTGGACTGTCTGCGATAAAGCTTGGGAATACACTACCTGACTTACCCCTCCTCCAGCCGCTGCTATCGCTTCAATTTCACGCAATCCTTGGTCATCAATTACATCATTCTCCATGACACCAATTACATTAACAGTAATCCCTTGTTCTCGGGCAAATGCCGCCATTGCGGCAGGGTCTGCTCCTCGATTTGAACACCCGTCCGTGATCAGCAAAATTTGTTTTAGTGTGCCTGTATTCATTCAAATCCTCCTCCTGCAGTATAGTTATTACCATTTTTACCCAGAAGGTAGTTTTTATACAGGCTTACTGTGCCTTTTTCCTGAAGGAAGACACAGGTATTGCAGACCATCTTGGTGTATTATGTTTTATTTTCGCTACTACCACTGTCATGTCATCACTAATATCCCCCCTTGTCCGAATCACTTCCTCAAGAATTAAATCCGCGACTTCTTGGGGCTTGTCCGTTTTTAAGTCTTTAATTTTCCGTTTCATCCAAAATTCAACGTTTTCAACATTTTTCGCCCCCTCCAAAATGCCGTCGCTCATCATAATTAGTAAGTCCTCTGCCTTTAATTGCTCAGAGACTACTTCAACATCTACTCCGTCTAAAAATCCGATTGGAAGGTTACTTGATTCTATTTTAAATACACGATCGCCCCTTTTAATAAAGCTTGGTGTAGAACACACTTTCAGAAATTTTGCCTTAGCATCGTGCAAATCAATTAATGCTAAATCTAACGTAGAGAATATTTCATCCGTTGTACGCAATGAAAGAATAGAATTGATCGATTTAATCGCTACTTTTTCATCTATTCCGGACAAAAGAATTTTTTGGAGCAGCTCAAGCGTCTCCGAACTCTCCATTTTTGCTCTTTCTCCATTCCCCATGCCGTCGCTTATTGCCATAGCATACTTACCCGCACCAAGTTCCATTAACGAATAGCTATCTCCGGATATTAAACCTCCTCCTTTGGCTGCATGAGCAACACCTGTAGTCACGACGAATTTCTGAGTTGACCGGAAATTGGCAAAACACATTCCAGGCTGGCTTTCTATATCCTCTAAAGCAACTACAATTGTTTCACCGAGTATATCTGATAACATCGGTGCTATTAGCTTTTCACACTCTCCCCCTCCTTTGAAATAAGGCAATGATATGTCAATATCAATACTTCCTTTCTCCAAATTATAAATTTCTACACTATGCAGTTGCAGTCCGAAATCCGTGATTGCTTCTAAGATTTGTTCTTCCTGCATATGGTGATTTTTTCTCTCTTTTTGAATTTCTTTCGCAAACTCATCCATCACCTCCGATACGCCCCGTAATTGTTCGGCCACTAGTTTACGACTTTCCTTTACCTGTTTTTTTAATTTTTGATCTGCCTGATAAAAAGTAAGCTCCTGGGAAATTGCATCAACAACCCTCGGAAATCTATGACAATACTTCCACTCTCTCTCCGTTTGGGTCGAAACAACCCGATCATTATAAGAAAGCTCCGCAGCAAGCTCCTTCATACCCTCATACGTGGTATGGAAATTTTGCACCCAACATCGGTCCTTCTTGTGACAGGATTGGCACGTTTTCCCCGTTATATTACTCAAAAAATAATCAAACTCTTTTTCTTCATCTACCTCCTTATTCCACTCATCTATTTGAGTGAAGCTGTCTGATAGTGCCTTAAAGACATTGGAAAACTGCGCAACTCGATGCGAAGTGACATCTCTAACCTTTCTCATGTATTTTTGTTGTTCATTTGAAAACTCTGTCGTTCCCGGTATAAATTTCGAAATTTTCTCCAGCAAGACGGCTGGTGTTAACAGGAATAACCCAATCGCTACTAATGATTCATACATCGCAATCGATAAATTCGCTGTTCCTTCTCCATATAATCCAATTAATACAGTAGCCACCAGCAAGCCGGCAGCTGTACCAATTTTTCTCCCTTCTTTCAATAAGCCGCCAAGCAAACCGGCAAAAGCCAGCAAACTCATTTGAAAAAGAGTAGCAACACTCGCCAAGCTAAAAATTAAACCTGTAACCACACCAACTGTAGAACCAATAGCCGCTCCAGCCGATAAAGCAAAAATCAAAACTAAATAACGCGATAATATATGTTCAAACGATAAGTCATATAAGCTCCAACCGATTGTCCCTGTCAATATCGACGCAATTAAGATGGTCAAGCTGACAACTTCTTCAGTCCGAAGGGTTCTCGATCGTTTAGGCGCAAAGATTAGGGGAATACATTGAAGAAAAATAAGTGTAAGAATGAATGCAAGCCCTGCCTCCACTCCCATCATTAAACCGTCATAAAGCAGAAGCTTTCTTTCTACCAGATAGTGCATCGCAAAACTGGTCAAACCAAAGGATAGAAATACGTAGGCGGGAACGATTTTATATTGTTGCGCTATTGAAGGCTCTCTTATTTTATATAGCATCATGAAGATAATAGAGGCTGCAAATATGATAGCCGCATTTGTCACGTGAAGAGTAGCTGCCCCGGCAATTAACCCGACTAGTGCATAAGGGGCCTTATTTTTTTGCAAAAGATACACTGAGGCGAAAAACGGGATAGCAAATGGAGCAAGTTGAGATAAAATAAGTGCCCTGCCTAATAAAAATCCAATCAATACTAAAATGACTCCACGTTGAATGAAGAATGTGTCTAGCTTTCTGAACAAACCACCAATCCATTTTTTCGCATAATCCTCGTTGTACGATAAATTTATATCTGCCATAGAATTCATCGTGTTATGTTCCAACCTAGCCATAAATAAATCAACTCCTATCATTTCTAATGATTCCCATTATAAATACTAGAGTTACATTTTTTTGTCGTAATATAGAAAGCGTTCACAAGAAGTGTTCGACTCATTTCCGTATATTCACCCAAATCTAAACAGCATAGACTACAACCTAACAAATCATCCTGTCAATACATGTACAGAAACATAAAATTTTATCTAACTATCAAATAAAAAAGTTTGCATAGATTAAAAAAATGTTACCGGTCCTTTTTCATTTTTGAATCTACCCCTTGAATTCACTTCAATGAAATAGGAGACATGCGGGAATCGAAATGCGGAAGCGGGCCCGCACTAAGTGCACTACGTCTGCATATCTTCGTCGCTGTTACTCTTATTCTGAGAGCCCCACACAAAAACCTGGTTTTGGTTTCTTCGGGGTGGCTGCGGAAGTTCACTAGTTGCTGGGCGCTGGGGTTGGATGTCGTTACTGGTCCTTCTTTACTTTCAGCAGATCATGCTGCCCAAAGACAGAGCCATACAACTGCGACAAGTTTATTATTTGACCGCCCTTAAAAAGAGACAAAAAAAGGACGATTACGCTCTTGATTATTCTGAAATATTAAACTTTAATAATTCCGTTGACAAAAAGACAAGAAGTAAGTAATATATAACTTGTGCTTCTCATTAAGAGAAAAACACAAACTTACTATATTGGCGGTGTAGCTCAGCTGGCTAGAGCATTCGGTTCATACCCGAAAGGTCGTGGGTTCGACTCCCTCCGCCGCTACCAATATAATATTGGCCCGTTGGTCAAGCGGTTAAGACACCGCCCTTTCACGGCGGTAACACGGGTTCGAATCCCGTACGGGTCATATTTAAAACCATCAGATAACATCTGATGGTTTTTTCTTTATCCTTTTTTAATTTACATAGAATCGGATAGTTTAAGATAAAATAAGAATAACTAGCCAACTAAATTCAAAAACACATTACTTCCTAAATAAAAAAACAAGCAAGTGCTATTGCACTTACTTGTCTATACTATCGCTTATTCTATAAATAAAGGAAAAACCTGCAATATCATAAAATCAGCAGCAAGTATTAACCTCTTCGGCCTCCACGTCCGCCACGTTTCGTTTCAGTGCTGCGTTTCAAAGTGGAAAGACGATCTTCGCTTTCCTTTAAGAATTTCGCCATTTTTTGTTCGAAATTTTCCTTTGGAGCACGATTTTCTCTAGAGCGGAAGTTATCACGAGAGCGATTATCTCCTCTGTTTTGTCGTGGGCGCGGCTGATGAGTTTGCTCAGGGCGATCTTTTGCCTTCTTAATTGACAGACCGATCTTTCCATCTTTTTCTACATTAATAACCTTTACTTCTACTTGGTCGCCTACTTTTAAATGTTCGTTGATATCCTTAACATAGTTGTCAGCAACCTCGCTTATATGAACAAGACCTGTTGTACCTTCAGGCAATTCAACGAACGCCCCAAATTTAGTAATGCCTGTTACTTTACCTTGTAACTTGCTGCCTACTTCGATTGACATAAAAAAAATGTTCCTCCTTAAAAATTAAAAAAATCATACTTAGTAATCATTATAGCGAAAGTGAAAAATCAGTGTCAACTTTAGTCATTATCTTCTTTTGTATTCGGAAGATTAAAAATGACTTCTCCTTCATCAGAAAGGAAATAATCTCTTCTGGCAATTTTCGCTATGTATTCATCATCATTTAATTTAATGATTTCTTCTTCAAGCAATTCTTGTTCTTTTTGCAGAGTATTTAATTCACTCTCTGCAGTTTGCTTTTTTTCTTCCTTCTTCTCTATAGCTGCTGATTGAGATAGTAAAGTCGAAACAGTCAGCACGGAAAGAACAGTTGCAACTACGGCAAATAAAACAAGACGCCTTACCAGCCCCTGCTGCTTCTTCTTTCTTTGCTGCTGATTATGTTCAGTTTGTTCCACATAGGCTGACTGGATCTTTGCTACCTTTCTGTCTCTCATGCCTTCCACTCTCCTCACCTCTCTTATTCTCGATTTTTCCCTTTATTGATAAACCTATATATATTATTCCACGCTTTTTTGAGAATTCCTTCGATATAATTATATAGCTTTTCAACTTTATTTGTTACTGAAACTGGAAACAGTTTATAAATTTGTCTAAAACACCACACAAACGGTGAACAGATTATTTTAACTGTCCCCATTATAACCTTTATAATGAAATATAAAAGGGCAAGCAGCCCCTTCATTAAAGTCAAACTGATTAACATCAGAGTCTTTAAAATAAACGTAACCGGTTTGTACACGAGCAGCGTAACTACTTCTTTTATAAAATCAGCTGTTGCTTTACATATCCTAATGAACGTCTTCAAAAGAGTTAAATAGCTGTTCTGGAATAACGCCTGGTATGCGGCAAAACCGCATACTAGCGCCAAAAAGGAATAAAAGCGCAGTTCCCCTTGATTAACAAGCAGTAAGACATAAAAAACTTGCAGAGCTTGGACAATCCAAAAAAGAATATCATGTATAAAAACAATCCATCTCTTTCGTTGCGAACGTTTCAGAAATAACTGATACGTATCCAACGTCGCGCCAAAATAGCTTCCCATTCCGATCATCGCTACTAAAGTATAAAACTGCGTAGTCAGTGTCATTTGAACAGCTTGCCAAAGAACCCTTTGGCTTTATCTCCCGATGGTGCATCTACATAGACCAAATCATAAATTTTTCCCTTAATTGACACAACTCCACTATCCACATCTAAATTTTTCATTTGCAGATTTTCACCTTTAATAGCCAAAAATCCCATCGTTGTTTCTAATAAAAATTCTTCATTATCAAAGCTTTCTACTTGTCTTACGCCTGTTATTTCAAGAAGCTTACGGCCTCTCATCACAATGTCATGTTCAGGTGTGTTTCTTCCCTTGTTGTCTCCTTGTTCATAATATTGGCTGCTCATATTGATTCCTCCTGTACACACTTTTTTGTACAAGTGTATGAGGAACACTCCGTAAATAGAACTTCCGCTAGAAGTACTGGACGTACTTGATCTTAAAATTCATCTTGCTCAATTTTTTCTTCGCTTATGATTGTGTACATATGTGCTGCATCTTCTTTTCTTACATTTTCTTGCAGCTTTTCAATTCGTGCCGTTACATGCTTTTGTCCAAATTGAATACAAAGCTCATCTCCAACTTTTACGTTTGAGCTGGCTTTCGCAGGAAGACCATTGATTGTTATTCTTCCTTTATCAGCAACTTCTTTCGCCAATGTTCTTCGTTTAATAATGCGAGAAACTTTCAAAAACTTGTCTAGTCTCATTTTTTACTCCCCCGTTAAAGTCCTTTAGTTTTTGCTTCATTCCAAAAGCTGTCAAGCTCTTCTAATGAATAGTCTTCAAAGCGTTTGCCGCCTTGATTTACGCACGCTTCAATATAGCGGAAACGCTGTGCGAATTTGCGGTTCGTTCCTTGAAGCGCCTCTTCCGGATAAATATTGAAAAAACGACCGATATTTACTAGAGCAAACAGAATATCTCCATACTCATTTTGCATCTCTTTTACATTCTTTTGTTCAGCAACTTCACGGAACTCCGCTATTTCTTCCATTACTTTGTCCCAGATTGGCGCTTCTTCATCCCAGTCAAAGCCTACTTTTGCCGCCCGCTTTTGATAGTCATAGGCAACTAACAGCTGCGGAAGTGATTTTTCTACGCCGTCTAATAGTGACTCCGGTTCTTGATTACCCTTTTCAGCACGCTTAATAGCCGCCCAGTTATCCATAACATCATTTGTATCTGATACTTTTACATCCCCAAACACATGAGGATGTCTGCGAATCATTTTCTCACTGATAGTCTCAATTACATCATCAACCGAAAACATCCCTTCATCTTCACCGATTTGAGCATGCAGCATTACTTGCAGCAATACATCTCCAAGTTCAGCTATAATAGCATCTGTGTCATCATCATTAATTGCATCAATCAGTTCATATGCTTCCTCAAGCAAATACTTTTTCAAGCTTTCATGTGTTTGTTCACGGTCCCACGGACATCCGTTCGGTCCCCTCAATTCAGCAATAATACGACGCAAATTCATGAATTCCTTGTTCAGAAGAGTCGCGTCTTTAATAGGAGGCACATATACAGAAGTCAAATTACTCAGTTCTGCTTCGCGGTCCAGCTCATATAAAGGCAGCCATTTGACGACTTCCTGCTCGCTGCCGGCTGCTGTTACAAGTGCAACCTCATAGTCATCCGGATACTTCTCCATTAAAGTCAGCTTCACTTCAGAAGCCATATAGCTGTCATACACTTGTCCGATAATCAT
Organism: Peribacillus faecalis; assembly: GCF_014712675.1. Taxonomy (GTDB): domain Bacteria; phylum Bacillota; class Bacilli; order Bacillales; family DSM-1321; genus Bacillus_AD; species Bacillus_AD faecalis. Next base: position 31,088 of record NZ_JACXSI010000025.1, on the reverse strand, counting down.
ATGCTGTGTGACTTGCAGCTCATCCTTTTTCAAAGCGGTGCCATCCAATAGTTGAAAGCCATCAATCGGATCAATTTTCACCGCCTGAAACAGTGCATCCAAGAAACTTTGTCCACCCTCGATTGACAGCTCAATCTCATGTTCGGCTGTTTTCTCTATTAGCAACTGCACTGTCATTTCTGCTACCATTGGGTGACCAGGTACCGTGTAAATGACCTCTTCTTTTTCAGCAAGCTCGATTAACCTATTACTAATATGCTCATATACTTCTTGGAAGGTATCATACTTCTCATATACAGCATCAAAACTGTTAAAAGCGATGCCTTCCTCTTGCAATTGTGCAATAACCGGGTGGTCAATTGTTCTTGTATAGCAGCTTTTGACTGCCTTCAACTTTTTATAAATACCGTATGGCAGCTGATCCAAGTCACCCGCACCCAGCCCCATAACTATAATCTTATTTGTTGTCATAATTATCTCCTACTCATCTTTTGGTAAAAACTTTGCCAGTTTGCTTCCGAACGGCAATAATGCCAGCTCTTCTGCCGAAAAAATCGCTCTTCGAATCACATAATACAAATAGGTGACAGCACCTGTTCCAACCATAATCAGCACTTGAACAACAAGTGCCAGCCGACTCGATCCGCTATCTATTAACAGAGAGAAGAACCATCTCTCTATTGTAAGCAGGATACTCATCATAACTGCCGCCTGGAAAATAATCAACAATGCCCGATTGAAAAACATCGATTTTTTCATTACTTTTCTTATATATAACATAACAAGCAGTGCCATGATCATAAAGCACACTGTCGTAGAGATAGCTGCACCTGCTATTTGCATTTTAGGCACAAGATAGATCATTAATAAAAATTTCACAAGTAGCCCGAACAAAATAAAAACGATAGATATCATAGTGTTCCCCAGACTTTGCAGAACAAACGTGCCCGTCATCATCAGCGAGCAAAACAAAATCGAAAGGACGAGTATTTGCAGTGCCTGACTGCCGCTTTCATTCGTAAACAGCAATGTATTTACTAAATCCATCATACAAAACAGTCCTACAGCTGCTGCCGTACCAAGCATGAAGCTCAATCGAAAGGTCAAATCCGTATACTTCTCTACTATTTTAAGGTTTCCCTGTTGTTTATATTTAGATATAAGCGGGACAATCGTCAACGAAAGCGCAATTGTTGCAGACGTCCCAAGCTGAAGCAGCGGTTGACCGCGATCGTATATTCCTTTCCATTGCTTTGCCTCTATTTCCTCAAGCCCGGTTGTCGACAGTAAAGGGTATAAAAGCAGTGCGTCAACAAATTGAATGAATACCATAACCAGCGAGGTAAAACTGAAAATAAGCCCCTGTCCTATAATCATTCGCACTAAAGGCATGTAATTCCTTCTGATGCGGATGCTGCTGAACGATGACGTTGCCTCTTTTTTCTTATTTTTTCTATAATAGAGCAGCAGTACAATTCCTCCTGCTACACTGCCAAAGATTGATCCAAGAAACGCACCTTCTGAAACTTCATAAAATGATAACCCGTAATAATAGAATAGAACAGCAAACAGAAGGATGCAGCCAACTCTCACGGACTGCTCTACAACTTGTGAAACAGCTGTTGGTGTTGTTTCTCCTTCACTTTGAAATAGTCCTTTTAAAATCGATATGAACGGTATGAACAGAAAGCCAACTGACACTATTTGTAATGAACTTAACAGCATCGGGTCATTCATTATATCGGCTATCGACTCCGCCCCGAAAAAGAGCAATAAAAATAAAAGCATACTGATTATGCTTAGAACAGTTGCAGATACTACAATAATTTCTGTCCGTGTATAGTCATTTCTATCTTCTTTGAGCTCCGCTAATAGTTTTGAAATTACAACAGGAAATCCATAAGTAGATAGCACTAATGCAAATGCATAAAAGGGATACACTTGCTGATATGTATAAAACCCGACATCCCCGACTATATTTTGATAAGGGATGCGATATAGAGCACTTAATATTTTCACGAAAACAGCGGAGATTGTCAGAATAAAGGCCCCGCGAAGAAATTTTTTAGAAAGGTCTTGATTATTGATTGTGATCCCCTCTCCCTCTCTTTTCAGAACTTTCAGCAGTATTATATCATAACTGTCTACTCAATCTTGCCAACGCTTTGAAATGAGCAGAACAGATTTCCATACCATAACAAAAAGAGAGGAAGCTTTTTTGCCTCCCCTCTTTTGCATATAAATTAAGATTCCATTTGGCGCGCCAAGAATCCTGCAGCTGTTTCAACTGCTTTTCTTTCAACTTCCCCTAAAGTTCCTTCTTTAGAGAAAATGATTACTGCACCGATCGGATCTCCATTTGCAACGATTGGTCCAATTGTATATGACTGAATCTCTTCAGTGAAACCATCTACAAGAGAAATTTGTGTTTTTTGCGTTTCTAAAGTAGTGTTACGATCTTCCATCGTATTTTCAACTAAGTCGCTGATGCTGCGATTTAAGTAATCTTTTTTAGATCCGCCCGCTACAGTGATATATGTATCTCTGTCACAGATTAGTACCGGATTTCCAAGGCTATCGAATAATGCTTCTGCATACTCTTTAGCAAAATCACTTAGTTCACTAATCGGAGAATACTTTTTCAAAATAACTTCTCCATCACGATCAACAAAGATTTCAAGAGGATCTCCCTCGCGGATTCGAAGTGTTCTGCGGATTTCTTTAGGGATAACTACTCGTCCTAAATCATCTATACGACGAACTATTCCAGTTGCTTTCATTCTTGTGTTGCCTCACTTTCCTCTTTTTATGTTTTGGTTATTCTTACATTCGTATCCATAACCGCGTTGAACTTAGTATTTTTCATCCTCTAAGTTCTATTCATGCAGAAAAATATTTTATTACTATAATTTTCTGCTATATCCATTTCACCATGAAATGAGTAGAACTGCAACCAAAATTTTTCATATTATTGGTTAACTTTATCTTTTTCGATATGTTGAAGCCCTTCCGTAAGGTTCTTTAATAATGGAAGCCATTGTTCACAGTCTAAATTTCTAATCGGCAATACAATTTTTAATCTGCTTCCTTCCATGCCCAAACCTGCATGTCGATCAATTTTACCAGTTAGCTGAACTACTTTTGAACCATCTATATTATTGCTTCGAGCTTCTGAAAGCAGCACAACAATTTCTTGTTTTTGCTGTTTAATAGAATCCACTTTAGAAAGTTGGGCAAACACTTTAATTGTCGCAACCGCAAATAAATATTCAACTTCTTTCGGATACTCTCCGAATCGGTCAATCATCTCTTCCTGCAGCTCAGCTACTTCTTCTAAGGATGATACTCCACGGAATTTTTTATACATTTCTATTTTTTGATTGCTATCGGTGATATAACTATCCGGCAAATATGCATCAACTTGCAGATCAATCTCTACCGGTTGTACAGGCACTGCGTGCGGTTCAACGGTAATACGTTGATCAATCGCTTCTTTCAGCATTTGGGAGTACAAGTCAAATCCTACTGAATCGATAAACCCATGCTGCTCTGCTCCCAGCAAGTTTCCTGCTCCTCTGATGGATAAATCTCTCATCGCAATTTTGAAGCCTGAACCTAGTTCTGTGAACTCTTTAATAGCTTGCAGACGTTTTTCCGCTACTTCTGTTAAAACCTTATCTTTGCGGTACGTAAAGTAAGCATACGCCACTCGGTTTGAACGCCCGACTCGTCCGCGAAGCTGATAAAGCTGGGATAACCCCATTTTATCGGAATCATGAACAATCAGCGTATTTACATTCGGTATGTCAACACCTGTTTCAATAATTGTCGTACTTACTAAAACGTCATATTCTCCTTCAAGGAAACTGATCATAACAGACTCAAGCTCCTGTTCCGTCATACGACCGTGCGCATATACAACACGCGCATCCGGCACAAGCATGGAAATCTCTTCCGCCTTACTCGCTATATCTTCTACCCGATTGTATAAAAAGTAAACCTGTCCATCCCTCGCTAATTCCCGCTCAATTGCTTCCCGCACTAAAACACCGTTATATTCCATTACGTATGTCTGAACCGGGAAACGATTTTCCGGCGGTGTTTCAATAACTGACAAATCACGAACGCCCAGCATAGACATATGAAGCGTTCTCGGAATTGGCGTAGCAGTCAACGTAAGCACATCGATATTCGCCTTTAACTGTTTGATTTTTTCCTTGTGAGTCACACCGAAGCGTTGTTCTTCATCAACAATCAGTAAACCAAGGTCATGGTATTGGACATCTTTAGACAGCAATCTGTGTGTACCAACAACAACATCTACAGTCCCTGCTTTCAAGCCTTTCAACGTTTCAGTCTGCTGCTTTCTCGTACGGAAACGGTTTAACAGACCGATAGAAACCGGATAGTCTTGAAATCTTTCACGTATTGTTTCGTAGTGCTGTTGCGCCAGAATAGTAGTCGGAACCAGAATAGCAACTTGCTTTCCATCTGCAACCGCCTTAAAAGCAGCGCGAATTGCCACTTCAGTTTTACCGTATCCTACATCACCACATAGTAGGCGGTCCATTGGTCTTTCGCGCTCCATGTCTTTTTTGATTTCTTCAATTGAACGCAGTTGATCTTCTGTTTCGTTGTACTGGAATGACGTCTCGAATTCTCGTTGCAAATCTCCATCCGGTGAAAAGGCATACCCTTTTGAAGCTTCCCTTTCTGCATAAAGCTTAATAAGGTCATCAGCAATATCCTGTACAGATGATTGGACCTTGCTTTTCACTCGTTTCCAATCGTTCCCGCCTAATTTATATAGCTTCGGCTCTTTTCCTTCTGAGGCAACATACTTTTGGATAAGGTCAATTTGATCAACCGGAACAAACAGTTGATCAGATCCTTGGTAGCGAATATTCAAGTAATCTTTATGAACACCATTGATTTCAAGCGTCTCAATACCCAAATATTTCCCAATACCATGGTTGACGTGGACAACGTAATCGCCAATCTTAAGTTCCGAATAGTTCTTGATCCTCTCGGCATTGGAGATTTTTTGTTTTCTTGTCGATTTTTTCGTGCGCTTATTGAATAATTCCTGCTCCGTAATGACAGACAGTTTTTGCATTGGTAATTCAAAGCCGCTGTTTAAATTGCCTTTTGCAATTTGGACCTTACCCTTTAAAATACTGCTTTTGTCATTAAGTTCTGCCGCTTCAATGTCGTAATCCTCGAGAACTCGACGCAGTTTCGACATCCGTTCTTCATCCGGTCCTAAAACTACTACTGAATAATGCGCTTTCTTCCAACGTTCAATCTCAGTCTTAAACACATTCATTTGCCCATGGAAGTTTTGCATTTGCTTACATGAGAAATTAATAATGTTCTGCGGATTAGTATGCGGCACATGACGTAAGAACAGCGACATGTAAATCATATTTTCCGAAGGAGCAGCCATAAGCTCAGCAAAGCTGAATGACAGTTTCACATCATGGACGATTTCCCCTTCATCCAGTAAATTTGTAAACCACTCCAGTTCTTCCCCTTCAAGAGAAGCCGAGATTTCTTGAATACGGCTTATTTCATCTAAAAAAACTAGCCCGCCAGTTGGTATATAGTCTAGTAAACTAGCTGGTCGATCGTAGGCTAAACTTGTATATTTATAAATCGTATCAATCTTTAAGCCTGAGCGCAGCTGCTCAACTTCAGCACCGACGTTTTGTAGAAGTAGATTTTTCGCTTTCTCGCTCTTCATTTTAGCCAAACTACTGCGCAAGCCTTCATCCAGCAAGTCTGCCATCCGACTGATATCGGCCGGACCTGCAATCAACTCAGAAGCCGGACCAATATGAACAGCTTGCACCTTTTCCAACGATTTCTGATTTTCAATGGAAAATGTTCTGATTGAATCGATATCTGTATCAAACAGCTCGACACGGAAAGGATTGCTTTCGGTTAAAGGATAAATATCCATTATTCCGCCTCGAAGACTGAATTCCCCCGGCGCAGAAACCATATCTGTTCTTGTGTAACCCATTGCTACCAGCTGGCGGACTGTCTTTTCAATGTCTAGCTCGCTTCCCACTTTCAATAAAAGTTGATTTTTTTGCCATATCTCCTTAGGAGGAAGCAATTTGCGGAAACCGCCCATCGGCACAATCACAATACCTTTATTATTATAAGACCAATGGTTTAAGGCATCGATTCTTTGCGCTCGCAATTCCGGACTGGATATACTGATCTCAGCTGCAATCAATTCATTAGCTGGGTATAAAAATACCTCTTCTTCTGACAGAAAATTCGTCAAATCCTCATACAGCTTTTGCGCTTGCAAAAGATTATAAGTGACCACTAAAATAGATCGGTTTGTTTGATTGTAGACAGAAGATATCAACATAGCTCGCGAAGAACCAGATAAGCCTGCAACTAATTGCTCGCGAAGACCTTCCTCCACACCGGTAATGATGGATTTCACATCTTCATTAGGCAAAAATACTTGGCTTAGTGCATTCATGCTGGCTCCCCTCCAAACGGAAAAACTGTTTTAATTCATTTACTATTTTCATTATTTTACTTCCTTACATTTAATAAGTTCCCTACTCATTTTGTCAGGTTCAGCAAGAAATTGTATGGCGCATTTCTTGCTTTTGCAAATGGAAAAACGCTTTGGAGTGAGATCCAAAGCTTTCGATTATTGAATAATGTAATCTATTCCATGAAGACTTGGGTTATGCTGTAATGCTTCTTCGCAATCTTCACAAATAACCTGTACATGCATATTTCCGTTTGCATCATACCGGATTAAATCATGATAATCAGATGCTGATAACCGATGGAATCCGAGTTGCTGCCATGTGGCACTTTGTTCCCGAACCATCCCGATGTTTGATTGACAATGCCTGCACGTATAATATAAGTCCATGCCTTTTGCCCCTTTAATATCCATTTAGCCATAGTATGGACAAGACAAAAGCAACTTTATTCATATCGCTTTTAATTAAATTCATTCATTGCTTGCAAGAATGGTTTTTGCAGAAAACTTTCGCACGCTTCTTCACAAGTTTTGATGACATCTCCCATTTCAGCCCATTCCATCTCTGTAAATCGTCCAAGGACATGATTAACTACCGACATCCCATTTTGCGGTCTGCCGATTCCAATCCGAATGCGATTAAATTCCTGTGTACCTAAATGAGCAATTGTTGATTTGATACCATTATGTCCGCCTGCACTTCCTTTTTGGCGGAGCCTAATTTTCCCGACTGCTAAATCCAGGTCATCATAAAGAACAACAATGTCTTCTATATCTACTTTGAAATAATTCATAATTGCCCCTATGCTTTCACCGGATAAATTCATATATGTCATCGGCTTCAACAGTATTGCCTTTTCCCCGTTTATATAGCCGACTCCGTATAAACCTTTGTGCTTTGCCTGATTCAGTTCAATTCCCCACTTTTCAGCAAGAGCATCAATGACCTCAAATCCGATATTATGTCTTGTTCGTTCATATTCTCTTCCCGGATTGCCCAGTCCAATAAATAATTTCATGTATATTAATCACTCCAACAATAAACATTCCTATACTTAGTATTCCCTAAAAAAGTTGATTTTCCTTTATTCATCCTTAATAAAAGACTTAATAAAAATGCTTAATTTTTTTCATATTATAGCATGATTGATCAATTTCTTTCCAAAAAGTCAGTCATCCAAAGACAACTAGCAATAGAGGCTTACCCTTTGGGCAAGCCTCTAACTGTGTTTTGTAGGATTAGCTGAATAAAGTACTTACAGATTGCTCTTCATGAACACGAATAATCGCTTCAGCAAGCAATGGAGCAACAGACAGTCCCACTACTTTGTCGATTTTCTTCTCTTCAGGAAGTTCAATAGAGTTCGTTACAACTAATTCTTTGATTTTTGAGTTTTGGATTCGTTCAATAGCCGGACCAGATAATACCGGGTGTGTACAGCAAGCATATACTTCTGCAGCACCGTTTTCCACTAAAGCGTTAGCAGCTAACGTAATTGTACCAGCAGTATCGATAATATCATCGATTAAAATTGCTGTTTTACCTTCGATGTTACCTACGATATTCATGATTTCAGCAACATTTGGCTTAGGACGACGCTTATCGATAATTGCAATTGGCGCTTTTAGGCGATCCGCCATTTTACGAGCACGTGTCACACCACCGTGGTCTGGTGAAACGATAACGATATCGTTCAAGTTCTTCTTCTCGAAGTAATCTGAAAGAATTGGAACAGCTATTAAGTGATCAATCAGTATATCGAAAAAGCCCTGAATTTGTGGCGCATGAAGATCTAAAGTGATTACACGCATTGCTCCAGCTGTTTCTAAAAGGTTTGCTACTAATTTCGCTGTGATTGGTTCACGTGCATGAGCTTTACGGTCTTGACGTGCATATCCGTAATAAGGCATTACTACGTTAATTGTTCTTGCTGACGCACGTTTAAGAGCATCAATCATGATCAGTAGCTCCATTAGATTTTCATTTACTGGCTGACTAGTTGACTGAATTACGAATACATCACAACCACGAATGCTTTCTTCAATTTTAATTTGGATTTCGCCGTCGCTGAAACGGGTTACTGAACATTTACCCAGCTCAACACCGATTGCATCGGCAATTTCTGTGGCTAATCCTTTATTTGAGTTAAGAGAAAACACTTTTAAATTCGGGTCAAGATACTGATTTGACATGATGAACCTCCAATAATTATTTATTAATATTTAATTTACTAACATAGTTATCTTTATTGACTTGTCTAGCTCTAGCAATTGACAACGCCTCTTTTGGCACATCAGAAGTAATCGTCGAACCGGCAGCGATATAAGCACCGTCTCCGATATTGACTGGAGCAACCAAATTGGAATTGCAGCCGACAAATACATTGTCGCCGATTACAGTTTTAAATTTATTTTTGCCGTCATAGTTAACAGTGATTGAACCACAACCTAAGTTAACATCACTTCCGACTTCAGCATCTCCAATATAACTTAGATGCGAAGCTTTGCTTCCTTTGCCGAAGACAGACTTTTTGATCTCAACAAAGTTCCCGACCTTCACTTCATCTGCAATTTCTGATTGAGGGCGGATATGAGCGAATGGACCGATTGCAACATTTGAACCGATAGAACTATCACTTGCAACTGATTGTCGAATGGTGGTTTCGTTACCAATTTCACATTTATCAATTTCAGTATATGGTCCAAGTATACACCCAGAGCCAACTTTAGTTCCACTCTTGAGAACTGTACCCGGATAAATGATGGTATCTTGGCCAATTTCCACATCTGTTTCAATGTATGTTTGTTCCGGATCAATTAAAGTAACACCGTTGCGCATATGCTGTTCATTGATGCGTTTTCGCATAATCTTTTCTGCCTGAGAAAGCGCAACACGATCATTTACTCCGAGTGTTTCTTCAAAGTTGTCTGTGACATAAGCAGAAACAACTTCTCCTTCAGCTTTTAAGATCTCAATCACATCTGGCAAGTAGTATTCACCTTGAACGTTATCGTTGGAAACCTTTTTCAAAGCATTAAACAGCGCCTCATTATCGAAGCAGTACGTACCAGTGTTAATTTCATTTACAAGCTTCTCTTCTTCACTGGCATCTTTGTGTTCAACAATTTTCTCAACAAAACCTTCACTGTTACGAATAATGCGTCCATAACCGGTTGGGTCATCCAGCCTAGCTGTCAGAATAGTCGCCTTCGCTCCCAGTTCCTCATGCTGTTTCATTAATGCATCCATCGTTTCCGTTCTAATGAGCGGAGTATCACCACAAATGACAAACGTTGTACCTTGCTTTCCTTGTAAAAGCTCTTCCGCTTGCATAACAGCATGCGCAGTGCCTAATTGCTCATTTTGAAGTGCGAAATGGGTTCTGTCTCCCAATTGAGACTGAACTTTCTCCGCTCCATGCCCTACAATTGTTACAATTTCCTGCACATCAAGAGCAGATACTTGATCCAGTACATGAAGCACCATAGGCTTTCCACACACTGAATGCAATACTTTATACAACTTGGACTTCATTCTCGTGCCTTGTCCAGCTGCTAATACAATGGCATAACGATTATTCATGACACCCTCCCTGCAGTTTATATAAATTTTAAAATTAGTTCTACTTTACAATTATCCTTATAAAATATATCTCAAAAAGGAGTTGTTTTCAACAACAGGCACTGATTTCCTTCAATTTATTATATTTTCTAAATGAAAGAAAGTTTCTTAACTAGCTACTTATAACTGCTCAGGGAAGTATGCCTATTATTATATTGTGGACTACAGTGATTGCCACAATGCGCTGTAACACATACTACTTAATAAATATTATGGGAATATTATTAGACAGGGAGTAATAAAGTAGAGAAAAGATAAGGGGATTTTTAAGGGCAAAGAAAAAGAGCCATACTATGAAGTAGGCTCCTGATGCTTGTTTCGGTTACTAAGGTCAAATCAGCTAAACAGATTAAGCGCCAGCTTCCTCTAGTTCAGCTTCTTCTAAGCCCTCAACTTCACCCAAACGATGATACTCTGCTAAAACAGAATCTTGGATTTTTCCTCGTGTAGAAGAATTGATTGGATGTGCAATATCGCGGAACTCTCCATCAGGAGTACGTTTGCTCGGCATTGCCACAAATAATCCATTATTACCGTCAATTACACGGATGTCATGAATTACAAATTCATTGTCTAAAGTAATTGAAGCAATCGCTCTCATACGGCCGTCCGTGTTAACGCGGCGCAATCTTACGTCTGTTACTTCCATCGTGTTCACCATCCTTAATTATTAGAAAAGCTTATGACTATCAATTCAACAGCAGCTATTCATAATCCTTCTAAACTTGTAAAATTTTTTCTGTTTTATTAAAAAAACTAAATAATTAGAACTTTATCTGCATTTAAATCTGTCTCAGAAGTTGAACTTTTGATATAAAAATTAAAAAAACACCCGCTTTTTAATTAACGAGTGCTATAACTTCAATCTCTATTAAAACATCTTTCGGCAGTCTCGCAACCTCTACACAAGATCGCGCCGGCTTGTGTGACGAGAAGTATTCTCCATACACTTCATTAACTGCCGCAAAGTCATTCATATCTTTTATGAATACTGTTGCTTTTACTACTGTTTCAAGTGAAGCACCTGCCGCTTCTAAAACAGCTTTTAAATTTTGAAAAACTTGATGCGTCTGTTCTTTTACATTACCTTCAACTAATTGTCCCTCTGCCGTCAATGGTATTTGACCTGAGCTAAAAAACAAATTATTGACTACAATCCCTTGAGAATATGGCCCGATTGCTACCGGGGCCTTTGCTGTAAAAACTGTTTTCATAAAAAAACCTCCCCTTTGATTTCTTTACTTCGTTTTAGCTATTACATCAAAATAATTACCTTTTGTCACGTTAATCTTCTTATCTTTTGTATCTAGTTCAGATAACTTCAATAAAGATAAATAATTATCGACTAATCGTTCTTCTGTGTCTTCAGACTCAATTAACACAGCGATTCCAGCTACCGTCGCATTAAATTCACCTAATAGGTCTGTCATCCCTTTTATCGTTCCGCCCGCTTTCATGAAGTCATCGACTACTAGTACCTTCGACCCTTCTTCTAAGCTTCGTTTCGACAATAGCATTGTCTGTATACGTTTAGATGATCCAGAAATGTAATTGATGCTGACTGTAGGTCCTTCCGTTACTTTGTTGTCACGTCTTACAATAACAACCGGTACATTTAAATAGCTTGCCACTGCGTTGGCAATCGGAATTCCTTTCGTCGCCATTGTCATAACAACGTTAATTTCTTGTTCGGCATAAGCCGAAGCAATCACGCGTCCAACCTTTTTCATAAGTTGTGGGTTCCCGAGCACATCATTCATATACAAATAGCCGCCAGGCAAAATTCTGTCTGGCTTCGCCATGATGTCACACATTTCATCAAGAAATAACGATGAATCTTCTTCATTGGATTTAACGATATATTTCACTCCGCCTGCAGCTCCTGGTACTGTAGTCAGCATGCCGATACCCCGTTGTTCAAATGTTTCTTTGATGATCGTCAAATCCTCACTAATTGATGACTTTGCCGAACCGTATCTTTCTGCAAAAAAGGTGAGCGGGACAAGATTGCTTGGATTGTCTAATAAATAATTAGTCATATCAACAAGTCTTTCACTTCTACGAAATTTCAATATTATCCCTCCAAAATCCGAATATTAATATAATTATTTTACATTAATATACGTGTTTATTCAAGTGCCGTTCATTCTCCGAGCATTCTTACTGCATGCACTTGTTCACAAAATCCTCGCAATCCGTTATAGACACGATTCATTCGTGAATCATATTCGACTAACCCGAATACTGTCGGACCGCTGCCGCTCATCAAAACAGCATCAGCACCAAACTTTTTCATTTGGTTTTTAATATGTAATACTTCCGGGTGCAGCGATAATGTCACATTCTCTAATACATTCCCGATGTTGTTACATACTCCTTGATAGTCGTTTGTCTCTATTGCCTGAATCATAGCAGCAATATTAGGATGTTTCACGTTTTGCAAATCCAGCCGTTTGTAAACATCTGCAGTAGAAACACCCCGAAGCGGTTTTGCTAATACAACCCAACATTTAGGCGGACTTGGCAAATGTTTGATGCGTTCTCCTCTGCCTGTTGCCAAAGCAGTGCCTCCGTATACACAAAAGGATACATCCGAACCAATTTCTGCCCCCAGTTCAGCCAGTTCGTCCATACTTAGACCTAGATTCCATAAGCGATTCAAACCTCTCAATGTAGCAGCAGCATCACTGCTTCCACCCGCAAGACCAGCTGCGACAGGTATATTTTTTTCAATCTTAATCGAAACACCTTGCTTTATATCAAAACGTTCTTTTAACAGAGCCGCTGCCTGATAGGCTAAATTTCGATCATCATCAGGAACATAGCGATTATGCGAAAAAATTGTTATATTGTTTTGTTTCTTTTCTTCGATTTCAATTCGATCCGCTAAATCTACAGTAGTCATGACCATTTCCACCTCATGATACTGATCGGGTCTCTTGTAAAGCACATCAAGAGCCAGATTAATCTTAGCTGGCGCTTTCTCCATTAGTTTCACTTCAATCCACCTACTTTACGTTCTTAACAAGTACTTGTCCTATTTTACCATATCTCTATTTTGAAAGTGTCGTTTTTTACGATGCACACCGGTAATTCGAAATACTATTTGGAAATTACTAAAATGAACAGTTGGTTAAAAGCATAGTGTACCATCTTCTTTGAATAAAGTCTTGTAATCACCGGTACGATTTTACTTGATTTTACCCTTGAATTTCTACCAGATAAAATCAGTTAAATGCAAGGAAAGACCAAAGCACTAAGCCTTGGTCTTCGCATTCGTTGCAGTTCATGATTTATGGTCAGGCTTTACTTTCTGCTGCTTTGTTCGGCAAGATTCGATTGAGCTATTTCAATTGCCCTCTTCACCATGTTACCCGCATCACGAGCCTTTATGCCACCCCAGCCTTCTTGTTGGACAACATCATAAAATCCCAGCTCTTTCGCAAGCTCTTCTTTGAATCGTTCTGACATTATCCCTCTTCTAGCCAAAAGACAACAACTCCTTTTCTCATGCTGCAACAGTATTAGTCTTTGCCGTTTTTGTTTTCTTTATAATATGAAAAGCTGAAGTGCAGTCGGACACAGACAAATCAGTTTAAGCTGATTTGTCTAAAGGTATATATGATTCTTCTTTGCCAAAAGCAAAAAGACAGTAAACAAATGTTTACTGTCCGCTTAAAGCTACTTTCCCTGCTGTTTCATCAAAGAAGGTAAGTTGTACAGTTTCTGTTAATACATCCGCATAACTGTAGGAGACTCTTTCAAAAGCATTTTCATCCTGATCAAGCTCAATTACGAATACAGAAGGATAGGTCTCTGATAAAGTTCCGAATCGTTCAACCGTCTTTCTTCTGCCGCCATTCGCTTTTAAAACGAGCCTTTTCCCTAAATTTGAATCTAAGGCCTTTTTAATATCAGCTAAAGTTTTTGGCATGCTCGGTCCACCTCACTTCGTTTAGTATATCACATATTAAGATAAACCGTCAAACAAAATATAAAATTATATCAGTAGATAAATTTACTTGTCAATGGTTTTACCTCATAAAATTAAGAAAATGTATACATTAAGCAGTATGCCCACCTTTAACCCTAATTATGTAAAGTAAATAAGAAAAACCGGCAACGTTCCTTTCGGTAAAGTACAAACTAAAAAATTTGCAGTTAGCTTTAAATGAATACTGTCTTAGATTGTTTGTGAAATTAAAAGAAGACATGCAAGAGGACTAAGATGAATCAAATAAGAAAAACGGCATGCTCCTTTGCTAAGTGAATTCGAAAAGTATATGATGCCTCAAGAAGTTATAAAGGGTTAAATCAAATGTTGCTTCTCCTGCAACATTTGATTTAACCCCCTCTCTACACTTCTTCATCGGCTAATATTTTGTATGGCATTCCTGTACGAAGAACACCTCTCGTTTCGATACCGCCGATCCCCTTTTCACCTGTCAGAGTGTTTCGTAGCGCCTCCCAAACATGAATTCGATCCATAAAAGGGGTAAAACTTATTTTAGCCACGATATAAACCGGGTCAAGCGCGTGTATATTAACACGAGATGGTGAACTGGCAAAATTGGCTCCCGAGCTGATTAAAGACTCAAAGTGCGATTGACAGGCCCCTGCGAAAATAACGAGCTGATCAAGCTGCGGAATCTTCTTTCGAGCCTCTTTCACTGTCTGAGCGAAGTGCCATGAGTGACGGTATGCATTTATATCCATTAATTTTCCTTTTGCTTTCGAGTACGAGTCATGGCCAGTAATAACTAATATATCAGGTCGATATGTCTCTAACAACGAACCGACTCGTACAGGCATTTCTTTTTCATTGCAATATAAGCCTTGGACCGGGATACCAATTTTCTCATATACATCCATGCACTTCTTCAAATAGGATGGGTCGCCGTCTAAATGCAGCACACGTCCCGGCATTTGAAAAAATTCTCCCTGATGTCGATACCCGTCCGTTGCTTCAAACTGAAGTTTTTTCTCCAGTAATTTGCGATCCTGCGAGAATAGCTGAAAGGAGTGTTCAATCAAAGCTTCATTCCTTTGCCGAAATTCAGTCCGCGTCTCATCATTTATGAAAACTAAATCTTCAAATGGCGCATCTGCCACTAAACGAATATCTTCGCCATAAAGAACCGCAATTTTTTCATTTTCAACAGTTCGAATTGAAACAACCCGAAATATAAGGTCGCATCCGTATTTGATTCGGCCTACTATATCACCAACTTTAATTGTCATTGTACTCACCCCCGACAAAATACTTTGCCATATGGTCACATCCTACTTCATAACGTATGCAGTCATTCGCACAGATGTGAAATGTCCAAACAGAAAAACCGGGCACCGGCCCTTTTAATAGAGCACCTGCTCAATGCAGTGTCTTGCTAAGCATAAAAGAACCCCGCATCAATATACGGGGTTCTTCTTTATTAAACATTTTTATTGCGAATGACTTACTTGAAGTCCTCATATAGCTCATCACTTAAACGGCCAAACTCTTCGATAGATAAAGTCTCGCCTCTTCTTTTCGGGTCAATGCCAGCACGATCAAGCGCAGACAAAATCAGCTCTTTCTTTTCTTTGCCATTTGGCAACTGACTCATTAAATTATTTTGTAATGTCTTTCTGCGTTGCGCAAAGCTTGCTCTTGTAATAGTGAAAAAGAATGCCTCATCTTTCACTTCAACTAGCGGCTTTGGTCGTCTCGTCAGACGGATGACTGCGGAATCGACATTAGGCTGCGGAATGAAAACCGTCTTTGGCACAATCATCACTGTTTCCGGAACGGTATAATATTGAATTGCAATCGATAGCGAACCATACTCTTTCGTTCCAGGCTTTGCAGCAATACGATCGGCTACTTCCCTTTGAAGCATGCAGACAATGCCTCTTATAGGCAAATTCTCTTCCAGAAGCTTCATGATGATTGGTGTTGTCACATAGTAAGGCAAATTGGCAACGACCATCAAGTCTTTAATGTCACTGAATTCCTGATCAATGACTTCCTTTACATCTGCCTTTAACACATCATTATGAATGACTTTCACATGCTTATATGGCGATAGTGTATCTTCTAAAATCGGCAAAAGACGCTGGTCGATTTCAAAAGCGACAACTTTCTTACTGTTCTTCGCCAGTTGTTCCGTCAACGCTCCAATTCCCGGACCAATTTCAATTGCCCCGCTCGCTTCTTTATCTAATTCAGCAAAATCAATAATTCTTTGCAATATATTTGTGTCAATTAAAAAATTTTGCCCTAAACTCTTTTTGAACAAAAAACCATACTTCTCTAAAATCGCTCTCGTTCTTATTGGTGTTGCAATATCTTTATGCATGCTTTTCCTCCTGTAATATTTCTTGCATCGCTTCTATAAAGCGTTCCTTATCAATTTGAAACATATTTAAACGGTTATATAGCTGCTTTCCGTTTGTATAACCTATCCGCAGCTTAATCCCCAGTTTCTCTCTTCTTTCCCGTGAGTTAGATCCGCCAAGCAAGCCGAAATCCAATAAATCTTGAGGCGTAATCTCCTCTTGAAACACTTCTTTTATTACTTGCGCTTCCTTCAAAGCGGTTCGGATTGCGTCCGGGGATGCATGTTCAACACCGATGCCTCTGCCGTTTTTTGGTCTGGCCTCTGCTTTAGGCAAGAAGGCGTGCTTGCAACCAGGTACTTTCTCTGAAACGATGTTACGAATACGTTCTCCAGGATAATCGGGATCCGTAAATATAATGACTCCCCTCGTTTCCTGAGCAAGTCTAATCCGTTCAATAACAGCATCGCCAACAGCAGATCCGTTCGTTTCAATTGTATCAGCATTAAGAGCCCTTTTTATGGCTGTTGTATCATCTTTTCCCTCAACAACAATGATTTCTTTAATTTTCATGTTTCCTCCGATAACTTGAAACCTTTTCTAATCTGAATCATCTAAATCAATAGATCGTCTTTTACATTATACTCTTTCTTATTAAATTAACAAAAAAAGCAGAGGATGTCTCCCCTGCCATTTTACGATCAATTAATTTACAATGCGAATTTTGACCTTTTTTCTTCCCCACTTATAAGCTTGTGACTTTTCCGAGAAAAATACGTCAATTTTATTGCCTTTAATTGCCCCTCCAGTATCCGCGGCAACAGCATAGCCATATCCTTCAACCCAAACTTTCGTACCTAAAGGAATAACCTGAGGATCTACAGCGATAACTTTCGCATTCGGATTGCTTTTCAGATTAAAACCTGTCGCCGTTGTGCCTGAGCACCCTGCGCAGTAAGCCGTATATGCTGTTGATTCAACAGTCATTTCCGTACCGCCTTCAGGGGCAGAACTGCTTTGACCACGAGATGCAACCTGCACAACTTTCGTGCCGACTGCAACAACTTTATCTTTTTTCTCTTGAACAACCGTTTCTGAAACTAAATTTCTGCTCACTTCTGTGCCGTTTTCTTTAGTGACTTCATACTCCTTAGCAACTAAGCCTTCCTTCCCTTCGGTTAAGACTTTTTCTTGCCCTTTTTGAAGCGTGTTGTCTTTTTGTGAAACGACTGCAAAGCTCACTGGTTCTTCCACTACATCGGTGACCTTTTCTACTCTCACAACATTTACAACGTCATTTGCAGCAATCGTTGTCTCTAATGCTGGTTCAACTCGGTCCAATTCATTCAATGTAATTCCTTGCTGTTCTAAAAAGTCAGCGACCGTAGTCGAAGTTGACCAAACCTCTTTCGATGTGCCACCATCATTTAGCGTTAATGAAAATGATCGTTCAACGGATATAGTCATTGCAGCTTTTAATGTGCTATCCATCTCATGAGATATTTTATCTGTTTCGCTTAAACCTATGTTTTGTTCTTCGAGAAACTCTCCTACCGTTTTCTTTGTGGTCCAAATCTCTTGCGGTTCTCCGTCAATAATGACCGTCACTTGTGACGCGGGTACCCAAGTAATCTCCAACTCTTCGCTCAGTTCGGTATTTGCTTCCGGATGCAAGTAGTCATGCTCTGTTAATGAAATATTTAAATCGTCTAATAAGTCCTTTACTGTCTTCGCATGCGTAGAAACAACTTTTTCCTCACCGTCAATGGTCAGAGCCACTGTTTTCTTTGTACCTTGATAAAATGTTAGTCCAATCGCTACCATAAATACTAGCAAGCTAGTAATATAGATAGCCTTATTCCTTCGTTTGAAGGGTCTTATAAGCTTGTTTTTCCATGTATTACTCAAATGAAAAAACGCCTCCTTTCTCTCTCCGGTGATTATAAAGACTTCATCACCAACTGTCAAATAAAGCAATTCATCGAATGTAATTCCTAATTATGCATACAAGCACTGACTTTGAAAAGAGCGGCTTATCGACAAAGACCGCAGCTAACATTTGAGATTCTTGTAGAATCACTCAGAAATAGCTATTTTATTGACAAGCACACTCTCTTTT
Organism: Peribacillus faecalis; assembly: GCF_014712675.1. Lineage (GTDB taxonomy): Bacteria > Bacillota > Bacilli > Bacillales > DSM-1321 > Bacillus_AD > Bacillus_AD faecalis. The sequence goes on along the minus strand of NZ_JACXSI010000025.1, from coordinate 12,509 downwards.
CGACATCATTTTTTATCAATCTATGCCGAATAATTTCTTAGCGTTTGCTGTAGTTTTGTCGGCTAATTCCTTGTAAGTGATATGATGAAGATTTGCCAGCTCTTCTGCAACAAGTTTGACATAGCTCGGCTCATTTCGCTTTCCTCTGAATGGATGCGGTGTCAAATAAGGACAATCTGTTTCAATCAGTAAGCGATCTAATGGAATTTGAGCTGCAACTTCCTTCACGCCTCTTGCATTCTTGAATGTAACCGGTCCACCAAAAGAGATGTAAAAATTCATGTTCATACATTCTCTGGCTGTTTCAATACTTCCGCCGAAACAGTGCATAATACCGCCGACTTCTTTTGCTCCGGATTCCTTTAAAATATCAACTATATCCTTCGTTGCTTCCCGGTTGTGAATAATAATCGGCAAATTTACGCGCTTTGCCAGCTCAATTTGCTTACGAAATACCTCTTTTTGTATATCCTTAGGTGATTTATCCCAGTGATAGTCAAGCCCCATTTCTCCAAGCGCTACTACTTTTGGGTGAGCCGCTAATTCCTCCAGCCAAGCAAAATCTTCATCAGTCATATCAACAGCGTCTACCGGATGCCAACCGACACTTGCATAAAGAAAATCATACTCTTCTACCAATTGCATTGCTCTTGTAATTGTTGGGCGGTCAAATCCAACAATCAGCATGTTGGAGACACCTTCTGTTCGTGCTCTCTCTATTACTTCTTCCAAATCGTCTTTGTACTGTTCTGCATTTAAATGTGCATGTGAATCAAAAAGCATCTCAATTTCTTCCCTTCTAGCATTAAGTTTATTATGGAACAGTGATTTCATGTCTCACATTTCCGTGACATTTCCATTACAAAGTCAGGTCATTTGTATTACATACCCTATCCGTATGGTACACTAACTCGTTACTCTACTCTTTCAATTGCACATGCAAGAGAAAGAAGTCCTCCTAATTCAGAAACAAAGGAACGTTTCACGTGAAACGTTCCTTTTTGTAACCTTACTTAACTTTAGCTCCATTTGGTAACGAAGCATCCACAGTTGCAAGAGATAACTGGCCATTTTCACTGCCTGCCAGAATCATCCCTTGAGATAATTCGCCTCTTAGCTTAACCGGTTTTAAATTTGTTACACAAATTACTTTTCGACCGACTAATTCTTCCGGCTTGTAGTATTGTGCAATTCCTGAAACTACTTGACGTTTCTCAAAACCTAAATCTAATTGTAGTTTCAAAAGCTTATCCGCTTTTTTGACTGGTTCAGCTGCCAGCACTTCCGCTACACGCAACTCTACCTTCATGAAGTCATCAATAGAAATCTCTTCTGCCTTTTCAACAGGCGCTTCTGCTTTTGTTTCTTCTTTTACAGGTACTGGTGCTGCCCCTTGCATCTTTTCTTTAATATATTCAATCTCTTTCTCAAGCTCTAATCGAGGGAAGATTGGCTCACCTTTTTGAACTTTTGTTCCGGCTGGAATTGCAGCAAACTTTTCTAATCCGTTCCAAGATTTTAATTCATCTGATTGAATGTTTAATTGTTCAAAGATTTTCACAGGCGTTTGAGTCAAGAAAGGCTGTAGAAGGATTGCGATTCTTCTTAATGTCTCTGCCAGATGAATCATAACGCTCGCTAACTCATCTTGTTTTCCTTCTTTCGCTAACACCCATGGTTGTGTTTCGTCAATGAATTTGTTTGTACGGCTCACAAGTTGCCAAATGCTTGATAATGCAACAGAGAACTCCATTTTCTCCATTGCTTCCTCATATTTTGCCACTGTTTCTTCATTCATAGCTAAAAGCTGCTGTTCAAATTCATTAGAAGAACCTTTGTATTCCGGAATCACTCCGTCGAAATACTTATTAATCATCGCAACTGTACGGTTTAAAAGATTGCCTAAGTCATTTGCTAAGTCAAAATTGATTCTTTCAACGAAACCTTCCGGAGTGAACACGCCGTCTGAACCGAAAGGAACTTCGCGAAGCAAATAGTAACGAAGAGAGTCTAATCCGTAGCGCTCAATTAAAGTGACAGGGTCTACAACATTCCCTTTTGATTTCGACATTTTGCCGTCCTTCATCAATAGCCATCCGTGCGCGAAAACCTTCTTAGGAAGTGGCAAATCAAGTGCCATCAGCATGATTGGCCAATAAATAGTATGGAAACGAACGATCTCCTTACCTACTAAGTGGACATCTGCAGGCCAATATTTATCATATTTTGTCGTATCATCTGTTCCATAACCTAAAGCTGTAATATAATTCGACAATGCATCAATCCAAACATAAATAACATGCTTTGGATCGTTCGGCACTTTTACGCCCCAATTGAATGTTGTTCTTGAAACAGCTAAGTCCTCTAATCCCGGCTTAATAAAGTTATTAATCATCTCATTTTTACGAGATTCCGGCTGGATAAAGTCCAGGTTCTCTTCGTAAAATTCCAGGAGACGATCGACATACTTGCTCATTTTGAAGAAGTATGATTCTTCCTTCACCTTCTCAACAGGACGTCCACAATCCGGGCAGTTGCCGTTCTCAACTTGGCGCTCTGTAAAGAATGATTCACAAGGTGTGCAATACCACCCTTCATACTGATCCAAGTAAATATCACCTTGGTCCAATAGCTGTTTGAAAATCTTTTCCACTACATCTTTGTGACGTTTTTCCGTTGTACGGATGAAATCATCATAAGAGATATCAAGCATTTTCCACAAATCCTTAATGCCCGCCACAATTCCGTCGACATAAGCTTGAGGCGTAATGCCTTCCTCTTCCGCTTTACGCTGAATTTTTTGCCCATGCTCATCCGTACCTGTAAGATACATTACATCGAATCCGCGCATACGTTTGTATCGCGCCATCGCATCTCCCGCAACGGTTGTGTACGCATGTCCTATATGTAAATTACCGCTAGGATAATAGATTGGCGTCGTTATATAAAACGTTTTTTTGTCATTCATCTTCCCTGTTCCTCCTAACAAAATTATGAAAAATATATTTGTATTTTCATTAATGAATAAAACATAAATTGCTTTACAAATTCCTTATTTATTATAACAAGAAAAACCTGCTTTTCATTCAAAAAAAGATTGTATTGTCATCATTTCCTTTTTAATCAATGGTTTATACCCATTAATTGAAATATCGTATCGGAATTCAACTCTTTCCTCTGCAACTGAATCAGTAATTTTTCGGTATAAGTTCAATCTTTTGTAAACAGAAAGACAAAATAGTATAATAGTTACAATTGTGAAAAGAAACGTATATTTTAAAAACAAATCCCAAATTTTTATTTGCGGATTATATTTCTTTGTCTGCCCTTGTTTATTCTTGAACATGTTTACAATACTTATCTGAAGTATAATGTCGAAAAATGTCGAATATAAAAAATACATATTATTACAAATATAGAAATAAATGAGTTTAATAAATTTTTATTTTATTCTCATTTTTCTGTAAAACCTTGTTATATAAGGAATCAATTGATACTTTCCTCTCAAGTAAAAATGATTGACGTATATGGGAATGCCTGGTATTATAAATGTATTATAAAAACATTGTCGAATAATGACGAAAATTTAATAAATTTTCTCATTTCTACAATTTCAGGAGAGGAGCAGTTACATAATGAAATCTACAGGTATTGTACGTAAAGTTGATGAATTAGGTCGTGTGGTAATTCCAATTGAACTCCGCCGTACTCTAGGTATTGCTGAAAAAGACGCATTAGAGATTTATGTAGATGATGAGCGCATCATCTTGAAAAAATATAAACCAAATATGACTTGCCAAATCACTGGTGAAGTTTCAGATAATAACTTATCTTTAGCTGACGGAAAATTAATCTTAAGTAAAGAAGGCGCTGAGCTTCTTCTTCATGAAATTCAAGATTACTTAGAGCCTACAGAGAAGTAAGAAAAAGACCCTCAATTAAGAGGGTCTTTTTTTATTAGGACCGGTGACAGTTTTTCAAAATGACAAGGTATATAACTTTGAACAAAGATAGGTGTCTAACTTTACACCTGCCATGCTCGGTCCTACGCCACCCCTCCCAAGAAACCAAAAGCGGGTTTCTTGGGAGGGGCGTCTTAGTCCTGCCGCATGTCTCCTTTTTCATTGAAGTGACACCGAGGAGTTGAATCAAAAATGAAAAAGGACCGGTGACAGTTTTTCTTGTCTATTCAACATGATACATATGGTAAATTTCGCGTTTATGAACATTCCGGTCTTTAGCTGCATGCTTTATAGCATCTTTGCTGTTCATACCTTTTTCTTCTATATATATGTTTACATGATCAATAACGGATAACTCCTGCCACCATTGCTCATCTTGTAACTTTTCCTCTTCTGTTCCACCTTCGACGATGATGCAAAACTCACCGCGCATTTCATTTTCCTTTGACCAATCACAGACTGATTGCAGATCGCCTCTAATAAACTCTTCGAATTTCTTCGTAAGCTCCCGACAAAGTACAACCCGACGATTCCCCAGTACTTGCAGCATTGCTTGCAATGTCTCCTTTAAACGGTGTGGAGACTCATATAACACAAATGTTGAAGTCACGTATTTCAGTTTTTCAAGTTCTTTCTTCTTTCCTTTATTTCCACGGTCTAGAAAACCATAGAAATAGAAAGGCTGAGGTACGAGTCCGGAAGCAATAAGCGAAGTCAACGCTGCATTAGCTCCCGGGATAGGAATGACCGTTATCTTCTTATCAAGTGCCTCCATAACTAATTCATAGCCAGGATCTGAAATACAAGGCATTCCGGCATCACTCACTAAAGCTACAGTTTGTCCGTTTTCAATGCGCTCAAGCAACTGTCTTCCACTTTGCTGTTTATTATGTTCATGGTAGGAAACTACAGGTGTTTCAATTTCAAAGTAATTGCAAAGCTTCTTTGTATTGCGCGTATCTTCTGCTGCAATCACATCTGCTTCCTTCAAAATTCTTATTGCACGAAAACTCATATCTTCCAAGTTCCCGATTGGGGTAGGCACAAGGTACAACTTAGGACCTGCTTCCCCATCTTTAAAGCTCTGTTGCTGCCACATACATTTGTCGTCTCCTTTTATTTCTTCATTATATCCTGCAGAACAAAAGCTTGGCCGCTCATAATAATCTCTTCCTTCTGCTTTCTGCTTAATTGTTTAAAATAGTACTCTGCTTGCATTGCTTCTTTTTTTGTATCAAAGACTGTATGGTATTTCAAGATGACAGGTACTCTACTCCGTGTGTATTTTGCACCCTTACCCTCATTATGCAAATGAATGCGTCGTTCTAAACAGTTCGTATAGCCTGTATAATAAGTACCGTCGCAGCATTGCAATACATACATGTAATGTTTACTCTCCATAAAGCAATTCTCTTGCTTCTTTCGTGTATTCGTTATTTTCATCATAGACAACGAATGGAGGCAATGTTTTCAAGTCCGGACTTCCATCCTTAATGCCTTCAATCAAAATCGTGTTTGCTTCTTTCCCCGCCATCGGGTAAACAAATTGCAAACGTTTTGGCTCTAATCTATATTTCCGCATCAGCCACATAATATCCATCAGTCTGCCAGGACGGTGCACGAAGGCTGCTTTCCCGCCTTGCTTCAATAACTGACTCGTGTTGCTGATGACGTCTTCAAGCGTACAGTGGATTTCATGTCTTGCAATAGCAAAATGCTCATTCTTATTTTGCTCTTCTGCTTTCGGCGTTGGAAAATACGGAGGATTACATGTTACAGCGTCATATTGACTGTGGCCAATCACTTTAGCGATTCCTTTTAAATCCCCATGATGCATCGAAATCTGGCTGGATAGCTCATTGTAATCAATGCTCCGCACAGCCATATCATATAACCGTTCCTGAATTTCCACTCCAAGAATAGGCACTTTCGTCCTTGAACTTAATAAAAGTGGTATGACGCCATTACCCGAGCACAAGTCGACAATTTTGCCCTTCGAAATCGGTATTGACGCAAAGCGCGCTAGCAATACTGCATCCAGCGAAAAAGAAAAAACGGATGGACTCTGTATTATGCGTAATTCCTCCGCTAGCAAATAATCTAATCGTTCATCATCTTTCAAAATCACTATTGATAATCTCCTCGAGTTCGTTTTTAAGTGTGAAAAAAACCTCCCTAAATTTCAGGGAGGGCTCATTATTTCTTATTTAAAAAGGATAAGCAGAATAAACAGTCGCCTTCTTTTCTCGGGCTTCCGAAGTGCAGGTTGCAAATATGAAATCCTTCCTGGTAAAGCCTTGCGAGATTATCATACCCTTCACCGATATCGAATGCTTTGTCTGCCTTCAATTCATCATTATCTTTCTTTTTGGCTGTGCCTTTAACTTGCTTTTTCTGTTCAAAATGCTGATCTAGTCGGCGACGCAAATGTTCATTTTCGATCTTAAGAAGATTATTCTCTTCTAACATTTCAGCTACATGATGCTTCAAGTCTCCAAGCTGTTTATATAATTCCCCAATTTGTGACTCCATACTACTGACAGAATCAAAAATTCCTTTCTTATCCACGCACTCACCACCTTAGTAATCTGTGGCTTGAATAGAAACGGCTCCCTCATTTAAGATTTCTTCTAAAGTGAACTCCAAGACTCTCCCTTGCTCTGCCAGTTCCACCTGAAGTACTCTTTCGAGAATATTAAGCCCTACTACCTTGCCTGTTCCATTCGGAGTTGTTACCGTATCTCCAAGATCAGGAAGCTGTTCTTTTGCAGTTTCATATTCGTCATTTTCATATTTCAGACAGCACATTAATCTACCACATAAGCCCGATATTTTTGTGGGATTCAACGATAAATTTTGATCTTTTGCCATCTTAATAGAAACCGGCTCGAAGTCTCCCAAATATGTAGAGCAGCAAAGCATCCTGCCGCACGGACCGATTCCGCCAAGCATCTTTGCTTCATCTCTAACACCAATTTGGCGCAATTCAATGCGTGTCCTGAAGATCGCAGCCAAATCCTTTACTAATTCCCGGAAATCAATTCTTCCGTCTGCTGTGAAATAAAAAATGACTTTATTTCTATCAAAGGTATACTCCACATCAATCAGTTTCATGTCTAATTCATGCTTCTCTACCTTTTGACAACATACTTCATATGCCTCTGTTGCAGCTTTTTTATTCTCATCAACAATCATCCGATCTTTAGAATCGGCGATGCGAAGCACCTTCTTCAACGGCAATACAACATCGTGTTCTTCTACTTGTTTCCTTGGGATAACTACTCTTCCAAATTCCACTCCGCGTGCTGTCTCTACGATGACAAATTCATCCTTTGGAATTTCGAAATCTCCTGGATCGAAGTAGTATATTTTACCCGCTTTCTTAAAGCGGACCCCTACTACATCATACAAAGGATGATCCCTCCTGCAAATTCAACACAAGCTGTTCAATAACAAGCTGTGGATTTGTATTAGACATAAGCTTTCTTTTGGCTTCCAAAATGGCTTCCATCTGTAAAGCCAGCTTATTTTGCACACATTGAAGAGCATATCTTTCTAGCTGTACTTCAATTGTCTTGAAAAGAATTGCGTCTCGCTTGTCCAACTGAATATATAATAAATCCTTGTAAATAAGGATTAATAAATCCAAACCTCGGTCAATCTGCTCTTTCTCCTTGAAATGATTGAACCAGTCTTCTTGCAAATATACCAGTGCTTTCATTTGTCCTAGATTAAGCACTTCATATAATTTTACCACTTTTCTCTGAGCTTGTGCAAACCAATCGTCTGTACATAGTCGCATTGCTTGCTCGAAGGAATTAGTCAGTTCAGATACAATCGCTGAAGTCTGTGCATCAATGCCTTCCGCTTCCAGTTTAGCCCGCAATAAAGCGGATGATAGCGGCTGAAAGCTAATTAACTGACATCTTGATAAAATGGTCGGTAATATGCGTTGTGACTGTTCTGTAATGAGAATAGCCAATGTATCCGAGACAGGCTCTTCTAAAAACTTTAGTAAGCTGTTTGCTGCCTGGACGGTCATTTTTTCCGCATCGATAAGTATATAAATTTTCCTGGAGGATTCGACACTTTTCTTTGCGAACTCCTCCTGCAAATATTGAATCTGTTCTTTTTTAATAGATAATCCATCAGGTTCGATCACATGCACATCCGGGTGATTAAGATTATCGATTCTTCGGCAATTAGCGCATTGATTACAAGGTACCTCTTCTTTATTGTCTGATTCGCAAAACAAGCTCTTTGCCAACAGCAAACTTGTTTCTTTTTTCCCTGTTGCACGTTCTCCCTCAAAAAGATAGGCATGAGCTATTCGGTTCTTTCGGATGCTATTCTGAAGCATTTGGTATACCTGGGGTTGAATTTCTTTAAGCTCATTCCAATTATTGATCATTCCTGTTTCACTACCTTAAGTATATAAATTAATTAGTAACCCTTTGATTTCGCCGATTCGTCCCAGAAGATCAATAGCCTCTTTCTCCTGGCTGACAACTTCCTCCGTTAATTGAATTAATTGTTCATCAATGGTCTGCACGGTTTTCAAAGGGCGACTTTGTCCATATTGATTCCAGCTTTGCGATTGATTCAAATCCATGCCGAAATCAACGGCTTCCTTTACAAATCTTTTTACGAGTGATTTATACTTCGCCAAATCCCTGAAATTGCGGGAACGCATTAATCGGTCTCCTGCCTGATCAATATCTGCAAGCAATTTATTAAGTGAATTTGCCTGCATCTTTTGATTGTGCTTTTCCATGACGCCCGTGAACCGGACAGATGGACTATTTGTTTGGCGATTATCTTTTGTAACTTTATCTAATTTAATATGAAGCTCTTGATTTATCTTCATAATTTCCCCTCATTGCCTTGTTAAAATTGATGAAATCCTTCGATTGGCAGAACAAACACGGTAGCTCCCCCAACTTGAACTTCAATTGGATAAGGAACGTAAGAATCAGCATGCCCTCCCATCGGGGCTACTGGTGCTACGAGCTGATTGCGTGACTGACAGCTATCTTTAATCACTGCCAATGCCTTATCTACTCTGTAATCCTCGGTTCCAATTAAAAAGGTTGTGTTTCCTGATTTCAGAAACCCGCCTGTGGATGCAAGCTTGGTCGCCTGAAAATTATGATCTACTAAAGCTGCTGACAACCTGTTGCTATCCTTGTCTTGAACTACAGCAATAATCATTTTCATGGCCAACGCCTCCCACAATCCATTCATTTCCTCTATTATAACAAGTAATGAAAGAAATTTCTTGTAATTCCTAAATTATACTATTGTCAACCATTCTATATTCCTATTTTCGAACATAATCTTCAATAATCATCAATGCATCAGCCAGAACCTCTTCTACTCCTGCTGATGCATCCACTAATTTTATGCGTTCCGGAAAACGATCAACAAGCATCAAATAACCTTCTCTTACTTTTTCATGAAAGGAAAGCTTCTCCAAATCTAAACGATTTATTTCACGCTCTCCATTAGATTGAATTCTGGCCAATCCTACTTCCGGATCAAGATCAAAGTAAAGCGTTAAGTTCGGCATCGTTTCTCCGATTGCAAAACGATTGATTTGATAAACTTCGTCTACACCTAATCCTCTGGCATATCCTTGGTACGCCAAAGAACTATCAATAAAACGATCGCAAAGCACCATATAGCCTTTCTCTAATGCAGGCAACACTTTCTCAACCAAATGCTGTCTTCTCGCGGCTGCATATAAAAGCGCCTCTGTACGCTCATCCATCGCTGTATTATCCTTATTCAGTAAAACTTCACGAATCTGCTCTGAAATTGAGATACCACCAGGCTCCCTCGTTTGCAGCACATTGTATCCCTGCTGCTTCAAAACATCACTTAGTTTATTTAATATAGTAGTTTTCCCTGCTCCTTCGGGGCCCTCAAAGGTGATAAATACTCCCTGTTCCATCGCTACCTCCAACTAGTTTATTCATATATTAAAATCTGCCGGTCTTTCAAGTATGAACCGCCATGAAAATGTACATCCATTTCAATTATTTGCTGTAAATATACCAATTTACCTTCCGTTATCATTTCACCATCCATTATATATGGAATACCGGGAGGATAAGGGATAATCGTCTCAGCTGCTATACAGTTTGCTGCATTTTTCAGCGGAACTATCTTTTTATTTCTAATCTCCATTTCTTTAAAAGAAATTTTCAGTTCTGTAATATCTTCAATTTCGTTCTCTATATGCAGCGGTTCCTCAAGTTGACCATTACCTCTCAGCTGTGACACTGAACTCTTTATAATTTGAAAGGCTTCATCAAACGGATAGTCTGCATTTTCCTTTAAAAGAGGTAGAATAAACAGTACGTTCTTGGGATCAGCCAGCTCACTATAAAGATGATGTTGATTTAGCATCTCTTGAAGTTGAAAGCCTGTAAAGCTCCCATCCGTTTGCAGCACAAGTTTTAATAAGTCTGTTTCTGCTCGGTCATGTTGCAATACTTTTATTCCTTCTATCTCGGACAATTTCGTTTTGAACTTATCGGCCATTACGGAACAATAATTCAAGTCTTGTTTCTTTATGGTACCTAAAAATACCCGAGCCAAATCAAGAGAGGCCATAATCGGATATGACGGACTGCTTGATTGCAACATATGCAAATACATTTCCACCTGATGATAATCGCTGACACGACGGTGCACATGCAAATATGAGCCCATAGTCATAGCAGGCAATGTTTTATGTGCTGAGTGCACGACATAGTCTGCTCCATAAGTCAGACTGCTCTTCGGGAATGGTGTTCCGGCTATAAAGTGTGCCCCATGTGCCTCGTCGACCAATACCGTTACTTCATGTTCATGTGCGATTGCAATAATCTCCTCTATCTCGTTCGCCGTTCCGTAGTATGTGGGGTATGTAAGAATGATTGCTTTTACTCCATTATAGCGTGATAATGCCTTCTTAACTGTACGAACGGAAAGTCCCTCTGCTACTCCCCATTCTTCATTCAATTCATTCCTTAAAAATATCGGCTTTACTTTTGCTAATCGCAAGCCGTTCAGAATCGACTTATGACAATTTCTTTGTACAAGTACTATGTCGCCCTCTTTGCAGTTGCCGAGGATCATAGCTAAGTTTCCGCATGTCGTTCCATTGACAAGGAAATAGCTTTTTTGCGTACCGTATACATCAGAAAGCAACTGCTCAGCTTCCCTGATTGCTCCCTCAGGCGCATGTAGATCATCTAAGCCTTCTATTTCTGTCGCATCTATTTTTAATATATGATCAAATATATCTCTTCCTTGTTCTTGAAAAATACGGCCATTTTTATGTCCAGGCACGTGAAAAGAAATTGGTTTCTCTTTTTTGAATGCCATCAGAGCTTCCATTAAAGGAGCATGCTCTTGCCTGTTAATCATAATCCTCATCCTTTAATTATCTATGCTCTAAGTTTAACAAAAATATGGCGTATACTCTATCTATACTGAGCATGATTGCGCAAAAAAGAACGGTTATTACGAGAGTAATTCCGTTCTAATTTTCTTCAGCCTACTCAAAAAATATTTATAATCTGGGTCACTGGGGCTCGTTTGGATGATTTTCCTCTCACAATCAACACATAGAAAAGATGTATATAATTGAATGCCTTCACCCTTATCAGTTTCACAAACAACACAACAGATTTCTCTTGGCATTTTAGCATTATCCATCACTATCCATCCACCTCCATACCACAATTGTTTCCATGCTTCTTATTTGTATACAAAATTCTGAATTAAAATTCTGCTCCGCAGTTACCTAATCATTTTCATAACAGCTATTTAATATTCTCGTTATTAGTATGTAAAATCTCGCCCATTTGTGTGTGTCTTATTGTTTTCTTAATATATTCAGCAATGGTTTGCTTATATTCCTTGCATCTATTTAGCTCTTTTTTACTTTTCCCGTTCAAAAAAGAACGGTTAGTTTAGCTGATTTATATAATCGGATAGAATAAATTGCTAATCGTTAATTCCCGAGTAATTGAATTTATTTATGCCATACTTTGAAGTAAGCAGACAGACTTTATACCCTACCCTCATAGGGCATGGTTGGCTTTAGCATAAACTCCTTCTTTCCCAATTTATCGTCGGCTCACGAGCCTGACTTCCGTCCTACGTACACCGTACGTCCCGGGCATTACTCCCTCATTTCCTCGACCTTCTTGCTTCTCCTTCACCGGGTTTGAGCGTTTTTGATTTTGTATTCAGTCCTAAGAGGTTAGCTTCTTAACTCTAAACCTTCGGTTCAGTTATTTTATGACACAAAAAAAGACCAGCTTCATCAGCTGATCTTCGTCTTGCCCGGCAACGTCCTACTCTCACAGGGGGAGACCCCCAACTACCATCAGCGCGCGAGCTTAACTTCCGTGCTCGACTCCCGGCGAACGATAAGCGGCGAATCTCTTCGTCAATTTCACTCGTTCCGTCCTCACGTACACCGTACGCTCCGGGCGTCACTCCCTCATTTCCTCGACCTTCTTGCTTCTCCTTCACCGGGTTTGAGCGTTT
>NZ_JACXSI010000024.1 GCF_014712675.1 Peribacillus faecalis | reverse complement strand
GTGGGATCCAAGGTACGACCATATATTTTCACCAGTCTTTCAAAAAAAAGGAAGGGAAGGCTTCTTAAAGGTACCCTCCACTTCTAAAATGATTAAAATTCAGCTCATTCTTACGGGGATTTCACATTTATTTGATTCAAACGGCATAGCAATTCTACGAAAAACAGAGAAAAACAAAGAAAAACCTTACTTTATAGAGGGAGTATATACTTTTTGAACTTGAAAAGCTGTCTAACCTTATACCTGCCATGCTCGGTCCTAAGCTGCCTCCCCAAGAAACCAAAAACGGGTTTCTCGTGTGATTCATCTTAGTCCTCCCGCATGGCTCCTTTTTCATTGAAGTGATTTCAAGAGGCGGACTCAAAAAGGAAAAAGGACCGGTAACGGTTTTTCTAACAAAAAAATTTAAAAATGAGTGAACGATTGGCGGAAAACTTTCGTCTTACATATAGATTGATGAAAAGGTGGGAAAGTGTTGGAGTCAGAAACAATAGAGGAGCAGTTGATTGCAAAGATGCAAAATGGGGATGATGAAGCATTAGCTGAACTCCTGCACATGCATTATTCCTTTCTTTATAAATATGTGTTGAAAATGACGATGGACACCGTCACTACTGAAGAAATTGTCCAAGATACGATGTTGAAGGCATATTTGCACAGGAAGCAATTTAACGGTATAAGCAAATTCACAACGTGGCTCATAACGATTGCGACCCGGACATATGTCGACTTGCTCAGGAAAAAGAAGCGTGACAGATGGCTTTTCAAGAAAGCGGCAAAAGAAAGCAATCAACTGCTGAAGTGGCAGGTTGAAAATAACAATCAACAGTTTGACGAAGTGATGGAGATCATTCAGAAGCTGGATGCCAAATATCGGATTCCGCTGTTGCTGAAGCATTATTACGGCTTTTCTTATGAGGAAATTGGAGAAATGATGTTCATTAAAGACGGAACAGTGAAATCCCGTGTCCATAAAAGTTTAACGTTGGTTAGAAAGGAGATAAACAAGTATGAAGGATGATACAGAAAAAAGGGTCGAACGGGCATTTTATGAATTAGATGAGGCAATCGATGTTTCGGCACCTTCTGCTCATGCAATCACAATGCTTGTTCAAGAAAAAAAGGCCATTTATAAAAAAATGATGCTTCGTGAATTGTTTATGTTTCTTGGAGCGGCTTCCGTAATTACAGTACTTTCACTATTAATATTGACAAACAGTCCGGCACTATATTTGACTATTCAAATAGCTGGGGTGGCAACCATGTTGATTTATGTGGTTGTTCGGACAAGATTGAGAAATAGAGAGGACTCGCACATATGACATTGGATATCCAAAGTTTATCATTGCCGCTACAGATTATGATTTATGTGCTGGTTGTGGCAGTGCTGCTGACACAAGGCACGCTTATTTTTCTATCTGCTAAAAAACGGGGAGCGAATGCCTGGTTTTGGGGTTTGCTTGGTCTTCTGAATATTCCTTCAGGAGCAATTCTTTATTATTTGTTTGTTATTTGGCCTGAAAAAAGAAGGAGGGTGAAGTAAATGGATATGGAAACTTCAAAATTAATGATGATTTTATTGCCGATTTTTGTGCTGCAGCTGATTTTATTGGTGACGGCGCTTGTGAGCTTGGTTAAACAGGAGGAAACGCAAGGACCGAAATGGATGTGGGCAATTATTATCGTATTCTTTAACATTATTGGACCGATTGTATATTTTATAATCGGCAGAAAGCAGAGGTAATCGCTTATGAATATTAAAGCAGAACATCTCAGCAAATCATTTACAGGCAGAAAGGTTGTCAATGATGTCAGTTTTACGATTGAGCAGGGGCGCTGTGTCGCGCTAATCGGTCCAAATGGCGCCGGAAAAACAACTTTGCTTCACATGTTGGTCGGATTAATAGATAGTGACGGCGGAACAATTTCGTATCATCATGATAAAAATTGGCGCAATGAAATCGGATTTTTGCCGCAAATTCCGTCATTTTACGGATGGATGACGCCGAAAGAATTTCTGCATTTTACCGGAAAACTGGCACACATGGATAAATCAAAGCTGAAGGAGAGAATACCATTTGTTTTGCAGTTGACCGGAATTAGTGATGCGGCTAATCGTAAAATACAGGGGTTCAGCGGCGGGATGAAGCAGCGGCTCGGACTGGCGCAGGCGCTTTTGCATCAGCCTTCGTTTTTAATATTGGATGAACCGGTGTCAGCGCTCGATCCGGTCGGGCGCAGAGATGTAATGAATATATTGAATGAATTGAAAAAAACGACGACGATTATTTACTCAACACATATTTTGCATGATGCTGAGGAAATCAGCGATGATATTTTACTGATGAGAAACGGTGAAATTGTCGCCCACGGAACACTTGAAGAACTGCTTTCGCAAGCTGCACAAAACTATTCATTGCGAGCTGCCAATCCGCTTCCGAAAGAATTGGCAGATTGCGAGTTTATCAAAGAAATATATATGGTGGGTGAATATAGCGCCGATATCATTCTACGGTCTGATAGCACAAAGGAAGAGCTGTTACGCTGGTGTTTGGATCATAATGTCGACATTGTTCACTTCCATCAAGGTAAGCAAACGTTGGAAAGCGTGTTTATGGAGGTGGTGAAATCATGAGCAGCTTTATGACACTGTTATCAAAAGAATTTTTAGGGCTGAAAAGAAGCAGCAAGATCATCTGGTTGCCGGTCGTGTTTATGTTGCTGTCAGTGATGCAGCCGGTCACGTATTATTTTATGGATGATATTTTGAAGATGGGGGGCAACTTTCCGGAAGGTGCGGTGTTTGAAATGCCATTGCCATCAAGCGGAGAGGTTATGGCCAGTGTGCTTTCGCAGCTGAATTCAATCGGTCTATTGCTCATCGTCGTTGCGGTAATGGGCACGATTAGCGATGAACGAAAGAGCGGGGCACTGATGATGGTATTTACCAAGCCGGTTACTTCAATCCAAATCGTCGCAAGTAAGACGTTGGCGCATAGCCTGCTGCTGGTCGTATCGTTTATATGCGGTTATTTGCTTTCCTTTTATTATACAATTCTATTATTCTCAAAATTGCCGGTTGCTGATGTGCTTGCTAGTATGGCAACTTATAGTCTTTATATCGTTTTTATAGTTTCAGTTGTCGTGCTTACAAGTGCGGTTTTCAGTGGGAACGGAGCGATTGCTATCATCAATGTGATATTCTTTACCGCTTTATCGCTTGCCGGAAGCTATTTTAAAGATCAGCTTGCATGGAGTCCGACACAGCTCAGCAGTTATGCGTCTTCGATGGTGCAAGGAACAGAAATAGAGTCGGGGCTTTGGGGAAGTATTGCTTTAACAGTTATTTTAATAGCGGCCATTCAACTGGTGTCGGCACGGATCTTGGATAGGAATAAAATATAGACGAACAGAATACGGAGTCTTTTTGTCAGGCCGTTGAGACAGGACTTCTCAACGGCTTTTCCGTTTTTACGGAAATGTTGTTTGGTATAGAAACTTGCAAGTAAATTGAAAAAGGAACAGGAATGCTGTGACTTATATATTGAATCCATACATGTAGAAATAAATCCATGAACAGTGGCCTATGGTTCCTTTAGATAACAGTTTTAGTGTATGATAGGAAGGCAACTTAGAACGAAACATTTGAGGAGTGAAAGTTTTACGTGAAGACAGAAGCTTTTTTTCGCCATCCGCTCGGTATGGCTTTATCAGCTATAACAGCTGCTTTTTTGTGGGGAAGCGCCTTTCCTGTCATTAAGCTTAGTTATCAACATTTACAAATCGGCCCGAATGAGGTGGGAGAGCAAATACTGTTTGCAGGCTATCGCTTCTTTTTGGCAGGACTTTTTATAATGGCTTTTTATGCGTTAATCGGCAAAAAAGCAGATTTTAAAATTCAAAAATCATCGCTGTCTACAATTGTGACATTGGCAGTGTTAATGACGTTTCTGCAATATTTCTTCTTTTATATCGGTTTGAGCAGAGCAAGTGGCGTACAAGGCAGCATCATTGCCGGTACGGCATCGTTTTTTCAAATCATTTTTGCTCACTTCCTGTTGAAAAATGACCGTTTATCGATGCAAAAGGTCATTGGGCTAAGCATCGGATTTTCAGGAGTACTGCTTGCATACATACCGCAAGGAGCGGGCGGAATTGTAATCGGTGTCGGGGAATTATTCGTATTAACGTCGACAATTGTCGGAGCATACGGCAATATTGTCACAAAGAAGGCTTTTTCAAATTATAGCGTTCATTATTTAACGAGCTACGGAATGATTCTCGGCTCATCCATGCTGCTTCTGCTTGGCATGTTTATGACGGACTTCACTTTTTTTTCGTTTTCACTGACGGAAGTTTTCATGCTGATTTATTTGGCATTTTTATCGGCAGCCGGCTTTTTGCTGTGGAACAATGTATTGAAATATAATTCTGTCGGTAAAGTGTCGATTTTTAACTTCTTGATTCCGGTTTTCGGCGTATTGCTGAGCGGCCTTTTCCTTGGAGAAGAAATCGGTCTGTCAGCAATTGCAGGTCTAGTACTTGTCGCATTAGGGATTATAACAGTGAACGGCTTGGCTGCGCGCAGAAGAGTGGCAGTTGAGAAGGGGGTTTCTGCTGATTTGTAAATAGATAGGGGGTGAGTTAGTTGGATGCTTATTTCATAAATATAAACAGAAAAACTATTTTTCATATTTATGATGATAGGGGCTGTGATTTAATTGCTGCTTCTGCCGATTCAATTAGAGAGATTTATGAACAATATAATGACTGGATATTAGATTATGACCGACATAGAATTGGTCAATTATTTTTATAGGGGAGCCGCAGTTTTTAGTGGCTCCTCTATTTGTTGCTGTTTTTATTCGCACAAAAAAGACAGAACCAAATATTCTGTCTTAATAGAGCTTATTCTGCTTCAATATAATGCTGCTCACAAAATTCAGTAACCACTTGAATTTCGTCATCTTCTAAGTCAAAGTCAAGAACAGTATTTTCTCCGCTTTCAACTAAATCGTACTTCAAAAGTTTCTTCTCTTCACCATCGACTACGTAAAGAGCTCGTATGTATACACCGTTTTCATTATATAGCTCATCTTCCTCAGGAACATCTAAATATATAAGAAATTCATAGCGATCTCCAGGGAGAATTCCGAATGCATCATTAATAAGTTGAACTTCAAATTCTGTAATGTTTAACATAATCAACATCCTTTCATTCCTTATTATAGCGATAAAATAGGCGGATGCAAGGAAATGAGGCAGTGATAGAAGCATGTAATAGAGATTATGATTGTTTTTCCTTCGAAACGACCGTTTTGGCACGGATCCTGATGGAGATTGCTTAGGAGTAGCGGTGAAAACCAGTACCCAAGAATATAGCGTGTTGACGGGAAATCAAGTAGGAGCAATCATGCTTCATTATTTATTAATGGAAAAGAAGAAGCTTTGAAGAACTAACGATTACTGCTATTGAAGATTATTTCAAAGGATTTTGGATGAATGATGAGGGGTCTGAAAATGTTCTTTCTTTCCCTAAATCCAATGTCTTAAAATTTTTATTAGCTGATGGGTCTTGGGTTTGCATTCGACCATCGGGTACTGAACCGAAAATTAAATTTTATATAGGTGTTTCAGGGGAATCTGACATTCAAAGTCAAGGAAAGCTAGAGAAAATCAAGAATCTATGGATGGGATTTTTAGAGGGTTTTATAAAATAAACTATAACCGCTAACTAAGAATCTGATGGCAATAACATGCGGATGTGCTGATGGAGAAAATCTGTAGCGCTCCGCATATGCTAATATAAACATTTTGTTATGATTGTGCGGTTCTCACTGGCTAGACCGAGGGAACTTTTTTTACATTGAATCGTAAATAGAGTAACAACTTAATGGGAATGGAGGAGATAAGGTGCCGTTACTGACTGTACATATTGAACAAGCGGGTTATACAGCAAATGAGATAAAACTCTCGGAAATTGATTTTACAATAGAGAAGGGTGCGCTCGTCGGGCTGATTGGTGCGAACGGAGCGGGTAAAAGCACGACGATTAAGAGCATTCTTGGATTGATGCCGTATATGGAAGGCAAGATTAGCAAAGAAGAAGGAATTGCGATTTCATATTTGCCGGAGAGCCCGGTATTTTATGATGAACTAACGTTACAGGAACATATTGACTTTATTGTCAGTGTCGAGCAAATGTCTGATCTTCAAGTCGAGGAGCAGGTGAATCCGCTTTTGAAGCTGTTCAAAATGGATAAGCACGTGCATCAATTACCTCATACATATTCAAAGGGAATGCAGCAAAAGGCGATGATTATATTGGCGTTTATGACAAAGCCGAATATTTTGATTATAGATGAGCCGTTTATTGGCTTAGATCCTATTGCGACAAGGTCATTGCTTGAGCTGATTACGAAAGAAAGAGAGAAAGGTACAGGCATATTGATGAGCACGCACGTATTAGATACAGCGGAAAAGGTATGTGACTCGTTTGTGCTGATCGATTCAGGCAGACAGATCGCTACTGGAACGCTTGCGCAACTGCAGGAACAATGCGGTAATAGTAATCTTTCCTTGTTTGATTGCTATCACCATCTCGTGGAGGACGAAGGGGATGAGTAGTCTTCATGTGCTATTCGCTCGCGTCAGGAAGGATTACATCTATCAATTTCGGATTTGGAAAAATATAATTGATTGGACCGTCATGCTGTATATATTGATTCCGGCTTTGGTTGCGGCAGTGATCATATACCGTTCATGGTGGCTTGATTTGCCTGCTTGGAGCAGCTTCGTTTCACTGCCGCTAATTGCAAGCGCAGTGTACATTTTGTCATGGGTCGGCACTTTCCGTCTTTTTGTAAAGGAAGCGGATGGGATTTTTTATTTAAAGCACCGCTCAAGCTTTATAGAAATGAAGAGATGGGCGTTTTCGTATGCAATCGTAAAAATAGTGCTTGAGATCATATTGCTTGTAGTCGTTTTATTGCCTTTTCTGATGAAGGTTCAAAGGATTGATTTGCTAGAATTTGTTTCGTTGCTGTTTTACTGGAAAGGAGTCGCTTTATTTATTAGAGCGCTGCACATGAAACTTCGCTTTTCTATTAATGGTTGGATACAAAATCTGATGGCGATTTTCATGTTTGTTTTGTTTTTTATCGGTAATTTATTGATTATGGAGATGACATTTGTCTTTTTGGGAGTGGCAGGCGTAATGTTGACGGGGATTACGCTTTTGTTTATGCGACCGATTATATCAACACTTCGCTTTTTTGAGGAAGAGTGCTTACTTGAGAATGAGCAAAAATTGCGTTTTGTATCAATGATTTTTGGAGTGTCCAATTCTGTAGAAAAACCAAGAGTGATTAAACGTAGGCGGCCATTAATGTTTCGTAGTAAAATATTTCGAAAACGAAATGCACAAAACGGATTTAATGAATTGTTCTTCAAAATATTTATTCGGAATTTTACATTCGTAGGAGGATATTTTCGTCTTGTTGCCGTAACAGCAGGTGCGGTTATTTTATTGCCTCCTATTTTAAAGGCAGCAGTCGGTGTTTTGTTTTGCTTTTTTATCAGCATTTGGATTAACGGAGCATGGGATAAAATATTGCTAGCTAACCCAATTGGCAAGCGATATGAAGAGCATCCGGATTATTACAGGGCGAAGCAAAAAACAGCCTGGATTTTTACGATACTGGCAGCCGTTATATTGTGTCTTGCCTATATAGTAAGCAAGCTGCTGTTTTAAGTAGAGGTGATTATATGATTAAGGTACTAGATATTAGTGATCAAGAAACTGCTAGACAAGTGTTGAGGATTCAAATTCCAGCGTATGAAGTTGAAGCAAAGCTTATTCAATTTGATGAGATTCCATCGCTTTTGGATACAGAAGAGTCGCTTGCTGAGAGCGGAGAGACTTTCTTAGGCTTCTTTTTTGATGGGAATATGCAAGGAGTGCTTTCCTATTGTAAAGAAAATGATTATTGGCTAATATGCCGTTTAGTTGTGCATCCTAGCCATTTTAATAGAGGTATAGCAACGGAATTGCTGCAGTTTTTCTTAAAAGAGGTTAGAGAGGTTAGTGATACCGGAATAGTAAAGGTGAGCACCGGCACTGCAAATTTACCGGCAATCGCCCTTTACAAAAAGTTTGGTTTTGCGGAAAGAAATACAAAAGAAGTGGCACCAGGAATCTTGGTGACACAGTTGATTAAAGCCCGGGAAGTGTAATCTTCTCAGGCTTATTTTTTTATATTTCACATAAATGTCTACATGATTCAATATATTTAAATTAATTTAAATCTCGGACGGTCCTCATTGTATAGCCAGTATCTAAGCCAGTTAAATAAAATGATTGCGAAAAAGGTCAACGGAAACCAGAGCAGTATGTATGGCAAACAGATTTGTCCGAGAAAGTTAAGAGGAAGGCTGCTGTAATCCCAAATGCCTAATTTAAGCCAAATATTGAGGATTAAACCGGAAATTAACTCTATGAAGGTGACGAATAGCGTGCCTATTAACGCTTGTGTCAATAAAGGAGCGTTAATAGAAAAAATATTGGCATTTAATCCGATGAGGATGAAGCAAATACCTCCGACAACGCCCATCGTCCAATGGGTGTAGCCGCGCCATAATAGTTCAATTGTTAAATAAAGGACACCACCGATGAGTGCCAGATTGAACAATCTCAATGCTTTTTGAAAAGTCATGATCAGTTTTCCTCCATAAATATTTGTTTCCGATAGTATGACCAAAATGTGATTTTTCATTTAAAAAGCCAGGAAAGACAGGAAGGCTAAAATTTTATAATTAAAAGAAAAAAGGGAGGGAATGTTTTGCGGAGTTTTTTTGAAATTGATGTTTTTGTCCGCTTTTGTGAAACGGATGCGGCAGGACATGTGAATAATGCCAGTTACTTTTTTTATTTGGAAGAGGCGAGAATGAAGTTCTTCAAAGAGATTGGAATAGATAAGTTCAAAAAAAAACAAAATTTCAATTTTATCGTCGCATCGACGAAATGTGATTTTATAAAGCAGGCGTACTCGGGGCAAATGCTTCGTTTGAATGCGCGTGTGTCGAAAATCGGAAAGAAAAGTTTCGTATTGGAACATGAAATAAAATGTGCGAAAACGAGGGAGCTGGTAGCAGTGGGGAGTACTGTTCTAGTCTGCTTTGACTATGACAGGCAGGAATCCATTCATATGCCGCAAGAACTCGCAGCCGAGTTGGACAAATATTTAGTATGAGAAAAACCATTACCGTTCCTTTTTCATTATGAATATGCTACTTAGATTCACCTCGATGAAAAAGACATGCGGGAGGACCCGTTAACAAGGAACAGAGACTAAGAGCGATACGTCCAGATATCTTCATCGCTGTAACTCTCAACCTGAGAGCCCCACACAAGAAACCCGCCTTTGGTTTCTTGGAGGAGGCAATAAAAAGGAACATCGGCTAAAAACGCCACGTTCGCATGTCTTCGCCGATATGACCTACATCCTGTAGGCCTCCGAGCATGGCAGGTGTATGGTTAGACAGCTATCTAGGTAAAAAAATATGCTATCTTTAACTTTTAAAAAAATAGAGGCAGTCATAATGACAGCCTCTATTAAACAGTTATTTTCTTCCGAGAACAATATTCTTGAATTCGTCAAAGCTAGTACGTTGGTAGATGCCGAATAGATTGATTTGGTACGGAACATCGGTCATTTATATTCGTTCTGAAAAATAGACCTGCTCTTGCGATAAATAGGATACTCAAGACAATAGAATCAGTTTCCGGATGTTTCTTATTATGTATCTTAAAATCTATTGGGTATCAAATGTGTATTTGTGAACAGAGATTGTGAAAAAATTCATTAATGTGAATTAGAATTGTGAAATAATTGAACGTTTTATCTCAGTTGATGAACACATATGTTTAAAATGCCTTTTTTGCTTTATTATTAAAACAAGCTAATCAATCGTTAAAGTTTTTGAAGTGTTCTATTGTTTGTGAAATTTTCCGATTTTATTAATTTACTATTTTTTAAGTTTAATTTTCTTTTATATGTTAAACAATGAGCAATCAATGCTATGAGATAGAATGATAGATGGAGAAAACCTTCAATTAGCTGTAATCGTTGTTAGTGGAGATGGAATTGCAATCAGATTCCTGTATCTTTTAAAGTTGTACCCGAGAGAAATTGAGATAAGTGCGCTCGAACGTTGTCAAAAAATGTTATAAATGTAAAAAATATTAATTTTTTCAACATTTAGTGATTATTAGGGCAATTCTAATGGTACAATTTAAACTATATACAAAAAATGGGTAACACTCGTTTAATTAAGGGAGTTGATTAGATGCAGCAATATAAGGAAGATTTATCTTTGGCAAAATACTTATTTCATCAAGGAAAGAACTTTGAGGCATATGATTACTTAGGTTCTCATCAATGTACTCGGGATGGAAAAGAAGGTTTTGTTTTTAGGGTGTGGGCTCCAAATGCTGCTGCTGTATCTGTTGTAGGCGACTTTAAT
The DNA here is from genome assembly GCF_014712675.1 of Peribacillus faecalis. Classification (GTDB taxonomy): domain Bacteria; phylum Bacillota; class Bacilli; order Bacillales; family DSM-1321; genus Bacillus_AD; species Bacillus_AD faecalis. The sequence continues at coordinate 47,605 of NZ_JACXSI010000024.1, read as the reverse complement.
GAATGGAATCCCCAATCGCATCCAATGGCCAAGGAGTCAGAGGAAGGGGTATGGGAGTTGTTTATCGAAGAGCTTGCGGAATATTCGCTATACAAATATGCGATTACGACAAAAGACGGACGCATTCTTTTTAAAGCAGATCCTTATGCTTTCCATAGCGAAACGCAGGAACGTACAGCTTCATACACCTATTCTTTAACTGACAAATTCACTTGGACAGACGGTGATTGGCAGTTCCATAAAGCTGGACAGAACGCCTACGAAAGCCCGATGAATATTTATGAAGTCCACCTGGGATCTTGGAAAAAGTCTGAGGAAGGCGAATATTTGAACTATCGCACGATTGCAAATGAACTGATTCCTTATGCGAAGAAAATGGGTTATACGCATATTGAATTGCTTCCTTTGTCAGAATATCCTTTCGATGGTTCATGGGGCTATCAAGTATGCGGATACTACAGTGTTACATCCCGCTTTGGCATGCCGGAGGATTTCATGTATTTGGTCAATTTGGCGCATGAACACGGAATTGGCATTATTATGGATTGGGTACCTGCGCACTTTCCAAAGGATGCACACGGACTATATGAATTTGACGGACAACCATTGTATGAGTATCAGGATGAATTGAAACAGGAACATAAACAATGGGGTACGAGAATATTTGATTATGGCCGTAATGAAGTGCAATCTTTCCTGATTTCCAATGCGGTTTTCTGGATGGAAAAGTACCATATTGATGGAATCCGGGTAGATGCGGTCGCGTCGATGCTTTACTTGAATTACAACAGACAGCATGGTGAATGGAGACCGAATGTACATGGCGGAGACGGCAATTTAGAAGCCATTGAATTTCTGAAACTATTAAATAAAACAGTTTTGTCGAAATTTCCTGAGAATCTGATGATTGCGGAAGAATCGACAGCTTGGCCGGGGGTTACACTTCCGCCGGAGCATGACGGATTAGGATTTAATTTTAAATGGAATATGGGTTGGATGAACGATGTACTTTCTTATATAGAAGTAGACCCGATTGGCAGACAATACAACCACGGAAAATTAACCTTCCCAATTATGTATGCATGCAACGAAAATTTTATATTACCGATTTCTCATGATGAAGTGGTTCATGGCAAGCGTTCATTATTGGACAAAATGCCGGGTGAGTATGTGGATAAATTTGCGGGTGTCCGCAGCTTCATTTTATATATGCTCAGCCACCCGGGGAAAAAATTAATGTTCATGGGCTCGGAAATCGGTCAATTTACTGAATGGAATTTCAGCAAAGAGCTTGAATGGTTCCTGCTGAAATACGATTCCCACAAAAAGTTACAAACATTCTTCCAGTATGCCAATCATTTTTACTTAGAGCATAAACCGCTTTGGGAGCTGGATTGCTCATCGGATGGATTTAGTTGGATTTGTCACAATGACCATACGCGAAATGTACTTGCATACCGCAGACTGGATCGTGACCAAAATGAATTGATTGTAATTGTAAACTTCTCATCTGCTGAATGGGATGATTACTATGTAGGAGTACCGGAAACAGGAACGTATAAAGAAATTTTCAACACCGACTTGAAAAAATTCGGCGGCGAAGGAAGACGTAACAGAAAGCTGCTGAAGGCGAAGGAAGGCTATGTACATGATTTTGATCAATACATTTCTATTAACTTGCCGCCATTAACGACATTGGTATTCCAGCATGTTAAGCCTAAAGTAACAAAGATTTAAGAGAGGAACTTAACCGGCTTGTCGGCATTGTGCCGACATCCGCTCTCTATTCAAAACTCGATTGTTTATTGCATAAGATTTCTTCAAGAAATCTAGATCAACACAGAATTCTACAAAACAAAGATAAACTAAAGAGGGGGAAAGTAGAATGTATCGGAAGAAAAAATGTGTCGCAATGTTGCTTGCTGGGGGTCAAGGAAGCCGATTGCACGTCTTAACGAAACAAATCGCAAAACCTGCAGTTCATTTTGGTGGAAAGTATAGAATAATAGATTTTACACTATCGAACTGCATTAACTCCGGTATCGATACAGTTGGTGTACTTACGCAATATCAACCTCTTGAACTGAACGATTATATTGACAACGGTGAGCCATGGGATTTAGACCGTACATATGGTGGCGTACATATTTTGCCTCCATATCAGGGGGTAGCAGGAGGCGACTGGTATAAAGGTACGGCTAATGCTATCTATCAAAATATGAATTTCATTGATCGTTACAAACCTGATTATGTAATTATTTTATCAGGCGACCATATTTACAAGATGGATTACAATAAGATGCTCGAATATCATATCGAAAAAGATGCAGATTGTACAATCGCTGTCCTTTCTGTGCCGATGGAGGAAGCAAGCCGTTTCGGTATCATGAATACGAATGAAGACGGAAGCATTTATGAATTCGAGGAAAAACCGGAAAATCCTAAGAGCAACCAAGCGTCAATGGGTGTATATATCTTTAAGAAAGAAGCATTATTCCGTTATTTAACTCAAGATGAAGCGGATCCGACTTCTTCAAAAGACTTTGGGAAAAATGTCATTCCGGCTATGTTGAATGCAGGCGAGAGAATGTTCGCTTATCCATTCGAAGGTTATTGGAAGGATGTAGGAACACTTCAGTCATTATGGGAAGGAAACATGGATCTTCTTGGTGAAAGACCTCAGCTTGATCTACGAGATAACAAATGGAAAATCAGCTACCGCCATTATCCGGACCACCCGCATTTTATCGGAAAGCACGGCTCTGTCAAAAACAGCATTATCGCAGAAGGCTGCGAAATTGAAGGAACAGTCATCAACTCCGTCTTATTCAGCGGTGTAACGGTTGAAAAAGGAGCAGTTATTAAAGACAGTGTTGTGATGAGAAATACATACATCAATGAAGGTGCTCAAGTTCAGTATAGCATCGTTGATTCTAGTGTATATGTTGGATCGGATTGTGTTGTCGGTGAGGAAAGAGCAGAAGGCGTCGAATTGGCAGTGCTCGGAACTGGTGTGAAACTTCATGATGGAGAAGTCATCGCTTCAGGTGAAATCATCGATAATGATACGTATGCGAAAAGAATTGAAAAGCGTGAAAAAGAACGCCAAGAAGAACAAAAGTTACAAAAAGAAAGTCCGTTTATCATTAAATATGATAAAAGCATTTTAGTGAATGTAATCGAGAGAGAGGTTGTAGAATGAACGCGTTAGGTATTGTTTTTTCAAATATTAGAGATAAGAATGTTCCAGAAATCACAAAAAATCGCATCATGTCATCTGTTCCATTTGGAGGAAGATACCGCCTGATTGACTTTGTTCTTTCTAATATGACCAATTCCGGTATTACAAAAGTAGGTGTTGTTACGCGCCATAATTACCAAAACCTAATGGATCACCTAGGCACTGGTAAGGCATGGGATTTAGCCCGAAAACGCGGCGGTATTCAAGTATTGCAACCGTATGTGGATGATTCAGAAGAGTTTGTGCAAATGGATAACCGTTTAAATACTTTAAAGGGCATTTCGTATTATTTGGACAAAGCAGACGAGGAATATGTCATCTTGACGGATTGCGACATCATCCATAACATTTCTTACGCAGATGTTTTAAAAGAGCATAAAAACAACGATTCTGATGTGACAATTGTTTATAAGAAGCATGATAAAGATGCAACATGGAACGCAAAACGATCAGTCTTCCTGCTGGATGAAGACGGCCGCATCAACAAGATTAAGCGTGCCAACAATACGAAAAAAGGAGATGCGCTATACATAGGTACAATGGTTATGCGCAAAGATTTCCTGAAAAATCATATGCTGATTGCAAGTAATAAGGGCTACAAAACATTGCTTGAATATTGGTCGGATAATGCCTCTCATATTAAAATCAAAGGCTATGAGTTTAATGAGTACTATGCATACATCGACTCTCTAGAAAGCTATTTAGCCAGCAACCTTGATTTACTGGACTTGAAGGTGCGCGAAGAATTATTCCGCAAGCCTTACCGTCCTATTTACACAAGTGTTAATGATTCACCGGCAACTACATATGGAGAAGATGCAGTAGTGGAAAATTCAATTATTGCAGACGGTTGCATCATTAACGGCACAGTGAAAAACTCCGTCATTTTCCGCGGCGTTAAAATCGATAAAGATGCGAATGTCAATAACTGTGTCATCATGCAGGATAGCATTATTGGCATAAATGCTACGCTAAGCCATATTGTTACTGATAAAAATGTATTTATCGGTGATGACCGCACATTATGCGGACATGGTACGCATCCTTTCTACATTGAAAAAGGAAGCATTATTTAACCACATTACTAATATATGAAAGATAAGGGCAATCGTGATAGCAGAGTCATTCTGTTTGTCCGGTTGCCTAACTTATACAAATGATTCTTTGAATCATACATACACATATGACAACCCATGGTTGATTGAAGGGTGGATTTAAAATGAAAAAAAAGGCAAGAAAAAGAACGATGAATAAAAATAAGAATGCAGTTGTTAAAAAGTGGGAAAAACTAGAAGAAGACAAAGTAACAGCTTCTAAGATTGAAGAAAAAGCAGCGGAAAAGGAAGTATTGGTTGCAAAGGAGCAAGTGAGTGCTGCTGTTGCGGTGTTAGATAAAGAGCAAGATACACCTGCTGTCGAAGAAAAGAAGAAACTTCAAGTTTTAATTGCGGCGTCTGAGGGTATGCCATTTGTAGCAACAGGCGGATTAGGTGAAGTTGTTGGATCACTTCCAAAAGCAATCATGAAAGAAAACAGCGAACACTTTGATGTGCGTGTCGTTTTGCCGATGTATGAATCAATTAGCTGGGAAGAGAGACAGCAAATGGAGTTTATTTGCCATTTTGATGTAGGGCTTGGTTGGCGCAAACAATATTGCGGCCTTTTCCGCACAGAGAAGAACGGCGTAACATATTATTTCATTGACAATGAATATTATTTTAAACGCAGCAATGCTTACGGTTATTTTGATGATGGCGAACGTTTTGCGTTTTTCAGCAAGGCGGTATTAGACAGCATATACTTCATGGACTTTGAGCCGGAAATCATTCACAGCCATGACTGGCAAACGGCTTTAATACCGGTATATCTGCATTACCACTATCACCATTTAAATGCGAAATCCATCTTCACAATCCACAATATCGAATACCAAGGTAAATATGGCTTCGATGTTGTTGAGGATGTAATGGGGCTGTCTCCACACGCAAGAGAACTGCTTGAATATCATGGATGTGTCAACTTAATGAAAGCCGCGATTGAATGCTCTCATCAAGTGAATACAGTTAGCCCAACATATGCAAGAGAATTAAGAGATAATTATTATGCGAAGGGTCTTGCGCAAATTATTCAAAAGAATGAATTCAAAATGCGCGGTATCTTGAATGGAATTGATGTAGAAAGCTATAATCCTGAAACAGATGCGGCACTTTTCGCAAACTACAGCAAAGACGCGACAGAAAATAAGAAAATCAACAAAGCGGAACTGCAAAGACTTGTGAATTTGCCGGTTGAGGAAGATGTACCGGTCATTGCGCTAATCACTCGTCTTGTTACACATAAAGGTCTTGATTTAGTGACAAAAATTATGGATCAGCTTCTGAACGAACGCGTCCAAATTGTTGTATTGGGAATCGGTGAACGTCAATATGAAGACTACTTCAATTGGCTTCAAAGTCAGTACCAAGGTAAGGTTGCGGCAATGCTTTGCTTCAACTCTGACCTGGCCCGCAAAGTATATGCCGGCGCAGACTTTTTCTTAATGCCTTCGAAGAGCGAGCCTTGCGGTTTAGCACAAATGATTGCTTCACGCTATGGTACAGTTCCGATTGTGCGTCAAACAGGCGGATTGCATGATACGATTCATGACTGCTCAAACGGTGAAGGTAACGGCTTCACGTTTGAGAACTACAATACTCATGAGCTATTAAATGCGATTCACCGCGGATTGCACTTATATTACAACCGCGAGCAATGGAACCTGCTGGTAGAGTGGATTATGTCGCTTGACTTCAGCTGGGAAAAATCAGCGCGTGAATATGAAAAATTATATGCGGAAGTTGCTTGTGTTCAAGTCCCTTATTAATAAAGCTAGGCATTAATTCTGACATCCGTGGATGGACCAATGTGTCACTATGCGGATGTCAGAAAGTTTTACTTTAAATGCTGGGAGGAATCATCATGGAAGTAACGGAATTAAAAGATGAAATAAGGAATGGTATCACTAATAAGCTATCTCGACATTATGGGATTTCGGCAGAAGAAGCCACTACGTCACAAATGTACAAAGCGTGTGCTAGAACAGTCCTTGATATACTTTTGGAGAAGCGAGCGAAGTTTAATAAACAAATTAAGCGCAACCATAGTAAGAAAGTATATTATTTATGCATGGAATTCCTTGTAGGCCGTTCTCTAAAGAACAATGTCTACAATTTAGGACTGAAGGATGAGTTTGAGGATGTACTGTCGGAGTGGGACTTTAAGCTCGAAGACTTGTATGAAGAAGAGCCTGATGCAGGCTTAGGGAATGGCGGATTAGGACGATTAGCTTCTTGTTTCATGGACTCCCTCGCCACGATGGAATATCCAGCAATGGGATATTCAATTTGTTATGAATATGGTTTATTCAAGCAGAAAATAGTTGATGGCTGGCAAATGGAATTACCCGACATTTGGTTACCTGGCGGAGATGTATGGTTAAATAAACGGAACGATCTCACTTTTCAAGTGAAGTTTCAGGGCAGAATTGAAGAGAAATGGTCTGATAAAGGCTTGAAGATTGAGCATCTTGATTATGATGAAGTAGAAGCTGTTCCTTTTGACATGATGATCTCAGGTGCAGATTCTGAAGGTGTTTCAGTATTGCGTTTATGGCGCGCCCGAGACATTAAAAACTTCGATATGAATTCTTTCGCGCAAGGTGACTATGAACGCGCAATGATGGAGAATACAAGTGCTGAGCTGATTAATAAAGTTCTGTATCCATCTGACAATCACTTTGAAGGGAAAACATTGCGATTAAGACAGCAATATTTCCTTGTATCGGCTTCAGTTCAAAACATTGTTCGCGAGCATTTGAACCAATACGGCACGCTTGCGAATTTCAGTGAAAAAGTAGCCATCCATATCAACGATACGCATCCGACGCTTTGCATACCGGAATTAATGCGCATCTTCATGGATGAGCATAATTATACTTGGGATGAAGCGTATAAAATGGTCACAGAAACTGTCACATATACAAATCATACCGTATTGGCAGAGGCTTTGGAAAAATGGTCGGCTGGCTTAATTCAGCAGCAACTCCCACGGATTTATGGAATTATTAAAGAGTTGAACGAACGTTTTTGCCATAGTTTGTGGCTGAAATATCCAGGTAACTGGGAAATGGTTGAACGTATGTCCATTATATCGCATAATCAGGTGCGCATGGCAAACCTGGCTGTGGCCGGCTCCAATTGTGTGAATGGTGTGTCCAAGCTACATTCTGAAATATTAAAAGATGATGTATTTGCCGATTTTAATCGAGTAAACCCTGAAAAATTCACGAATGTCACAAATGGTATTGCTCATAGAAGATGGCTTTGCCAATCCAACCCGGAATTAACGGAATTGTTGGATGAATGCATCGGCGACGCCTATAAAAAAGACGCTAAGCGACTAGGCGATTTCCGCCGTTATCATAGCAACAAAGCAGTTCTTCAACAGCTTGAGAAGATTAAGTACAATAATAAAGTGCGATTTGCTGAATTGATGGATAAGAAAGGCGTAACAATCGATCCGCAATCGATGTTCGTTGTTCAGGCAAAAAGGCTCCATGAATACAAGCGTCAGCTTCTGAATGCGCTACGTATCATTTCTTTATATTTAGATTTAAAAGATAATCCGAATATGGAAATCGCGCCGCAAACATTCCTTTTTGCAGCGAAAGCAGCTCCCGGTTATTACATTGCCAAAGAAGTCATTAAACTGATTTGCCATTTAAGTGCAGAAATCGAGAAAGATCCGATTATGCGCGAAAAAATTCGTGTAGTCTTTTTAGAAAACTATTGTGTGACGATGGCAGAACATTTGATGCCGGCAACAGAACTGAGTGAGCAAATTTCGCTTGCAGGAAAAGAAGCAAGCGGTACCGGCAACATGAAAATGATGATTAACGGCGCATTGACACTCGGCACAATGGATGGCGCCAATGTAGAAATCACAGAGGCGGTTGGACGCGATAATATTTTTATCTTCGGTATGCATGCCAATGAGGTGGAACGAAGATGGAAGGAAGGCTATGCCGCATCGTCTTACTACCACAATAACGCTAAAATTCGTCGCGTTGTTGACCAACTGCGGATTGGGTTTAACGGTGAATCCTTTGAAACGATTTATCGCTACTTGATTGTAGGGGAATATGGAATCGGCGATCCGTATATGTGCTTGGCTGATTTCGAGGATTATTTAAAGGTTCATCAGAATGCTATGGAAGTTTATAAAGATCAACTGAAGTGGAACAAAATGTCACTCATTAATATTGCGGGTGCAGAACGTTTTGCGGCTGACCGCAGCATAGAAGAATACGCTGATCGTATTTGGGGGATATCGCCGCTTAAATAAGGAGATGGAATGGTGGAAATTTCAATTCGTTCACGGTTTAGCAAGGGATGCTTCCGAGAACCGACAGGAGCAGTGCCGAATAATTCAACCATTGTATTTGAAATCCAGGTTCCTCGTTCTTATGGATTGAAGGAGACATCAATCGTCTGGATTAATGACGAAGATGATAAATATCAATATATAAGAATGAAGTGGAAGGGCATAAGTGGAGGCCGGGATATTTATGAGCAGGAAGTAAAAGTGAAGCAACAAGGGTTAGTTTGGTATTACTTCCAGTTGAAGACTCTGAACCACATTTTATATGTGGGGAAAGGCATAGATGGCCATATGGTGACAGAGGTTGAGCCTCCGTCATGGCAATTGACGGTTTATGATAAAGACTTCAAAACGCCGGATTGGATCAAGGGCGGTATTTACTATCATATTTTCGTCGACCGCTTTGCGAAGGAAGGCCCAGGCTTAGTTAGAAAAGACCAAAAGTTTCGTCATGATTGGGGCGGGTTACCGGAATATGCACCGAATGAGCATGGCGAAGTAGTCAACAATGACTTCTTCGGCGGCAATTTGAAGGGCATTATTTCAAAGCTTCCATACCTTCACTCGTTAGGTGTTACATGCATTTATTTGAGCCCAATCTTTGAGGCCTTTTCTAACCATAAATATGATACGGGCAATTATAAAAAAATCGATCCTTCGTTCGGTCATTTGCAAGATTTTCAAAATCTGTGCGAGGCAGCGATGAAGTATGATATCCGCATCATTCTCGATGGAGTTTTCAACCATACCGGCTCTGATAGCATTTATTTCAATAAAAAAGGGAAATATCCTTCGGTTGGTGCTTACCAATCGAAGGCATCCCCATATTATGATTGGTATAAGTTTTTTCATTATCCGGATCAATATGAGTGCTGGTGGGGAATTGATACGCTGCCGGCCATTAATGAAGAAAATCCGAGCTATGAGGAATTTATAGCCGGCAAGGAAGGAATCGGCAACAGATGGCTATTAGAAGGTGCTTCTGGTTGGCGCTTGGATGTTGTCGATGAATTACCTGATCGTTTTTTGGAGAAGTTCCGTGAGGCTGTGAAGGGAGTCGATCCCGAGGCGCTCATCATTGGGGAAGTTTGGGAAGATGCTTCGAATAAGGTTGCATATGGCAAGAGGCGCAATTACTTTTATGGACAGCAATTGGACAGTGTTATGAACTATCCGTTCAAGGATGCGATAATCCAGTTCATCCGCTATCAAGACGCCAAAAATTTGCATAACGTTGTGTCATCAATTGTCAATAATTATCCGCCTCAAGTGCTGCACTGTTTAATGAATATGCTTGGCACCCATGATACAAGAAGGATTTTAACTGCCCTTGGCGGCAAGGAATTGCATCATGCCTCTAAAGACGTGAAAGCGCGAACGAGCATGACGGAGGAAGAAAGAGAACATGGGCTGCAATTAATGAAGCTGGCTGTATTGCTGCAAATGACTTTACCGGGCGTACCGTGCATTTATTACGGAGATGAAGCCGGAATGGAAGGCTATGAAGATCCGTTCAATCGCCGCTGCTACCCGTGGGGCGAGGAAGATTCGTATTTGCTGCGCTGGTATAGAAAATTAGGCAAAATACGTAAAAAATGGACTGTTTTCAAAGATGGCAGTTATGAAACCATTCATTGCGAAGATTCGGTTTTCATTTTCCAACGCAGAAATGAAAAAGAAAAAATCGTGATAGGTGTTAACCGTTCTGATAAACCGTTTCGTTTAGAAGTTGAAAACAACTATGAAAATCTGCTGCATCATGAGTCGGTAAGAAAAAAATATATTATTGAACCAAATGGCGCATGTATGTTAGTACATAAAACTAATTAAACAATAGAGAAAATTTTTCTGGGATAGGAGTAATAGCTATGAAGCTTTATAAAGAAATGTTTGAAAAATGGATGAATAGTGAAGTTGTGGATGCAGAAACAAAACAGGAGCTATTGACTTTAGCCGGAAATGAAGCGGAAATCGAAGGCAGATTCTCTTCTATGCTTGATTTCGGTACTGCGGGATTACGTGGAACAATGGGTGCCGGACTGCATAAAATGAACGTGTACACAGTTCGTTACGCAACTCAAGGCTTGAGCGATCTAATTTTGGCAAATGGTGAAGAAGCAGCAAGAAAAGGGGTTTGTATCGCTTATGATAGCCGTATTAATTCTCAAGAATTTGCTTGGGAAGCTGCATGCACATTGAGCGCTAACGGCATTTCTGTTTATTTATTCGATGAACTGAGACCTACTCCAGAGCTTTCTTTTGCCATCAGAGAATTCGGCGCAATTGCCGGCATCAATATTACAGCGAGCCACAATCCGAAAGAGTACAACGGCTATAAAGTATATTGGGAAGACGGCGCGCAGTTACCGCCTCAACATGCGAAACAAATTTCTGACCGTTTGAGCGAGATCGACATTTTTGATGACGTAAAAACATGTTCACGCGAAGAAGCTTTAAACAAAAAGCTTGTAACAATTGTCGGCAAAGACTTTGATGAAAAATATATCGAGAAAGTTCTTGGTGAATCTGTCGGCAAACAATATGTTGCACAAGCAGCTGACAAAGTTAGAATGATTTATACGCCAATTCATGGAACGGGCTATCGTTTAGTTCCGGAAGTGATGAAACGTTTAGGTATCAAGCATTTGTTGACTGTTGAAGAGCAAATGCAGCCGGACGGCAATTTCCCGACTACAAAATCTCCTAACCCAGAGGAAAAAGATGCCCTACGCCTGGCTATAGAACTGGCACAAAAAGAAAACATTGATTTGATCGTTGGTACAGACCCGGATGCTGACCGCGTTGGTATTGCAGTACGAGACTGCAGCGGTGATTATGTGCCATTAACAGGTAACCAAATCGGCGTATTGCTGCTTGATTATTTAATCCAAAGCCGCAAAGCGAACGGTACATTGAAAGACAATGCTGTTGTAATTAAAAGTATTGTTTCAACAAACATGGCGAAAAGCATTGCCGAGCAAAACGGTGTACATTTAATGGATGTTTTGACCGGATTCAAATTCATCGGTGAAAAAATTAAAGAATTTGAAACAACAAATGAATATAGCTTCCTATTCGGTTTTGAGGAAAGCAACGGCTATTTAGCGGGTACTTACGCACGTGATAAAGATGCGATTGTCGCTTCTATGCTGATTGCGGAAATGGCTTGCTACTATCAATTAAAAGGCATGACTTTATATGAAGCGTTAAACGTTTTATATACTAAATACGGCTTCTTCCAAGAACAATGCGTATCGATCACGATTGGAGGCTTAAACGGTCTTGAAACAATGAAGGGTATTATGAGAAGCCTACGCAACACTCCGCCGACTGCATTTGCAGGTATTGAAATCGCGAAAGTAGGGGACTATCAATCAGGCAAAGTAGCGGATGTGAAAACAGGTGAAGAGACTGTGACCGGTCTTCCAAATGCAGATGTATTGTTCTATGAATTAGAAGACGGATCATCTGTTATTGTTCGTCCATCAGGAACTGAACCAAAACTGAAACTATATATTATGGTTAAAGCTGAATCTAAACCGGAAGCTACAAACAAAAAAGAACAATTAGTGCAGGAAAGTAAGTCTCTCATAGGGAAGTTGAGTGAAAATGATATCTGCATCTAAGCGATTTGAACGAACAGCCGGCGCTTTATTGCCAATATTCTCATTGCCGGGAGATTACGGCATTGGCGTTTTAGGTAAGGAAGCAAAAGCATTTGCCGATTTTCTGGTTTCCGCAGGACTTCATGTATGGCAAGTGTTGCCGACTGTTCATGCCGGGGCAGGGAACTCTCCATATTCGGGAGTTTCCGCCTTTGCCGGCGATCCCAATTATATTGACCCGGAAGCACTTTTCGAACAAGGGTTAATTACGGAAGATGAATTAGCATCAGCGCGTTATGTGAAGGCGCTTCATAAAGTCGATTATGAATGGCTTGATGCTCACCGTCCCGCTTTGTGGAAACGAGCATTCAGCCGCATAACGCCTGAAATTCGAGCAGAAATCAATCAGTTTCAGGAAGAAAATGCCTATTGGCTTGAAGATTATGCGCTGTTTATGACATGCAAGGAAAAGGAACTGGAAGTGAAAAGCAAGTCACTTTTGACCGAGCCGCAAATTCAGGCCTTAAAAAGTGATGACATCTATTCATATTACTGCTTTTTGCAATATGAATTTTATCGGGAATGGACGCTTTTAAAGGAATATTGCGAGGATAAAGGCATTGGTTTAGTCGGTGATTTACCGATTTACGTGTCTCAAGACAGCTGCGATGTATGGGCCAATCCGGAAATATTTTTGCTTGATGACGATCTCGAACCAATCGGCATTGCCGGGACACCACCCGATTATTTTTCAGAGGATGGACAGTGCTGGGGCAATCCGCTCTATGATTGGAGCCGAATGGAAGAGGACGGTTACGGTTGGTGGATTGATCGCATTGCTTTTCATTTGAATTATAATGATGCGATGCGGATTGATCATTTCCGTGGCTTTGAGAAGTATTGGTACATTCCGGCTGATGAGCCCAATGCCAAGAAAGGTTACTGGGAAACAGGTCCCGGACTTAAATTGTTCGAATTATATGAGCAAAAGTATGGTCCGGCTCCGATTATTGCAGAAGATCTAGGTACGGTCGATGAGAACTTTTTCAAGTTTATGGCGAAAAGTGGCTATCCCGGCATGAGAGTGATGCAATTCGCTTTTGACGGGTCGAATACGATGCATTTGCCGCATAATTATGTTCATCATACAGTTGCCTACACAGGCACGCATGATAACAACACGACACTCGGTTGGATATGGGAAGCATCTCAAGGTGAGCGTGAACGCGCCATCAATTATTGCAACATCCCGATCAGCCATTGGGGAGAGGGCGGTCCGCATTCTCCTGTCTGTCAATCATTTTTGCGGACACTGTATCAATCCGTCGCTAATATCGTAATTGCGCCACTTCAGGACTTCTGCGGATTTGGCGCTGACACGCGCACCAATATTCCGGGAGAAGCGCTCCACAACTGGAACTTCCGATTCACAAGAGAAAACATCCGGTCAATAGACCGCGATTTTCTGAATAAACTATGCGAAACATATCACCGCAACCATGAGTTTCGGTTTTATAGCGAGGATCAAGATTAGACTCTGAGATTTCAGGGTCTTTTTTTGATGGGTGGTTTTGGAGGTGTGGAAAGCCAGGCTGCCAACAGATTTCCGGGATTTTATAGGGAGACCGTTTCGATTTCTGCTGGTTCCTGTGCTTTATGAAGAAACGATTGCAGTACAGCTCTCAAACTATATATCCGACTCTCAAGGTGAAAAATAAAGAAATTGAATGAAAAGCCAGCAATTTATCGGATTTTTTCATTGAAGTTGTTCCAATCATGCTAGTTTCCGTACCAGGACCTTTTTAATCGGATGGTTCACGATACTTTCTTCATATCCTAAAAAAGTGGCTGTTTTTTCCGGTAAATCCCTGCGTTACTTTTACTAACAAAAGTCTTTGTAAGCGCTAAACATTTTTATGCTCATTCAGTGCATATACTCTACTATGATCAGTGAAGGGAGAAAATGAAACTATGCCGCTACACCCAAAATTAGATTATTTTTTAAAGAACTTTCCACCTTTAGAGAATCCTGATATTGAAGCAATTCGCAGCCGCAATATTGCATTATTGAGTCAATCATCACCATCTGTCGCTTTTGTAGAAACTACTGCAATAAAAAGAGACGAAGGGGATTTGCCGATTCGCATATACACGCCTGAGGGGAGTGCGCCTTTTCCGGTATTCGTTTATTTTCATGGGGGCGGCTTTGTATACGGAAATCTTGACACGCATGATACGATTTGCCGAATCATCTGTAGAGAAACCAGTCAACTTGTGATTGCCGTTGATTACCGGTTGGCGCCTGAGCATCCGTTTCCCGCTGCACCGAATGATGCGTATTATGCGACAAGTTGGATTAGTGAAAATGCTAAGAAATGGAATGGAGATGCGAAGAAGCTGACAGTAGGTGGGGACAGCGCCGGTGGCAATTTGGCAGCGGCTGTCGCACTTATGTCGAAAGAAAATGGAGGGCCGAAAATTTCCAATCTCATTATGCTTTATCCGGCAACCGATATGCGAAAAGGGGTGAAACAGCAACTCTATCCTTCTTATAAGGCAAATGGACAAGGATATTTCCTCACCGAACAGACGATGAGCCTTTACGGTCAGCTTTACCTTCAAAATCCAGCTGATGCGGAGCACAAGTACGCTTCTCCGCTGTTAGTGGAAGACGTCAGCGGCTTTCCGAGAACGTTGCTGATCACTGCTGAATATGATCCGCTTCGTGATGAAGGGGAACAATATATCGCTAAGCTGCATCAAGCAGGTGTCGAGGTCGAGCTTTTTAGAGCATCTGGTCTAATTCATGGATTCTTCAATTTGTTCGGTATGATGAATGCGGATGACGACTTGCAATATATTTATGAAAAAATTGCTCGCTTTTTAAAGCAGGATAATTGATGGAAGATGTATCATATGCAAAGCAGGAATAAAGCAACGTTAAATAAAGAGAGCGGTCAATGATTTTGGCCGCTCAATTTTTATAGATTAATAAGCGTAATATGTATAATGGATGTTATGCTCGACTAGAAATTCGATAAATCTTTTCTCGCATTCGGGACCTTTGAACATTTCCTGAACAAGATCTAGAAGAGGTTCATCGGACTGCATTTCTTCTTTCAGCATATCATGAAGCTCAGTTGTTTCTTCTTCTGTCAGTAAGTAATAGTATTCGTGAATCTCATCATTCCATTTTTTTTCGATGAAAGCAACCATCACTTCGAGTTGGCTCTGTTTTAAATAGCCGTAAATGTAAACCGTCAATTCATCATCTTTGCGTCTATATAACAATACCTTATCCATATCGATCTCCTCAATTACGCTAGATTTAGTCGTTAATCTATTCCCCTGCGGTTCGAAAAAAAACCTTATTTTTTATAAAAGGTGAGGTACTTTTTTAGTTCTACTATTCTACTAATAAAAAAATATTATTTAAAAATAAAAATTATTTCATAATTCTTATTTTTCATGATAAAATAGTCAATAACATCAAAAGTCCATTCCAGAGATACATTTGTATTTTATGAGTGTGCTTATTGGGTATGACGGAGGGGTATTATGAAAAGTTTATTATTAAAATGGGACCGCATCAGTTTGGTCAAGCAGATTTTAATCGGCATGATTATTGGCATTATTTTAGCTTTAACGATCCCCGATGCGGCTAGGTGGGTGCCGATATTCGGATCTTTATTTGTCAGTGCGTTAAAAGCCGTTGCGCCAATTTTAGTTTTTGCGATTGTGCTGCATGCAATTTCTAAGCATAGAAGCGGTCACAAAACGAATATGAAATCCATTATAGGTTTATATGCAATCGGTACGGTTCTTGCCGGTTTAGTAGGAGTTATAGCCAGTTTCCTATTTCCGGTTACACTGTCGCTTACAACGGGTGCTGAGGATGTGGCGCCGCCGAGCGGAATTGCGCAAGTACTTGAAACGATATTGTTCAATGTAGTCGACAACCCTGTAAATGCACTTATTAATGCGAATTATTTAGGTATTTTAACTTGGGCCATCTTGCTTGGGATTGTATTAAGAAAAGCTTCTGATACAACGAAAACTGTTATCGAAAACTTTTCGGATGCTGTATCAGTCATCGTAAAATGGGTAATCAAATTAGCTCCGCTAGGTATTATGGGTCTGATTTTTGATGCGATTGTGACAACTGGTCTTTCTTCACTGCTAGTTTACGGAAAGCTGCTGCTAGTGTTGCTTGGAAGCATGTTCTTTGTAGCATTGGTGATGAATCCGCTGATTGTATTCATCTATACTCGAAAAAATCCGTATCCGCTTGTATTTAAAGTATTAAGAGAAAGCGGCATTACGGCATTTTTCACAAGAAGCTCAGCTGCCAACATTCCGGTTAATATGACATTGTGCGAAAAACTGGGATTGGACAAGGATACGTACTCTGTATCAGTTCCGCTTGGTGCGACAATCAACATGGCCGGCGCTGCTGTAACGATTTCGGTATTATCGCTTGCAACAGTTCATACACTTGGAATTGACGTTGATATACCGACAGCGCTAATTCTTGTTGTACTAGCTGCTGTATCAGCGGCTGGTGCATCAGGCGTTCCGGGCGGTTCACTATTGCTGATTCCGCTTGCGTGCAGCTTGTTCGGGATTTCCGATGATATCGCAATGCAAGTCGTGGCAGTCGGTTTCATCATCGGTGTTCTGCAAGACTCTTGTGAAACAGCACTGAATTCATCTTCTGACGTACTGTTCACGGCAACAGCAGAATATGCGAAAGAACGCAAATATAATAAAGAAGCGGTTATTAAACTATAAAAAAAGTATGAGAGCGATTCGAAGGTCAATGAGACTTTTGAATCGCTCTTTTTAATGGTATATAACTACTGAGGAGGAGGAAAACGATGAATATGCGAGTCGAAAAAATGCCAAAATGCCGAATTGCTTATGTGCGCCAAGTCGGTCCGTACGGAGAGGGGAATGTTCAAGCGATGGAGAAAATTAAAAAATGGGCACGGGAAAAACAACTAATGGCCGATGGTGTCATTCTTGGGATAGCATTAGATAACCCTGAGACAACCGCGCCGGAGAATTGCAGATATGATGCGTGCGTGGTCATTCCTTATAATTTTGCAGCAGATGATTCCTTTTGCGAGGCCGAGCTTGCCGGAGGTGAATATGCAGTTTGTAAAGTGAAGCATACTTCACAAGATATTCAAAGGGCATGGGCAGAGATTTTTCCTGCATTAAATGCTATCGGTTATCAAATAGCGGACCGGCCGATAATAGAGCGATATAAAGAAGAGATGGTTACGAACGGATATTGCGAGTTATGTGTTCCAGTGAAAATGCTATTGTAATATATTGGGTGGATTTTTCGTGAAAAATATTCGAAATCTTCTTAAATAACGTTGACTTAATGACAGCTTAAAGTTTAATGATCAAAAATGAGCATTAACTTAATCAAGATGATGAATGGAAAATAAATTCCGAAACAAATGTCTTGATTGTCTATTTATCATGTACTGGAAAAACAAAAGCTATTGCGGATCAAATTGAGTCGAACGAAGGCGGAGACTTATTTGAGACGGCCGATTCAAAGCTTTTGACTCATGTGCGAAACATGGAAGGTTATGATGTTATATTTCTGGGATTTCCGAATTGGTGGGGGACAATGCCAAAAGCCGTGTGCTCATTCTTGTAGGAATACAATTTTTCCGATAAAACGATTATCCCATTTTGTACAAGTAGCGGCAGCGGCTTCGGCACTAGCTTAAGCACCATTGCCAATCTATGCCCAGGTGCAAATATTACGAAAGGCTTGTCTGTCTTAAGCATGGATGTTATTCATGTACATCGAGAAGTAAAAAAATGGCTGGACGAACTAGGCGTGACATCAAACGTCAGCCAAAGCGGCAGCTCAGTTTGGAAACGATAGATGATGATAAAAGGGTCGATCTCTCTGCTTTTGTTGGGGGTTGACTCTTTTTTGTTTTCGGGTGAGGAGTCGATTTATGAGCAGTAAATGAAACCTGAAAATAGCTTTTCATTCACTAAAATACAGATAATCTGAAAGAAAAGTCCGAGATTTAACGATAATCCAGCCAATTTGAGGGATTATACAAAAAGAGCAGCTCAATTTTAGCTGGATTATGTAGTTTAAGAGAAAAAATAGCGTCGTGGCAGTGAGGATTGCGCGGTGAAAAAGATAATAGCGCCGTCAG
Organism: Peribacillus faecalis; assembly: GCF_014712675.1. Taxonomy (GTDB): domain Bacteria; phylum Bacillota; class Bacilli; order Bacillales; family DSM-1321; genus Bacillus_AD; species Bacillus_AD faecalis. The sequence goes on along the minus strand of NZ_JACXSI010000024.1, from coordinate 29,144 downwards.
AAAAATTATAGCGTCGTCGCCGGTAAAGATAGCGCGGTGAGAGAAAAGATAGCGTCATCGCACGCAATGATTGCGCGGTGAATTTTAGAATAGAGCGCTCGCTTCCGTGATAGCGCCATCAGAAGCACGATAGCGCTCTCGCCCGCTTGACAGCGCCTTTATTAAGTTCAACTTGCGGGCATTAACCCAGCAATTAAAGACTGGTTATTCGTACTCTAATAAACTAGCGAAAAAGACTCAAAATTTTCAGAATTACACTTATTCCTTTTTCTACGCCAAACTTTATAAAAAAAATAAACAATTCAACACAAATAAAAAAGAGTAATGAAAACGGTTATTGGATTGTTTCTAAATGAGATTTCCACCGATCCACAAGTAAGCTGTCCATTGTTTCAAAAGGAGCCCATGTAACAGCTCTCTGTGAGCAAAGCAATACCAAAGAATACAAAAAAGAATACACAAAAAAATATACAAAAAAGCTGCGAATCAGCAGCTTTTTGAACTCAAGAAACTCTCACGCTCGAATAGGTTTCGATAATCTCTTTAATGTTTTCGGTAATATCAGGCCAGTCTGCATTGTTCTGCATTTGGTTAACGACGGATAGATAGCCCCAGAAGTGAATGTTGTTTTCTAGAGGACCTTCACAAATTTGAGTCGTGATGTTTTTCAAATCCTCATCACTAATATCGTGAGTGCTTAAATGCAGATCTTTATAAGCAATTTTTGCAACAACAGGCAACATTTTTTGATACATATGTACGGAATAACTGTCTAGTGGTTTCATGATGATTTCCTCCTCAAATAATAAACTTGCCAAAATGATGGCGTAATGAACTATACCCGTTGTTGCTGACAAAAAAACACCAAGCAAAACATGCGATTTCAGCCTCGGCAATAAATGTTTGCTGTCATTTCAAAACGCAGGAAAGTAAGTGTGATTAATGCAACGCTATTAATCGTAATTTCAAACCAGATGCCTTTTAGTCCTATGAAATAGTGGAGGAGCAATGGCACAAATAGAGTGCTCCTTACAGTGAATTTCGTAGCTTTGTCAAAAAATTATCAAAATATAATATCGGTTTTCTTAAAATTCTTTTTTTATAATGATTTATTAAGTTCGTTACTCAAATAAAATACTAAATCCATATATAAACGAGTTCATGCAAGTTGTTTTTAATAGCCTGGACTGTTCCGATGTTTTTGAAATAAATAAAAAAGGGTAAATGAACTAGAAGTGTAATAGTTTACGAGGGTGACCTGGATAGGAGGTTTGCTATGATAAAGAAATTAGCCGCCAGTATTCGACAATTTAAAAAGGCTTCGATCTTGTCACCGCTGTTTGTCATTTGCGAGGTCATCTTGGAAGTTATGATTCCACTTTTGATGGCAAAGCTAATTGACTACGGAATCGACAAGGGAGATATGCCTTACATACTGAAAATGGGAACAGGGCTGTTTGTCGCAGCGTTATTCACCATCATGTTCGGCTATTTTGCTGGAAAATATGCTGCGGCAGCGAGTGCAGGTTTAGCGCGCAATTTACGGCAAGATATGTTTTACAATGTGCAAAATTTTTCGTTCTCGAATATCGATAAATTTTCGACAGCGAGTATTGTGACACGGCTGACAACCGATGTGACTAACGTACAAAATGCTTATCAAATGATTGTAAGGGCTGCGATTCGGGCACCGATGATGCTATTTTTCGCATTTTTTGCGTCATACCGCATTGATGCCGGATTATCGACGATTTTCCTTGGGGTCATTCCGTTTTTGGCGATTGGGCTTTTTTTAATTATAAGAAAGGCACATCCTTTGTTTCGCCGAGTTTTTCGGACATATGACAAATTAAACAATGTCGTGCAGGAAGATGTCCGTGGTATTCGCGTTGTCAAATCGTTCATTCGTGAAGAATATGAAAATAAAAAGTTCGGGGAAGTTTCGGAAAGCATTTATAAAGATTTTTCTACTGCTGAAAAAATACTCGCTTTCAACGCGCCTCTCATGCAGACGTGCGTTTATTCGACGTTATTGCTTATTTCTTGGTTCGGAGCGAGAGCGATTGTCGCAAGCGGAAATGATGCCACATTAGGGCTATCGACCGGAGAGCTGATGAGCTTATTTACATATACAATGCAAATTTTAATGAGCTTAATGGTTCTTTCGATGATCTTCGTGATGATCACAATCTCAAGAGCAAGCGCTGAGCGAATTGTTGAAATCTTAGATAAAAAAAGTGATATAACGGACGGTGAAAATCCGGTACATAAAGTGGCAGACGGCTCCATCGAATTTAAAAATGTTGATTTTTCTTATTCGAAAAATGCGGGCAAACTGTGTCTCGACAACGTTAACTTGAAGATTCAATCAGGGCAGACAGTCGGCATTCTTGGAGGGACGGGTTCATCGAAATCAACGTTAGTACAACTGATTCCTCGTCTATATGACGTTAAGAGCGGCAGTGTGCAAGTCGGTGGCGTTGATGTCCGCGATTATGATTTGCATACGCTTCGAAATGAAGTCGCAATGGTGCTGCAAAAGAACGTACTGTTTTCCGGCACAATTAAAGAAAATTTACGCTGGGGAGACGCAGCAGCTACAGATGAAGAATTAAAACATGTATGTAAGCTTGCTTGTGCCGATGAATTTATCGAAACGTTCCCTGATAAATATAATACTTACATTGAGCAAGGCGGTTCCAACGTTTCCGGTGGTCAAAAGCAAAGATTATGTATTGCCCGCGCCTTGCTGAAAAAGCCGAAAATTTTAATTTTGGATGATTCGACAAGTGCGGTTGACACGAGAACAGAAGCGAATATTCGTCGGGCATTCAGGGAAGTGATTCCCGAAACGACAAAAATCATCATTGCCCAGCGTGTTTCCTCTGTTCAGGAAGCAGACCAAATTATTGTTCTCGATGACGGGAAAATCAACGCGGTCGGCACACATGATGAACTGCTTGAAAGTTGCGCGATTTATCAGGAAGTATATCAGTCACAAGTAAAAGGAGGGTGATAGCATGAGTAGTCCTGTGAGTCATTCAGGGAAAACGGGCCCTCCGGCCAAGGGGGAAATGAACCGGGATACGATTAAGCAACTGCTGCAATATATGAAGCCGTATAAAGCACAGGTAATCTTCGTTTGTATCTGTATTGTCTTAAGTGCAGTCGCCAATGTCTCTTCATCCTTGTTCATACAAAGATTAATTGATGATTACATTCAGCCGCTACTTATTGATGCAAATCCGGTTTTTACCGGCCTGCTTGAAGTCATTATGATAATGGCATGCATTTATTTCGTCGGAGTACTGTCAGCATTATTTTTTAACAGAACAATGGCGGTTGTTTCGCAAAGTATTTTAAAAACAATCCGCGACCAAATGTTTGCACACATGCAAAAACTGCCGATAAAATATTTCGATTCGCACACGCATGGTGATGTGATGAGTTACTATACAAATGATACTGACACATTGCGGCAAATGCTTTCACAAAGTATTCCACAAATGTTTTCTTCGCTGATTACTGTTATTGCGGTTTTTTGCGGGATGATGTACTTGAGCATTTGGTTGACACTATTTGTTGTCGTGTTTTTATTTATTGTTTTGAGAGTAACGAAATATATCGGCGGCAAATCAGGCAGCTTTTTCGTTAAACAGCAAAAATCACTCGGTGATGTAAACGGCTATATTGAAGAAATGGTCAATGGTCAGAAGGTCGTCAAAGTGTTTTGTCATGAAGAAGACGTGAAAGCTGATTTTGATAAGAAAAATGATGAGCTGTGCACAAATGCGACAAAAGCCAATGCGTATGCCAACATTTTAATGCCGGTAATGAATTCATTTGGATACATGCTGTACGTATTCATTGCGATCCTTGGAGGCACACTGGCGATTATGGAAGTGACGAATGTCAGTCTGTTCAGCATTAATGTGCTGACGCTCGGTATGATTGCATCATTCCTGCAATTGTCCCGTAATTTCGTGCAACCGATTTCGCAAATGTCGCAGCAAGTAAATGCGATTGCAATGGCAATGGCCGGAGCCGAACGAATTTTTCAATTTTTGTCTGAACAGCAGGAAGCAGATGAAGGCTATGTGACGCTTGTTGATGCGAAATATGAAAATGGCAAACTGACAGAGGCGCCAAGTCATACCGGCATATGGGCATGGAAGTATCCGCATAGCGACGGAACGGTGACATATACGAAGGTGGAAGGCAATGTCGTGTTTGACGATGTTGACTTCGGTTATGAGGAAAATAAAATCGTTCTCCGTAACATTTCGCTTAATGCCGAACCGGGAGAAAAAATCGCCTTTGTCGGTGCGACGGGTGCCGGAAAAACGACAATTACTAACTTAATCAATCGATTTTACGATATCGCCGACGGAAAAATCCGTTATGACGGCATTAATATCAATAAGATTAAAAAAGCGGATTTACGACGCTCGCTTGGCATGGTTTTGCAGGATGTCAATTTGTTCACCGGCACAGTCATGGAGAACTTGCGTTACGGCAATTTGAAGGCAAGTGACGAAGACTGTATCGCAGCGGCTAAGCTAGTCAATGCCGATGGATTTATCCGCATGCTTCCTGACGGCTATAATACTGTTTTGTCAGGGGATGGAAGCGGCTTATCGCAAGGTCAACGCCAGCTTATTTCAATTGCCCGCGCGGCAGTCGCTGACCCTCCGGTGATGATCCTTGACGAAGCAACTTCATCCATTGATACGCGCACCGAAGCAATTGTGCAGCATGGCATGGATGCGCTAATGAAGGGAAGAACCGTCTTCGTCATCGCTCACCGACTGTCTACAGTACGCAACTCCGATGATATTATGGTGCTCGATCAAGGCCGTATTATCGAACGCGGCAACCATGAGAAATTGATTGCGGAGAAAGGGAAGTATTATCAGCTGTATACTGGAGCTTTTGAGTTGGATTGAGAAAATTTATACGAGGCTGTCCACCTCGGACAGCCTCGTATGTTTTGATGGCGCAATCCGGAGTGAAAGCGCAATGATTTATGAGAGGGCGCAATCCTGGGAGCCATGGCGCAATCATTGCCCGTGACGACGCTATAATTTCTGTGAGAGCGCAATCATCGCCCGTGACGACACTATAATTTTCGTGAGAGCGCAATCATTGTCTGTGACAACGCTATAAATCTTGAGACAGCGCAATAACGCTTACAAGCACGAAATTTTTGTTTAAATATCTCGAGAAATAGCCCGTTTTCTATAAAAATCTTCATTTTTTGTCAGATTTACAGACTTTTAGTGAACGAAGGGCCCAGTTTTAGTTTGAAAACTGCCCATTCTACTGTTCTAGTAATCTTCTTCAAGGTCAGGCGCTCTATCTTTGGCTACTCGCGCTCTATAATTTTGTTTCGCGCTCGATTATTGGTCGCTCGCGCTCTATAATTTCATTTCGCGCTCGATTATTGGTCGCTCGCGCTCTATAATTTCATTTCGCGCTCTATCTTCAGCCAATCGCGCTCTATCCCCATGCACGAAAGCTCAATCTTCCTAGTCAAAGCTCTATTAAGCTACCACGCGCTCTATCTTGACTGTGATTTTTGTGAAAAATCTCAAGTTTAAGGTTAAAGTAAACCATTTTCTCCAAACAAGTGGCTGGCTTTTAATAAAATTAGCTCCTTACTTACGAAAAAGAAGCTGTCCGAAAATCGGAGCAGCCTCATAGCAATTAAATCGTAAATTTGTTAATCTCTTCCGATAATCCCTTCGACAATTGCTCCAAATCAGAGGCCAGCTTGTTGAGCTGTTCCATTGAAGCGGTTGTCTCTTCGATTGAAGCAGATATTTCCTCTGTGCCAGCGGCTGTGTCTTCGCTGATGCTGCTAACATGTTCGGAATGTTGAAGAACATCTTGCAGCTTATTTTTAGCCTCATTCAGGTTTGTTTTCATATCGCTGAATTCAGCCATTAACTTTTGAATCGATTCGGCAATTGATACGAAAGCAGTCTCTGTGTTTCCAACAACTTGTTCCTGATTGTTAATTTGTTCATTTGTTTCTTCAATTAATTGAACCGTCAGAACAGTATCGTTTTGCATCGATTGTATAATATGAGCGATCTTTTTCGTTGATTCATTTGTCTGCTCAGCCAGTTTTCGTACTTCATCGGCTACGACAGCAAAGCCTTTGCCATGTTCTCCGGCTCTTGCCGCTTCAATTGCTGCATTAAGCGCCAAAAGGTTAGTTTGTCCGGCAATATCATCAATTGTCCGGACAATATCATTGATTTCACGAGAGCGAGCATCCAATTGATTGACCGCCTGGCTCATCGTTTGTGCATTTTGAACAGTAGAATCAAATTGCTTTTTCAGTTGCTGAACGGTCTTAATTCCAACTTCCGATGCTTCATTCATCTTGATGGAATCCTCTGAAATCTTTACAGATAGAAGTTCTACATTATCAATTTGCTCAGAAACTCTAAGCAGTTCGCTACTGTTTGTTTGCGACAATTCGGATTGATACGCGGCACCGTTAGCGATTTGCTCAATTGTTGTGGCAACTTCATTGGAAGCGGCACTATTTTCTTCTGCACTAGCTGATAGTGTGCTAGACGCATCAGAAACCTCTGCTGATATATGCTGTACTTTTTGCAGTGTATGGTTCATCTCTGTCACCATTTGATTAAAGCCTTCCGCCAATTGTCCGACTTCATCATTACGATAATTAGTTGCTTGCACGGTAAAATCGCCCTGAGCCATTTTTTGAACAGCATTTCGCAGTCCTTTTATAGGCTTGATGATGTATAAGGCAACAAAGATAGAAATAAGGACTACAATAACAATGATAACTACCAAGTTAATCAGCATTGGTATGGTCATTTTATTTACTGTTGAATTAATTTCTGCTGTGTCAATTACTCCAATCACTTTCCAGCCGGTTGATCCATTTGTTGTATAGCTGACTACTTGCTTTTTGTCTTCGTAAGAAGCTATTAAAGAACCGGAACTCTCATTTACCTGACCATATAAATTTTCCTTTGAAAAATCAGTAGCTACTTTTTCAACAGTAGGATGTGTGATGTAAAAGCCATTATTGTCTACTAGAAAAAGATAGCCAGTATCACTTAGCTTAATTTCATTGATTATACTCGTTAATGTATCCAAGAATATATCAATAGCTACAACACCTTGACCTGGAAGGGCTTTAGCGACTGTCACAACCATTTTTTCTGTGTCTGCATCTAAATAAGGGTCTGTCCAAACCGGCTTATCCGGTGTTTCCATCGCTAGATTATACCAATCGCGTTCCCGTGGATCATAATCAGCATCCAATTCGGCAGTCGGATACATAATCATCGAACCATTTTCTTCAAGACCCATGTATAAACTGTAAATAGTCGAATCGTGCGATGTCGTCTGTTCAAATTCCTTCAGAAGTTCATCTTCAAAGGTAATTGGATCATTCATTCCAGGTTCTGCAGCAACTCGCTCTATCGTCTTCTCCATATTTTGTAGTAGGAGATCAATAGAATCATTCATAAGAACTACTTCCTCTGATGTCAATTTCATCTTCTCTGATTCCATGGATTCCTTGATGTTAAAGTAGTTTGTAGTGTTAGAACCTAAGGTACTTATGATAATCAATGTAATAAATGGTACTAGTATTTGTCTCCTAATCGTAGCCGTATACCAATTTTTAAAACGTTTTATAAGCCATCATCCTCTCCGTTGTGATCGGTGTGAGCGGAAAATGCGTATATTTTCAGCTCGTTTTATAATAATTATTTCGACAAGATTTGCAGATTGTTTAGACCTTGCTATGTGAAAAGGTCTTAGCATTAATCAGAAGGTCTTTAAATTGCTTGTTGACATACAATGATAAAAAACGATGGCGAAAATCTTATTTTTTCAACGATTGACCATCTTGGAAGAACTCATAAAACGAAAGTAGGGGGAAGCGTGTTCAGAAGAGTACTTATCGCAAATCGCGGTGCTATTGCAGCGCGTATTCTCAAAACATTAAAAGATATGGAGATTGAAGCAGCTATCATATATTCTACAGCCGACAGAGACCTTCCTTATATAAAAGAAGCTTCAGTCGCATACGAAATTTACGGTAATTTTCCGAGGGATACTTACTTAAACCAGCAACGGATATTGGAAATCATTAAAGAATCAGGTTCGGATGCGGTTCATCCCGGTTACGGATTTTTAGCGGAGAATACCGAGTTTGCAAGAAAAGTAGAAAAATTAGGCGTTACTTTTATCGGTCCGAACTCGAAATGGATTGATTTAATGGCAGATAAAAATCGTGCAAGACAAACGATGTCTAAATATACTATGCCGATTGGCAAAGGCTCAAGTAATCTGCCGGACAATGATGAAGAAATATTGGCGATAGCTGATGAGATTGGCTATCCCGTTCTTATAAAGCCTTGCAATGGCGGAGGAGGAATTGGGATGCAGCCCGTTTATAATGCGGAAAATCTGATAGCAAACGTTCGTAAGGCAAAAACAGCTGCCGAGAAATATTTTTCTGATAACAGTGTGTATCTTGAAAGTTACTTGGAGAATCCGAGACATATAGAAATACAAATTATCGCAGATCGACATGGGAATGTCGTCCATCTGTATGAGAGGGATTGTTCCATTCAAAGAAGGCATCAAAAGATTATCGAAGAATCGCCTGCTCCGAATATATCGCGAGAAGAACTTAATCCAATTTTGAAGCAGGTGACAGAATCCATTCAATCTTTAGGCTATGACAACATTGGAACAGTTGAACTGTTACGCAGCGAAAGCGGTCAATACAGCTTTCTGGAAATGAATACCCGCCTGCAAGTAGAGCATGCGGTGACAGAAGAAGTCGTGAATACGGATTTAATAAAGGCGCAAATCCGATCTGCTTATGGGGAAACTTTGCAAAACATCTTGCCGGAAAAACTGCAACAAAAAGGACATTCCATCGAAGTGCGGATCTATGCAGAAGATCCTCAAACATTTTATCCTTCACCTGGCACACTTGAAAAATTCAGATTGCCGGAAGCGAAAAATATCCGAATTGAAACAGGTTTTACAGAAGGGAACAAAATTTCGCCATTTTATGACCCAATGATAGCCAAAATCATTGTTCATACAGATTCCCGGGATACAGCAATTGAAGAACTAGTTAATTATTTGCAGATAGTCGAGATTACCGGATTGAAAACAAACATCCCGTTTCTTATTTACGCTTTAAAATCAGAGGAATTTAAAAAAGGAAAAGTTTCAACAAAACTAGCGGAAATATTGGTGAAAAGAATGAAAGAAGAGATGAAAAAATAAATAGTGAGGTGGATTGTGTTATGAGTATTGAAGTGAGAGCGCAAATGACAGGTTCTATATGGAAAATTACTGCCGAAGTAGAACAGAAAGTAGAAGAGGATCAAGAAGTATTAATTTTGGAATCGATGAAAATGGAGATACCGATTACAGCACCGGAAACAGGAACTGTAAAAGAAATTTTAGTTGCAGAAGGCGACTTTGTCACAGAAGGCGATGTTGTCATGATTATTGAGGAGGAATAGAAGAAGGGGATTTAATGACTCAAAATCTTGACCAAAAAGTAAAAAGCTTAGGGGAACCGGCAGAAGAGTTGAACCAGCTAATTATATGAAAAAGGTCTATTAAACATTGAAAAAATCCTGTCAAAGACCATCATAATCGACGAAATCAATTAAGGATACGATGGTTGATTATCCGGGGAATATATTCGGATTGTTGTTAAGTTTTGAGGAAACAGTCTGCTTCCAGAAAGAGATTACTTTTAGGCAGCTTTTTGTATTATTAAAAAGGTTAGAATCGAAAAACATAGATTCTAACCTGACAATCATTTTCCTTCCTTAATCATTATGCTCTACTTCTTTTAATGTTTTACCGTCTGCTGTTTTCCACTCAATTAATCCATTTGCGCTGGCCCCAATTACAAATGCAGCGGCATAAGAAGGGCTACGGAAAAGAACGTCTTCTTGCAATGTGCCTTTTTCGTCAATATTTACTTTTTTCCTAATCTCTTTTAAAGTCGGAGGCATGCTGTCTGATTCGTCCATTTCAATATTACTGCCTTTAAGTACGACGAATCCTTCATTCGTTTGTTTACATTGAGCTTCTATTGTAATACCGCTTTTTCTTCTTTTACGTTTTAGAAATAGCAACAACTTATCGGTGCTCGAGTCATCATGACTTTGGCTTGTCGGCTTCATTTCAATTAGTTTGTCAAACACTTTATGACCAAGCGTACCCATAATAATCTTAGCATTCTCGATAAACTCTTCCAGTTCGCTTTCTTTTTCTTCCGTGATGTTTCCGGAGTTTGGGTCGTTTTCATTTTTGACTACATATCGATTAGCTTCTGAAGCCATAGCATAGAAACGATTCTCAAGATAGCTAATTTCAGTAGGACCAAAGGAGTTATTCGATGTTGTAAAGACAACTGCTTCTGTCCAATAATCTTTATTAGCATTTCGCTTATGCTCCTGAAGTCTATATAGGATACCTTCACCATTTTTTCTAATGCCGGCTTGCCCGATATAGACGACATTTTCGCCGGTTTTATCGAAAGTTCCGAACAGGAAATAGACTCCGCTTTGTAATAAATCATTTCTTCCTTTACATTTTTCCAAGTCGGTCCTTGGTATTTTGTAAGCCACGCCAGTCCAGTTGGCGAGCGTGCACTTAATTCGTCCGTTTGGAATGCCGTCCATTAAAAATAAATTTATACTTTTACCGCGTACAGGCAAAGTTAAACACCTCTTATTTATATTCCTATTATAATATAGAAACATTTTAACAGAAAAAGAAAATGTAGTGGTTTCTAAAACACGTAAATTGATATCCCCGGTTATTGATTTGGAATAGTCTTACAAACATTCTTTTGCTATAGTTAAAGTAAAAAGAGGTAGTAGCGGATGAATTGGCTTATTTCAGCAAATCCAAGTAAATATGACGTAGTAGGAGCTTTTAATTACTATGATTATATTGATTGGAGACAAAGCGCTAAGTTTGAGGTCGGAGATATTGTTTACATTTATTGTTCAAAATCAATCAGGAAAATAAAATTTCGATGCATTGTGGAAGATATTGATTTGCAATGGGATAAAATGAATAAGGATGAAGAGTTTTGGATTGATAAAGAAGAATACGAGAATTCCAAAGCAAAAATATTTATGCGTCTATCCTTGCAACAACAAATTGAGTCCGATGATCTATCTTTTGAAAAACTTAAAGAAAATGGATTGAAAGCTCAAATTCAAGGTCCGATGAAATTAGATTCAAAACCGGGTTTATTAAACTATATTGAAAAGAATTTCAACGAAGATAGTTCAAAACCTGTTTATCCGGATGAAATTCCGGCACAAGATACTATTGTAGAAGGAAAGCAAATAACAGTGACCGTTAATAAGTTTGAGCGCAGTCCTTTGGCGAGAAAGAAATGTATAGAACATCATGGTTGCTATTGTCATGTTTGTGATTTAGATTTTGAAAAGCTTTACGGTCCTTTAGGAAAAGGTTTTATTCATGTTCATCATATCGTGCCAATCAGCGAAATCGGGGATGAATATGAAGTGGACTATGCGAACGACTTAATTCCGGTCTGTCCGAACTGCCATGCGATGCTCCACCGGAAAAGCATGGATGGCACTTTCTTGACAGTGAAACAATTGAAAGATTTAATAAATAAATTGCTTTGAAGAGGCTATGTTTTAGCTGAATATCGAGTAGGCATAAAATAGAGGGAAACCCTGATACATTGGGTTTCCCTCTATCCTTGTAAAACTAAAGTAAACTATTCATTGATCATCTCCTGATTATTCGATTAAGAAATTTTTTTATACTTCTTATATATGTAATTATCTATAACTACTTTTTTGAAATTTTCTTTTTTATCACTTAGCCAACCAGGTATTTCCGTTATATTTGTAATAGTTCTGTTTTCGATTTCAATGATTTTCCCGCTTTTTTCAGAAGCAATTAAATACATAACCTTGTCATTTAATAGCTTTGTTGTAGTAGATGGTATTACATCAAAGACGGTATCCCAAAAATGGAACCAACCAGACCTTTTTTCACTTCTAAAAACCTCATAAATTATATCATCTGGTGACTTTATTTTTTCAATTACATCTAACGCTTCTTTTGTTTTTATATCCATTACTAACACCTCTTGGCATTTAAACTTGTTAATTATTATACGATTAAAGAAAAATTTGGTTTCACATAAGTATAATAGTTTCGCTGAATTATCTAAATAGTCTCCTATGCTCCCTCGATATCCCTGAGCTTAAACTAGGTAGGAAATGTGGGTTTAAAACGGCCAACATATTAATTGCAGATATTTCTGCTCTAATGAGATGAAAAATGCAAAATTAACCATAATTTTACATCTTTACCCCGAGATAAAGTATACTGTAATTATCCTCTTAACCAAGGGAGGTTTAAGATGAAAGTAGATTGTTTAATTGTTGATGATGAAGTTGCTTTAGCTGAAACGACATGTGAATATTTTAATATGTTTGAAGTGAAAACGGCCTTTGTGACGAGTGCCGAGGCATGCGAACGCTTCTTGCAGGAACTTGAACCGTCAGTAATCTTGCTTGATATCAATCTTGGTAACGAATCGGGATTTGATTTATGTAAAAAACTTCGCCAAAAGACGCAAATTCCTATTCTGTTTATCAGTGCCCGCTCCAGTAATGATGACGTTCTAATCGCTCTTAACATCGGCGGTGACGATTATATACAAAAGCCGTATACATTAAGTATTTTACTGGCAAAAGTGAAAGCAGTGCTGAAACGATATGGCAGCAGTTCCGCAAAACAAGAAGAAGTACTGCAGTTCGGGCAAATTCAAATTGATCCGAAACTTCATCGTGTTCGTGTAAACGGCAAGGATATTCACCTAAAGACGATGGAATATAAACTCCTCTATTATTTGACGAAAAATAAAAATCGTATCATCACAAAAGACGAGTTATTTCGCAATGTGTGGGGCGATTCATTTGTCGGAGATGGCACGTTAAATGTACATATTCGCCACCTGCGTGAAAAAATCGAACGAAATCCAAAGGACCCGCAATTTATAAAAACGGTGTGGGGAACAGGGTATGTATTAGAGGATAACAATCCATGAGATTAAAACTAGTTATTATCTTGATTATTGCTGTTTTTAGCGCAGGTATAGTCTTCTCCGTAATGACCATTAAAAATAAAAACATGGCAGAGATGGACATTGTAGCAATTAATGAAATAGCTAAAACTGCCGAGCAGCATTGGGGACAAATCAATAGCGAAACTTTTACTGATATAGAGCAACCATTTTCAATTATCGATCGTAACGAAAATGTTATTTATCAAACACCGTACAATCAATTTAACAATTTATACGATTCCATTAAAAATAAAGATACCATCATAGATTTGAAGAAAGATAATGAGATTATCGGGAAACTCGTTATCCGTCATAATGAACAAGAGATGTTCGAGCAAATGAAAAGTGAACTGATTATTTCCATCAGTGTCATTTTTGTCTTAATTATGAGTATTACGCTTCTTTTTATCCTTTATATTAACAGAATAATCCTAAAACCATTTCAGCAGCTGCAGACTTTTGCTGCGAATGTGGCGAGAGGAAATCTTGATATACCCTTAAAAATGGACAACAATAATTATTTCGGCGCATTTACAGAAAGCTTCGATTTATTACGTGAAGAACTTGATGCCGCCCGGCAAAGGGAATATGAATTAAATCTCAGCAAGAAGGAGCTTGTAGCTACATTAAGTCATGATATTAAGACACCTGTCGCTTCCATAAAGTCGATTAGTGAATTGATGCTCGTGCAAGTAAAAGATGAAAAGGTCATGAAGCAAGTGAATACGATTTACTCGAAAGCAGAGCAAATCAATTTACTTGTTACCGATATGTTTCATGCCACTTTAGAAGAACTACAGCAGTTAAAAATAACTGTCAGTGAACAATCGAGCGAAGTACTGGCCGGTATGATTGAAAACGTCAACTATGATCAGCAAATACATTATGAACCAATTCCGCCATGCATTATATTGATCGATTCAGTACGGATGCAGCAGGTGATAGACAATGTTATTAGTAATTCTTATAAATATGCGGGAACAAAGATTAACATTAATTCACACATCAATCAAGGCTATCTTGAACTCCTCATATCAGACTTCGGAGCAGGAATTAGCGAAGAGGAATTACCGTTGCTGTTCAACAAATATTTTCGTGGCAAAAATGTTGAAGGCAAGAACGGTTCAGGACTGGGCCTCTATATATCGAAGTTTTTTATGGAAAACATGGACGGTGAAATACACTGTTACAACCGAAAAGATGGTTTTACAGTAGTCTTGAAAATCAAGCTCGCATAATTAAGAATCGGTTAAGAATTGCATAAAGATTTAACAAGAATTGATTTTGTATGATAAGACTGTGAACATTATTACGGTCTTTTTTTTTGAGGAAAAATAAAGGGAGAGTGCAAAATCATGACAAAGATAATTATTAAGACGGAGAAGCTGTGTAAAACCTTTTCAAGTGGTGGGATGCAACAGCACGTTTTGAAAAATTTAGATATTAGTTTAACAGAAGGGGACTTTACAGTCATCATGGGGAGTTCAGGATCAGGGAAATCGACTTTACTTTATGCATTAAGCGGGATGGATAAACCGACATTAGGTGAAATTGATTTTGCTGGTAAAAATATATGCAAATTAAACAATGATCAACTGGCTGTTTTCCGAAGAAATAACTGCGGATTCATTTTCCAACAAATTTATTTACTCGACAATATGAGTGTGCTCGACAATGTGTTGGCAAGCGGGCTTTTAGTCAATAAAAATAAGCGTGAACTCGTAAAAAGAGCGAAAGAATTATTATTGCAAGTAGGGATTAATGAAAACGCATGGTCTAAGTTTCCGTCGCAGCTTTCTGGTGGTGAGGCCCAACGAGTCGGCATTGTGCGCGCTGTGATTAACCGTCCCAAAATCGTTTTTGCAGACGAACCAACTGGTGCCTTAAACTCGGCATCGAGTGATAATGTGTTAAATGTTTTAACAGATGTCAATCGAAACGGGCAAAGCATAGTCATGGTTACTCACGATCTGAAAACCGCTTTACGTGGAAATCGAATTTTATATTTGCGAGATGGCGTCATTTGCGGTGATTTGCAGTTAGGTACGTATAGTGAGGAAGCGCATGTCGAACGCCATGAAAAGTTAAAACATTTCCTCGCAGAGATGGGGTGGTAATATGAAAATCATTAAATTAGCTCTTGCTAATATTAGAAAAAGTAAATTGGCAACAGGGTCTCTATTTATCTTTATTTTAGTTGCTGCTTTGCTGTTGAACGTAGGTTTAATGGTTATGACTCAAGTGAATGCTTTCTTTGATGATAAAGTTGAACAATTAAAAGATCCTCACGTAATTCTCAGCATGGATCACGCCAGTTTTCAATCAGACTATGAAGCATTTATTAAGAACTATCCCGGGGTAACATCGACAGAAAAGGAAGAAATGATCAACATGGAATTTGCCAAGTTTGCTTATGGCAATAGTGAATTAAGTAATGAGATTTCTATTTTAAATGCAGATTATAATCGTAGTATCGGAACGATGAAATTGGTAGAAAAATTAAATGATTCAAGTGGTCAAGACATTTTTGTTCCTTACAGTTTTAAAACGAATGGCGGATATGAGTTAGGTGATGACTTGAACATTACTTATCAAGATATAGTTTATGAGTATCGAATTGCCGGCTTCTTTGAAACGACGATGATGGGAATGACCAATTTTGGCGTGATGAAATTTGCGTTACCAGAAGCTTCATATCGAACATTAGCAGACGAACTAGATAATGGATCAAAAGGCTGGATTATATCTGCTGTGATGGAAGACAAAACACAATCCACAAAGCTAATGAATGACTTTAAGAAGGAGTTTCCTTTGCCGGTAGATGAACTGACTTCAAATATTTGGAGATTAGACATTGAAACGGTGAAAAGTGTGAACACGATGACTGTTAATATTGTGACCATGATTTTAGTGGCTTTCGCCGTCATGATCGTGCTTGTTTCACTCATTGTCATTAAGTATCGTATATCGAATAGCATTGAAGATGGGATGGCGAATATCGGAATACTTAAGGCAATCGGCTATACGAGCAGGCAAATTATATCGTCCATTATTTTGCAGTTTGTGTTCATTACTTTTAGTGCAAGTGTCGTAGGAGTGGCATTGTCCTACGCCTTAATGCCTATGATTGGCGGAATCATTACCTCCTTATCCGGATTGATATGGATTGTAGGCTTCGATATGCTCATCAATCTTATCTGTATTGCTTTAGTTGTTATAAGTGTTGTTATTGTGACCTTACTATCTGCTTTCCGGATCCGGAGTATTTTGCCTATTGCAGCGCTTCGAGGTGGTATTCAAACGCACAGCTTCAGAAAAAATCACTTTCCATTGGAGAAAGAGGGTGGCGGGCTCCATGTTTTGCTTGCTATTAAGTCGATGCTGTCAAATGTTAAACAAAATTTCATGATCCTGCTCATTATTATCGCATTAACGTTTGCTTCTGTTTTTTCAGTGGTGCTTTATTACAATATTGCTTCTGACAAAACGGCTTTCGTGAACCTATTCGGTGTGGAATATTCCAATGTGATGATCTACGTTAAGCCGGATGCGGATGTACGGGAACTTCGAAGCAACCTTGAAAAAATGGACGATGTTAGGAAAGTGATTATACTTGATTCGATTGCAACAATGGTTGATGGTCAAAATGTAGAGACAAATATTACAGATAACTTTAACCAATTGGAAAACAATATAGTATTTGAAGGTCGTCAGCCAAAATACGAAAATGAAATATCGATTTCTTGGGTTGTTTCAAATCAAATCAATAAAGGGCTCGGAGATACAGTCGAAGTAGACTATGGAGCGGAAACAGAGCGTTTTCTAGTAACAGGTATCAGCCAGTCAATGAGTCATTCAGGGCAAGTAGCCTCCTTAACGAGGGACGGCATGCAGCGAATGTATTCAGATTATCAAGGCTCGACCCTTTATGTCTATTTGAATGGTATATCAAACAAAAACTTCATCGAAAACGTTCAGAAACAATACGGAGATTATATCGTTGATACAATAGATTTACATGAAACGCTTGAGAGTCAAATTACGATGTATACAACAGCAGTGTTTGCAGTTATGTTAATGGTTCTGATTATTACCGTTATAGTTGTCGTGATGATCCTATACTTGGTTATCAAAACGATGATTATTAAAAGCAAAAAAGAATTTGGTGTCATGAAAGCAATAGGCTACTCAACGATTCAACTTATGTACCAAATTTCCATCAGTTTTTTGCCAGTAATTACGGCAGGAGTGGCCATCGGCGGGGCATTAGGGTATTTTCTCATCAATCCTATGCTTTCTGTAGTTTTTTCAAGCGCCGGTATTAACCGTTTAGACTTTATCGTTCATTTACCGAATATTCTAATCGTTTGTGCGGCGCTTCTTGTTTTAGGCTATGTTGTTTCGATGATTGTATCTTTAGGGATTAGGAAGATTTCTGCTTATAGTTTGATGAGGGAGTAGGGAAAAGAGGATCTAATTGCACTTGGTTGGGACTTTTTAGGGGATTTAAAAAATTATGATTCAAAGGAAGCTGTTGAACGAAAAATAGCTGAGCAACGAGCGGATGGTGTGCGCCCTTTCTGAAATTAGAAGAAAACTAGTGGAAGACCCAAAAAATCCAACAATCATTAAAGGTTCTAGAAACAATAGAAGTAAGAGAGACAACTCTTGAGATTGACAGGGTAGAGGTCGCTGGTTCGAGCCCCGCCGGAACCTTCACTTTTTAGGAAGTTCTAATTTCTTGTACTGCAAGGGATTGGGGCTTTTTTGTATCTTTATTAAAAAAGGTCATTCGCCTGTTTGGTGTTTGTTAATATTCACTTATTTTCAAGGAGATATTGTTGAACATCCACTATTTGGAAAGGGAACTATAATAAAAAATGATGCATATTAACTTGTTATAAAGTGATAACAGATTACAGTATTTAACTTGCTAAACAATTAGGAATCAGGTAATTGTCTACGACTTACTGATTGATTTGGTCTTAATATATTTCTGGCATCGTTGTCAGCTGTTTATGTTGTTTTATCCTTAGTTTCCTGAATATTATAAACTGGGTATGGTATATATAGTATAATATAACTAGCTTTATAGGGAATTGCTAGTATTAGGAATATTGTGTAGCTGAAAACTATTATAAGGGAATGATATGCCATGAAAAATAAAGAAATATTAGAAGCAAGATTAAATCAAATAGTTAAAACACTAGAATCAGTTGAAACCTTAATAGATAATTTAGATTTTGCAATTCCTAAGAAAGTTAAAGAAACTGTTTTAAAGATGATGAAATCAGAAGAAATAAATGAAATCATAACAGGTATTAAAGAAAAAAGACCACCAAGATTGGTATTGACAGGGCGTACAGGTGTTGGAAAAAGTAGTCTTATCAATGCAATTTTCGGTAAGTATCTTGCCAAAACAAGTGCGATAGAAGTGGGGACAAAAGTTTATGAATCTTATAATTATGAATCAAACGGTGAAGTGATTTTTGAAATTATTGATACTCGAGGGATTAAAGAATCGCTGCAAGTCAAAGACTCTTCAGCAGAAGATGACTTTAAAAAGGTTATAGAAGAGTTTGAACCAGATGCATTTTTATTATTAACTAATGGTGCAGATAGATCTACTCTAAAAGAAGATTCTCTTTATTTAAAGGAATTTTACGAAGACCTTGAAATAGAAGTTCCATTAGTTACTGTAATCACTAGAATTGATGATATTGAGCCATCTCGAATAAAAGAGCCTGACCGTTATACAGAGAAGAAAAAAGCTAATATAAAAATTAAAGAGGAACAAGTACGTAAAGTCCTTAATGAAGTAGGAATAAATGATTCATTTATCATTCCGGTTTCATCTTATATTGAATGGAGTCATGAAGAACCTGAAATATTAAGTCGGGAAGAACAGAGTCAATTAACTATTGAATTTGATGGGCGTTATAATATCGATAAACTAGTAAATTTTCTAGAAGAGAATATGGATTTTCGGGCAGCGGTATATCTAATACTTACCAATAAAATTGAAGTAGCGATAAAAAAAATTGCCAATAGAATGGTGAAATCCTTCTCTATGGCTAGTGCAGCAGTTGCTGTAACCCCTATACCGCTTAGTGATATCGCTATTTTATTGCCTATACAAATTATAGAAGTTACGATAATTGCATATATAAACGGTAAACAAATTAATGGGAAAGCCGCCAGAGAATTCATTGTTGCCGTAGGGGGAGTAGCTGCTTTAGGTGTAGCGCTTCGCTTTGTTGCACAACAAGGGGCCAAATTATTAAATTTTGTAGTGCCATCTTCAGGATCGGTTATTAGCAGTGCAATAGCATATTCTGGAACCTATGCAATTGGACAAGCTGCAATAGCATATTATATTGATGGAAAAACAACTTATGAAGCAAAAGGTGTTTTAGAAAAATCAAAAAAAGAAGCGAAGGATGAGTTTGAAGGAAAATAGTTGATTGAATGAGTATTTCGATACTACATGAATTAGAATCGTATTTTATGAAAATCAACCGACTTCATACGTTGGTCTGTTAATTTAAGCAGTTATAAGACCTATATTTTTGGTCGATTTTTTTAAGCGCTTGATTGCCGGGTTGGAAGAACAAAGATTTGAGAACATGGAGAAGGAATTGTTAAATTGTTAGCGGATGATCCTAATCAATATCAGTTTTATGTACTGGAAGCGGCTAGTTAGGAAGAAATCCAAAATTAATGTGGTGTTTGAAACATTAGAAAATGAATAAACAACTTTTGAAGGTGTAGAAACAGAAAGTTTATATTCATAGGCTAGGAGAGTGATTATATGGGAATGTTAATGGAGTTTGATGCAACTTTTGATAATTATAAAAATCCTACTTTTAGATATTCATTAACTAGAATTTGGGATAGGAACTTAAAGAAAGCAACTATTGTTATGCTTAATCCAAGTATAGCAAATGTCCTGAAAAATGATTTATCTATTAACCGTTGTCTTAACTTCTGTATTGATAATAATTACGGTTCATTAGAAGTTGTGAATCTATTTGCCTTTATAGAAACTGACTCAAAGAAACTGTCTGCAAAACCTGATTTTATTGGTAAGGAGAACGACAGCTCTATACAGTCGGCAATAGAGAGTGCTGATACTATTATTGTTGCATGGGGAAGCGATAAGGAATATAAGACCAGAAAAAAGGATATTTGGAATCGGTTTTTAAAGAATAAGGCTGTATATTATTTTGAGGATAATTCAAATCGAACACCACCTGTTCATGTTTCACGATTAGCAAATGGATTTTATCTAAAAGAATATATTCCGAGATTTTAAAGTATTGTGAGGGGAATTTGTGAAAAATATTTTGATTGTTATTGCATCTTTAAGTGTATTTTTAATGGGATGTGGTAAGACTTCTGAAATTAAGTTAGATAAAATGTCAGATTATAATTTACTAGATTATTTACCTTCTAAAAACGGAACTTTTAGGGAATACATAACATATGGTACAGAAAAGAAGGCGGTATTATATCTAGGGATTATTTGAATGGTATTCAACAAACCGGAAGTGCAAAAGATAGTACACCTATTTATATTTATGACTTTGATTATTCAACTTTTTTTACAGATAACACATCACATATGATTAAACAAAAGAGAACGGTAGAAGCAAGTGAAAATGCAATTTTTGAGTTTCATAATTTAACAGAAAAAGTAATTTTTATGTGAATATCTAAAGTTATTAAAGGCCCTTGATTTCCTTCGTATCCACTTAGTTATACATAGCACATTGTTAAATACAGTCCGCATACAAGGAATGAGTAGCTAAATATAAGTTACACCCTACCGCATCTCTCGAAAATTCATTTATACAGACTGCACAAAAATTGCACAGAATTTCTAGAAACGATGGAATTAAGAGATTCCATTTGCATAAATACTCATAACGGCCCTGATTTAACAGACTTAATGGAAAGCATTTATGCAAAAGTACTGAATAAAAGACAATTCTTAAAATTGACAGGGATGGGGTCGGGGACAATCCATCTCAGATGGTTTTTATATAAAGCTCAAACCTAGCAGTATCAAGGGTTTGGGCTTTATTTTATTGTTAATGTCTAAGGGTGGTGTTAGCTTCAAGTAAAAGCTTATAGTATATAGGATTAGGATGACAGAAAGGCTGTTGTTCCGTGAAAGACTGGAATGTCATACCGCTATGTCGATTGTGTAAGCCAAGACTTATTAAAAAAAACAACTGCAAAATCTATATAGATTGGGAATGAATAGTATTAACTTAATTCATTTCAACAAGTTATGCCACGAATAGTAACATCACTGTTATCGATTGTTGGTTGAGGGTATTGTGAAAATGGTTCATACTAAAAAATAGGAGGTATGAAAAGTATGATAAGTACGAATTTGAAAAACTTGAGATTGCATCATAAATTGACACAGGAAGAGGTAGCTTTAGAGATCAATGTTTCAAGACAGGTGATTGCGAAATGGGAAAAAGGCGAATCAACACCTGACCTCGGACATTGTCAGGCGTTAGCTAAATTGTATGACGTGACTCTTGATAATTTAGTGAACTTTGATGGTGAAGATACCAGCTTAATTGTACCACCGAAAGGGAAGCATTTTTTTGGTGTTGCTAAAATGGGAGAACGCGGGCAAATTGTTGTACCTAAAAAAGCGCGTGATTTATTTCAAATAAAACCGGGTGATTCTCTCGTTATTTTAGGGGATGAAGACCGAGGCCTGGCCATTGTACCGGAAGAAATGCTGAATGCATTCTTAAATTTCGTGAAAACACCGTTTGAAAAGGGGGATGAATGATGGAATATGCCATTTCAATTGATCATTTAACCAAAAAATTTAATGAAAAAATGGCTGTTGATCATGTATCATTTTCAATCAAAAAGGGAGAATTGTTTGGTTTATTAGGTGTAAATGGAGCTGGGAAAACAACGTTAATTAAAATGCTGTGCGGTTTAACAACCCCTGCAAGCGGTCAAGCTTCCATACTTGGATATGATATTAAAAATAATCAAGAACAAGTAAAGGAAATTATCGCAGTTTCCCCGCAAGAAACTGCGATTGCTCCTAATTTAACAGTTCGTGAAAACTTGGAGTTAATGGCTGGCATTCATGGATACTCAAAATCAGAGGTGAAAGATAAAACAGCCAGCATGATTGATGCTTTCTCATTACAACCATATGAAAATCAGAAAAGTAAAACTTTGTCCGGTGGGTGGCAGCGGAAGCTCAGTATTGCTCTTGCACTTATCTCAGAACCGAAAATATTGTTTCTGGATGAGCCTACATTAGGTTTAGATATATTAGGACGCCGGGAATTATGGGCACTCATTAATAGATTGAAAGAAAAAACAACCATTGTTTTAACAACCCATTATTTAGAAGAAGCAGAAGCTTTATGTGATCGTATTTGTATCATGAAAGATGGACAAATAAAGGCAATTGGAACAGTTGAAGAACTGAAGCACATAGCAAACACTGAAACATTCGAGGATGCCTTCGTGAATATTGTCACAAGGGAGGGGCTAGTATGAAAACACTCATTTTTGCTAAACGAGTAATGAAGGAAATTATTAGAGATCCTATTTCATTATTTTTTGGTTTAGCCTTTCCTCTT
Source organism: Peribacillus faecalis (assembly GCF_014712675.1). GTDB lineage: Bacteria > Bacillota > Bacilli > Bacillales > DSM-1321 > Bacillus_AD > Bacillus_AD faecalis. Next base: position 6,347 of record NZ_JACXSI010000024.1, on the reverse strand, counting down.
ATTCTACTTTTACTTTTAACAGTGATTAACCGTAGTATCCCTGTAGACTTATTTAATATTTCTTCATTAGCACCAGGGATTGCAGTGTTCGGTCTTTCTTTTATGGCAACATTTACGGCACAAGTAGTAGCAAAAGATCGTGCTAGTTCTTTTTTAACGAGATTATTTACAACACCGATGACATCTCAAAACTTTATTTTAGGGTACATGCTGCCTTTGGTTATAATGTCAGTCATACAAGTAGCGCTTTGTCTGTTTGCTTCCTTATTTCTGGGACTTGATTTTTCCTTAACAATTTTTGCGGTGATTCTCATATTGATACCTATGGCATTGATTTATATTGGGATTGGTCTAATTTGTGGAACATTGTTTAGTGAAAAAGCCGCAGTAGGAATTTGTGGCGCTCTCCTTACTAATCTATCAGCATGGTTATCAGGTGTATGGTTTGATTTGGAGTTAGTAGGAGGAGTTTTCAAGAACATTGCTAATGCATTGCCGTTTGTCCATGCGGTTGAAGTCGGAAAAGCTGTATTAAACGGATATTATGAAGGCATGTTTCCCCATCTATGGTGGGTAATAGGCTATGCAATTATAATCGTGGTTGTTTCAATATTTGTCTTTAAAAAGAAAACGCAAGAACTCTAATGAATCTTGTGAAAGAAATAATGATATAAAAACGAAATGGAGAGCCGATGGACTGATGAGGAATTCACAGAACATTGGCTCTATCTATTCTGTTAATGAGATATAGTGTAAAGAGTTTTGTGGAATGTTATAAATGCGAGTATTTATAATAGGAAGTGGAGAAAACATTTAAGTTTGTTTGATTGACAAAAAAATATTTTTGTGTTATAATAAAAAATTGCTGTGATATAATAGAATCGTTCTGTGGAAAAATAAACGGAGGGTTTTATTTATGAAATCAAATGAAGCAAGTTTAACATCCTTAATCTCTGCCTTTGGTCGAGCTTATCATCACCTTTTTGATACCCCTATTATTTTTGACGATTTTATTGCCCCTAAACTTTTATCTGAACAGGAATTTGAAACTGTAAAAAAGAATATGACAAAAGGCATTAGCTTTTTTAATGCTGATGTGGCTATAAAGTTAAAAGATCAGCCGGATGAAATCTTAAAATGGGTTACTCAAGTACAGCTTTCTCCTACACCTTTAGCACGCGCAGCATTTTGTGAAAAAGTGCTCCTTCAAGAAGTTTCATTAGGTGTTTCTCAATATATTATTTTAGGTGCGGGCATGGATACGTTTGCTCTACGCTACCCTCAACTCGAAGATAAACTATCCATTTATGAGGTTGATTTTCCAACAACACAACAATTTAAAATAGATAGGTTACAAGAATCTGATTTAACTTTGCCATCTAATTTGCGTTTTATTCCTTGCGATTTTACAAAAAATATTTCAACCGATTTTTTATTTGAAAACGGAGTAAAAAGAGAAAAAACTTTCTTTAGTTTGCTCGGTGTGTCCTATTATTTATCGAAAACTGAACTCAAACAAACACTCACTTCTCTTTTCCGAGAAATGCCAGAAGGCAGCTCGATTGTATTCGATTATGCGAATGAAAACCTCTTTAAGGAAAAAGGTTTATCAAATCGTGTAGAAAATATGGTCAAATTGGCCGCTGCCAGTGGTGAGCCGATGAAATCTCATTTCACATACAAGGAAATGGAATCATTGTTAGAAGAAGTTGGCTTGTTAATTTTTGAACATTTATCTCCGGAAACTATTCAATCGCAATTTTTCAATGATCGCGAAGATTATTTAAAAGCATTTGAAACGGTACACTATATTCATGCTGTAAATAAATAGAAGTTATAAAAGTTATTGTGAATTTTGAAAGGACGGCGTTCTATGGCTGAAAATACAACAAGAATTAAAAGCGCAGAATTGGAAATTACACTAGAACAAGCAAAAGAACAGCTTATAGAAAAAGGTAAAAAAAATGGAGTTCTAACATATGAGGAGATTGCTGAGAAACTTGGTAATTTTGAAATCGAATCAGATGAAATGGATGAATATTATGAGTTCTTTACGGAACAAGGGATTCAAGTAATGAATCAATCTGGTGAAGATGATGATAATAAAGGGTTTCAAAGGGAGGAGGAACTTAATCTTAATGATTTAAGTGTTCCTCCAGGTGTTAAAATTAATGATCCTGTTCATATGTATTTAAAAGAAATCGGACGCGTAGATTTATTATCTGCAAAAGAAGAAATCGAACTGGCTAAACGTATTGAACAAGGAGATGAAGAAGCGAAGAATCGGTTAGCTGAAGCCAACTTGCGTCTAGTTGTATCTATTGCAAGACGCTATGTTGGACGAGGCATGTCATTCCTTGATTTGATCCAAGAAGGTAACATGGGTTTAATTAAAGCGGTTGAAAAATTTGATTATCAAAAAGGATACAAATTCAGTACGTATGCAACGTGGTGGATTCGTCAAGCGATAACGCGTTCAATTGCAGACCAAGCTCGTACCATTCGTGTTCCAGTTCATATGATTGAAACAATCAATAAATTAACCCGCGTACAACGTCAATTATTACAGGAACTAGGACGAGAACCATCACCTGAAGAAATTGGCAAGGTAATGGATTTAGAGCCCGAAAAGGTTCGTGAGGTTTTAAAAATTGCACAAGAGCCGATATCATTAGAAACGCCGGTTGGTGACGAAAATGATTCAAATTTAGGTGATTTTATAGAAGACCAAGATGCGACATCGCCTTCAGAACATATTGCTTTTGAATCGTTAAAAGAGCAGTTGGCAGATGTGTTTGATACACTAACTGACCGTGAAGAAAATGTTTTACGTTTAAGATTCGGGCTAGACGATGGAAGAACAAGAACTCTAGAAGAGGTTGGCAAAGTGTTTGGTGTTACAAGAGAACGTATTCGCCAAATTGAAGCGAAAGCTCTTAGAAAGCTTCGTCATCCATCCAGAAGCAAACGTTTAAAAGACTTTCTGGAGTAGAATAAATTCCACAATAGAAAAACATCATTTCGTGCCAAAATAGTGCGAAATGATGTTTTTTAATTTCTAAAGTTCAACAAGATACAATACAACATTAATTTATCATTGGACAAAGGAAACGTTACAAGCAATGAAATGATAAAAAGGAAGAACACGCAGGAGGCGTCATGTCTTTTAAGGCAGTCTTTCGTTTCTTATCCGAACTGACAGCAGGATTATTAAATCATTTTGTTGAAATTATTTCTTATCCAAGATGGGGAGGAATAGTAATGGTATTGCAGAGAGTCAGTTTAATTACGATTGGTGCATTCAATTTGCCGGTTTTACGTTCGTTTTATAAAAAATTAGGATGGGAAGAAACAGAGATAAGTTCTGATCATTACGCTGCCTTTAAAACGGCGGGTGTTATTCTATCCATATTTCCGATTGAGGAATTGGCAAAGGATGCGGGAGTTGAAATCAGTCAAAACGTAGATAGCTTTCGAGGAGTAACGTTTGCTATTAACGTAAATAAACCTGAAGAAGTTGATACAACAATTGATGAGATTAGAAAAGCAGGCGAGTGATGCCTTTTGGGGAGGGAGAACCGCTTATTTTTCAGACCCGGAAAACAATCTTTGGGAAGTTGCTTGGAATCCGGATTCAGTATTTGATGAACGTGGAGCGATGATTTCTTTTTGAGTGCGTCCTTAAAATTATAAAAGAGGTGAAATAGTTTGGCAGAAAGCTTTTACGAGGAATTTAAAGAATATTACGGTAAAATGGTTGCGTGGAGAAGATACCTACATCAAAATCCTGAGTTATCGTTCCAAGAAACGAATACAGCGAAATTCATTGCCGATCAGCTAAAGAGATTTGGTATTGAAGTTAAAGAGAAAGTCGGGGGAAATGGTGTTGTTGGTGTGATAGAAGGCGGCAGGCCTGGCAAAACGATTGCTTTTCGAGCAGATTTTGATGCCTTGCCGATTCAAGATGAGAAAACTGCGGACTATAAATCTCAAGTGCAAGGTGTGATGCACGCTTGCGGCCATGATGGCCACACATCGAGTTTGCTTGCGGTAGCGAAAGTGTTAAGCAGCAAACAACAGCAATTAAACGGTAAAGTTGTTTTCATTTTTCAGCCTGCTGAAGAGAAACCTCCAGGCGGAGCAAAATTTATGATTGAAGATGGCGTTTTGGATGGTGTGGATTATGTATTCGGAGGTCATCTTGCAACAGAATATCAAATCGGGAAGATTGCAACAAGATCCGGAGCTGTCATGGCATCGGTTGACGCGTTTAAAATTACGTTGCAAGGCCGTGGAGGACACGGAGCAAGACCGCATCAAACCATTGACACGGTCGCAATCGGCAGTCAACTGGTCGGGCATCTGCAGCAGATTGTGAGCAGAAGAATCAGTCCTGTTGAACCGGCTGTCGTGACAATCGGAAGCTTCCATGCCGGAACAGCCTTTAATATCATCGCCGATACAGCAGTGCTCGAAGGAACCGTTCGTTCTTTAAATGCAGAAGTACGAAAGCAAATCGAGTCGGAAATCCGGGCCATTTTGGAAGGGATAAAAGTAGCCGATCACATCGATTATTCGTTGGATTATCTTCATGGTTATCCTGTTTTAGTGAATCATAAAGAGGAAGCTTTACTGATTGAGAAGATTGTAACAGAAACATTCTCACCCGATGCTTTTATAGAAAAAGGCATTGCCCTTGGAGCAGAAGACTTTGCTTACTACTTAGAACAGCGGCCGGGCGCATTCTTTTTCGTAGGAGCAAGCAATGAACAAGTAGAAACGCAATTTCCGCACCATCACCCGCGCTTTGATTTTGATGAGCGGGCATTGCTGAATTTAGGTCGAGTGTTTTTAAAATTAGTTGATTTTTATATGGTAAGAAATGACTGAAAAGAATACTTAAGGTTAGGGTGAACAATATAAATCCTAACCTTTTTTCACGTGTTCAATCGGAAAAATTTTGGATGTTCCTTTTCTGATCAAAGAATAATTGAAAGTTTTAACGCGGATTCGCTTTAAAGTAATAAAGCATCTAAGTTGATTAATTTCTGAATTTTCACTATACTATAAAACTATATAAGGATATTGAATATGTATGGATGGGAGTTTTAACTTATGAGGGATTTTTTCAGCAAGCTATTGACGGGGATGAGTATTGGGATTGTTGTTTCATTAATTCCGAATGCGCTATTAGGGGAAATCTTAAAATTATTTATTCCTCATTATCCTATGTTACAAAGTATTTTAGATATGACGGTAATCGTAATGAGTATGCTACCTGTTATGATTGGGGTTATGGTCGGTATAACGTTCAAATTGTCATCGATCCAAACAGCCAGTGTAGGAATTGCAACAATGATTGGGAGTGGAGTTGTCCAAAAAACAGCTGACGGCCTGTTCACTCTGAACGGAATTGGTGTTGTTGTTAACGCAGGGGTGACAGCAGGATTAGCAGTATTATTCGTACAAGTTCTCGGGAATAGACTGAAAGAATATTCAATTCTGTTAATGCCAACTTTAAGCATTTTAATACCTGGAATGATAGGTTATTTAATCTTGCCTTTTGTTCAAGACGCGACTGGATTACTAGGGGAATTGGTGGCGAAATTGACAACTTTACAGCCGATTATAATGGGTGCGCTGATTTCGGTCGCATTCTGCCTAATCATTTTATCTCCTATTTCAACAGTGGGAGTAGCGACGGTTATTATGCTTTCTGGCGTTGGTTCGGGCGCTGCAAATTTAGGAGTCGTAGCAGCCGGTGTCGGTTTAGCCTTCGCTAGTTATAAAGCAAACTCTCTAGGAACAGCGCTAGCGCACGTACTAGGTTCGCCAAAGATTCAAATGAGAAACTTCTTCATGAAGCCTAAAATTGCGTTACCAATGTTAATTACAGCAGCAATTCTGGGAGCATTAGCCGGCGTTTTAAATATTCAAGGTACGCCATATAGCGCCGGATTTGGTTTATCTGGTTTGGTTGGACCATTGAATTATATGAATCTAGCTGAAGGTGGATGGACAATAAAAAATATTTCTATCATGTTAAGTATGTTCTTCATTTTGCCAATCATCTTAAATGTAACTTTAATTCATTATTTTTCTAAAAAGTTAAATATGGTTAAAGCAGAAGATTATAAATTGCATTTTGAATAAGTGTCCAAAGATTACTGCCTCAATTGTTAGAGTGAATTAACGATCGTAACGGGAGGTTAAATAGAAAAAGGGAACTTCAATATTGAAATGTACCCTTTGTAAAGGACATTTATAAAAAAGGACGCTTAGGCTGCTTGATTAAGATGATCTCTGTATTGTACAGGGGTCATCTTATTTAATTTCCATTGATATCT